>CP029329.1:1407500-2057500 GCA_003129525.1 Clostridium beijerinckii | reverse complement strand
CCTTAGCAAATTTAATAGCTGATAATGAGTCTATAGCAACTGATAGTCCAGCAATACCAAATGCCATTAATCTTTCTACTGTTGTATCATGAAGTGCCATTTGACTAGCTTCATAAGCATATTTATCATGCATGCAGTGAATAATGTTCATTGTATCTACATAGATTTTAGCAACATATTCTAATACCTTATCATAATTTGCTTTAACCTTAGCATAGTCAAGAACTTCTTCATCTGTAAGCTTTGGAATGTTTGGTACTACTTTTATACCCTTTAATTCATCTATTCCACCGTTTATAGCATATAATAATGATTTTGCTACATTAGCTCTAGCTCCAAAGAATTGCATTTGCTTACCAACCTTCATAGCAGATACACAGCAAGCTATAGTATAATCATCTCCATAAAGTGGTCTCATAACTTCATCATTTTCATATTGGATAGCATCTGTCTTTATTGAGATTTCTGCACAATACTTCTTAAAGTTTTCAGGCAATTTATCTGACCATAAAACTGTAAGATTAGGTTCTGCTGATGTCCCTAAATTTATTAAAGTATGAAGATATCTATATGAATTCTTTGTTACAAGTGCTTTGCCATTGATACCCATGCCTCCAATTGATTCAGTTACCCAAGTTGGATCTCCACCAAATAATTCATTATATTCTGGAGTTCTTAAATGTCTAACTAACCTCAATTTTATTATAAGTTGGTCAACTAATTCTTGGGCTTCTTTTTCATTTATTAATCCTGCTTCTAAATCTCTTTCAATATATATATCTAAGAAAGTAGAAGTTCTTCCAAATGATGTTGCTGCTCCATTATTTTCTTTAATACCTGCTAAATATCCAAAGTATAAAGCTTGTACTGCTTCTTTAGCATTTTCAGCTGGCGCAGAAATATCAACTCCATATCCAGCAGCCATTGATTTTATAGCCGATAATGCTCTTATTTGTTCATTAACTTCTTCTCTTTTTCTTACTAATTCATCAAGCATATCACCAGTTAAATTATCAAGATCTCTTTTCTTTTCTTCTATTAAATAATCAATACCATAAAGTGCAACTCTTCTATAGTCGCCTACTATTCTGCCTCTACCATAAGCATCTGGAAGCCCAGTTAAAAGTCCTGCACTTCTTGCAGCTCTGATTTCCTTTGTATAAGCATCAAATACCCCTTCATTATGAGTCTTTCTATATTGTGGAAAATACTTTTCTATGTCCGAATTAAGTGTATATCCATATTCTTTTAATGAACTTTGAACCATTCTAAGTCCACCAAATGGATTTACAATTCTCTTAAGTGGCGCATCTGTTTGAAGTCCAACTATTACTTCGTTATCTTTATCTATATATCCTGGGGCATAATTATCAATTCCTGATACTACGTCAGTAGCTACATCAATAATCCCCTTTTTAACTTCTTCAACTATTAATTCATATGCTTTTTTCCATACCTTATCTGTCTTTTCAGTTTTATCTTCAAGGAAGTTTGAATTACCTTCATATAATTTATAATTTTTTTGTATAAAGTTTCTTACATCTATACCTTCTTGCCAAGTTCCATCTTTAAAGCCATCCCATTGTTTAAACATTTTTTATCCTCCTTTATACTTTGCAGTAAAAAATTCGTTGTTGTTTTATCAATCAATTCATACCTTTATTGTATACATTAATTTACCTCTTGTCAATGATATCTTTTATCATTTAATATTTGTTATCACCTTCTTCAAAGTATATTCATCCTCAAAATTATTTTCATTAAGCAAAACTTATTTTTGCATATAAAAAAACCCACTATCCAGGCTTTCATGCCCAGACGGTCGGCTTTCTTATAGTCATACTTCATGTGGTAAACCCACTTCCGTCAGTCATATGACTAGATTTCTTGTCATTATAATACTATGGAATAATTAATTTGTCAATAAAAATCAGTTGTTTTTCATCAGTTAATTTATGCTTTATTATATACATAAATTAATTTTTTCATTGTATTGCGCATTAATTATTGTTACTTTTTATTGTCTTTCAAATTATTATTTAATTTGAAAATTACTAATTGAATTTTTCAAATTATCATTTATACTTTAATATAAGTCAAATAATATATTGAAGTTTTAATTTAGTTTCATATGTGAATTATCAAATTGTTTCACATATCATGTCAATTATTTTTTTCATTTATAACATAAATTTAACATTTATAAAAATAAATTGACACAAACCGATGGTATAATTTTCTTATAAATGTGACCCTTGTGGTTATAATTTCAACTGAAAAGTTTCACTTTATACATAATTAGAAGGAGAGACGAAACATATGCAAAGGAATTTTAAAACATACATTTTCCCTCTTTTATCAATAATAACCTCTATACTTATAATTGGCCAAGCCCTTTCTTATTATAATTTTTTTAGAAATGATTTAATTATTATAAATAAGACTGTATACTCTAATTTGCTTCCTGAAAAGAGCTTTAACAGTCACTACACTGCAAAAATTAAGTTTGCAGATAGACCTGTAACAAAAGTTAATGATATAAGCTTAAATATATTAAATGAAACGAATATTACTAATGTACCTATGTTACTTAAAGCTCAAAGATATTATATTCCTATTAATTTTATTTGTAAGAAACTTAATTATACTATTGATACTTCTGACGGTTCTATTTCATTATCTAACAATGATACTAAAATAGAACTAACTGAAAATTCTTATACTAAAAATTCTGAGACAAGCTCTCTTCGTGGTAATTTGATAAATAGTAATGGAACTAATTATATTTCAATCTCAGATATAGAAGAACTTTTTAATTTAGTTGCTATCTTTGACTTTAAAAATAATAATATTAGTTTACTTCCTAGCAATGTTAAAGCACCTGAAGACTCTTCAGTATTGTATACTGACAAAATTGCTTTAATTAGATTTGAAGACTTTGCTTGTGGATATACAAATACTGTAGACAAAAATCAAGCAAAAGTAAAATGCATGGTGAATCTTCTATATTCTCAAGGTATGAAATTTCATGTTGGTTGGATTCCTAGATTTATGTCTCCTCCAGACAATATTGATAATGATCTATTAACAAATGATAATATAACAAATGTAGGATTTGTTAACGTGCTTGACTATATACTTAATAAAGGCGGAGAAATTGGACTTCATGGTTATACTCATCAACATGCTGATGAGATAAGTGGATCTGGCGAAGAAATGTCTAAAGATGTAAATAACACTATTCCAGAAACTAAATCTATAATTGAAAATGGAATTGATACTGCAAGTGCTTTGAATATTCCTATCTCCTTTTACGAAAGCCCTCATTATAGAGAAACTGAGCTTCAACGAAACGTTATTGCAGAATATTTTCAATTTATATATGAGCCTTTTGATTATTCACACAAAAATATATATACACCTGATGATTATCACTTATATGTCCCAGCGCCTTTAGGACGTGTTCATGATTCAGATGCTTCAGATATAATTAATGGACTCAATGATGATAGCCCTGACGTACTAAATAGTTTTTACTATCATCCATCTATTGAAATAGATTATATAAATTTTAATACTATAGGCAACAAACTAAATGTAACCTTTGATGAAAAGTCACCATTACAACAAATAGTTAAAACCCTTAAATCTGATGAATATACGACAGTTCATATTGATGCACTAAAAGATAAATAAGAAAATCTATACTACAAGTATTACGTAGCATAAAAATACTTGCAGTAATATCAAAAATTTAAGTTTAATACTAATACACCAGAAATGAAGGTCATGCTTTTGTGGAGGCGTTACATTAGAGGATTTAGCTGTAGATATTTCTTCAGTAGAAGTTGTTCCATTTTTACTTGTCCCAATGTATATTGGGAGCATGTAGAAATGGGTACAACTTCTACTGTTAGAAATTCACAGCTGAATCCTCAGTAACCCGAACAAATGCATGACCTTCATTTCGGTAATTTATAGCCTTAACTTTTATTTCGCTCCGTATTGTTTGTAATAGTCATCAATTCTTGCTTTTATTTCATCAGTTATAAGTATATTCCCATTAATTTCTCTATTATATAGGTATTCTATAACTTCAGTCATAGTAACTATAGCACAAGTTTTAAATCCAAATTTCTCTCTAATTTCAACTAATGCTGATTGCTCTCCTTGACCTCTTTCCATTCTATCTACCGATATTATAAGTCCTTTAACATTAACATTTCCTTGACTTTTTAAGATAGGCATAGTTTCATAAATTGAAGTTCCTGCTGTTGTAACATCTTCAACTATCAATACTTTATCCCCATCTTTTAATTTGCTTCCCAAAAGGATTCCTGTATCTCCATGATCCTTTACTTCTTTTCTGTTTGAGCAATACTTAACATCGATATCGAATGAAGTTGAAAGTGCTATTGCTGTTGTAACACCTAATGGAATACCTTTATATGCAGGTCCAAATAATACATCATAATCGTCTCCAAAGTTTTCATTTATAGCTTCTGCATAAAATTCTCCAAGTCTCTTTAATTGATTTCCTGTTTGATAATTCCCTGTGTTTACAAAGAAAGGAGTTTTTCTTCCACTCTTAGTAACAAAATCTCCAAATGTTAATACTCCACATTCTATCATAAAATCAATAAATTCTTTTTTATAAGCTTTCATCAATAATTCCTCCAATATTTTTTATTTTTAATATATGTGAATTGAACTTTTATATAATTCCAACTATTTCATTTATATCTTTTATACCTTGTTCTTTTAGAAATGCTTCGATTTCTTGAATAATTTCTTTTCCCGCCATAGGATTTACAAAGTTAATAGTTCCAATTTGAATTGCGCTAGCCCCTGCCATCATAAATTCAATAGCATCTTTTCCACTTGCAATTCCACCAAGTCCTATTACTGGTATCTCAACAGCTTTAGATACTTCATAAACCATTCTAAGGGCTACTGGTTTTATGGCAGGACCTGAAAGACCTGCTGTTATGTTATTAAATACTGGTTTTCTCTTATATATATCTATAGCCATTCCCTTTAATGTATTTATAAGTGAAATAGAATCTGCACCAGCTTCTTGGCATTTAAAAGCCATATTCACTATATCTTCTGCATTAGGAGATAACTTTACCATTAATGGTTTTTTAGATATAGTCTTAATTTTTTTTACTACATCATACGCTACATCTGCTTTAATTCCAAATGCCATTCCACCATGTTTTACATTAGGGCAAGAAATGTTAAGTTCAATCATATCTACATCTGTATTATTAATTTTGGTTACAGCTGCTTCATAATCTTCTAAACATCCACCTCCAATATTAGCTATGACATTAGTTCCAAGCTTTCTCATCTTAGGAAGTTCATTTAATATAAATGAATCTATTCCTGGATTATTTAATCCTACTGAATTCATCATTCCAGATGGCGTTTCATATACTCTAAGACCATCATTTCCCTCTTTAGGATTAATTGTAAGACCTTTAGACGATATCCCTCCAAGGATTCCAACATCATAAAAATTATTGTATTCTCCACCAAAACCAAAGGTTCCTGATGCAGCAATTACAGGATTCTTAAATTCTACTCCATTAATGTTTACTTTCATCATTTTATTATTCCTCCTCTGGCTTATTATAGTTCCACATAGTATCCATCAAATATTGGACCATCTTTGCAAGTCCTCTTATTCCCCTCTTTTGTTTTACAAGTGCATACTAAACAAGCTCCAACTCCACAGGCCATATGTTTTTCCATTGATACATATATACCAACATTTTTCTCTTTGCACATATCTACAACTTTTTTCATCATGATTTCAGGTCCACAACATAAAACTGTATTATAATCTTCTGGTTTTAAAATATCCGTAACAAAACCTTTATATCCATGCTTTCCTGTATTTGTAGATATATGAACTTTATTTACATATTCTTTTAATTCATCTATCAAATAAATTTCATCTCTAAAACCTACATATAAATCTATTATTTGATTTGCATTCTTTTCTCTTAACTTCTTTGCAAGCTCTAGCATAGGTGCAGTTCCTATTCCTCCTGCAACTAACGCAACTTTTTTGTAATCTTTTTCTAAATCAAATCCATTTCCAAGAGGTCCTGTTAAGCTTATTTCATCATTTTCTTTAAGCTTTATATATTCTTTAGTTCCAGCTCCTACTACTGCATATAAAAATGTTAGCTTATTTTCATACTTTTCGCATATACTTATTGGTCTTGGAAGGAATGTCGCTCCATTAAGTTTAAGCATATAAAATTGCCCTGCTTTTATTTCGCTATCATCCTCTACAACTAATTTATATATATCCTTTGAAATTTCTTCATTTGAAATCACCTTTGCATCTCTATAAGTTATAGCCATGTCCTGCCTCCCTATATTCAGTTAACAGTTAAGAATTAACAGTCAACAGTTTTGGATGAAATTCTTACAGAATTTCTAAATTTTATATTTTGATTAATAAATATTTACTTTTTTATTTATGAAATAATTTTTGTTATTAATAATTTTCTAATTGTACTTTGCAACTATTTTATTACAAATCCTCTTCCGAGGATTTGTTTACTTAATTGTTAACTGTTAATTGTTAATTCTTAATTGACTTCTAATTTCGTCTCTCATCTTTATAACTTCTTCTCTGGCACATAATGCAAATTCTTCAGGTTTATTTTCTTTCTTATAAGCAAGCAATATACCTCTTGAAGAATTAACAACACCACCATTTCCGTTATTTAAATATAATGCAACATCTTCTGCTTTTCCGCCTTGTGCACCGTATCCTGGAATTAAGAAGAACATACTATTATAGTTTGCTCTTATCTTCTTTCCTTCTTCAACATGAGTGCATCCCATAACTCCACCTATTGCAGTATATCCACATTTTCCTGTGAAGTCTTTTCCCATTTCACTTATCTTATCTGCTACAACTTCATAAACTTTTTTATTATCACTAACATCTAAATATTCAATATCCTCTGCTCCTGGATTAGATGTTCTAACCAAGCTAAATACTCCCTTATTACCTTTTTCTAAATAAGGTAAATATGGTTCTATACTATCCATTCCCATGTATGGACTTAAAGTTATAAAGTCAGCTTCAAAATCCCCCTCAAAATGAGCTTTTGCATACATTGTTGCTGTCGCTGCTATATCTCCTCTTTTTATATCTGCTATTATTATTTCATCTTTTCCTCTTAAATACTCTAAAGTCTTCTTATAAGCAGTTAATCCTTCTAATCCTAATGCTTCATAATATGCGATTTGAACTTTAAAACATGCAGAAACATCATATGTTGCATCTATAATTTGCTTGTTAAACTCAAAGATTGCTTCTCCTGGAGTTCTACCGTCCTTTATGTGATTAGGAACATAGTCTAATGCTGTATCTAAACCTACACAAACAACTCCTCTTTTTTCAACTCTATCATATAACTTATCCATTATGTAACTTATCATTTTAAAGTTCCTCCCTTTTTTTCAGTTAACAATTAACAATGTACAGTTAAAAATGATTGATGAAATTCTTTCAGAATTTCTTTAAATATGTTTTTCAAGTTCCATGGGAACTTGTTCCTTAATTGTTAACTGTTAACTATGAATTGTATCTTACTTCTCCACCCTTTATTGTCGTGAGTACTTCTCCATAGAATTCCATACCCTCAAATGGTGTATTTCTTCCCTTTGATGCAAATTCTTCTGAATTTACTTTTATTTTTTTATCTATATCTATTAAAACCAAATCTCCATCTGTCCCCACACTAATCTTACCTTTATTCATGCCTAAAAGTTTTGCAGGATTATAAGACATAAGTTGACTCAATTTATTTAAAGAAATATTATTTTCCTTAACTAATTTCGTATAACAAATTGAAAAAGCTGTTTCTAGCCCAACCATTCCTGGAGAACCTTTTTTCTTTTCTTCTTTCGTGTGTGGTGCATGATCTGTTCCTATTGTATCAACCACGCCTAGTTTTATAGCCTTTATTATCTCCCTTACATCTTCTTTTTCTCTAATTGGTGGATTAACTCTATAGTCATTTATATCTCTTGTAAGTCCAATGTGATGCGGTGTAATTTCCAAGGTAATATTGGCCCCATTCATTTTCCCATCAATAATATATTTAATACATTCTTTTGTGCTAACATGACACATATGTAATCTGGCTCCACTTAATTTAGCTAATTCAATATCTCTTAAAGTCATCATGTTTTCAGCTATTCTCATATCTACTTTTGAAAACTCTGGACTTTCTGCATGAGACATTATAACCCAATTATTTTTCTTTGCAATTTTCATGGCTTCAAGCATTGTATTTGAATTAGATATTCCAACTCCATCATCTGAAATTGCTTTAATTTCCTCATCATCTGCAAGTTCTTCTAAATGACTTAAAGTAACTCCATCAAAATTCCTTGTAACTGATAGACATTGGTGAATATCTATTAAATCAAGTTCTTTTGCTTTATTTCTCACATATTCTAAAGTTTCTTTTGATGAACATATAGGATTTGTATTTGCCATTAAACAAACTCCTGTATATCCTCCTTTTAGTGCCGCTCTAGAACCTGTTTCAATGTCTTCCTTCCAAGTAAGTCCTGGATCTCTAAAATGTGCATGAGTATCTATAAATGCCGGCATTAAAACTTTCCCATTACAGTTAAATATCTCTATATTATCTTTATGTATTTCCTTGCCTATTTCCTCTATTAACCCATTATTAATATATATGTCTCCTATAAAATCTTGAGTTACATCTACTATTCTTGCATTTTTAATTAACAGTTTCATATAACACCTACTTCCAATAATCAATGCTCAATTTACAATGTTCAAACATTGATTATTGAGAATTTACAATTAATTTCCAAATATAAATACAATTTTAATTTTGTTTATTTCTATAACCACTACAAATCTGATAATTTGGTTATTTCATCACAATATTCACATCTATATCTTCCATTTTCTTTATCAACTAAAATAAATGAATGTGGGACATACTCTTCTTGAATTGTTATACAACTTGGGTTTTTGCATTTTATAATGTTTTCCACTTTATTCGGTAGCGTTGGCATCACTTTATTAATGATTTTTTCATCTTTTACTTCACATATAGTTATTGTTGGTGAAAGTAATCCTAAAACAGTGTAATCAAGTTTATCACAATTTTCTATCTTTATTATGTCCTTTTTACCAAGTTTCTTACTATCTGCATTAATTATAAGAGCAACACTATAATTTTTAGTGTCTAACTCTAAATACTTAAATATCTTAACACCTATTCCGGCTTGAATATGATCTATTACTATTCCATTTTTAATACTCGTTATTTCAAGCATTTACATCACCCCCAAAAGTTTAATCATTAATGCCATTCTCACATACATTCCATATTCCGCTTGCTTAAAATATGAAGCTCTATTGTCTTCATCTACTTCATATGCAATTTCATTTACTCTTGGTAGTGGATGCATTACTATCATATCATTTTTAGCCATATCCATTTTACATTTATCTAATATGTAACTATCCTTAAGTCTTAAATATTCTTCTTCATTAAAGAATCTTTCTTTTTGAACTCTTGTCATATATAAAATATCCAAATCTTCAATTACATCTTCTAGTTTCTCTACTTCTACATATTCAATATTGTTCTTTTCTAAAATTTCTTCTCTTATATATTGTGGTACTGCAAGTTCTTTTGGTGATATTAATACAAACTTATTATTCTTATATCTTGACATTGCCTTTATAAGTGAATGTACTGTCCTACCAAATTTTAAATCTCCACAAATTCCAATAGTATGATTATTCAAACCATTCTTTAAGCTTGTTATTGTAAGTAAATCTGCTAAAGTTTGAGTTGGGTGCTGATGTCCTCCATCTCCTGCATTAATTATTGGGACATTAGAATAAATACTTGCAACTTTTGCTGCACCTTCTTTAGGATGTCTCATAGTTATAATATCTGAATATATTGATACCATTTTAATAGTGTCAGATAAAGTTTCTCCTTTTGAAATTGATGTTGAACTAGGTTCTGAAAAACCAAGTATTTTACCACCAAGTCTCATCATTGCTGCTTCAAAACTCAATCTAGTTCTTGTACTTGGTTCATAAAATAAAGTAGCTAAAATTTTCCCATCACATATATGAGAAAACTTTTCTGGATGTGCCATTATTTGATGCGCTAAATTAAATATTTCATCTAATTCTTCTATTTTAAAATCCATAGGTTCTATTAGATGTCTAATACTTTTTGTCATTTTATCACCACTCCTTGTTAACCTCTCTGTACTAATTTAAACATATCTAAAAAAATAACAAGTCAGTATGCTAGTATGTTTGACTCGTTATGTTCTTTCACATGCCTTAAAGGGAAAAAATTATACAATAATATATAAAAAAAGCCCCCTTTAAATTAAAGGAAGGCATAATAATCCTAATAGCTGTTATCATATAACTTCCTTATTGACTTCTCTGAATCAAATTAAAGGTTATTCTTTGTGTAAGAATAACATTTCTTTGAAGTTGTGTCAATAATAAATTATTCAATATAAATTTTACTTTATAAAATCAAATCTATGTGATTATATGAAAATAACTCCTAGCTTTCTAGGAGTTATTAGATTACTTAATCTAAAAATTATTCATTACGCTATCCCACATCATTTTACCACACTTTGCAAGGGTTACTGTTCCATATACACTATTAGGAATTCCCATTGAAAGAACTGTAAATGTGAATGATCCCTTTTGAACATGAATTAATGCTGTATCATTTTCTACACTAGTCTTATCACCTGTTTTACTTGAAATTTCATATTTTAAATCGTCTGGTATATAGAGAGCTAATTTATTTTTCATTTGTTGTCTTTGTAATATATCCATAAGCATTGTGCTATTTTTCTTATTTAAAAAACTTGAATTATATAAGTGCCTCCATATCTTGGCTAAATCTAAAGCACTTGTTATATTTTCAACTCCACTGCTTGCTGCTCTTTCATCTGAAGTCCTTCTATTCAATTTGGTATTTTTTAATCCTTGAGCTATTATATCTTCATTTATGCTATCAATACCTACCATATCTATAAGTTTATTTGCCGCTGTATTATCACTTTGTATAAGCATTGCAACTAATAATTCAAATATAGTGTATTCTCTATTATCAAATTCATGTAATATTCCTGTTCCATAAACTTTATCTTCTTCTTCGATTTTTATCTTATCTAAAAATGTACCTTTTCCATCTTCAATATACTTTATTACAGAGACTGCTATTGGAAGTTTCATGCATCCAGCGCTTGTCATCTGTACATTTTCATTATATCCAAACGTAAATCCACTTTCTAAATCTTCGAAAAAAAATGCATATGTTCCTATTCTAGATTCTAAATATCTTTTAATTTCTTTCATAATACCCACCGCTTTCTAAAATACTATTAATGTCATTAGGTATCTTAGGCATATTTAAAAAATAAGTTAACCAAACTATTGGACTTGTTATTTTCTTTCATATGCCTTATGAGCACTAGAATATCATTCATAAATTAGTACTCATTTTAAATTAATTAATCAGCAAATGATATACCTGTTTTCTTTGCTATAATTACCAATTCTCCATTTGGATCTACTTTTTTATTATTTCCAATAACATTTTCTAAACTATCATAAGTAACTTCATTCCCCTTTAGGCATACCATATTTCCAAAGTTTCCTTCATTGATAAGCTCTACAGCTGCAACTCCATATCTTGTTGATAATATTCTATCAAATGTACATGTAATTCCACCTCTTTGAATGTGACCAAGTACTGTACATCTGACTTCTCTTTCTTTAACTAACTTTTCTAGATCCCCTGCTAATTTGTTTCCAATTCCACCAAGTCTAATTGGATCTGGGCTATCTGTCACAATTTTAGCTACCATAACTTCACCATCCTTAGGTTTTGCACCTTCGGCTACAACAATTATAGTAAATAACTTCCCATTCTTTTTTCTATCTTCAATCTTTTCTACAATTTTATTTATATCATATGGAATTTCCGGTAATAAAATAACATCAGCTGAACCAGCTATTCCTGATTCTAATGCTATGAAACCTGCATTTCTTCCCATAACTTCAAGAATCATAATTCTATGATGTGATTCTGCAGTTGTATGCAATCTATCCAAAGCTTCAGTTGCAATATCAATTGCAGTGTTAAATCCAAATGTTATATCTGTTGATCCTAGATCATTATCTATAGTTTTAGGAACACCTATTACATTAACTCCTTTTCTTGAAAAATCTCTAGCTGATGTTAATGTTCCATCTCCACCAATGACTATTAAAACGTCTACACCTTCTTTTCTCAAATTCTCAACTGCTACATCTGATACATCCTTTTTAACCGTTTTTCCGTCTTCTTCTATTGTATAATCAAATAAATTATCTTTATTTGAACTATAAAGTATTGTTCCACCTCTCGATACAAGACCTGATACTGTTGATAAATCTAACTGAATAAAATCATTGTTATATAATCCTCTATACCCAAATCTATATCCAATAACTTCATATCCATAATTTAATATTGCTGACTTTGTCACAGCTCTTATAACAGCATTCAATCCGGGGCAATCTCCTCCCCCAGTTAATAGAGCTATTTTTTTAATATCTTTAGTCATTTCTTAATTCCCCCTATACCATGATCTTGTTTTTAAATAATCACTAAAAGTAAATTATCATTATTTTCTGACTATTTACTTAATGATATCATAAACTTTAATTTATTTAAAGCATTAATTTACAATATATTCATTCTTTAAATAAGAATTCAAGTTAGTGCATCATGTGCATAACGGATTCATTAAAATAGCATTTTTATTAACATTTTTTTATTTTGCTTTTCAAATTTCTTCTTACATATTAACTTAAAACATATTTAAAAAATAACAGACCAATAGCTTTTATATTGGATCTGCTATTTTCTTTCATATACCTAATTATGAATTATTTATTGCTTTTAAAACAACGCTTTTTTATAATTTAAATTTTTAAAAATCCAAAGAACATAAGTATGGCAAATACTATACCCGCACCTATTCTATATACAGCAAATACTCGCATAGGTCTCTTTTTTAAATAATCTATGAACTTCCTCATTACAATTAGTGCAACAATAAATGCTACAACAAATCCAATTATCAAAGCAAGTGCATATTTTAAATTCATTGTTGAATAATCAAATTTTATTAAATCTAATCCTGATGAACCAACCATGGCTGGAATTGCTAAGAAAAATGAATATTCAGCTGCGACAGTAGTTGAAAGTCCTGCTATCCAACCACCCATTATTGTAGATGCACTCCTTGACATTCCTGGCCACATAGCAAGACATTGAAAACACCCTATTTTAAAAGAATCAATAGGTGTTATTTTATCTATATCTGTTATTGAATGCTTCTTTTTTCTAAACTTATTTTCAATTACTATTAAAAGAATGCCTCCAACAATAAATCCAATAACAACAGCTCCTACTACGAATAATGATTTTATTTTGTCATGTAAAATCAATCCTATTATTAGAGCTGGAATTGATCCAACAATAATATTAATTCCAAATCTAAATCCAACTTTGCCTTCTTTCCCATTTGTAAATATATATTTTAAAAAATCAATTACACTGTCTCTTATCTTGTCCCAATATAAAACTACAACTGCAAATATTGCACCTAATTGAATTACAACTTCAAACATACTTACAAATGGTTCTTCATTAAAATTAATAATACTTCCTGCAAGAATCATATGTCCTGTAGAAGATACTGGAATAAATTCTGTCAGCCCTTCAACTATTGCTATAATAATAGCTTTAATTATAAATAAAATATCAAATCCCACTTAAATATCACTCTCTTTCTATTAATTAATTTATTTCAATAATTAAGGAGCAACTTTTAGTTCCTCCTTAAATTTTTATTACTATTTTTCTATTATACTTAATACATCTATTTCTTCATTTTTTACATTAGGTACATAACTTTTTAACAAAGTAAAATCTCCTATTAATTCGTAATCTCCAAGAGTTGCTGGAATAAAAATACTATCTCCTATATGTATCTTTACTTCTCCATCACTATATTTTATTACACCATTTCCTTCAACACAAGTGAATAAATAAAATCTTTCTTCATCACTCTTTTCCTTTGCAGATGTATTAACTTTATATTTTTGTATTGTAAAATATTCTCCTAAGCAAAGATATGTTTTGTCATATCCATCTTTTTTTATTAATATACCATTTGAATTCTTTCCTTCAAGAGAAAAATCTATTACCTCTAATGCCTTTTCAACATGTATTTCTCTTCCTCTATTATAGTCATAAACTCTATATGTAGTATCGCTGTTTTGTTGAATTTCAGCGATCAAAACGCCTTCACATATGGCATGCACAAGTCCGCTTTGCACATAGAAAAAGTCCCCTTTTTTAACTGAAATTTTATTTAAATACTTATCTAAGTTTCCTTCATTAATTGCTTTACTAAATGTTTCTTTATCACAATCCTTTGTTCCAACTATTAATGAAGCTCCTTCTTCTGCATCTACTACATACCAAGCTTCTGTTTTTCCGGAATCTTTTTCTACTCTGTTTGCATATTCATCATTTGGATGAACTTGAACTGAAAGTTTATCTTGAGCAGTTATTAATTTAATTAAAAGTGGAAATTCTTTTTTATCTATTTCTTTTCCTAAAAGTTCTTCTCCATAAAGTTGTATTATTTCATCAAAAGTTTTTCCTTTTAACTCACCATTTTCAACTTTACCTGTACCATTTTTATGACAAGCAATATCCCAACTTTCTCCTATGACACCTTCTGGAACATTATCTCTAAATTTTTCTAGGTTTTTTCCTCCCCATATTCTTTCATAATATAGGTTTTCAAATTTAATTGGATACATATTACTTCCCCCTACTAATAAAATAATCTAAGGTCTGGTACTGTTAGTGTTGCACCATTTCTTTTATTGTATGCATCAGACAGATTTTTAACTCTATTATAATTCTCGGTTATTGTATCTTTATCGTCAGCACTTGTTTTTTCATTTATTCCATCATATGCTGCTTTTAAATTAGTCATACTTCTATCTACATCACCATCAATTGCTATGTAATAGCACCCTGCATTATTTAATGTTAAAATATCATTTTTATCAATAGAATATGCATTTCTTATTTCTTTAAGTGCTTCTTCACTTTTTTCTGCATTTAAATATACAGTTCCAAGTGCTCTATGATATTTGATAACTTTATCACTTATTGAAATACTCTTTTTTAATAACTCTATTGCTTCATCTTGTCTTTGATTATTACTTTTTATTAATGCCATATTGTAATATATCTCTGCATCATTTGGTTTTATTTTTGAAGCTAAGTCATAATAATATAATGCCTTAGTTGTGTCCTGCATTGTATTCCCATAATATTCTGCTATTTTAATAATAATATTATAATTAAATGGTTCTTTATATAAAGCAGTTCTAAAATATGGTTCTACTTCTTCACTCTTATTTTGTTTTGCCATTATTTCAGGTATTAGAAATCCATAATTATCTGGATAATCTTTGTCCATAACTATACTTTTTTCGCAATTTTTAAAAGCGTCATCGTACTTTTCATTATTATAATCTTGCCATGCCGCAGCGTGATATCCTATAAATGAGTTTGGATCTTTATTTATTATTTCATCTAAAACTTCTTTTGATTTTTCTATTTCTCCCATATTTTGATACATATTAGATTTAATAAGCATTAGATTTGTATTTCCAACATCTTCACTATCCAGCTTATCAACCAATTCACCAGCTTTTTCTGCGTAATCTTTACTCATAGAGTAAATCTTAGCTCTCCACATTTTATATGCAAGTTCATTAGGTTCTTTTTCTTCAAGTTTTGAAATTTTATTTAAAATATCAGCTTGATCATAATCTGCAATTTGAGCTATAACATCAAATGTTCTCACTTCATTTTTATCTTTATACCAAGCATCTTTTAACAATGCAAATCCTTTATCAAAGTCATCAATTAACAAATTCATTCTAGCCAAAGCAGCTAAATCACTTGCAGTTTCATCACTTATTGGATATTTATCAACTATTTCCTTTGCCTTAACTTTGTTACTATTTGCAAGACAAATAGTGAACATTGTTTTTAATAAATTCTTATCATCTGGATAATCTTGTAGGAATACTTCCCCATATTCTAAAGCTTTTTTATCGTCACCATTCATAAGAGCTGTAAATGCTATATAATTGGTTAATTCTCTATCTTTAATTTCAAGTTTGTCCTTTTCTTCCTTTTTCGTATCTATAATTTTATTTCTAGTTTCATAAACTTGTTCAAGCATCTCATTTGATTTTACAAAGTTTCCTTCAACAGAATAAATTTCAGCGATTTTTACATTCCATATAGGCCAGTCCTCTTTTTCTTGAAGTTTTGTATAACCAGCAATTGCCGCCTCATATTTTCTATTATAAAAATCTGTCTCTGCAGTATTAGTAGCAATCGATACTTCATCTTTATTTGTCCCAATATTAGATTCGACCACTTCATTAATCCCCATTATTATACTTAAAGATATAATAATAGTTATGATTGGAATAAAATATTTATTTCCTTGTAAAATACTTATCTTTTCTTTTATGAACGTTGTATTTCTTTTCAAGACACTTATATATTCTTTTAAAGCACTTATATATTCTTCCCTTGATCTTTTCACGAATAAATCACACCTTACTATTATATTAAGCTTAGACTTGCACTTTATTTTAACAAACTTTAGTATAAAAATCTACATTTTACATAATATTCATTCAATTGTAACTATATATTCATAAATTTATCAGTAATTAAAAATTCCACTGAAAAAGAGCAAGATTTTTAACCTCACTCTTTAATACAATTTATTTACTTATATAGATACATACCCTGCTTCTAAGTTATACTTATACTATAAAAATATGCCTATACATTAAATCTAAAATTAACTACATCTCCATCTTGCATTATATAATCTTTTCCTTCAAGTCTAAATTTCCCTTTTTCCTTAGCTGCTGCTTCTGAACCACATTCAACTAAATCATCATATCCAACTACTTCAGCTCTAATAAATCCTCTTTCAATATCAGAGTGAATCTTACCTGCCGCTGCTGGTGCTTTAGTTCCTCTTTTAATTGTCCACGCTCTAACTTCTTGAACTCCAGCTGTTAGGTAACTCATAAGACCAAGTAATTTATAGCTAGTTTCAACTAATTTATCTAGTCCTGATTCATCTAATCCATATTCGCCTAGCATTTCAGCTTTTTCATCATCTTCAAGTCCTGATAATTCTTCCTCAATCTTAGCACTTACAACCATAACTTCTGAATTTTCTTCTGCTGCGTACTCTTTGACTTTTTTAACATAATCATTATCAAAGTTACCTTCCATAACATCATCCTCAGAAATATTACAAGCATATAAAACTTTCTTTGAAGTAATTAAAAATAAGCTTTTTGCAAAAGCGTCTTCTTCTTCTGTAACTTCTAAAGTCCTAACAGGTTTATTGGCTTCTAATTGCTCCTTCATTTTTTCCATGATTGCATATTCAAATTTTGCAGTCTTATCTCCTGATCTTACAAGTTTTAATGATTTCTCCATTCTTCTTTCTAAAACTTCTAAATCAGAAAATATTAATTCTAAATTTATGGTTTCTATATCACGTATTGGATCAATAGAGCCATCAACATGAACAACATTACCATCATCAAAGCATCTAACAACATGAACTATTGCTTCAACTTCTCTAATATGTGATAAAAATTTATTTCCTAATCCTTCACCTTTAGAAGCTCCCTTAACTAATCCTGCTATATCATAAAACTCTATTGCTGTGTATACCTTTTTCTTTGTATTATACATTTTTTCTAAAACTTCTAATCTCTTATCTGGAACACTTACAACTCCAATATTGGGTTCAATTGTACAAAATGGATAATTCGCTGATTCCGCCCCAGCTTTTGTTATCGCATTGAACAATGTGCTCTTACCTACATTCGGTAAACCTACCATACCTAATTTCATCTATGTACATTCCTTTCTAACTTCTAACTTTTAATTTAGGCATATTCAAAAAATAACAAGTCAGTATGCTAGTCTATTTTGTGTCATACTTCGTCAGCATGTTCACCTAATAGCCTGCTATGAGGTAAACACACTTCCTCGTCTGACGCAAAATATACATCGCATCTTTGACTTGTTATTTTCTTTCATATGCCTTACCTTTAAAAATTATACTCTAGAACATTTTTTATTTCAACTCTAACTTCAGAATACCTATAATCGATATTTAAAGATTTCATTTCATATCCATAGGGTATATGGCAAAGATTCCTTTTAGTTAAGGTATATATATAATTTACCATGGTTATTCTTTAATAAATTTGAAATACTATGAATGATTAAGCATTAAGTTATCAATATAAAGCTTATGCCAATACTATTTTGAAGATTGAAGGTGAAAAAATGAAAAAATCAATAAAATCTTTTATTGCTCTTTCTTTAATTCTAGATCTAATTGTAATTTCTCCAACCCAATATGTAAGTGCTACAAGTAATGAAGATATTGATGCAAATGAATGTTTTCAAGAAGATGGAGTCTTGGGAGATATTTCAGATATTGATAATATAAAAGATATCTTTTCCTCTTTCAGCGATGAAGACGAACTTAACTGGTATTATGTTGGAAAAGGGAAAGGTCAAATCGCAGAAGCACCAAGAGAATCTATTGATTTTCTTAAAGAAAACTCTGCTTATTACTTAGGTGATACTTCAAATAAAGTTTTATATCTTACTTTTGATGAAGGATATGAAAACGGTCATACTGGGCAAATTCTCGATATACTAAAAGAATATAACGTACCTGCTGCATTTTTTGTTGTTAAACCTTACATTATTAAAGAGCCTGAGCTAATTAAGCGAATGGTTGATGAAGGGCATATAGTTGGTAATCATAGCGTACATCATCCTTCTATGGCACAAATACATGACAACGAAAAATTCAAAGCAGAGCTTAATGGTGTAGAAGATGCCTATAAAGAACTTATTGGAGAAGATATGCCAACCTTCTTTAGACCTCCAATGGGGAAATATTCAAAAGAATCTTTGCAATTGACAAAGGATTTAGGATATAAAACTATATTTTGGAGTTTTGCTTATAAAGATTGGCTAGTAAATAATCAACCGTCTGAAAGTTATGCTTTAGAAAAAATATGTAAAGGAGCTCATCCTGGTTCTATAATGCTTTTACATGCAGTTTCAAATACAAATACAAAAATACTCCCAACAGTTATTAAAACTTTAAAAGAAGATGGCTATGAATTTAAATCATTAAATGATCTACCTACAGAATAAGAACATCCCCTCAAAACAAAAATTGTTTTGAGGGGATTTATTTATTACTTTGTGTGTATTTTATTTGTTAGATTTTTTACGTCATCACTTACTTTTATAGAAGAATTTTTCATTAGAATAATATTATTTAATGTATTTAAATCTTGAGAGCTATAGACACTATGATTAATTGGATAACTCTCGCCCTTAGAATTTTTGCTTTTATTATTTTTGCTATTTTTATTACTTTTATTGTCATTACCGTTAAATCCAATTGTTAAAAAATCTTTTTTCTTAGTTTTAGTTTCATTTCCTTTTGAAATATAAATAGCATTGATACTACTATATTTTATTGATTTTATCAAATCATTATTTTTATAAAATTCCACATTATTTTCTTTAAGTATTATATCTTGATTGTATTCTACTAAAACTGAAAGTGCAGTTATTATCCCAGTAAATACAAATATCCATAGAAGAACGCTCTTTGGTCCGTCTGCAATAATTCCAAACATTATTCCCATTGCTATTTCAAGTATTGAAACACCTATCATTACACCATTTCTTTTTTTAATAACAATAGGAAACTTTGTACCCTCCATTGTCTATTCCTCCTTTAGATTATTTAGTTCTACGTATTTCTTTCCAATTAATAATTATACGTATACATATCATACTATCAAATATTATATACCATATATACAATATTTTTCAATACTTGTACATATTATTATCCAAAAATTTAAATGTATCAAATTTTAATATAAGTGCAAAATACTTAATAAGATACATGAAAGGAGTGATTAATATGCCAAATAAAGAAGGGGCCATTAACTCTATACAAAAAGGTGCAAGAAGACAAAAATTACATGATAAACAAGATAACCTTGGTGGAAATCATAAAACTAAACCTGAATATACAAATTTTGAAGGAAAACCTATAGACTAAGGCACATGAAAGAAAATAACAAGTCCAAAATGCCATGATTATTTTTCATCAGGTAAGGAAGCAGATTGGTCTCATAGCGAGCCTATTAGGGCAATCTGCTGACGTGAGCAGTGAACCCAAATCTATGATTTGGTGTGAATCGCTTACTCAGTGAGCGTATGCGAATCGAGCTTCCAATGATGGAAAATAGGCTTGGTAGATGGACTTGTTATTTTTTTGATTGTGCCTAAATTAAAGAGATACTTAGTAATAATTTCAGTAAAACTAAGTATCTCTTTATACATATAAAAAACAACAACACATCAAAAAGCATATTATTAATTAGGATAAATAACACTGTTTACATCTTCAGTAATAGAATTCTTTTCTTTAATTGATTTGTCCATAATTCCTTTTAATTCATTGTCAACTTTATTAAAGAATTCTTCACTTCTAAGTGCATTTAAATTTACTTTAACATTCACTATAGAGCTTTCTATAGCGCTATGAAGTAAAATTGCAGAAATGGCCAAATCCGATAATAACATTTTATTCCCATACTTAGCCATAATTTTTAGATTCTTATAAAATTCTAAGCTTTCTCTCGCTAAAATTAAAGGTGCTTCCATAGATTTCATAGTATTTTCTTTTATAGCTAATGCTCTTCTTTCTTTATCTTCTTCAGTATCCTTCGATAATTTATAAGAATCCATTAATTTCAAAAAATTTTCTCTATCTTCTTCCATAAGTTCTAAGCTTCTTGATGTAAATTCTTCAGACTCTTTTTTAAATTTATCTATAGTTTCTTTTTCGTTATTTTCTAAAGCCATATAATTTTTTTTACCTACTGTTAATGAATAAACCATAGAATTTAGTGCTCCTGATAATGCAGCAATAAGTCCAGCTACACTACCACCACCTGGTGCAGATAAATCTGATCCTAATTCTTCTAAAAACTGTTTAATACTTTCATCACAAAATTTCATATGTTGTTATTCCCTTCTATTTTAGTATTTTTTATCTTATGTCTAAGGAATGTGAAAGAAAATAACATACATCTCCCCAGACAAGATACTTTATCACCCTTGATTTTATTACTTTAACTAAATTTAATTAAGGGTATTAACTCTAATTCAAAAATTCAATTTTATATAAGTCTAATTATTGAATATTCTTATTATCCAAAATTGACACTAAACACCCTAAATATATCCAAAATATCATAGAAATAAAGCTTACTATATATATTAATGTACTTTCGAATAAATTTACCGCAAGAATTCCAACTACGAGTGAAGTTAATGTTGTCATTTGAAACTTTTCTTTCCTCTTTAGTTTATCTAAGCGTTGTATTATGAACATTAAAATTATCCCAATAAAAGTAAGAAATAATAATAATGAAATAATACCATTTACAGTTGCTATTTGCACATATATATTGTGTAATCCTCCAATTTCTAATCCAGGTAAATCATCAGTTTCACGTGCACCTTTAACAGCATCTACAAGTTTATTATTGCCAACGCCATTTAAAGGATTCTCTTTTATTACAATAGCTGCTGAAGTCCAAAGGCTACTTCTTCCACTCGTAAAATCTCTAATATTATCTTTATATGTTAAGAATGTTCCACATATTAGTATTGGTATTAATATAAATACAATTCTAATATATTTATTTTTATTGTATACAAAAATAAATGTATATACTACAGCTATTACTATTAGCAAAGCACTTCTTCCGTGTTCTCCCATCATGATTATAGTCTGCAATATTATATTGAGTATCAAGAATATCCTGATTTTATGGTTTTTAGATATGTCATAAATATAAATGCACATAACAATAGCTAATGCGGCTGCTATTGCAATTGCATTTTTATTTTCAAATACGCCACCATTAACGCCATTAAATTCAAAAATAAAATCTCCAAGTTTAATTTTCATATCAAAAAATTTCATTATCAATGATATACTAGAAGCAATAAACATAAAAATAACATAAAAATAAGTTATTATGTTCATCTCTTTAATAATAGTTTTTTTACATCTAAAAACATCTACTGTAAATATTATGACAAACAAAATTAAGTTAATCATCCAAGTTTTTATATTATCAATACTTCTGTAAGAGATAATATTTAGTAATAATGTAATTATCATAAAGATTCCCAATGGAATATCAAACTTATAAATCTTTCTTCTTTTATAATCTTCAATTATCATAATTAAAACTAAAATTATTCCCCACGCTAATGCTATATACTTTAATATCATTATTCCTGGCACATACTTTAAAATAGTCACAAATGTTAAACTTACAAACAAATATAACAACTTAAAATAAAATTTATTATCTACAAAATCATATATATTTTTAATTATTTCCTTCATATGCTTTTTTATACACTCCCTTTAGCTTTTCAACTAATACTTTTTCTGAATAGCTAAAAATTGCTTTTTTACTTATTTTATATTTATCATACATTTGATAATTGTCTTTTATAGTTCTTAACGCTTTTGTTAAATCCTCTACATTCTTCTTTTTAGCTATTATCCCATTGTATTCCTTTATTATATCTTCTGCACCACCATTATCAGCTCCTATAACAGGTTTTCCACATGCAAGAGCTTCAATATACACAACTCCAAATGTCTCATGTTCAGATGCCAGAACAAACGCATTGCATCTTTTCATTTCCTTAGAAACGTCTTCTCTTGACAAGGTTCCTAAAAGTGTTATCTGATTATCTATCCTTAACTCTTCAATAAGTTTCTTTAATGGTAATTTAAGTGAACCATCTCCACCTATTCTCAATGTTACCTTTTTATCTTTAAAAGCTACAGTAAAAGCCTTAATTAAACATTCCATTCCTTTTCCCTCTTCAAGGAAAGCACATGAAAAGAATTTAAATTCTTCAGTATCGTTTGAATTCTTATCTTCAATATTTTCATCTATACAAAATAATTCCAAATCAACCATATTATTAATCACTTCAATAGGTCTATTTACATATTCCATCAGTTCTTTCTTTAGTCCATTTCCAACTGCAATTAAACAGTCTGCATTTTTATAAGCTTCATAAATATATTCTTTATAACTTTCCTTAACATACTTAGCATATTTAAGCGATGAATGTTCCGTTATTACTAATGGAATATTATATTTTTTACTTATAAAAGCTGCTGCTATTCCACCCCAAAAGGCTGAATGAGCATGGATAACATCAATCTTACCTTCTTTTTTAACAATTTCTTGATAAAGTTTATCCATCCTTCTATTAAAAATCTTAAACATCAGTGAAGTTTTAGGCAAATAATTATAATCTTTATATCTATAAGTTCTGAGATTATCTTCCACATTAAAGTTTATCCCGTGCTTTTCATGAATCTTCCCAATCAAAGTGATTGGCCAAATCTCATTATATGCAACAGTAATTTTTTCATTATTATTTGCAAGAGCTTTAAATTGCTCCTTAAAGAAGCTACCATGAATTTTATTTCTTGAAGAAGAATACCAAGATGGAATGACCATTATATGCATTTAATCACTTCCTTCTAAGATATTGTTTAATCTCTCAACTATTGAATTCCATTCATAATTTAAATCTGGTGCACAATCTATATCCTTACTTTTGTGCATTTTTATTAATGTATAAATTTTATCTTTTATTCCTTTAGTATTATTTTCAGTCACAATACATTTTTTATTATCTTTTACTACTCTTTTAATAGGATCATTTTCATCCCCATAAATTACAAGTATTCTGCCTTTAGATCCAAAGTATTCATAAATTTTAGCCGGTATTTGTTTGGAATTTTTATTTCCAAATAAAAGCAAAACTTCTCCATGTAGCATATATTTAAGTGCTTCATCAAAAGGTATTCTAGGTGATACTTTTGCTACATCTAAACTTTCTAGTTTCTTTTTACCTTCTATATCATCTATATTCCCAAAAAATAAAATATTTAGCATACTATATGCTTCTATATCTTCTTCCTTTATTTCTTCAATTGCCTTAATAAAGGGTTTTATATCTCTAAGTTTAGAAAATATTTCTCCAGTATAAATAATGTTAATCTTATCCTTTTCTATAAGTGTTGGAACTTCTTCATGAAATAATCTATCATATAATTTCGTATCAAAACCTCTGTTTAATATGAAAGTCTTTTTATGACCATCACTTAATGCTTTATAATCTTTTAAATATTCATTTTTATTTGCATCTGTAACAAATATAAATTTGTCTGCTAAGTTAACAATATCCTTTTCCATATTTTTCTCAAGTATCTTTTTAACAATAAAAGACTTTTCCCTTGTGGAATCCTTAAGCCATGGATCACTCCAATATGTAATCCACGGTATATTTCTATATTGTTTTTTTATATAATAAGCACATAAATGCGAAGATGGAGGTTCATGCATTGAAAATATAACATTAAAATTTTCTTTTTTCATTAAGTCTATTCCATATTTTCCTGCTTTTATTGCCCATCCATAATACATGTCTGGTATCACTACTGCATTTTTTACTCTTCTCAATATCTTTTTTGCATTACCATATTTAATGTTTAGCTTTAATTTATTAGATTTCACCTTAGAATCATTAATATTTTTAGGCATCAATTTTTTAAATACAATTCCACCATCGACAATATGAATTTTTATTTTATGGTCCATCATAGATCGAAGTGCTTCATCATAATATATTGAATCCTTTGGAAAATTGACAGTTAAAAGATGCACTTCATTATTATTAATTTCACTTAACTTATTTAAATATTGCAGCGTTTCAATGGCCGCTGAATTATTTATTAATGGAGAGTAGCAGGCAATAAACAATATTTTCATATGTCCTCCTATCTTTTAATTTTCTTTAAAATCAAACTTTTTATTTCAATAATTTCTTCAATTTTAAATAGATAACATAATATAAAATATATAATACTTCCAATAATAGTTCCAAGTGATAAAAGAACTATTGAATTTAGTTTACTTCTTAAAAAAATTACTATAATTATAATTATCACTCCCATAATTATAGAATTTATTGTTATTATACCTATCTTTTTAATTATATCCTTTATTATAAAACCTTTTTCCAATTTAATTATACTTTTAAATAAAAGCATTGATGTCACTATCATAGCTATTGCTGAAGCTAATGCAACACCCATTATGCCTATATACTTTGATAAAATCACACTGAAAATTATATTAATTATAACACCTATAATTCCATTTATTGTAGTGGCTTTTGTTTTTCCCATAGAGAATAATGTTGAATTTAATATATCCCTTATTCCTGTAAAGAATATTCCCAAGCCATATCCAAGTAGAGCAAGAGTTGTAATATATACTGCATGTTCAGTAAATTTTCCTCTTTCATATACGATTTTAACTATATCCTTACCGAATATCATAACTCCAATAGTAATAGGAATTAATAATATAGCTAAATATAAAATAGCCTTTTTCAGTATATTTATAAAACCATCATTATCACCACTATGTCGCATATTAGCCATAAGTGGGTATACCACACTAGTAACTGAAGTTGTAATAATAGTATTAATAAAAAATATCAATTTTTGGGCATAATCCAATGCTGAAACTGATCCAACTTCTAAATATGAAGCAATATATTTATCTACTACCATATTTAATGAATTTGCTCCGGCTCCAATAATTACCGGAATTATTAATATCATAATTTCTTTCAATCTTTCATCTTTAAAGCTTATAAAGAATTTATATTCATATCCATGTTCCAACAATGATGGAACTTGAACAGCTACCCTAAAGAAATTCCCTATAACATTTGCAATTGTTAAACCAACAATGTCATAATTCTTAAATAATAATAAATATAATATCATAGGTAAATTGAAAAACAGCCCCAAAATAGATGGAACAACAAAATCTTCATTTACTTGTAATAATGATGTAAAACATGCATTAATTGATAAGAATAAAAGATTCAAAAGTGTAATTTTTAGTAATTTAATTGCAAGTAGTGATGTTTCTTCTGAAAATCCAAATATATTAACTATTTCTTTCGAGAAAATACTTGTTATCATAAAAAAAATCAATGATACAATAAAAAGTATGTTGATTACGTTATTGGCAAAACTATACATTTCTCTTTTGCCCTTTTTAGCTTTAACTTTGCTTAACATAGGTAAAAAAGCAGTTGATATTGCAAGTCCAACTAATGTAAATATTATCTCCGGTACAGATACAGCAATATTGTAAGCATCAGTATATATTCCTGCACCAAAGTTTTTTGCAATAAGCATATCACGAATAAATCCTAAAGCTCTACTTATTAAAGACACTATCATTATTATGAATGTAGATTTAATTAAACTGCTTCCTTTTTTCATTCTCTCCACCTATTTATTCCCATATATACTTTTCCTGATGTCTAGCAATTATAATATTTCTATATTTTTTTAAACTTTGAACTAAAAACTGCACGACCCTAAACATTATTGACTTTATCTTTACTCTTTAATACTAATAATAAAAATCTTGGTATAAAAACTAATCTTTTTATTCTAAAAGGCTCTTTCATAACTCTGTATAACCACTCTAACCCTAAGGATATCATCCATTTTGGTGCTCTTTTAAGTTCGCCTGCAAATATATCAAAAACACCACCTACTCCCATAAATATATGAATATTGGAAATATTTATAATTTTCCGTATAAATATTTCTTGTCTTGGAGAACCCATAGCCACAAAAATAGCCCAAGGCTCACACATTTTTATATCTTCAATTATATCATCACAGTTATTTAAATCAAAAAATCCATTATGAAATCCAGAAACTTTTAAATCAGGAAATTCAAGCTTAATATTTTCTACGCATTTTTTAAGAATTTCTTCTTTTGCTCCTAATAAATAAATTGATTTCGCTTCTAAATTTGCTTTAATTAAAACTTCTCTAACAACATCTATTCCAGCTATCTTCTCTTTAACTGGCTTTTTTAATAATTTTGTAGCAAGAACTGTTCCAACTCCATCCGGTATTATTATAGACGATTTATCATTAAAGTTTTCTTTAAGCATAGGATTATTTAATCCATTAAATAAAACCTCTGGATTTCCTGATATTATATTTACTTTATCAAGATCTTCTATATAATTCATTAAAGTTTTTTTATCTTTATTAAAGATATTAAAATCGAGTATTTTTGTAAACATATTATCTCCTAAAACTTATTTTATTGTTCTATTTAGCATTTGATCTATTTCTATTACTATTTCATCATCTGGAGCCAACTTTTTAGCAATATCTAAATTAAGTTTGGCTTGTTCTTTATCTCCTAAATTTATGTAACACATTACTATATTAGTACATATTTCTACTTCTTTAGATGCTTCAAAAGCCTTCCTAAAGTATTTTATTGCTTTTTCATAATCTCCAATAGATGCATAATTCATTCCAAGTTCATTAACAGTTTCAAGGCTTCCAGACTCAAGAGAAAGACTTTCTTCTAAGTAATGTATAGCTGTTTTATAATTTTCAATTTTTCTGTACCCAACACCTAAATAATAATAAACTAAAGGATTTTCTTTAAATTCTTCACATAATGGAAGTAATAATTCAATTGATTTCTTAGGTTCATCTTTTAAATAATCGATTGCTTTTTCAAAGTGACTTATATTGATAATATCAGTTCCTACTTGTTCAATTTGAGGTGTTTTTTTCCCACCCTTGTTTATATATTCGTTTATTTCTGCTTCTGCGCCTTTATAATCACCTTTATCTTTAAGTATTAATGCATTATAAAGATATGGTTCTGGAGATTTTTCAAATTTTTCTTTACATTCATCAATATCTTCTAATAAAATTTCCGCAAAACTCGAATCCTTTTCTCTTATGGTTTCTCCTACAGCCAATAACTTAGTTAAAATTTCTTCTTCCTTAGTATATCTATAAAGTCCTTTTAATAAAATATAAGCATCTTCTAATCTATTTTTCTTTATTCTATCTGCGATAAGACTCTTTACACATTCTTCAGAATCAGGAATATATGATAAAATTATTCCATAATCTTCATTGTATTTAATATTTTTATCCGCACCAAAAGTTATGAACATACCTTCAATAAAATAATATATTGGCAAATTACTTAGTTTTATTTCATTATTTGCATTAGCAGCAACATATTCAGCGCTTATAGGCATATACAAATCATCATTTTTTAATTTTACATTTTCAGGAATATTAATACTCTTTTTAAATCCATCCTTTTTCATTTCTAAAAATAATATTTTACTTAATTTATCTTTATACATTGTCTTATAATTACTCATTTTACACCTCGTTGGTTCAATTAACAGTTAACAATTAACAGTTAACAATTATTTGATAATTTTTTTATATAAATTTCAGTTCTTTTAGAACTGGGTTAACATTTAACACTAAACAACTACTAAATCAAACTTAAAGTTTCATTTTAAAATGATTTTAGCTTTTCTTTTTTAGTTGTTCACTGTTAATTGTTAATTGAGTAAAAATTGCTACCATCTAAAAGATGATAGCAATTTATATGGAAATTTAGTTTAACTTTGAGTTAATAATTTCCATTACTTTTTCTTTAAATTTTGCAATATCTTTATCTGCATTATCTAAACTACTACTCTTTACTGCTAAATAAATCTTCATCTTTGGTTCTGTTCCTGATGGTCTTACTACAAAATATGAACCATCCTCTAAGATGTACTTTAATACATTAGACTTAGGTAAGTCAATAGTCACTTTAGTGTTATTTACAGTATTTTCTTCAATGCTTAATTTATAATCTAATCTTGTAATAATTTTAACTTTATCAACTTCATTTATTGGATCATTTCTTAGTGCTTCTATACAAGCAGTTATTTTTTCTTGACCCTCTTTACCCTTTAATTCTAATGATACAAGATTTTCTTTAAAGTATCCATACTTTTCATATAATTCTATTAATGCATCATAGACACTCTTTCCTTGTTCTTTATAATAAAGACACATTTCACATACTAACATTGCAGCTATTACTGCATCTTTATCACGTACAAAGTTTCCTGCAAGGTATCCATAGCTTTCTTCAAATCCAAAAAGATAAGTTTTATTTCCTGCATCTTCAAATTCTCTGATTTTTTCACCGATATATTTGAATCCTGTTAATACATCCATAATTTCAATATTAAAATCTTCTGCTATACTTCTAGCACCTTCAGTTGTTACAATTGTTTTAATAACAACTCCATTTTGTGGTAACTTGTTAGTTTCTTTTAATGAGCTTAATACATAATGAGTTAAAAGTAATCCGGTTTGGTTACCAGTTAGAACTTTATATTCTCCATTACTATCCTTAGCAACGAGACCTATTCTATCACAATCTGGATCAGTTCCAAATATTATATCAGGATTTTCAGTTTTAGCCATCTTTACAGCTAGTTCAAATACATCTGGATTTTCTGGATTAGGATAAGATGCTGTTGGAAAATTTCCATCTGGAGCTTCTTGTTCCTTAACTACTTTAACATTACTATATCCTAATTGTTCTAATACACTTCTTACCGGAACATTTCCCGAACCATGAATTGGAGTATATATAACATTTAAGTTTTCAGCTTTTTCTTTAACTAAATCTGTTCTTATAGTCAATCCCTTAACTTTTTCATAATAAAGTTTGTCTAAATCTTCTCCAATATAAGTTAACAAACCTTTTTCTAAAGCAATTTTTTCATCTATATTCTTAATCTTTGAAAAATCATCTACTGCATTAACGCAATCAATAATTGTATTTGCTTTTTCATCTGTTACTTGTCCACCAAATTCATCATACACTTTATAACCATTATATATCTTAGGATTATGAGACGCAGTAACTACAATACCACCACTACACTTTAGTTCTCTTACTGTATAAGATAACACTGGTGTTGGTCTTAAACTTTCATATAAATATACCTTTATATTACTTGCACATAAAGTAAGGGCTGCCGCCTTAGCAAATTCCTTAGACATATTTCTTGAATCATATGCAATTGCAACTGACGGATCTTCAAAGTTATCATTTAAATAGTTTGCAAATCCTTGTGTAGCTTGAGCAACAGTATATACGTTCATTCTATTGCTTCCAGCACCTATTTCTCCTCGAAGTCCACCAGTACCAAAATCCAAGTCTTTATAAAATCTATCTTCAATTTCTTTATCGTCAGATATGTTCTTTAATTCGTTTTTTGTTGCCTCATTAATAATATCAGATTCAATCCACATGTTATACTTATCTTTGTAATTCATTTCATGTTACCCTCCCCATTTTTTCTCTATTCTATTATACAATATTTACTTATATTTAAAAATAGTTTTATAAATCTAATGTTTAACTTTTAAAATTATAACAAAATATGATGTACTACTTTATAATTTTTAATAAACGTTTGATAATCGTATTTAGTTTTTAAATAAAATAGTCTGAAATACTTACTCTCTCAGACTATTTAGTACTTATGTTATTAACACTATCAGATAGAATCCAATTCTTAGTGCTTACTCTTCTTTTGAATCTTCTGTTGCTATAAATTGACGTGTAACTACAGATGCAAATACAGTTGATAAATTATCTATAATAGAAATTTCACTTCCTACCTCTAAATCACTTAATTTATAAACACTGCCTAATTTTGCATTTGAAACATTAACATCTATGGACTTAGGTATATCTTGAGCTTTACAAGATATTTTTACTGAATCTTTCTGTGTTTGTATTACGATCCCCTTTTTACTTAAAAATTCTTTACCCTCAAGTTTAATTGGCACTTCTGTTTCTAGCATGCCATATCTACTTACTTCTTCTAAGTCTATATGCATTACTTTGTGCGATATTGGATCTTTTTGAACTTCTTTAATTACAGCGGTTCCATTATATCCATCCAAATCAAATCTTAAAACACCATGTTCTCCGGTTCTTGAAAGTTCTTCTACTAATTCCATTTCACCTATTTCAAACATTAAACTTCCTAATTTCTTACCATAAACAACCCCTGGAACTTTTCCTTCTCTTCTTTTTTGCTTAACTGCATTAGCAGTTTGATTTAATCTCTTATTTAAAATTAATTCATCCATTCTAAATCCTCCTTAAATTTGCTTCACAATCAACTAGTATTAGCTAACTATTTTATAATTGTTTCTCATTTAAGGAGATTTTATTCATATATGTTAAACAAACTTGACTGCACCATCCTTTAATTTACAATTAAAATTCTTTAGGGTACACTATGGTTAATTGAGTATGATAGCTTCAAGAAGAGAGTTCAAAAAACTAAGTCAATAGTGTCCACGGTAAAAAGATTTTGGTTGCACTTCGTGCCTTTTTATATGTACGTGTTTTTTATTGGTATATAATTTCTTTGTATGATAAAAAAATCATCCTTATTAATGTGCCTCAACTCATTAAAAGAATGATTTTTCATACTATTTTAAACTATGATATTATTTAGTTTCTTCTGTTTCAGCTTCTACATCTTCTTTTTGATCTTCGCTTATTGAACCTATGACAGTTGATAAATCATCTACAAATGAAACATCTTTGCCAAGCTCTAAATCATTAAATGTATAAACAGTTCCTGCGGTTGCATTTGAGACATCTAACTCAACATCTTTTGGTAGATTTGCTGCGATGCAAGTTACCTTAACTAAATCTCTTTGAGTTTGCAACAATAATCCTTTGCTTTCTAAAATTCCTTTACCAATAATTTTAATTGAAATTTCAGTGTGCATCTTAGCATTAGCTGCTATTTCTTCTAAATCAATATGGATTACTTTATTTCCCAATGAGTTTTTTTGTACTTCCTTAATTACAGCAGTACCCTTCTTCTTACCATCAAGATTAAAATTTAATACTCCATGTTCACCACTAACTGAAAGTTCTTTTGCTAATGCTAGTGAATCTACATAAAAAAGTTCATTTCCTATTTTTTTACCATAGATTACTCCAGGAATCTTACCTTGTTTCCTTTCTTGTCTAGCACTATGACCAATTGTGTTTATTCTTTTATTTAAATTTAATTCCTCCATTATGAACATCTCCTAAAATTAATTTTTAAATTATTTAACTTTTTATTATTTAAGAGTATTTGTTCACGTGGGAATAAAATAAGTAGGCCTCTTACATTTATAAGGTCTAATAGTTTTGCTAATATTGTTTTTATCTGAAGAATTGTGAAAAGATAAAATCAAATTAGACTTTCAATTAAACATTTATCTCGCCTCTAATTTATTAAATTTTTTATTTACTATAGTTGTTACTACTATATTATATCACGTTATAGTAATATTGCATAAAATTTTATTCACTTATGGCATATAAATCGGTTATTTGTGTAGTTATTGCATGCCTGTTCCTCTTGTTTTAGCTTCTCTCAATTTTAACTTTACTTCCACCTTTGCCACATTCTGCTGGTGTAATTATGAGTTTTACTGGCACTCTATTTTTTATAGATTCCACATGACTTATAATTCCTACTTTTAATTTCTCATTATGAATTCTTTCTAAAGAACTAATAACAACTTCAAGGAGATCATCATCTAAAGTTCCAAAACCTTCATCAAGGAAAAATAATTCTAGCGGGGCTGTCCCTTTTAGTTGAATTTGAGATGATAGGGCTAAAGCCAGTGAAAGTGACGCTAAAAAGGTTTCTCCTCCTGATAGTGTTGTTGCATCTCTTTTAGCTCCACCATTTTTATAATCTCTAATAATAAATCTACCATTTTCATCAACTTCTAATCCATAATTTCCATTAGTTATTTCTTTCAATCTTTTCGATGCTTCAATAGATACATATTTCAGCTTATTTGTTGCTACAAATTCAACAAATTTCTTTCCCTTAAATAATTTATCCAAATCACTTAATAACGCTAGTTTATGTTCCAATTTTTTCTTTTTTTCTAAAAGACCCTTTTGCTCTTCTAGCTTTGACTTTATATTCTTTAATTCTTCATCAACTTTAATTTTATTTTCATTTACTTCATTAAATTCTTTTTCTTTTTTATTCTTTAATGATTTTGTTTCCTCATAATTTTCTTTTGTTAACTCTTTACCCTCTATTTTTTTTAATAAACTTTCAATTGTTCCACTTATTCTTGCTAAATTGTTATTATAGTTATCTACTTTTTCTTTGTACTTATTGATTTCATCTTTTTCAATTATATTTTTTTTAACCTCTTCTAATGACTTAAAACCTTCACTGTCAATGGCTACTTCTAATTGTACTTCTTCATCTTTTTTTCTCTTGCTTAAGTCTTTGTCTTTACCAATTGCAGCTATTAGTTTTTCATTATAATCTGTAAATTCTTTTTCTATTATATTTTTCTTATTCTCAGCACAGTTGAAATAGAAGTGTATATCTTTTATGTTTTTTTGAACTTTATTAAGCAATGAATCCAAATCATTTTCATCATTAACTTTATTTCTTATTGATTGAAGCTTTTCGTCTTTATTTTTTTCGTATCCAGCTAAATCTGCATTATCAGTAGCTAATTTTTCTTTTATAGACGTTAATTCAATATTTAATTTATCTTTTTGTGTTTCTAAACTTTCAACTAAATTTCTATTTTGCTTAAATATTTTAGATATCTTTTCTCTTTCTTTTTCAATTGTTTTAATTTCTTCATTCTTTTTATTGAAATCATCTACTTTGGTTTCTGATTTTAATAAACTTAGGATATTTTTTAATTTATTTAAATCTTCTGTATTAGCTTTAATATTATCTTCTAATTCTTTTAATTGTCTTCTATTAGTTGTAACGACAGCTCGTAGTGCTTTTATTTCTCCATCTTTAGTATTTATTTCAGTTTTTAAGTTATTGATATTTTTTTCTAATTTCTGTTTATCTTTATCATATTTATCTAAAGCATTTTGTAAATTCGTAAATTCAGCTTTCAATTTTTCTATTGGTTTTTCTTTAAATTCAGTTCCTAATTTCTCTATTTCTACTTCATTCACTTTTATCTTTTCATTAAAATTAGTAACTTTCGTTTCATTTTGAATAACTTTATTATTAATATCTTTTATTAATTCTTCTTTATCTTTTATTTCTTCCTCTATAACTTTTGAATCTGATATCTCTACAATTTTTATATTTTCTTTAATATAATGAGTAGAACCACATACTGGGCATGTATCACCATCATTAAGCTCTTTTCTAAGGATATGTGCTAAATTTTCTCTTATAATTTCTTTTTGTTTATTTTTAATTTCTTCTAATTCTTCTTCTTGTTTTTTTCCTTCATTTTTTTTATTTATGATTTCAATATTCAAAGATTTTATTTCATCTTTAGACTCTTTTATCTCATAATTTAATTTCTCATAACTCTTCCACTTTTGATTATTTTCAACTATCAATTGATTTAAATTCACTAAATCTTTTTGCTCTCCCGGTGAATTTTCAAGTAAATAATCATATTGCTTTTCATTCTCTTCTAAATCCTTATTTAATTTTTCTATTATATCTTTTAATGCTGTGCCTTTAAGTATAGTTTCATCATTTTCTTTTTTAAGAGAGGTTTCCTTCTCTTTGTCTTTAGTAATAATTACTTTTATATCTCCTGCTTTGTCTTCTGCAATTATTCCTTGTTGAACCTTTTCTTTAACATTTTCATCAATTTTTAAATCATCATATGTTTTTTCATCTTCTTTAATTTCTTTATTTTTCTTTTTTATTTCTGCATCTATGTTAATTAGTTCCCTTTGGAATTTTTTACTCTTAGCCTCAAGTTCTTTAACTTCTGATATTAATCTATTTATTTTATTTTGTATAACATCTATTAATTTTTTTTCTTCAATAGCATCTTTAACCTTTTGTTCATCTATATTTAACTTAGGAAGTTTATTATCCTTGTTGTCCTTTGCTGTAATCCATAGCTTTTCTATTTTTTCTTTTTCTTCTTTAACCTTATCTATTGCTGATTTTAATTTGTTTAATTCAATTTCATTTTTATTAAATTCTTTTATAGTATTTTCAAATGTATTTATATAAGGTACAACCTTTGCACCTGATTCCCCTAGCTTTATTTTTTCTTTATCTTTATTTATCTCTTCTTCTTTTTCCTTAAAGATTTTTTCTTTATCTTTGTATTCTAATAATTCTAGTTGCAATTTCCAGATTTCTTCATTTTGATTATAATTTTTTTCAATTATTTCTAATTCACTTTTTAAAATTTCTAAGTTATTATTGATTCCTTCAAATATTTCTTCTTTTTCTTTTAATTTATCTTCACTTATATGGTCGTATCCACTTAATTGTCCAATTAAAACATTATTGTCAGTTTTCTCCTTACTGATTTTTGAATTTAGCTTTCTAGATAAGTTATCTCCATATTGTTGAAGATTAAATAATCTTTCAAGCATATCTCGTCTGTCCTTACCCTCAAGCTTTAAAAACTCACTGAATTTTCCTTGCGGCAGTACAACAGTTCTTGTAAAGTCTTCTAAATTAAGACCTATTATCTCTTCAACTTTTTTATTTATGGTTTTAACCCCATCTGCTAAAACTTCTTCATCTTCTAGATTTGTGATATCAACTATTTTGCACTTTCCAGAATTTATTGTTCCATCCTTTTTTCTTTTAAATTCTCTATCTATAGCATATCTTTTAATTTCAGCTCCTGATATCTGAAATTCAAAGTTTACATTTAATCTATCACAATTGGTATTTATATAATTAGAACTTTTTCTTGATACATTTCCATACAGTGCTAAAGTTATTCCATCTAATATCGTTGATTTTCCACTCCCTGTAGGACCAAAGATACCAAAAAATCCTCTATCAGTTAATTTGTCAAAGTCTATGGTTTGTTCTTCTATAAAGCTGTTTAGACCTTTAATTTTAAGCTTGATTGGTTTCATCTATTTCACCTTCTTCACTAATAATTGATAGAAGTAACTCTACAACCTCTTCTTCAGGCATAGTTTCTCTTTCTTTTGCATAAAAATCTTTAAATATATCTTCAAAGGACTTATCACTCAAATCTATAGCAATTTCTTCTTCTACGCCCTTGACTTTAGGAATTATTTCTAAAATATCCTTCTTCAAATCTTTCATTTGTTTTATTTCATCTTCTCTTATATATCTATCTGTATTAATCTCTAAATAAACCCAACAATTTCTTTCACTATTTTCATCACATTTTAAAATAGCCTCTTCAATGCTAGAACATTTCCAAACCTCAATAGGCTTATAAACCTTTAAGTTTATTTCTTCTATATTACATTCTTCATTTGCTTTAGCATCAACTATAAAACATTTCTTATTAAAATTGATTTCCTTTTTATTATAATGAATAGGTGAACCGCAATATCTAGCTTTCTTATTTGTACCAGGTACTATCTGTGGCTTATGTACATGTCCTAAAGCTACGTACTGTGCTTCTTGTGGAAAACAGCTACCATCAACTATATAAGTACCACCTAATTGAATACTTCTTTCTGATCCACTTTCTTCACTTCCCATAGCAAATAAATGGGATATAGCCAAATTAATAGTATCTTCTCTATAATGGGTTTTTAATGAATCAAATAAAGAAAATATTCTATCACTATATGATTTAGCTTTTTCGTCTTCATCATCCATACCATTATAAATCACTTCATTTAATCTTTTTTCACTTGGGTAAGGTACAGTTAAAATAACTGCTCTTTCATTATTCATTTCAATTTCAATGAACCCCTCCCCTGAATCCAAAACTTTATGATTTCCATATTCTCCACAAGACACAACAGTCTTTGGAGTTCCAACCATAATAATCCCATGATCACGAGCAAGTGGTCCTGCTGCAACCAGTCTATCTGGATTATCATGATTCCCTGAAATGACTAAAGTAAGCCTCTCCCCATTTCCTGATAATCTTTTAAGCGTATCATAAAACATTTTTTCAGCCCTTGCTGGAGGATTTGAACTATCATAAACATCCCCTGCAATCATAATTAAATCTATATTATTTTCTTCAACAATATTTATAAAATCATTTAAGAATTCTTCTTGCTCATCCATTCTGCTTTGGCCTTCTAAATTTTTACCTAAATGCCAATCGCCTGTATGTAATATTCTCAAACTTAATTCCTCCCTAAGTTTTTATATTCTCCCAATTTATACTCCTATTATAGCCTAATTAAATATAAACTTACCAATAAAAAAAGCCCAAATTATCATATTTTTGATAATTTGGGCTCTTATATAATATCTTTTAAGTAAGTTATATATTTTTATTTATCTTCAAGTATATATTGATTAATTATAGATTCAAGCAACTCTTGTCTTCCAGATTTATTAACTATAGCACTATTATTTAATGCATATTGTTCTAACTCTTTAAGTCCAACTTTATTTTCAACTATATCCTTACCTATACCTTCTGTAAAACTTGAATATCTTTCATTAATAAAGTTTTCTAAATCACCATTTTGTAAAAGCTTATGTGCTATTCTTATACCTTTAGCAAACGTATCCATTCCAGCTATGTATCCTAAGAATAAGTCTTCTTTTTCAAATGATGCTCTTCTAACTTTAGAATCAAAATTTACTCCACCTGGTGCAATTCCTCCATTTTTAAGTATTTCATACATAGCCATAGTAGAATCGTATAGATTTGTAGGAAACTGATCTGTATCCCAACCAAGCATTGGATCTCCTTGGTTAGCATCTATACTTCCTAAGAAATTATTAATTCTTGCAAAATAAAGTTCATGTTGAAATGTATGCTGTGCTAAGGTAGCATGGTTAGCTTCAATATTTACTTTAAAATATTTATCAAGATTATACTTTTTAAGGAATCCTAAAACTGTTGCTGTATCAAAATCATATTGATGCTTTGTTGGTTCTTTTGGTTTCGGTTCTATAAGAAATTGTCCTGTAAATCCTATTTCTTTAGCATAATCAACGGCCATTTGGAGTAATCTCGCGAAGTTATCCAATTCCAATCCCATATTAGTATTTAATAATGTTTCATAGCCTTCACGTCCACCCCAAAAAACATAGTTTTCTCCACCTAACTCTTTTGTTACTTCAATAGCTTTTTTAATTTGTGCTGCTGCATGAGCAAATACATCTGCATTACATGTAGTTCCTGCGCCATGGACATACCTTGGATGATTAAAACAATTTGCTGTTCCCCATAAAAGCTTTTTGTTATATTTCTCCATTAAAGTCTTACACATCTTAACTATATCATCTAGGTTTTTATTAGATTCCTGTAATGTTTTGCCTTCAGGTGCTATATCTCTATCATGAAAACAGAAGTATTCTATATTTAGTTTTTCCATAAGTTCAAAAGATGCTTCCATTCTAGCTTTAGCTAAATCCATTTCATTTGTTTCATTATCCCATGGACGAATCATAGTTCCAGCTCCAAACGGATCTGATCCACTGGCATCCAACGTATGCCAATAAGATAAAGAAAATCTTAAATGCTCTTTCATTGTCTTATCGCCAATTACTTCATCTGGATTATAATATTTGAATGAATATGGATTTTTAGAACTTGCCCCCTCATAATTTATTTTTGAAATATTCTCAAAATATTCTTTCATACATTACACTCCTTTATATTTTTTATTTTCATCCATTTGATTAGAAATTTATTATTTTGTTTCAGTGGTAAATTGTTTTTGTTTTTCTTTTCCATATTCAACAATTTTATCTGCAGTTATCCATTGAACTGGTACTGGATAAACATCATCTACTTTTTCACCTTTTATTTTCTTATCTATTGTATCTATTATTGTTTTTCCAATTGCATATGAGTCTTGGTCAACAATACCTGATATTAGATTATTACTTATACCATTTTCCCAAGTTGGAGTATAGTCAAAACCAAAGTGATATATGCTTCCAGCTTTACCTTGAGATTTTATAGCTTCCATTACACCTGTATCTGGACCTTCTGATCCTAATGAGAATACAGCTACCATATCTGGATTTGAAGTTATTTGACCTTCTAATTGTCTCTTTGATTCTGCTGATTGATCATTATCTTGAATTGGTTCTAACCATTGGAAATTTGCAGCATCTGATCCCATGATTTTTTCAAAACCAGTTTTTATTCCTTCTTGTCTATATGTCATCGTTGTTTGAGTTAAGTTTACAGCTGCTAATGCTATTTTACCTTTTGTAATACCTTTTTCTTTTAAAGCTTTAGCACCATTTTCTCCAAGTTGTTCTCCGGCTAACTTATTATCTGTTCCTATATAAGATGTTCTATTTTCTTTTGTTTTTACATCTGCATCAAAAGTTACTACTGGAATTCCTTTATCGTTTGCTTCTTTAACCTTCTTATCAAACATATCTGGATCCATTGGAGCAATTGCTATTCCAGCCGCTTTATTTTTTATAGCTTCATCTAGAAAACCTATATGCTTTTCATTCTTTTGTGTTTCATTTGGTGGTGATGTTTTAACTACTAACTCATATCCTAATGCCTTAGCCTCATCCTCGGCTGCTTTTTTCATAGGAGACCAGTAAGCTCCTGTATCAACTATTGGGATAAAATAAATAGTCTTACTTTTTTCTTCAGTTTTTCCTGTATCTCCGGTTTGAGTCTTTGTTCCGCATCCTACTAAACTACTAGCAATAACTACTGTTGACAAAAATGCAATAATCTTTTTCTTCATAAAAATTAATCTCCTTTCATTGTTTTAAATTTATTTATTATTTTTATATTGTTTATTTAGTAAATTCTTATACTTCTTGTTGAAAAAATTAACTTGATTATGTATAAAAATTTTTAACTAACCTTTTTTATTAAATAAACTTCCTTTTCTATAGAAATCTACAACTATTGCAAGTATTATAACTGCTCCAGTTACAGCTTGTTGTAAGAATGAGTTGATTCCGAGGATTGCGAGTCCGCTTTGGAACACTTGTATAGTAAATATTCCAACCATAGCTCCTCCTACAGTTCCTACTCCGCCACCAAATTGGACTCCACCCATAATTGCACCTGCCAATGCAAATAAGTCTGGTCCACTTACTTCGCTTGGTGCACCTACATTAATGCTAGACATTAGTAATATACCCGCAATTGAAGCTAAAACACCTTCAATTGCATATACTTTTATAATATGCTTATTTACATTTATTCCGGATAACCTACCTGCTTCTTTATTTGATCCGACCACATAACAATATCTGCCGAATCGTGTATTTTTCATTAAATAGGCGATAATAATAATTATTATGAAGAATATTACAGTATTAGTATGTATTATTGATATTCCAACTTCTATGTTAGAAAGATTGTAAAACCAGTCTGGAACGCCTTTAATATAAATTCCATTTGTGAAGAATAGTATTAATCCTCTTACTAGGTAAGTAGTACCCATAGTAAGTATAAAAGATTCTAGCTTAAATTTTGTAATCAATATTCCATTGAATAATCCCCAAAATCCTCCTGCTACTAAACCTCCGGCAATAGCAATTGGTGCATTGAGTCCCTTTACCGCTAAATACGCTACTGTACATCCTGAGAAAGCAGCTATTGCACCTATGGAAAGGTCAACGCCTCCAGTTACTAGTACCATGGTAAGAGCAACCGTCAAGATTCCTACTGTAGGAATTTGTCTAAAAAAGTTTGAAGCATTCGCAACTCCTAAAAAATCTGGACTTACTATCGAAAATGTTATAATAAGCACAACTAGCACAAGGTAAATTGAATATTTTAGAAATAAGTTTCTAAAATTAGATCCTTCCGCTTTTGCCTTCATACTTTCTTCTTGCATAACTTTATTATTGATTATATCCTTCATCTTTCATTAATACCTCCAAGCGTAGCTAATTTCATAATCTTTTCTTGTGTCGCATCTTCTCTACTAAGTTCTCCTGTCATTCTTCCTTCACACATAACATATATTCTATCGGACATACCTAATAATTCTGGTAATTCAGAAGAAACCATAATAACTACTTTGCCTTTTCTAACTAAATCATTCATTATATGATATATCTCTGCTTTAGTACCTACATCTATTCCTTTAGTTGGTTCATCAAAAATGAATATATTAGAATCTGTATTTAACCACTTGGCTAGTATCAATTTTTGTTGATTTCCACCTGATAATGTTCCTGTCATAACATCAAGACTTGATGTTTTGATTTGAAGTGCTTGCCTAAATCTTTCCCCCGTTTCTCTTAAATTCTTATGATTTAAAATAAAATCCTTTAAATTAGTTAACGTTATATTATCAAGCACACTCATTACCAGTGATAAACCTTGATTTTTCCTATCTTCTGTCAAAAGGCACATTCCATTATTAATTGCATCTATAGGTGAGTTAATCTTTACTTCTTTTCCATTTATTATAATTTTTCCTTTACTAATTTTATCAGCTCCAAAAATAAGTCTCATAAGTTCCGTTCTTCCTGAACCAACTAAACCAGCTATACCTAAAATTTCACCCTTTCTTGCTTTTAAACTAACATTTTTAACTCTACCATCATAATCACTAAGAGCTTCAACTTCTAAAACATATTCCTTAGGTTCAAAAACTTCCTTAGGAAATAATTCAGTTAAATCTCTTCCTACCATCATATTTATAAGCTTTTCTTGACTTATTCCTTCTAAATCGCAACTTTCTATATAAGTACCATCTCTTAAAACAGTAGCTCTATCGCAAATATCAAAAACTTCTTTTAATCTATGTGATATATATACTACTGATACGCCTTCTTTCTTTAAGGTTTTTATAACTTTAAAAAGGTTTTCAACATCCTTCTGAGATAAAGATGTTGTTGGTTCATCAAAAATAATGATTTTTGCATTTAGACTTATTGCTTTTGCTATTTCTACCATTTGTTTTTTTGCGGTTGGTAATTGCATAACTAAGTCAGTAGATTTTATATTGATTTCCAACCTTTGGATTATAGAATCTGTATCTTCATATAACTTTTTATAGTCAACAATACCTAATGATTTGTTTTTATATGGAAGCCTTCCCATATAAACATTTTCTGCCACTGTCAATGTTTCTGCTAAATTTAGTTCTTGATGAACAAATCCGATGCCTAACTGTGCAGCTTTAGTAGGATCAATAACTCCACAATCAACCCCTTCAACAAATATTTGTCCTTCATCTTGTGTATGAACTCCTCCAAGTATTTTCATTAAAGTTGATTTTCCAGCACCGTTTTCTCCTAATAAAGCATGTACTTCACCTTTTTTAATTTCCAATTGTACTCCTTTAAGTGCATAAACTCCTGGAAATCTTTTATGTATATTCTTCATTTCTAATAAATTACTCAAGTTCTACCACCTTATCTTTCAGCTAATCGATTTCATGAATTATTTTAGTTTATCCTATAACTTTTATCTTTATTAATTGATTCCTATTAAGTACAAATATATCGTTAGATAATCAAATCATACTAGCTTATATTTTTTTCGAGATTTTCAGAGTGAAATATTGTATCTACTAAAGCTGAAAGTTTAGTAGATACAATATCCTACTTCCGAAACAATTATTGGTACAAATAGTTAGTTTCGCACATAATTGTGCGATAACGGAATAAGTTTTAATTCAACTATTTCCAAATTAGGACTAGTGACTTAATATTTTTCTATTTAGTGCACAAACCTAGTCTCTTTATTTAATTTTTTTGATATCAATATATTAACCATTATCATAAATTATAATCTATGATAACTCTACCAATAATGGCATATATAAACCAACTATAGGTTTTATTTATTTATAAATATTATAGTTATTTCTACACAAACTAAATCTAATTTAATTGCTAAACCAAGCTGTTGCTTTTAGCGATTTATTTCTATAATGCATGAATCAAGTAATTTAGCTTGATTATTATTTTAATAAATATATAGTCAATTATATATTTATTAAAATAAATTAATTAGGAGAGAATGATATGAAAAACATTGCAAAACCAAACGAACCTTTAGTAACTAATATTTATACTGCAGATCCTTCTGCTCACGTATTCGAAGGTAAAATTTATATTTACCCTTCTCATGATCTTGATCAAGTTCAGGTTTCAAACGATAACGGTGACCAATATAACATGAAGGATTATCACATTTTATCTCTTGATGATATGAATTCACATTGTGTTGATAATGGTGAAGCACTTCACTTAAGAGATATCCCATGGGCAAGTAAGCAATTATGGGCTCCAGATGCTGCTTATAAAAATAATAAATACTACTTATTTTTTCCAGCAAGAGATAAAGATGATATCTTTAGACTTGGAGTAGCTACTAGTTCAAATCCTGCTGGCCCATTCAAAGCTCAAGAAAATTATATCCCTGGCAGCTATAGCATTGATCCAGCTGTATTAGTGGATGATGATAATAGATCATATGTTTATTTTGGTGGTCTTTGGGGAGGACAATTAGAAAAATGGCAAACTGGTACTTTTATTCCTGATGCTGAAGGTCCAGCGCTAACTGAACCTGCTATAGGACCAAGAGTAGCTGAATTAAATGATGATATGCTTACTTTTAAGGAGAATCCTGAAGAAATATTAATTGTTGATGAGGATGGAAATCCTATACTTGCTGGTGATGAAGATAGAAGATATTTTGAAGGTCCATGGGTTCATAAGTACAATGAATATTATTATCTTTCATATTCTACTGGTAGTACTCATTATATTGTATATGCTATGAGTAAAAATCCAAAAGGTCCTTATACTTTTAAAGGTAAAATACTTAATCCAGTAATAGGTTGGACTACTCATCATTCAATTGTTCAATTCCAAGATAAATGGTACCTATTCTATCATGATAGTTCTTTATCAGGTGGAGCTGACAACAAACGTTGCGTGAAATACACTGAACTAAGATATAATGATTATGGCACTATTCAAGCAGTAGAATTACCTGAATAATTTAAGTCATAATAAAAAAATGTATTCTAAAAGGCAGAGATAGCTGAAAAAAAGCTTCTCTGCCTTTTATTTTATCTATAATTACTGTGTTTTAATATATAGACTAACTTTGCTATGAAAATTCAATAGAAATGCCTTACTATGAATATCATGGATAGAAAGTGTGTGTAAAATAGTCCGTGCAAACTTTATAAATATAATATAATAACTTATCAAATAAAGTGAGCACAGACTATATCTTTATCTTTAGTTCAACTGAAACTCCATTTATACTTTTTTAACAAATTCAGATTTTAATTGCATAGCTCCAAATCCATCGATTTTACAATCAATATCATGATCTCCATCTACTAGACGTATATTTTTTACTTTTGTCCCTATTTTTATTGCTGATGAACTTCCTTTTACCTTAAGGTCTTTGATTACAGCTACAGTATCACCATCATTTAATATATTTCCATTTGCATCTTTAATAACCTTTTTATCTTCACTGTTGTCAGTTTCTAATTCTAAAGTCCATTCATAAGCACATTCTGGGCAAACAAAAAGACCTCTATCTTCGTAAGTATATTCTGAATTACATTTTGGACATTTCGGTAAATCCAACATATTTTCATTTCCTCCATTCGTTATTGTTAAAAAATTATTTTTAAATCCATTTTTACAACTTCGTAAGAATAGCAATCACGAACTTAAAAATTTTAAAAACATATAAGGAGCTCCTTATATGCTTATATATACTATCATAGTATTCTTATATTGACAAACCTTCATCCAAGCTCTATTTAAACTTCCTTTTTTAAGAAAAACATTAACTATCCAATATTGTGAACATCGTAAATAAGTTTCTTATAAAATATTTCAAAGTTATGTTATATTAATTATAAGTAAATAATAATTACATGTTGAAATTTTTTATAGTGAAAGTGAGATAAGATATGAATTGGATTGATTCAATAAAAAATTATATTCCTTCCAATGAACAAGAAGAAAATGATAAAGAAATAATACTACGATGCTTTAATATGTTTGATGATATTCTGTCACGAGATAATAATATTATGCATATTACAAGTTCTGCTTTTATAGTAAATAAAAATAGAACTAAAGTTTTAATGGTACATCATAATATATATAATTCATGGTGTTGGACAGGAGGACATGCTGATGGCGAAGAAAATTTATTGCTCGTTGCAATTAACGAAGCACAAGAAGAAACTGGAGTAAAAAACATTTTTCCTGTTAGCAATGATATTTTATCATTAGATATTTTACCTGTGTTTGCACATATAAAAAAAGGAAAGTATATTTCTTCACATTTGCATCTATCAGTTGCTTATTTAATTGAAGCAGATGATATGGACCCACTTATTGTTAAACCTGATGAAAATAGTGATGTTAAATGGATATCAATAGATGAAATAGATCTGTATTCTAATGAACCTCATATGATGAAAATATATAATAAAATATTATCTAAAATCAAATAATTTATATTAAAATAAAATGAGGGCACTTGTTCAGTGCCTTCGCCTTAGCTTCTGCTATTTTTTTAATCATGTTTTTTATTTTCTGTTTTAGAACCACATTTACCACAAAACCTGTGAGTATTATCCCAATTTAATATTTGATTAGCTCTGCCTGCTATCAAAAATAATTAATTTTAATTTGGATAAATAAGTGTCTACAATAAAAATTCAATTAATTATATCTTATAAACTTTATTATATACTATATTTTTAAAATTAATAAAATCATTTTCTTCAGCTATTATAGGATAACTCATAATCTTAAGTGGCAAAAACCCATGTTGTTTTTGCATAGGTGGCTGTAAATACTCAAAGTTATTTAAATGAAACCCTAAACGTTTATAAAATTCAATTCTACGCAAAGAAACATCATTTTCTGGGAACTCAACTTCTAAGAATATAGGCTTATTAGATTTATTTAAATAAGCCTGTAACATTGATGTACCTATACCATTGCCCCTTATTTTACCCTCTACAGCAAAATGTTCAATATAATTAAAATCATCAAATTCCCAACTTGCTATAAAAGCAGTTATATTATCATTTTCATCCTTGTCTACAATAATATTATATAACTCTTCACAGAGAAGCTTCTTCGCATCTTCATAACTTCGCCTTTCCACACTAGGAAATGCTTCTTCCATTAAATTGAAAAAACTATCAAAATAAGAATATTGAAATTTGCCCAAATTTTGATTATCCATTTTTCCACCCCATTATATTGGCATATATTATAGATATACCCCAATTTTAAGTTGCTTATATAATTTAAATTATAACTATAAATAAAGGTCATGCTTTTGGGTAAGTAGACTAGGGAGTCACTTCCCTAGCCCCTCTCAGAACCGTACGTGCGGATTTCCCGCATACGGCTCCCCATATTATAATTCACAGAATATATGTAATATCTTCTTTCAATTCGAATATATTAACATATAGTTGGGCTTTAGGCACCTTAAAATATTTAAACATTTTATCGAAACCAGTACAGTTATAACTTCTTTTCTGACTTCTTCTGTTTAACCATTTAAAAGTTAATCTTCTTACTAAATATCTGAATTTGTATAAATTCAGAATATTATCAGTAATTCCGTAGTACCTGAAATATCCTACCATTTTCTGTTTTAGTTTCTCCATCAAATCTGTAAGCGGTAATATTCTATTCTTCTTTAACCATTCACCTAATCTCTTAACACTTGCTCTAAATTTCTTCGAACTAGTCTTTCGTTTCACTCTAAATCTTCTATACCTACTGCAACTGCAATAGTGCGTAAAACCAAGAAAATCAAAGGTTTTCTCTTTGTATAATTCTGAATTTCAAGCTCTCTTAAATTTTCTATCGTAGTATGCATTCTTGCCAAAGTATAAAATTTTAGTTTTATCCTCAGCAATATGCAAATTGAATTTATTTAATCTATCCTTTAGTTCTTTGTAAAATTCATTCGCTTCGCTTTCGTATTGAAAGCAACACACAAAGTCATCTGCATATCTCACAATGTAGGCTTCACCTTTACATTTCTTTTTAATAAAGTTGTTAAACCAAATATCTAATACATAATGTAAATAAATATTAGCTAATGTTGGTGATATTATACCTCCTTGAGGTGTTCCTTCATAAACTTTATAAAATTGTCCATCTTCCATTATTCCAGTTTTCAAAAATCGTCCAATATATCTTAAAAGATTCTTGTCAGCAATTCTGTGTTCAAGAAATTTCATCATCCATTTATGGTCTACATTATCAAAGAATCCTTTTATGTCAGCATCAACTACATAATTCACAGTCTTTTCAGATAGATATACATTTAGAATTTTAAGAGCATCATGGCAACTTCTATTTTCTCTAAAACCAAAAGAATTATCCATAAAATCTTGCTCGTATATTGATTTCAGTATTTTGTTAATGGCTAATTGAACAATTTTATCTTCGTAAGCTGGTATACCTAGCGGTCTTTTCTTATCAGAACCCGGTTTTTCTATGTATACTCTCCTTACAGGTTGCGGTCTGTATTTAAAAGCTTTCATTCTAATTATTAGGTCATCAATGTTTACCTCTAAATTAGTTTCGTATTCTTCTTTTGTTACTTTATCCACCCCTGTTGCTTTGTTACCACTTAATTCATAATGGCACATCATTAACATTTCTTTGTTAACTAAATGCATTAATGATGTAAATTTGTCTTTAGGATTATTTCTAGCTACTTCTGCTATCCTCTCAAGTTTTGTATACATTTTATTTCTCCTCTGTGTAAGAATTTCTGTTTCTCTTTTCAAGATCTATAATATGTTACACCCTTCCCTCCATGGTCATTACTCACTTCATCGGTACTATGATGTAATCCGACTACTCATTATCATTTGGATATCTCTGATTACTAATCATTGTTTTCCATACTCTGCAATAGAGAATATTGAGTCCTCCCAAGTTGACGTACTATAACTGTGTATACCATACTGCACCTTACAACCCCGGGAAAGCATAGGTATTCTTGCAATAACGACTACCTATGTACTGACTTCTAAGACTCCAAAATTATCGTCCTTTCCGATTAATGTAATTTCGGGGCTACTAGTTTCAGCATTCGCTTGCGGTCTGGTACCTTGTTTGTCTACACTTAACTCATTACATCACCATAATAAGCCCAAGACTAACTAATGACTGGTTGCTAGCCTTTGTCATGCAGGATTCCCACCTGCTATATAGTAATAATAAAAGCTTCGCTTTCATTATCTTCTACGCCCTTGCTTGGCGTACTGGAATGTTACATTATATGATTTTGATGGTTGTAATCTTAGAATCACCCATTAAAATTTTCAGTAACCCCAACAAATTCATGGCCTTTATATCTGTCATTTTTATTTTCCATCTAATATTTCTTCTACTTCTTCAATACTTAATCCTGTTGCCTCAGCAATTTCGTCCACTTCTTCAAACCCCATTAAATCGCATGCTAACGAAATCATGAGTTTCTTAACATTTTCTTCAACCTTTGGAGGTAGGTCTGACATATCTGCCAAGTTTTCAGTTAAATCAAAATATTCTTCTTCCTCTTCTGATTCTTCCCCTAATTCAAAAAGTTTTCTCTTTTTAGCCTTTTCTCTATCATACTCATTAAGATATACTAATTTACTATTATCTACTTCTAAGTCTTCATCTGAGAATACGGTTATTCCTTCTTTTTCTAAAAGATATGCTGTTATTCCTTTGCCTTTAATTTTATTTCCTGTAAATGTACCATCATATACAAAATTTGATCCACATGAAGGACTTCCTTCTTTTAATATAGCTTTAGTAGCTCCAAGCTCTTTTGCAATTTTTAATGTTTCATAAGCCCCATTTAAAAATTGCTTAGTCACATCTTTGCCTTTATTGCTTAGTGCTTTCCCATTATTTTCCAACACTTCACTTGCCATATTATTTAGTTCAACTGGATTTCTTGGTGTTTGTAGTCCCCCTAATTGTTCCGGGCACACTAAAACAGCCTTACCTTCTTTAAATAATTTTAAACATCTATCATTTAAATTATTCTTTCCATTATATTTGCAGTTAACTCCACATAAACATGCACTTATTATATACATAAAACCACCTCGTTTTTAATGTAACAATTACATTGTATAATTTATAGTTTTAATACACACCAATTCTTTAATGCACAATCCAAGTTGTAGATTTACACAAAAGAATATATTCTATAAAAATTTATTCTTTTATTGTACATCTTTACTTTGAATTGTGCATTTTAAATCATATATATTTTTAATTTAATACTGAATTAAAGTTTTAACCTTTAAGTTCAACCATAGTAACTCCATCTCCACCTTCGCCATAAGCACCTAATCTATATGACTTTACATGAGTATGTCTTTTAAGCATATCGTTTATAGCTTTTCTAAGTACTCCAGTCCCTTTACCATGAACTATAGTTACTTCTCCTAAATTAGCCAAATAAGCATCATCCAGATATTTATCTGCTTTATAACATGCTTCTTCTGCATCTAATCCTCTTAAATCTACTCGTGATTCCACACTACTTAAATTAAGTTTTACTTCTCTCTTTTTTCTAACCTTCTCCGCTTTAGTAGTTTGAGTTTTTCTTAAATCTTTTAGCTTAACATTAATTTTCATAATTCCAGCTTCAACTTGAACTTCGCCTTTATTATCTGGCATAGAAATAATGATTACTGTTTGATTTACTGAAGGTAAAAATGCTTCCATTCCAAGCGTTACTTTTGTTATGACTTCACCTTCATTTTCTCTCATATTATGAATGCCTTTTTCTTGCTTCTCCAAACTTGCTTTAAGCTTTTTGCGTTCTTCTTCAAGTCTTTGCCTTCCACCAGTTGATATCCCGAGCTTTTCAAGTTCCCTCATAGCTTTTAAAATATCATCAGCTTCATCTTTGGCATTCGATACAATGTCTTTAGCTTCACGCCTTGCATCCATATAAGCTTTTTCTCTAGTCTTTTCTAACTTCTCAAGCTTATCTTCAAATTTTTTCTTAAGTTCTTCTGCTTCATCTTTAATAATCTTAGCTTCTCTTGCATCCTGTTTTGCTATAATGCTCTTTTCTTGAAGTTCTCTAATCAAATTCTCAAATTGAAGATTTTCTTCTGACATATATTCTTTAGCTCGTTTTATTACGCCTTCCACAAGTCCTAATCGCTTAGAAATTTCAAAAGCATTAGATTTTCCTGGTACACCAATCAATAATCTATAGGTCGGACTTAAAGTTTCTATATCAAATTCAACAGAAGCATTTTCAACCCCCTCTGTTTTTAATGCATACGCTTTAAGTTCACTGTAATGAGTTGTTGCAATTTGTTTTGCCCCTCGTCTTCTTAACGTTTCTAAAATGGATACAGCAAGTGCTGCACCTTCTGCTGGATCAGTACCTGCACCAAGTTCATCAAAAAGTACCATTGATTTATCATCTACATGTTTCATAATATTAACTATATTAGTCATATGAGATGAGAAAGTAGAAAGACTTTGCTCAATACTTTGTTCATCACCTATATCTGCAAAAATTTCTTTAAAGAAAGCTATCGATGAATTATCGCGAGCTGGTATTAACAGTCCACTTAAAGCCATAATATGAAGTAATCCTACAGTTTTTATAGTAACAGTTTTACCCCCAGTATTTGGTCCTGTAATCATCAATGTTTGAAATTCTTCTCCTAAGTAAATATCAGCTGGTACTACTTTATCTGCTTCTATCAAAGGATGTCTTGCTGATATTATATTAAATACTCCATCTTCGCGAACTATTGGTTTTATTGCATTTAAATAAGATGCATATCTTCCTTTTGCAAATATAAAGTCAAATTCAATAAGTATTTTAAAATTACTTAAACATTGCTCTCCATTAACTTGAACTTTTAAGGAAAGTTCAGTTAATATTCTTTCTATTTCAGCTTTTTCTTTTAAAACTAATTCTCTTATTTCATTATTTAAATTTACTAAGCTCATGGGCTCAATAAAAAATGTAGCTCCAGTTGAACTTTGATCGTGTACAAGTCCAGGCACTTGGCTCTTATATTCTGATTTTACTGGAATTACATATCTGTCGCCCCTCATAGTATACAAATCATCTTGTAAATACTTTGAATTACTTTTAACTATAGAATTTATTTTTTCCCTAACAGAAGAATTCTTTTCCTTAAGACTTCTCCTTATATTATATAAAGTTTGACTAGCTTTATCACTGATTTCTTCTTCCGATACTATAGCTCTATCTATTTCATCTTCTAATGTTTTTATTGGGACTAATATGTACGCTAAATCTTCAAGTCTTGGATATGATTTTTCAGCTTCCTCTCTCTTAACGAATTCTTTCATATTCCTAGAAACTCTAAGCATACCGGAAACTCTAAGTAGTTGTTCTGGTGTCAAAATACCACCTTTTTTAGCTCTTTCAATTCCTTCTTGTATATCAAAAAGACCTTCAAGAGGTGGATTCCCCTTAGTAATTAGAATTTCAAGAGCTTCATTTGTTTCCTCAAGTTTATTGTTTATTTCATATACATTATCATAAGGCTCAAGGGCTTCAACCATTTTTTTACCAGCATTTGTTCTTGCATATTTTTTAATTCTATCTTTTATTTTGTAAAACTCTAATATTCTTAGAGAACGTTCATTCATTTACAACACTCCTTGACTTAATTAACAATTGCTATTCCACTCCACGTCTATAATGGCCTTGAGTATATTTTTTATTTTCATTTTTCTTTCCAAGAGCAATTTGATTTAAAATATCCTTAACTTCCTCATAGCTCTCATCTTTAAAGTCTACCCTAAAATTTGTAATATTAAAAGATTTAAGTTCTTCTACTTGTTCAATTAAATTTGTAGCCAATGAATTCAATATATGACTTCTACAATTATTATCTGCTAGAACACTAAAACTTTCATTCATTCTATCAATTAATTTAAAGTTATCCTTCATACATGCTCCATTGCATTCTTTTTTAGAAGACTTACTTCCAAAAGTGCTACCTATAGGACAATATTCACTAACCATAAGCTCAGTATTACCATAAATATTAACTCCAACTTTGCAATTAATATCTTTCATCATTTCTTTTATTTCTTTTCTATTTAATTCTAAGCTTATACATGGAATATCTATATCTTCTGCATAAAATTCTGCTGCTTCCTTATTGAAGATATTTAATTTATAATCTCCTACTATAAATAGTTTATCTTTATAAATCCTTATTATTCCAACATTAGATGTAATTATTCCTTTTATGAAAGGCGCTAATTCTTCTATAGTTTTAACAACATTATTAAATTCACCTTTAATAATGTTAGGTACTTTTAAATAGATATTTTTATTTTTTGGAGTTTGTTCATATAATTTCTTTAAATCTTCTTTATTTAAAGCATTCTTTTGTCTACTAAAGAAGATATCTAATGCTATATTTTTGACATTTTTATTTTCAAGTAATGCTTTTAATTGGTCTTTTGTAATACAGCTATAAATATACCCTAAATCCTCATTAGATTTTACATTCTTTGTTTTAGGACTTTCTTGAATTCTTCTTTTTCTATGTGAACTTACTTCTTCTTTTAAAATCTTTTCAAATAATTCTCTTCTCAAATTATTTATTGATGCTATTCTCATAAATCCATCATCAAATGTATCAAAAACTATTTGATTAAATTTATAAGGAATTTCACCCGATTTCTTTAAAGATTCTTCAACTCTTTCTCTTGTCAAAGGCGTATTTGTTGATATTTCAACATTTTCACCAAAAACTTTATATTCTTTTCCATTAAATTTAGTTTTTATAACAAGTGGAGCATTAACTTTAAATTCAACTATTCCTATTAAATCTATCTTCCTCTTATATGGTTTTAGATCATCTTTTAAATCATCATACAACTTTTTATCAGACATTTTATATAATCTATAACCCTTTTTATATCCCCCAGTTGGAAATAACTTAACTGTATCTCCTTTAAATGCTTCTTTGACTTCATTATTATTTTTTAAAATTTTGCTTAAAGTGAATCCATCATCATGAAATCTTATTCCATCACCTAAAGCTACATTTTCTTCTAAGACAACTTCACCACTACTTGTAACCTGTCCTATAAACACTCCAGTATTTTTAGGATAATTATAGCTCATCATGTCTTTACCTGTATTTTTATATAAATACGCTTTAGCAAAACCTTCTCTATTAAATAGCTGAGCTAATTCATGTCTACCTTTATTTAAATCAAACTTTCCATTATTTAATACCTTATCAATGGATTTTCTATAATTTCTTGTAACACCAGCTACATATTCTGGTTTTTTCATTCTTCCTTCAATCTTTAAAGATGATGTTTCGCTCTTTATAATTGAATCTATATCATCAATGAAACATGTGTCCTTAGGACTTAAAAGATATCCCTTCTTTTCACCTGAAGTCTCACTTTTCAATGTATATTGCATTCTGCAAGGTTGAGCACATCTTCCTCTATTTCCGCTTCTTCCACCAATCATAGAACTCATTAAACATTGTCCTGAATAACACACACATAATGCACCATGTACAAAGATTTCTGTCTCAATCCCTAAATCCTTTGAAATATGCTTAATTTCATCTAATGTAAGCTCTCTAGATAAAACAATTCTTTGAAGACCCTTTTCTTTAAAATACAAAGCACCTTCTCCATTATGAATTGTCATTTGAGTTGATGCATGAAGTTCAAAGTTAGGATATATATCACTAATTAAACTTGTTAATCCAAGGTCTTGAATTATTAGTGCATCTACACCAATTTCATAAAGATAACCTGCATATTTTAAAGCTTCTTTTAATTCATTTTGTTTTAAAACAGTATTTATAGTAACATATACCTTCACGTTATAGCTATGTGCATAATCCACAGCTTTCATCATAGTTTCATTATCAAAATTTGACGCATAAGCTCTAGCTGAAAACTTATTTCCCCCAAGATATATTGCATCTGCTCCATTATTTATAGCTGCAATTAAACTCTCCATGCTTCCTGCTGGAGCTAGTAATTCAATTTTATTCATATTTTCCTCCTAAGTTTAAATAACCAAATCTCGTACTTGGTTACTCAACGAACACATATTAGTTAACCAATTTATAGTAAAGATAACTTCACACTTTTTTATCAGTGAAATATTCTTAGTTGCGCTTCGCTAATTCCCTGATATAAATAGCTTATTTATTATATCATATTAAATCTTAACTAATGTTTATAAATGAGTCAAGTTTCTACACTTCTTATATTTAATTCATCGTTATGAAATTTGTTTCATTTCATGCTTTAATTTATTTGTATTGTTAAATATCAATTTCTAATAAAACTAAATTAAAGACTGATAAATATTATTTGATTTTAAACAATATTTATCAATCTTTAATTTTTAGTGAGTATAAGTATTGGATCAATCATTTTTTGCACTTTGAATGTATATTCTAAACTAGAAATAAGGGCATACTTTTGTGAAATCTTCAATAACTGGAACAAATGCAGGCTCCCTTATTTCAGTGGATCATATACATAAGTGTAGTTTTAATCTTAAGTGTTTATATCAAGGATTTATCTTCTCTTTACAATCGGTCCTACTTGCTCTTTTTTTATTTTTGCAACTTCTATTTCAGTATCTATTATCTTAGCTTGTAATTGAAATACTTTATGTTGAAAAGTTCTAGATTCTTGATTAAGTTTATTATTTTCACTAGTTACTTCTTCTTTTTCCTTAATTAATAATGAAATCTTTTCTTCTAACTCATTTATAGACTCTTTACTAGCATCTAAATTTTCTTCTAAGTTTATTAATGTATTATTTTTCTCTTTTAATACTTCTTTTAATTTAAGTAACTCTTTATTTTTATTTTCTAATTCTTGATTTATAAATTTTAAATCTTTTTCATTTGATTCTATTTGTCTTTTTAAATTTAAGAAAATATCTTCTTTATCTTCTAATTCCTTTTCTAATCTTACTACTGCCCTTTCTTTGCTTCCTAATTGTTCCTTAGTTCTTTTTAAATCACATTCCGAAGCTTCTAAGCTTTTGCTTAATCCTTCTATTTCTTTATTTTTAAGATTAATTTGTTCTTCACTTTCTTCATGCGCTTCCTTAGCTTCATATTTTAATCTTTCATTATTACTTCTTGTAAGCTCTATTTCTTCTTCTAAAACATCTTTCTCTCTATCACATTTTTCTATTTCCTTGGATAACTCTTCATTATTAGCTTTAATATTGTTAATTTCATTATCTAAGATATTTTGATCTGTTTTTAACTTAATAACTTCACCCTTTAAAGTGTCTTTCTCTATATAACATTTTTCAATTTCATTTAATAATTCTTCATTCTTAACTCTCATATTATTTTTCTCTTCAATTAAAATATTTTGATTGGTATTCAAATGATTAATTTCAACTTCTAAAGTTTCTTTTTGTAAATTACATTGCTCTATTTCCCTTGATAATCGATCATTAATATCTTTAATATTATTAATTTCATTATTTAAGATGTCTTGATTTATTTTTAACTTATCAACTTCTACTTCTAAATTTTCTTTTTCATCATTTAGGAAATTAATTTGATTTATGCAATTCTCATTTTCTTTATTTAACTTACTTAATTTTTCTTTATATTCTGTAGTTTCTCTATCAGATTCTTCAAACAAATCATTTAATTGCTTATTAAGGTCAGCTCTTTCCATATTGTTTTCTTCTATTTTCTTAGTTAATTGGCTGACATTTTCTTTTAACAATAAACTTTCATTAACTAAGTTTATTTTATCTTCATTTATCTTTTTAATTTCTGTGTTTAATTCTAAATTCTTAGTATTTATTTCAGCTAATTCTATATTAATATTATCTTTTTCTTTATTAAGATTATTTATTTCACTTTTAAAAGTGTTTATTTCTTCATTAGCTTGTTGAAGTTGCTTATTTAATCTATGTTCCTTATTTTTATCTTCATCTACTTTTTTATATAGAATCTTATTTTTGTCCTTTAATTCAATACTTTCTTTATTTAAGGTTTCATTAATATTCTTATTTCTCTTGACTTCATCAGTTATTAATTTATTTTCTATTTTTAGTTTCTCATTTTCTGACTTAAGCTGATTTATTTGATTATTCAATGAATTAAAATTTCCTTCTACATTTTCATATTTTCTATTTAATTCTATTTCTCTTTTTCCAAAGGTATCCTTAACATTCACTTTTTCTTGAATAGTATTTTTTAGTTGTAGCTTAATTTCATCTAATTTTTGCTTCAATAAAGCATTTTCATCATCAATACCCTTCATAGCTTTAATAGTCTTGTCTAATTCTAAATCACATTCATAAAGTTCATCAGCAATATTTACAGCTGCCAAGACAGTTGCTGCTGTTGTGCTAAGGTTGTCCTTTTTAGAAATAATTTCTTTAATCCTTCCATCAACATAATTTGCTACCCCAAGCAAATATTTTTCATCTTTTTCTCCTGTTAGGTTATAATTCATTCCATTTATATTAATTGTTACTTTAATCATAATAATAACACCTCTTAAAATTCTTTAATTACCTCTAATTATATGGCATATTAACTAATAAAACAATTATGTAACGTTAGGCATTTGAAAAAAAATCATAGTCTATTATATTAGTTATTTTCTTTCAATTCCTAAATCTCAATTTTGTTTTGACTATTAAAAATATTTTCGTAGTTTTTGATTTTTGTGCTATACTTATTTTGATTATTTTGTGTTTAATACTATATAAATAATATTTTTAAAGTTACTACTTTATTTTCAACAGAAAATTTATGCATTCTTGAAAAGTAACATAAAATTAAAGTGTTTTCTCTTTAATGATTATCATTACACTATTTTGTTAATCATTCTTAATATATAATTAGAATTAGGCGGTGAGTACAATAAATATTAAATCTATTTTAAGCATATTATCATCAAAAATTACTGCATTTCTTGCAAAACATATTGTAAAAGGTGGAAGTAATTTTCCTGGTAAAATAGCTTTAAAAATTGATAAGTCGATTTTAAAAACAGTAAGCAAAGGATATAAAGTAATTTTAGTAACAGGAACCAATGGTAAAACCACAACTACTAGCATGCTTTATAATATATTAAAAGAAAATAAATTCGATGTTATTACCAATAATACTGGTGCTAATTTATATCCTGGAATTGTAGCTTGTTTTATTGCAAATTATTCTTTCTTTAAAAAGAAAGAAAATACTTATGCTGTAATTGAAGTTGATGAAGCTAATGTGAAATTTATTACAGAACATTTAACTCCAGAAATAATAACTGTAACTAACTTATTCCGAGATCAATTAGACAGATACGGAGAAGTTTATACAACTTTAGTAAAAATATTGGAAGGTATATCTAAAGTTCCAAATTCCAAGTTAGTTTTTAATGGCGATGAATCTTTACTTGGAAAATTGGATATTAAAAATCCAATTGTTTATTACGGCTTTAATATACCAATTAAAGAAAATACTTCTTTAGATATAAATGCCGATGCAAAGTTTTGTAAGTTTTGTAAATCACCTTATTCTTATAACTTAGTTACTTATAATCATTTAGGAGATTTTTATTGCCCTGAATGTGGTTATAAACGTTCTGATCTTAGTTATGCTGTGAATAAGATTTTTGATTTAACCTCTGATAATTCTTCTGTTTTGATTAATGATACTGAAGTTTTCATAAGTCAATCAGGTGCTTATAATATTTATAACGCTTTGTGTGCTTTTGCTATTTCAAAAGAACTAGGCATAGAAGATTCAGTAATTAAATCCTCTCTTCAAAATCAAAGTTCAAGTTTTGGTAGACAAGAGCAAATAACAATAGATGATAAAGATATCCAAATTATATTAGTTAAAAATCCTGCTGGATATAACCAAGCATTAGACACTCTTGCTCTTAATCAAAATGAATTTTCAGCAGTATTTATGTTAAATGATAATTATGCTGATGGTCGTGATGTTTCTTGGATATGGGATGTAGATTTCGAAAAAATATCTACGTTAAAGATAGAAGATGTTTTTGTGTCAGGAATTAGAATGTATGATATGGCAGTAAGATTAAAAATTGCTGGTTTAAATGTTGATAAATTCGTTTTGGAAGAAGATTATGAAAATCTAACAGATAAGATTAAAGGTTCAGTTTCTAAAAAAATATATATCCTTGCAACTTATACTGCAATGATTAATTATAGAAAATATCTTCATTCAAAAGGTTATATCAATAAATTATGGTAATGCAAGGAGGCTTAATTCATGGAACTAACTATTTGTCACTTATATCCCGATTTATTAAATGTATATGGTGATGTAGGTAATGTACTTATTTTAAAGCATAGAGCAGCACTTAGAGATATTGATGTAAATATAGTCAATTGTTCTTTAGGTGAAACTATAGATAAAGAAAATGTGGACATTATTTTCTTTGGTGGTGGTCAAGATTATGAACAATCTATAGTTTCAAATGATTTAAATGAACTAAAAAAAGAAGGTTTAACAAGATATATAGAAGATGAAAAAGTTCTTCTTGCCATATGTGGTGGATATCAATTATTAGGTAAATATTATACTGCCCCCAATGGTGAAAAAATAAAAGGCCTTGGCATTTTAGATGTATATACCGAAGGCGGAGATACTAGATTCATTGGAAATACTGAAATCTTTAATGAAACTTTTAATGAAACTTATGTAGGTTTTGAAAATCATTCTGGAAGAACATACATAAATAATCACGCTCCACTCGGGAAATGCATCCATGGATATGGTAATAATGGAGAAGATGGATTTGAAGGATGTATATATAAAAATACCTTTGGATCATACTTTCACGGTTCTTTTCTCTCTAAGAATCCTGAATTTGCAGATAGACTTTTAACTTTAGCACTACAAAAGAAATATGGTAATGAAATACAATTAGCTTCATTAAATGATGAGTTTGAACTAACTGCAAAAAAATCTATGATTGAACGATTTAAGTAATTAGGATTATTTAAATATTATTCCATATATTGTATGGATTTTTCAGCTTTACATCGATTGTTATAGCATTGCATAAATGTTATACTAATAATGTTTTAATATAATTACGGCATGTACAGAAAATTTAGTTATTTTTTTATATGCCTAAATAGAATTGGAGAGATTTGACTTGAAGAAAAATTTAATATTAAAAGCACTTGCATTGACCCTTTCTCTGTCTTTATTTAGTCCATTAATCACAGCAAGCTATGCAGCAAATTCTACTACTAAAGCGGAGACTGCTACTCAAGACTTACCTGAAATTACTGCTGAAGCAGCTTTAACTATGGATTTAGAAACTGGAGAAATAATATATTGTAAAGATGCTGATAGCAAAAGATATCCAGCTAGTACAACTAAACTTTTAACAGGTTTATTATTAGCTGAAAATAAAGAAAAAACTGATCAACTTGAATTTACTAAATCAGCAAAGGAACAACCTGAGTATTCTTTAAATATCAATTACATGCATAACACTATGCAAATTGGTGATAAAATATTAGCTGATGATATAATGAAGGGGCTACTATTATTTTCTGGTAATGATACTGCATATGTAATTGCAGACAATGTTTCAGGCGATTCTGCATCATTTGCACAATTAATGAATAAAAAAGCAAAAGAACTTGGAGCTAATAATAGTAATTTTATTACTGCTAATGGATTGCATGATGAAAATCATTATACTACAGCTTATGATCTTTCATTAATTACAAAAGCAGCTTATGCAAATCCTTGGGAACAAGAAACTATGGCACTTCAAAAAGCTACTATAACTTTAAATAATTCAAGAATAATTCTAGAAAATAGAAATTTAGGTCTTGATAAAAATGGTAATGTTGGTGGAAAAACTGGTACAACTAGTCAAGCTGGCGGATGTTTAGCTGCTGTGTATGAGAGAGATGGCAGACATTTAATCGGTGTTGTTCTTAAAGATAGACAAATTGATAATGCAGATATGACAAAATTTAATGACATGGATTCTATTATAGATTATAGTTATGCATCTACTAAAGAAATTTATAAATCAAGTGGCGAAAATGTTGGAACTGCACAATTACAATATAAATCTTTTGTTTTATTCGGACCTACAAAAACTATTACAGTCCCAATTAAATTAACTCAAGACGTATCTTATTATAAAAATACAATAAACGATGCTGAATCTCAAATAGCTTATAAGGTCACAGATTCAAGTGCATGGAATTTACTTTTTAATAAGGATACTAAGTTAACTTATAGTACAAGAAATTATACTGAGGAAGTTGCAGGAGCCGTAGATATTTCACTTGGTGCAATAGTTAAAGATAATTTAATAACATATATAGCTACTATAGTGGCAATAGTTATTATTATTACTTTAATTGCTCTTATTAAGAATATGGCATCTAATTCAAAACGTAAAAAGAATCATTACACTAAAAGAAGAAGATATTAATCTACTTACTTATTTTTTATATCATATCTAGCCATTTTAACACTCACATCTTTTTAGATGGATGTTAATAACAGCTAGACCACAGACAAGTGATTGGGCATCTTTAAATAAATAGGTTGTATACTTCCTAATTATTTTTGAAGATGCCTTTATTTAAAGGAGTAATTTAAAATGGATAAAATTGATTTCAAAGGAAGTGTAATTTTAAACCCAGTACCTGTGGTTTTAATTACATCAAAAAATGCTGATGGTAAAACCAACGTTTTTACAGTTGGATGGACTGGTACAATAAATACAAAACCACCTATGCTTTATATTTCCATAAGACCAGAAAGATTATCTTATGAATATATAAAAGAATCTATGGAGTTTGTTGTAAATTTACCTAGTTCTGACTTAGTAAAAAAAGTAGATTATTGTGGAGTTCGATCTGGTAAAAAGAATGATAAAATAACTGAAATGGGATTTACATTAAAAGAAAGTCTTAATGTATCAGTTCCTTATATTGATGAATGCCCTGTAAATATTGAATGTAAAGTTAAAAATATAATTCCCCTTGGAACTCATGATATGTTTATAGCTGAAGTTGTTGCTTCTCATGTTAATGAGGATTTATTAGATGAAAAAGGTAAAATTCACTTTGAAAATGCAAATATGATGTCTTACTGTCATGGTGAATATTTCCCCCTATCTAAAAAGCCTATTGGTTCTTTTGGTTTTTCAGTTATGAAAAAGAAAACCAAAAAACGTAGACAACTTAATGCATCCTCAAAAAAATAACTGTTGATACTCACAGTCAGAATTATACTTATGCGTATAATCCACCCAAATGAAGGTCATGCATTTGTTCAGGTTACGTGAGGATTTAGTAACACTTCCACAAAAGCATGACCTTAATTTCTAGTTTAGTATATTTTCATAGGATAAGTATAACTTAGAAGCTGGTTATCTATGTATATGCACGCAGTATACTATAAATTTATTCTAATAAAGAAAATCTTTAACCTTTTTACCTATATTCAAAATCTTAAAACTTAAAAAGTTGTTTATATTATAAAGTATTTTTTAATTACTTCAATCATTTTTGTTTTAAAGCAATTAAATTTATCTACATAACTTACTTCTTGATTTTTTTGATCATAAGTAACTAAAGAAATATAAACCTCATCATTGCTATATGAAAGTAAATACCCTATTTCTTTGTTATATTCTAAATCAATTCCTTTATAATTAATGGACATAATTTCGTATAATTTATTATCTTTCTTTTCTAAAATCACCTTACTTTGTTTATTATCTGATTTTATGTTACTTTCTTTATTCTTCGTATTATTCTGATACATTTCATCATTCAAAGTTATAAATATATTGTCTTCATTATACTTTCCAAAAGGAAAATATAAATATTTTTTTTCTTTAATAAACGATATTACAAAATCTTTTAACTCTGATTTTTGACCCTTATGTTTCTTACCATTTTTATCAATGGAAAACATTAAGCTTGTATACTTTTCATCCCATACAAAATATTTTTTTTGCCATTCTTCAAGAAACAGTAATAAATTCAAAAAATCAAGTTCACTATATTTCTTCTTTATTAAGAAATTATTCTTAATTTCATATTCTAATTGTTCTTCTATAAGCTTATCATTTGTGCTTATAATACTAGCTTGTCCATGTTTACTTAAAAAATTACTAAACTCATTTCCAAAGCTAGTAGTTAAAATAATTTTTAGAATTATTTTATTATATTTTAATACTTTTTGCTCTTTATCTTTTGTCTCTAGTTCTAAAGCTTCAGCACAATTATCTAAATATCCCTTAACTAAGTTTGAGTCTTTTTGTATGTACCCTTCTTTTTTTAATCTCACCTGGTTTAAATCTTTTTTAACATATTCCTCCATAAGATTAACTTGCTTTTCCATATTTTTATTCTTGGCTTTTATTGATGTAATTATAGGAATAGTTTTTGCTAACTTTTCTTCTAGAACTTCTTCAATGTTTATAATATAATCATTAGGGAATTTAATATTACATTTGTTATAAAGTTTTTCTTTAAATTTATTAATGATATTTATTTCTTCTATAATATTTATTTCTTGCTTTAATACAGTTTTTTCTTCAATTTCTGAAATAATTAATAATTTATTTTTTTCAAAAGCATATCCTAGTCCGTAAGTTATAAGTAATTCATCGTCACAAGCCATATTTACTTTTCTCCCGCATCTCTTATTAATTTTAACAATATGATTTGTTATTATATTGTTATTTTTTATAATTAGTTTGTATACATAATTATAATTTGTATTCATTATTATAATCAACAAGTAAATATTGCTAAACATCTTTTATTTCAGATTTACCGTTCAACTAAATTCAGCAGGAGTATTAACTCCTGCTGAAAAATTTCACTTTATATTGTATCATGTACAACTTTTTCTATAAATGTGTTTCTTTATTCATTTAAACTTTTGAATCCTTCTCCTAAAACTTCGCTTGTTTCATTAACTGTAATAAATGCATAGGAATCATTATTTTTAATGAATTTTTTGAGCTTTATAAATTGACTTCTAGTTAATATAGTTAAAATCATGCAGGTATGTTTTCCAGTATACCCACCCTTTCCATAAAATACAGTACATCCTTTCTTTATATCATTAATTATATAATCAGCAACAAGTTTTTCTTGCTCAGTAAATACCATAACTTGTTTTGATAAATTAAATCCATCTATAAATTTATCAATTAAAGTCCCAGTCAGATAGATACTTAATAGTCCAAATAATGCTAATTCCGTTCCAAATGTATACATTGCAATTAATACTACAATAGAATCAGATATTAGAAGTCCCTTACCAAAATCTATATTTCCATATTTACTTAATATTTTTGCGGTAATACTAGTACCTCCTGTAGTGGCATCTTGAGTAAGCATAATTGCTGTTCCTAAAGCTAAAAGTACACTTCCGAATATTGAAGCAAGCATTAAATTATTTGTGACAGCTATTGGTTTATACATTTTTTCTATAATTGATAACGCAAATGATAATGTAAATGCTGCATACATACTTTTAATCCCAAAATTTCCACCAATAAATATAAATGCTAACACAAATAATATAGCATTGCATATTACCATTACTATTCCTGTATCAATCTTAAAGATATTATTAATTGCTAGTGCTAATCCTGATACTCCGCCCGACGCTATTTTATTTGGAAAGAAGAAAAATTCTAAGGATATAAGTACTAATACTACTCCTATTGTTATAATTCCATATTCCTTTAACTTTTTCATATTATTCCCCCAAACTTTTTATTTTAAAATCATTAAACAACCTTACTTCCATGTATTTCGTATGCTCCGGTATATTCTAATATAAAATCTCTATTTTCCTTATTTATGCCCTTACCTGGCATTATTGATATTCTACCGTTGGCATATTTAACTAAATCCCTCAATAAATCTTTACCTGCCATAGCATTTTCATTTCCACCTTTAGTAAGTACTCTATCGATTCCAATTTGAATTAATTCATCAATAGCAGAATATTTGTCTTGTATTTCATCAAAAGCCATATGAAAGGTTATTGTCATAGGTTTTGCTATTGATACTAATTCCCTTATTATCTCTTTATCCACAACAGAGTCTTTAATTGCTCCAATTACAACTCCACTGGCACCCAATTCCTTACACATTTGTACATCATATTTCATTATTTCTAATTCATCTTCTGCATAAGCAAAATCGCCACTACGTGGTCTTATAATGACCATGACTGGTATGTCTAATTTTTCTAGTGTTCTTTTAATTGTACCATAGCTAGGTGTAGTTCCATCTTCCATTAAATTATCACAAAGTTCAATTCTATTTGCTCCTCTTTCTGCTGCTAAAACAGCTTCCTTATAATTTCCAACGCAAGCTTCAAATATAGACATAACTTTTCCCTCCAACTTATAATATCCTTATGCCTCAAATCACAGTTAATTTATATTTATACCTATTTTACCATGTGATATATAACTGTTGCTAAATTATATGCAATAGGTGCAATTATTACTGTCATGACTCCTGCAATGCCTATTGAAAGGCTACTCATAGCTCCTTCTATTTCTCCTAATTCTAATGCTTTACTAGTTCCAACAGCATGTGAAGCCGTTCCTATAGCTACTCCAACTGCAACCTTATCTTTTATCTTAAATAATTTACATATAGTTGGTCCAAAAATAGCGCCTATTATACCTGTAACTATAATAGCTAACACTGTTATTGGAACTAATCCTCCTAGCTGACTACTTATTGATATTCCTATAGGTGTTGTTACTGATTTAGGCACTAATGATTTTATTATGCTTGAATCTAGTCCCACCAAATATGATATTACAATTATAGAAACTATCCCTATAGAGCTACCTACAAATATTCCAGTTAAAATAGCTTTGGCATTCTTTTTAAGTAAATCAAGTTGCTTGTATAAAGGTACTGCAAGTACTACAGTTGACGGTCCAAGAAACATATTTATAAATTGGCCACCTTTATTATATGTATTAAAATCAATATTAAATGCAAATAGAAAACATATTACACTTACTATTGCAATAAGTAATGGATTTAAAATTGGTATTCTTGTATTTCTGTTAATAAATATACCTATCTCAAAGGCTGCTAGTGAAAGCACTAGCCCAAACAGAACATTATTTGTTAATATCTCCAAATACTTCACCTTCATTTCTTATAATTTTCATCTACGGTACAAAATAAGCAAACATACTAGTCTGTTATTTTTTTAATGTACCTAAATTAAATGTTTTCTCTTTTGTTCTTCTTGAAATAATTTGAACAATAATTCCAGTTACTCCGATTATAATTATTGTTGTTGATATACATACTACTAATAATTGCCACCATGTTGATTTTATTATTCCAATTGAAGTCATAAGTCCCACTCCTGCTGGAATAAAAAAGAAAGACAAATGATCTAATAAAAAATTTGTGACATTAGAAATGTTATCAACCTTAATTACCTTAGTACATAATAAAATAAATAATATTACCATGCCTAAAATATTGCCTGGTATTGGCAAGTGGAGCAATGATGATAATAATTCCCCTAGCAAATAAATTCCCAATATAATTAGTACTTCTCTAAATAATTTCAATTTTCCACCCTCCAATTACTTAAACATCTTAGAAAAATAACTAGTCTAATATATAGCATATTAGACTGTTATTTTTTTAATTTGCTTTATACAATTTAATCTACCACTATTACATCAATAAGTAAAATTGCTTTTTACGTTAAGTAAAGGTTACCTTTTTGCTAAATATCGCTCTATTTCTACATTTTAAGACTGTGTTTAATTATTACATATTTATTTAGAAAATTTAAAATTTAATTTCTATCTTTCGCAAGTTTTTTTTCCGTAAATGCAACCATTTCATACATAATAAATGCAATTATAGAAAGAATTACAATACTCATCATTACCATATCTAATTGAGCAACTTGTCCACCATAGACTATTAAAAAACCCAAACCATTCTTAGCTACCAAGAATTCGCCCATTATTACTCCTACCCAAGATAGCCCTACATTTATTTTTAAAGCTGAGATAAAAATTGGAATAGAATATGGAAATATTAAATATCTTAATATTTGTGTCTTAGATGCTCTGAAGGTATTCATTAGCATAATTTTTTCTTTATCTATTTCATTAAATCCAGTTAAAATACTGATAACTGTTGTTACTACTGAAATTAAAAGTGCAATAACAATTATAGCAGGCATGCCATTTCCAATCCAAAATATTATAATTGGAGCTAAAGCAACCTTAGGAAGTGCATTCAAAACTACTATATATGGATCTAATATCTTTGATACAAAAGGACACGACCATAGAATAACTGCAATTACAGCACCTAAAATTGTACCTAACGAAAATCCTAAAATAGTTTCATAGCAAGTAATTCCTATATGCTTAAACAAACTCCCATCTTCATATAAAGATACAAAAGATTTAATAACTCTAGTTGGGCTTGAAGTTAGAAATGGGTCAATCCATTTTAAACTAGCAGCTATTTGCCATAAAGCAATAAAAATAACAAGTATAAGAATTCTAGTAATTACAATTTTTCTTTTAGTAGATTTTACCTTTTTTAAATATATTTCATGTTCTTCACTGACGTTATCTTCTGATTTTGCTTTTTTATATTTTTTATCTACTTTAACCTCTTCAATTAAACTATTACTTTTTTTGTTTTCATTTTCCTCTTTTGGTTTTTTTAAAAAATATATCTCAGGTTTCTTACTCATTACTTTGATCCAACTCCTTCCATAGTCTATTGAAATAATCACTAAACAGTGGATTTTTTCTCTTTTGAAATGGAGTTAGATTATCATTTTGAAAATCTATAGGAATTTCTACTTTTACATTTGATGGTCTTTTAGTTAATACTATTACTTTTTGAGATATAGAAATGGCTTCTGAAATATCATGAGTTACCATAATTGCTGTCTTTTTTTCTGTTTTAATTATATTATAAACATCATCACATACTAAAAGTCTTGATTGATAATCTAATGCTGAAAATGGCTCATCTAAAAAAAGTATTTCAGGTTTTAAAGCTAAAGTTCTTATAAGGGCAACTCTTTGTCTCATTCCACCAGAAAGTTCACTTGGATAATGCTCCTTAAACCTTTGTAATCCATAAGTGTCTAATAATTCATTTACTCTTTCTTTTGATTCATTGTTTAATTGCCTTTTTATTTTTAATCCCAAAGTTACGTTTTCCCAAACAGTATTCCATTCAAAAAGATGATCTTTTTGAAACATATATCCTATTTTATCTAAATTTTTTTTTATATCTTCACCTTTATATAATACATGTCCATTTGACGGCTCTAATAATCCATTCATAATATTAAGCAACGTAGATTTGCCACATCCTGATGGTCCTAAAATAGAAATGAACTCACCATCATTTACTTCAAAATTCACATTATTTAAAGCTTGTGTTTCTCCTTTAATCGAATGATAATTCATGGATATGTCTGATATTTTAAGCAAGCTCAAATTAAATCACCACCTTCTCATCTTTTTGTGACCTCTACTTAACTACTTTTTGAGCATATGAATTATCTACTATTTTATTAAATTCAGGCCTTTGTGGCATTAAACTTGCATCATAATCTGCAATTATATCCATAAGTCTATTTAAGTTTTCTTCTTTAATTTCTGGTGTATGTGCTAATGCATCAATTTTTTTGTAATTGTCTATAACAGTCATAATTGTCTCTTTCTCAGTACCAGGGAAATATTCAATTATACTATCTGCAACTTCTTCTGTACTATGATTAAAGAACCACTGTTGTCCTTTATAAATTGCCTTTGTAAAATTTTCAATAACTTTAGGATTTTTATCCATATAAGATTTTGTAGTGAAATAGCAAGTATAAGGAATAAGGCCTGACTCTTCACCAACTGATGCAAGTATAGTTCCAGTACCCTCTTTTGCAAGAACTGATGCTGTTGGCTCAAAAAGTGCTACGTAATCTCCAGTACCGCCTTTAAATGCACCAGCAGTTGCAGCAAAATCTATATTAGTAACCATGTTAACATCTGTTTTAGGGTTAATATTGTTTTGTTTCAATGCATATTCAAGAGCCATAGCAGGAACCCCACCAGGTCTTCCACCTATAACATCTTTCCCTTTAATATTGTTCCATTTAAAATTATCATCTTTAGTTCTTCCAACTAAGAAAGAGCCATCTTTTTGAGTAAGCTGTGCAAAAAGCACAGGATAATCTTCTCTTCCTTGATTGTTAATGTAAATTGTTTGCTCAGGTCCACAAAAACCAATATCTGCTGATTTACTTAAAACTGCTTGCATTGTTTTGTCAGCACCTTGTGCTGCAAGAACTCACTTGCGATATTCCATTAAATATTTACTCCATTAACAATATGGCGAAAAAGAATGACCTACTAGGGTGAATAGGTCATTCTTTTTGCTGGTTAATAATTTATTTTTAATAAGGGGTAATAATATTTTAACTATTTTATACTGATTATATTACAGGATAATTATGTAAATAATATACCAAACTAAGGAACATTAATTTTAAAAATATTAATCACTTTATCTATACTTAATTTTAGAATTATGCAGAAAAAAAATATCACAAATTCACTGAGTAATGCGATATTTTAATATGTTATTTATTTTTTATTAATTCATAATGTATTAATGTTACTTAACAATTTTATTATTTAATCAGATTACAATTACATTTATATTAGTTAAAATATATATCAGAAAACTCAATTTTAGTATTTTCTATATTGTAATTTAAATCTATGACTTTATGTTTATTTTCATTTAATTCACTTTTCACAAGCTTGATAGGTAGCTTAATTATGAACTCACTACCAATACCTAATTGGCTTCCTACAATAATTTCCCCTTCATGCATTTCTACAAGGGATTTTACAAGTGATAAGCCAATGCCATTACCTTCAGCATGTCGTCTAAATAAGGGATCTACTTGAGTAAATGGATTAAAAATTTTTTCAAACATATCTTGCGGTATACCAATCCCATTATCTTTGACCGAAATCAATATATGCTCTTTTCTATCATATATGGCGACACCTATGTTTCCTCCATGCTCAGTAAACTTGATTGAGTTTGACAATAAATTCAACATAATTCTTTCAATTTTTTCTTCATCAAATGCAGTTATTTTTTCTTCTATTTCTGTATCAAAAACAACATTAATATCCTTTAATCTTGCATATTCAACTATTGATAATGTAATATCTTCAATAACTTTAATAATATTGCTATTTTTTAAGTGTAGACTAAAAAAGCCTACTTCTATTTTATTCATATCTATTATATTGTTAACCATCCTAATTAATCTATGACAATTTTGTTTCATTATTTTTGAATATTTAAAAAATGTCTCAACAGTAAATACAAATGGACTCTCTTGGTAGCATTTTTCTAATAACTGTAATGAACTGTAGATAATATTAATAGGAGTCTTTAATTCATGTGATATAGTTGAAAAAAGTTGAGACTTTAATCTATTATATTCATTAGATTCTTCTAATAACAAATTTTTATTTTGCACCTCAATCTTTAAGCTGTTCGAAAGCCTCTTAAGCTTTAGTTCTTCGTAGCCTATCTTTGAAAGTGAATTTGCAACTATAAACAATACTTCTGCAGCAGCCGTTATATTTTTTTCTGTAATAACCTTAATTTTTCTTACAGACTCAACAAGTCCATCCTCATCTACACCTATTTCTTTTGCTATTTGTATATACCTTGACTTTTCAGGTTTCTTTCTTAAAACTTGTCCACCTAAGATAGTTCCAATTTGTTTACCATCTATTAAAATAGGAGCTGCAAAATCAATTAGTCCAGCATGACATGTATAAATATAAGGCTTGCCTATTCGTGCAGCTTCCTCGCCACCTTTTCTATGACATTCCGCACATCTGTTATCACCTATATTAGTAATATGTACAAAATCCATACAAAAACTTGTATAGGAGCTTGGTGTGGTAACTGGATTTCCATTTCTATCTACAGTTATACTTGCAATATCCATACTTTCTGCGAAGTTATCCTGAAATTTTTGCAACAGTTTTATATCTATAACATCTTTTATTTCAAGTAAATCTATATCAATATTGTAATTATTGTTTTCAATCATTATTTTAGATTCCTCCAAGGTTTTTAATTCTATTTTTTATAATGTCGTTATAAATTATTGTTGTGTATTAATAATTAAATATTATTTAAATATCACATTACTCCTATAATATTTATAATAATTTCTTTCCTAGTAATTTTAATCCTCTTTGTTAAAATAAAAAGCCAACATAAAACTAATACCTTTTAAAGATTTTAGTCTTATATTAGCAGGTTGCACTACAAACTCCGAATTTCCTAAGTAACCAAATAAAAAAAATTCATTATTGTTTACAATATTAGATTTTCTTCAGAACTACATATATTTATGTGTATATTATACTAAGTAATTTTCCAATTTACAACAATATTTGGATATTATTTGATAAAAAATATAAAAATATGTAAAAACATAAAAATTCAATTATCGTAATTAATAGCTAATTCACTAGGTCTACAAACTATGTATTAGTATAATTAATTTTCCAACAGCTTCTGTTTTTAAGCGGAAGTGCAGGAATAATGTCTGCAATTATAATTTGAGTTTCACTAAAAAAATATTAGTTACTTTATCTAAACTTAATTTTAGTATTGCTCAACAAAAAATATCACATTTAACAATGTGATATTTAAGTTTTTCCTTTATTCTTTATTGTATTTGCCAAAAGAAGGTTAAGAATTATTAACTTACTACTATATATTTTAAAATGTTTATATTTCTATGATTAATTTTTATAGATTACTTATTCTCATGATTTATTTTATTTAAATAATTTATAGAATATTTTTCAGCTTCTACACGTTTTATAAAATCTTCCGTTATAAAGTATTCTCTTAGTTCCAAATACATTTGTATTATCACCTTTAACGATTTTATACAACTTTCTATACTATATGATGGTATAGTATCTTTCAATAAGCTTATGCTCTCTGGAGCAACAAATTCTATTTTTCTCACTCCCCTTGGTAACTCTCCATTTTTCATCAATATTAATGGACCTATTACCATCTGCCTTAATGATGATATAAATTCTATAGTCTCAAAAATTTCACCTCTACCTATTTTTGTAGCTCCATAATGAATCCAAACCCAAAATCTATCCTCAATCCATTGTAAACTTGGAATTGGAAATTTTGCATCATCTTCCTTTAATGCTTTTGATACACAATTATCTCTTTCCCATAAAATAACAGGATCTTCAACTCTATGTGCTATGTCATTTATTGATACAAATTTCAAATCAACATGAAGTAATTCTGGACCGTACAAGCATATTAAAAGTCGTGGTTCTCCAACATGTTCTCCTGTAAATCCTGATAATAATATACCTAGATTTGCTGCTATTTTAAGCCTCTCATTCATTACTTCTTCATAGTAGTTAGAATCTACTGCAATTATAAAATCAATATCTGAATATTGATCCATTTCATTTGTAATATACGATCCTCCTGTTGCAACTCCTACAATTCTAGAGTCATTCTTTAAAACTTTTATTGAATTATCTATAAAACTTTTATGATTTATTGGTATCATATCAACCATCTCCTTTTAAAATAGCCAAACTTTAAAATTAGGCATTAGTATAGAATATCATATTCTTAAAAATATTTCTATACAATGATTAATATCATTTATTCATTTTTTAAATATTTTAAACTTGTCTCTTGAACTCTTATTCTTAAAATTATATTTAATTTATTATGTAATAATCTATCATTATTCATATACCTCTGTTAAAGCAAAATAAAGGAAGTAAAAAATTATGCTGTTACAAAAGAGCAAGCCAATGCTCTTATGGATATCATAATCTCTAAAAATATCTTTAAAACAAATTCTGGCGATTTAGTTTAGAAATCATCACTACAACATATTGTGATTTATTCTTAACTGACAATACTTTTTTCTTTAAATCCAAATCTAATCTTACTTCTAAATCTTCTATGTTTTCTTTTAAGTGAGAATCCAAAAGTGATGTTCCAAATCTTATGTTTGGCTAACAGAACTTTCTCTGTGAGCATCTTGAATTTGGCTATTCGAACTTACACAACGAGCAATAGCGAATCGTGTTTCCTCTAAATAATTTGGTTTAAATTTCATTAATGCTAATTTGATTTTTAATGTTTCTAATTTATCTTTTAGTTGTTTATTTTCATATCCAAGTTTAATATTCTCTCCTGTTAGTTTAATATTTTCACATATAATTTCTTTAATATCCTCTTTATTCATTCCCTCTACCTCCATATACTAATTATATTATGCTTCTATTAAAGCCTTCTTACATTCATTACAAACAAGCATCTCCCTAAATTTAATGATGCTCTTATTACCTCCACAAAAGATACATCCTCTACGATATTTCCTTAATAATATTTCATTATTTTCTTTTACTATTTCTAAAGGATCTCCTTCATTAATAGACATTACTTTTCTTATTTCTTTCGGTATTACAATTCGTCCAAGTGGATCAACTTTTCTTACTATTCCTGATTCTTTCATTTTCAAATGCCTCCTAAAACTTATAATTTATTTAATTCTATAATTACAATTATTGAATTTACTTTAATTATAATTATTGCCAAATGAATTTATTTTAATCTATAATTATTGTTTATATTCTTCTCAAACTCCACCACATAATCCTTGCACAATAACAATAGGTAAGATTTTTACGTAATCTCCATCTTTTTCTCCGCTTCACACCGTACGTGAGTCTTTCGAGCTCATACGGCATTCCATCATTTTATTATCCTTTAATTAAATGACTGAATTTCCTACTAAATTTCACTTACCTCTGTAATTTCTTCTGTCTTATCTATATAAACCTCAAAGGCACTCTTCCACTTATTAACTCCCATGATAGCTCCAACATCAGAACTACCAATTCCTATTTGCCTTTTCTTAAGCTATTCTAATTTATCCATTTCCTTTTCTTTTGTATTCTTTTTTATTTATTACTAAAGTTAATTATCTATAAAATAGAATTTATCAAGTGAAACTTGATTCAGGTGGGGTTTGATTCCCATCTGAATCTTAGTTGAACTTATACCCTCAAGGGGTACCTTGTCCAGGAGCGTGCAGCCGTTATCTCCTACTTGAAGAAGTGGGCGTGTTACGGATGCTAGCTATCGGATAAACTCCTCTTTTCTAAATCTCATGTTTCTACCAAGTAATCTTATTTGAATCATCTTTAAGTATTTCAACTAGTTCATCAATTTCTTTAGGTTGGAGTTTCTTTATGAGTATTGAAGATAATAAGTCAGCAGCTTTCTTTTCTAATTCTTCCATATCATCTGGATAATTAATATGAACATTTATCTTCAAAAAACCCGTTCTCCCTTAAACATTGCTTAGTTCATACTATGCAACCTCCTAAATTAAAATTAATTTCCAATAAAATCATTAAGTCTAATAAATATAATCTTTTATTTAATCAATATACAAATTAAAACTTATGCATGTGAAATAAATATACATAAATACATGTAATTTCCTCTTTTAATTTTCATATTATTAATGTAAATGAATAACTATTATAAACAGTTATTTCACTTTACATTAATACTTATTATTCAATGTAAATTTTTCTATGATGAAAATGAGGTGGCAACATGAAAGTAGCAATATATAGTAGAAAATCAAAATTCACTGGAAAAGGTGACAGTATAGAAAATCAAGTTCAAATGTGTAAGGATTACTTATCAAATCAAAATAGAAATAATGAATCTTATGAATTTCTAATATATGAAGATGAAGGATTCTCTGGTGGAAATACTAACAGGCCTGAATTTCAGAGGCTCATGAATGATGTTTCTTTAAAGAAATTTGATATATTAATATGCTATAGATTAGACCGTATCTCTAGAAATGTAGCTGACTTCTCTTCTACCCTTGAAACTCTTCAAAGATACAATGTTGATTTTGTAAGCATAAGAGAACAATTTGACACTAGCTCACCAATGGGAAGAGCAATGATATACATAGCTTCAGTATTCGCTCAGCTGGAACGTGAAACCATTGCAGAACGTGTAAGAGATAACATGCTTGAACTTGCAAAGTCTGGCAGATGGCTTGGTGGGACTCCACCACTTGGCTATAAATCTACTCTTGTAACATACTATGATGAAAATATGACTCAACGTTCAATGGCTAAATTATCAATTGACGATGAAGAATTGAAAATAGTTAAATTAATATATGATAAATACCTAGAACTTAAATCATTAAGTAGCGTTGAAGCCTATCTTCTTGAGCGCTACTATAAAACAAGAACTGGAGCCAATTTTAGAAAATCAACCTTAAGATCAATATTAACTAATCCTGTTTATGCAAAATCTAGTGAAGAAATATTTGATTATCTTGGTTCACAAGGTATGACTTTATGTGGAACACCTGATGGAATCAATGGATTTCTAACTTACAATAAGCTTAAAACAATCTATTCAAAAGATGGTAATCATGGTCGCGAATTTAGAAATACCTCAGATTGGATAGTTGCTGTTAGCAAACATAAAGGAATAATAGAATCAGAAAACTGGCTTAAAGTTCAAAAAATGTATACAGGAAATGGTGATAAATTCACAGTATCAGCAAGAAGCCATAATGCTTTATTGACAGGTATAATGAAATGTGCAAAATGTGGCTCTCCAATGAGAATAATGCATGGTCCAGTTAGTAAAAAAACTGGAAATAAACTATACTACTATGCTTGTACAATGAAAAAAGACTCTAAAGGAACTAGATGTGATAATCCAAATGGAAAAGTAGAACAAATAGATCCAGTTGTTATAAATGCCATAAAGGACCTAGGTAAAACTAAAGAAACCTTTCTAAAAAATCTTATGGCGAAAAATAAACAAACTAGAAAAGCAGTTGCTAAAGATAATTTAGAAAGTAACCTTAATGTCCTTATTAAACAAAAAAAACATCAAATAGATAATCTCCTCACTAAAGTGTCCTTAGAACCTGATTTAGGAGATTTCATCATTCCTAAGATAAAGGAACTTAAGAAAGAAATAACACAACTTAATAAAGACCTAAATGATGCTAATAATACAATTGAACAAATAGATATGGAAGAATTAACTTTATCCTTCATAAAGTGCCTACTGGAAAAGTGCTCTATAATAGATACCTTGACTCACGATGAAATAAAAGAACTAATTAGAGGACTAACAGATAAAGTTACATGGGATGGAAATAGAGGAGACTTAAACCTTAATTTCATTGGTAGCAATGATGATAAAAAAAAATAGAATCTTTGCTACCATTATTGTCCATTCCTTCGCAAGCGAGTTCAAGGGGCTTGACCTGTTTGTAAATCAATCTCAATTCCATTTTCAACAAAAAAACCTTCACTCATAGCAACATACATTGGTGCATAAAAAACAGAACGTGTTACTTCATTTAAACGTACAGTCACTTTACCTTCATCAGTTTTGGTATTACCACATCCAAACATAGATATAGCAGTTACACTTGAAATCAATAACGCAGTTAATACTTTTAACTTCTTTCTCATGAAGAAAACATCTCCTAATAATATTCATGGTGTATAATATGATATTTAATCGAAGATTGTTCTAATATATATGAATCCATAAATAAGGTTTTGTCTGATAGGGAAAAAACTTTAGACAATATGGCCTAAAATGGTATTTAAATCTTTCAATTGCTTAATACTTCCTCATTGCCTATATTACAAAGTAAGATTTCCCTCTTTTTTATTAAAACTAATTTTTATCCATTAAAACCTGAATATGCTTCTTCTCCATGTAAAGATATATCTAATCCTTCTACTTCTTGATTTGCAGTAACTCTTATGTTCATCACATAACTCATAATCTTAAGTATTATAAAAGTTACAGTTGCTGCATATAAGACAGTAGCACATGCTGATATTAAATGAACTTTTAAAAGATGAAAGTTTCCATATATTAATCCATCTGCGCCTGCTGGATTAATTGACTTTGATGCAAATATAGCTGTAGCTATAGACCCCCATATCCCTGCTACTCCGTGACAACCAAAAGCATCTAAAGTATCATCATATCCTAATTTTCTTTTTAATACTGCTATAGCAAAGAAACTCAATGTTCCCCCAATTAATCCAATAAATATTGCTGATATAGGACTTACAAATCCCGCACCTTGAGTTATTGCAACTAATCCAGCTATGGCTCCGCTGACTATTCCAAGTGCTGTAGGTTTCTTGTAAAGAATCCATTCACAAGCTACCCACCCCACTGCTCCTGCTGCCGCAGAAGTATTTGTAGTAACAAAAGCATTAACAGCCGTAAAATTCATAGCAAGAGCACTTCCTGCATTAAATCCAAACCATCCAAACCATAAAAGTCCTCCACCTAGTATTGCCATAGGTATATGATGTGGTTCTGGGATTACCTTCTTTCTTTTACCAATAAATATTGCTGCAACAAGTCCAGAAATACCTGAATTCATCTCAACAGCATGTCCTCCAGCAAAATCAAGAACTCCTAAATTCTTTATCCATCCATTTGTACCCCAGACCCAATGAGCAATAGGATCATACACTAATGTACTCCATAAAATAATAAATATCAGAAAGGCCGGAAATCTCATACGTTCAGCAACAGAACCTGAAATAACAGCTGCAGTAATTGCTGAAAACATTAATTGGAACACTACAAATTCTAAATGTGGTATTGTACTTGCGTAATCCGTATTAGGTGTAATACCTATATTTTTTAAAAAGCTCCAATCTAATCCTCCAATTACTCCATTTATATCAGGACCAAAGGCTAAGGTATATCCTACAAAAATCCACTGTAGAGATATAACAACAAGAGCTGCATAGTTTTGTACTGTAATACTTAGTACATTTTTACTCCTTACCATACCACCATAAAATAAAGCTAACCCTGGTACCATTAGCATTACTAACGCAGCACAAATAATTACAAATCCCATATCTGCTCCATTTAACAATTCCATTTTTATTCCTCCTACCTCAATAACTTCAATTATTTCAATTATTTACTTTATTGTAATTTCTTAATGAATAAAAAAAGCGCTCTCACTTCAAAAGGGTATATCCATCATTGAATATATTTTTCCCTTTGAAATGAAAACGCCATTGTTTTCTACAAATTCTATTATTTCTTTAAAATTACTTATATAATCTTACCTTCTTAAGTTTTATATGTCAATATAAAATGAGATATTTATTTTCATTTTATATTGACATATGAACTATTATATTACAAATTATGAATTTAAATAATAGGTTAATCTTTTATATAAAGTTCTATATTAATTGTTGCTTCAAAAGTATCAGGCACATCTTCTAATTTCCCTTTATTTTTTATCACTATTAGAAATTTTAAATTGTGATACTAATTCATTTAATCTATGAGCCAGTTTTGATAATTGATTAGCCGAATTACCAATTTCCCCCATAGTGGCAGACTGTTCTTCTACTGAAGCTGATACCTCTTCTGTAGCAGCTGCTGTCTGCTCAGATATAGCAGATGTCTCTTGCATTTCTGTTACAGTACTTTTAGCAGTTTGAGTCATTGATTCTGTTGCAGAATGTACATCACGTACAACAGAGAAAATATTGCCAATAGCCTTTTCAATATCCTCAAAATGAGTTTCTGCTTGTAATGCAGTTTCCATACCAATAGTAATTTCAGCGGAACCCTTGTCCATACTATCAGTTATAGATACAATTTGTAATTGTATACTATTTATAAGACTTGATATTTGATTAGCAGCATTAGCTGACTGCTCAGCAAGTGTTCTAACTTCATCTGCAACAACAGCAAACCCACGTCCTTGTTCCCCAGCACGCGCTGCTTCAATAGCCGCATTAAGCGCAAGTAAATTAGTTTGACTAGCAATGCTAGTAATAACCTCAACAATTTTACCAATTTCTGTTGATCTACCAAGTAATATTTTACTCTCATTTAAGTTGCTATTATTGTTTTCAACAATTATTTTCATACTGTCTACTGCTTTGTCAACAGCTTCAAAGGCTACTGCACTTATATTATGTGATTCCTCAGCGGTTTCAAGCATATGGTTACACTTGTTAATAACTGCACTGCTTGCTTCTTCTATTTCATTTGTCTTATCAACAGATAAAGAAACTTGTCTTGCTTGTTCAGTAGTATTTTCTGCTATAACTTGTATTGTCTTAGCAACTTCTACTGTAACTTTACTGCTATCATCACATGAAGTAGCAAGATTACTAGAAACATCATTAACTTTTATTGATTCATTAGTTATATCTGTTACTATATTTCTTAAAGCTTCAATAGTATTATTAAATGCTCGAGTAAGATTTCCAATTTCATCTTCTGATTCCACTTTTATAGAACCACTTAAGTCACCAGTAGATACAACTTCAGCAAATTTATTAAGACGAATTAATGGTCTAACAAGATGACTAGCTACAGCGTATATGGCTAATGATAAAATGATTATAATTGCAATTGCTATTCCTAACATGATTAAAAGTAATTTATTTGCTGCTGCAAATAATTCATTTTCATAAACTACATTAACTACAGTCCACTCTGCTATTGGTGCCGGAGCATAAAAAGCAATTTGTTTCTCACTTCCTTCACCAAATCTGAACATACCTGCTTTTCCTGTAGCAATAAGTTCATTAAGCTTATTAAGATCTGGATCATTAACTGTACTGATTTTTTCCTTCATCGCCCAATCCTCGTTTGGATGAACAATAAAAGTTCCATCTTTAGCTAACAACATTCCATAACCCTTTTCTCCATATTTTAGGGCTTTAACTTGTTCCTCTATTGTTTCTATTGTTACACTTGATGCTGCACCTGCAACAACTTTACCTTCAGTATTTTTTTGCCATGCAAACATCATTACAACATTTCTTGCATAAGCTTCAGAATATGTTGGATTAAATATGGCATCATAAGGAACACCATTAGTCTTAGAATATCTTTGTCCAGCTTCTGCCGCAGCAGCTTTTGCCCATGGAGCAGTTGCAAATTGTCCATTTTTCACATTATAATAACGTGCTTCAAGTTTACCTAAACTCTCAGTATTACTCCATTCATTAGGTTCTAGAAAATTTACAATATGTAAAGCTGCATATTGATCTGGATATGTTGTATTAATAAAATTCCAACGTGATAAATTTAATTCATCAATAAAATTTATCGATTCATCCACAGCGTTAAGATTAAGATTAGGATTAATGTCCACAACACGTTTCACCATAGGATTTTGAACAGTTTCACGTACTTCTGCAAGCCTGCTGGTTAGCCAAGTATTAATATGATTTGTAGCTTCTGTTGTTCTAAGTGACATTGAATTAGTTAGCTCTGTGTCCATTATATTGTGAAAATTCGCATACGCTACTCCTGTTAGCGATAGCAATCCAACTATAACCAATGGTAAAATCACAGCCATAAATTTTGATTTAAATGACATTTTCTTGTAGTTAAAAGATATTTTCATATTTTTTTAATCTCCTTATAAACATTTAATATTTAAAACTTTTACTATACTTCCGATTTTTGAAATTCGTTATTATAAAACCATATGTGATTTAACTCATCTTCGCTTTTATTAAAAGTTTTCCGATCTCTTACGTTTTTCGCAGGTACTCCTGCTACTAACGCATTGTCTTCTACACTTTTATCTAATAGCGAACAAGCAGCTACTATAGACTGCTTTCCAATTGTTACACCTGGTAATATTGTCGAATTTGAATATATTTTAGCATAATCTTTTATGATTACAGGTGCATACGTTCTTAAAACATGATCATCTTCTGTATGAGAATGAGTAAATATTGTTACGCCTTCAGTTATTACTACTGAATTCCCTAACGTTACACCACCTTTAGAATCCATAAATACTCCCCTGTTTAAAAATACATCGTCACCAATTTCGATATTATCTGGCACATTAAAACGAACATTTTCTTCAGCTATAAAATTTTTTCCACATGACTTAAATAATTTCATTGCTAATATTCTTCTAAATGGAATAGCAAAGTTAGATATAAGACACATAGGTGATTTATCTAATACATCCCATAAAAAATGTAAGTATCTTTTTTCTTCTGAAAAACCTAGTTCCTGATTTTTAGGTAAATAATCCCCATATAATTGGATTTCTTCTAAAACATCAAATGGAAAAGAACATTTTAGTGCATTTAAAATTTCTATTACACCATCTTTAGTTATACCTTTATTTATTATTTCTTCTGTTTTTTGCAATAAACTATTTATTTTACTCATGTACTGTTCTGATTATTAAATCGAAAAATAATCTCTCCTCCTGTCTTTATTTATTATTTCACTTTGCGATTTTATTAAATTTACATTAAGTCTATTTTTCCCATGAAAAAAATAATTGTAAAAATTAAAAGGTACCTATAAAGCGTAGGTACCAAAAGACAATCAAATATATAATTTATTATTGTATATTCATTTGGCAACCTGACAATCCTAGAAAATCTCATTTTCCTTAGACTCATAGCTTTGCGGCCTTATCTTTAGATAAGTGTGCTTTTTACATTATATTTTTTTCATATGTTGGCAATATTATCATCATTATTCTTATTATTACATTTTATTCTTTAATTTTAAACATAATAATTTAAATTTCTTTCAAATTATTATAGAATATCTTTAATTATTAATTATTCTACAAATTAAATATCTTGAAGATAGTCTTTCTAAAACTTATCCTCAAGATATCAAATTGAGTATTTTTACTTTCTTAAATATATTCAAAATTCTAAAACATGTGTTTTATATGTAAATATTAATCTATAAACTCAATCTTCCAATTAAAATATCCCGTTTCTTCATTTTTTTCGTATTTAAAATAAGCTGAAAATGTATTCCCTTTTTTACTTTTTAAGTTTCTAAATCCTACTTTGCCATTTTTAAGCAAAAGTTCAACCATTTCCTTAGATATCTTTTTCCCAAAGGATGCAATATATTTATCATCCTTCCAAATTGTATATTTGCAACCATTTTTCCAATTGCTACAGCCAAAACTTTTTTCTCCTTCAATTACTGCATTTCCACAAATAGGACATGGTCCTAAGCTTTTAACATCTTTAGGTATTTCTACTTTAAATCTTGATAATGCACCTTCATCTTTCTTTATTGAATCAACAGACTCAATTGTAAAATCTGTTATCATTTTCATAAAATCACTTTTTTCGAATTTACCCTTTTCAATATCAGAAAGAGTTTTTTCTAGTTTTCCTGTATACTCTAAGTCTAATAAATCTTTCACAGGAAAAATTTCTACTAGATTTATTCCAAGGTCTGTGCACATAAGATTTTTCCCTTTAGATTTTAGATAGCCTATATCCTTTAGCTTTTTTATAGTTTCAGCACGGGTTGCTGGTGTACCTATACTATATCCGCTCAAAATAGCTTGCATCATCTCTTCTGAATCTTCCGTACCTTCAACACCTTTTCCGCACGTTTCCATAACTCTAAGTAAAGTTTTTTCAGTATGATATTTGGGTGGTTTTTTAGTAACTGAATTTACTTTTGAATCTATAATATCTACACTTTCATCTATTTCAATCTTTGGAAGAATTATATCTTTACTTTCTATTTTTTCTACTACCTTCCATCCTTCCACAAGTTTTACTTTTCCCTTAGAAATAAATATGCCTCTAACTTCTGAATTATTAGCTTTCAAAGTCACCTTTGTTTCTTCAAACTCAGCTATAGGCATAAATTGCATTATAAATCTATTTTTAATAGCTTCATAAACCACCTTTTCGTCTGCAGATAATCCTGATGGTTTAATATATGTTGGAGTTATAGCACTATGGCTTTCAACTTTCGAGCTATCAAAAATTCTTTTAGATGTATTAAACTTAATATCTTTTTCATATGGTAAACCAACTTTTAAAGTATCTAAAACTTTTTTTGCCCTATCCTTCAAACTTTCTTCTAAAACAACACTTGCTGTTCTAGGATAAGTTGTAAGTTTCTTTTCATAAAGAGATTGTGCAACCTTTAAAACCTTATCCGATGTCCAACCTTTGTATTTACTTGTAACATACCCTTGTAAATTTGATAAATTAAATAAATAAGGTGGATATTCCTTTTTTAATTCTGTTTGTTTATCGATAATCTTAGCAGTTGATCCTTCTAATAAAGGAATATACTTATCTAAATCTTCTTTTTTTTCAAACTTTTCAGAATCATTTTCATAATAAAGTCCTTCAAATTCGCCATTTCTTGAAGTTTTAAAATTTGATACTAATTTATAGTAAGTTGTTGCTGTAAAATTTTCTATTTCTTTATCTCTATCATAAATAATCTTTAATGTAGGTAATAGCACTCTCCCTATATTAATAGTCTTATTTTCTTCAAATTTATATTTTAACGTACTTACAGAAGTTAAATTAATTCCAATAATCCAATCACTCCATTGCCTTCCTATACCAGCATCTTGAAGTGATTGCATCTCTTTATTATCCTTTAAAGATTCCATACCACTTTTAACTTCATCAGGTGTCCATTCGTTTAAAAGCAATCTATATATAGGTTTTTTGACCTCAAAATAGCCAAATAATTCATCGGCTATAACCTGACCTTCCCTATCAAAATCCGTAGCTGAGATAATTCCGTCTACATCTTCTCTGTCAATTAGACTCTTTATTATTCCAAGTTGCTTTTTTGCCCCCTTATCTTCTATAGTTCTATCCGCACTATCGCATTTTACCTTATACAAAAAATGCTCTGGAATAAATGGAAACTTCTCAAATCTCCAGCCCTTCATGTTTTCATCATAATCCTTTGCATCATAAAGCTGCAAAAGATGTCCAAATGCCCATGTTATATAATAGCCATTACCTTCAAAATAGCCGTCTTTCCTGTTTTTAATTTTAAATGCATCTGCAATATTCTTAGCAACAGATGGTTTTTCCGCAATAATAACCTTCGCCATGATATTTTACTTATCCTCCTTTAGTTACTACTTTTAGCACTATATATATTAACATTAATCCAAAAATAAAACCAGTTTAAGTTATCAATCAAAATGCATAGGTATTGCGCAATGCCCGTATTATATATCTACTCTATTTCTCATTTCCCCTCTATTGTATGCACCAATATTTTCTAATAAATCTGTAAATAATCTATTTCTAGCTTCCTCACTTGCCCATGCTATATGTGGTGTTAATACTAATCTTTCTTTATTTTTAACTTTTAGTAATGGGTTTTCGCCTGGCATTGGTTCAATTTTAAATACATCTAATGCTGCTCCACCTATTATCTCTTCATCTATAGCTCTAGCTAAATCTTCATCTACTACTATAGGACCTCTTGCTACATTTATTAGAACTGAATCCTTTTTCATTTTAGTAAAGGCTTCATAATTAATTAATCCTTCTGTTTTTTTATTCAAAGGAGCATGTATAGAAATAATGTCACATTGTTTTAATAATGAATCAAATTCTACACGCGCATAATCCGAATTTGCATTCTTTCCTGAAGTTGAATAATATACTACTCTTGCACCAAAAGCTTGGGCTATTTTTGCTACTCTTTTCCCAATATTGCCAAGTCCAATTATTCCCCATACCTTACCACACAAATCTTTATATGGCATTTCTAAGTTAGTAAACATTGCAGAGTTAGAATATTCACCACTTTTGATAAAATTATCAAAATAGTTTATATTGTCATACAAGTGTAGTAACATAGCAAATGTATGTTGTGCTACAGTAGTAGTAGAATATCCAATAACATTAGTTACTGCAATTTTCTTTTCTTTGGCATACTTTATATCTATGTTATTGTATCCTGTGGCCATTTCACATATAAGCTCTAGATTATTTGTATCTTTTAAGTTTTCTTCATTTAATACAACTTTATTAGTTAATATAATATTAGCATCTTTAATTCTATTAGCAACTTCTTCTTTTAACGTTAAATCATAATAAATTACTTGACCGAATTCATTTAATTTAATGTAATCTACATTACCTAATGTTTTACCATCTAATACTACTATTTTTTTCATGTTAAATCCTCTTTTCCTAACTTTAAAATAATCTTGATTTATCATTAATATTGTTTTGCTATGGAAAATTCCAATGTCACTATACTAGTCTATTTTATATTCGCTATTTTTTGTTTCCAAAGAAAGAATGCTATTTTAAATAATACTGAATCATTAAATTTTCTAATATCATAAGTTGTATATTTCTGAATCTTGTCCAATCTATAAATTAAAGTATTTCTATGAACATATAACGCTTTTGATGCTTCACTTAAGTTTAAATCTAATTTAAAGAAAATTTCTATTGTTTTCATCATATCTTCATCTAATTTAGAAAAACTATCATTAAACTCATCTAATATTTTTATCTTAGTTTCTTCTTTTATATTATCCATAATCTTTTCAAATAAAAGACTATGTTGTCCAAATATCATTGTAGACAGTTTATATTTTTTTGCCAAATTAATCTTATATGCATTGTTATTATATAACTCATTTAAAAATTCATAGTCTTGAATATGACAATAACTTATATAGCATTTTTCATAAAAAGAAAGATATATTGTTTCACTTATACTTGATACATGTTCATTTATATCTTCAAATATTCCTATTAAAATTATAGTATCTTCATGATTCAATACTATAATATCAGTATCATTATAAATGTTTTTTAAAGCGTCTAATGCTTCTATTAATTTTTCTTTTAAACTTATAGTAATTAAAAATGTATCTTCTTTTATTTGTGGCAAAGCTTCTTTTATTTTTTCTTTTGATATACTTAAATTTTGCAATAATTGAGAAATAATTTTTTCTTTTCTATTATAATCGTCTTTGTATTTATCTTTAATACAAAATTCTAATATTTTTATAGAATCTTTATACTGTTCTTCAATTTTTATTTTTACTTGTTTTGTTCCAATTAAAAATATATCTTCCAATAATTTCCCTTTATGAGAATCAAGATTAGCTTTAAATATTATTTCGTCATCCATATAAAATTCAAAAGGTATTTCACAATTTTCATATATTTCTTTTAGATATTTTACTAATCCATTCATATTCTTACCTCTGCTATTTCTTATATTATGTCTAGCCATTCTTAGATATTATCTTTTTAGAAAATATCAACTACAAATTATGCTATCCTAGACTGCGCATCCACTAACTTTACGTATGCCCTTTTGTAGATATCATCGTATCTCTTAATGTTTGGTATCCATTGTAGAAAGAATATTAACTAAATTCAGGTGAAGTATAAAACTCCACCTGAAATTCACTTTACCTGATATCTAGCATTTCTAACGCTCCAATTATATTAACATATTCTTAATTCTGTTTCTTTATCAAATACATGAATATTTTCATGTTCTACATATAGTTTAATTTTATCCTTAGGTTCAGATTTAGTGCTTCCATCAACTCTTGCGGTCATATTATTATTTCCTGATTTGAAGTAAATATAACTTTCAGCTCCCATACGTTCAACAACTTCTACATATCCAGTAAGAGTTGCAGCTGGATTCATTGAAACAAGTTCTTCATTGTCATCTAAGTGCTCTGGTCTTATTCCAAATACTACTTCCTTGCCTACATATCCATTAGCTTTCAATACTTTTGCTTTATCGTCAGTAAATACTATACTGTTTTCTTCAAAGTTACAATATAACTTGCCTTCTTTTTCTACAACAGTACCATTTACTAAATTCATTTGAGGACTTCCAATAAATCCTGCAACAAATAAATTAGTTGGTGTATTATAAATATTAAGTGGACTATCAACTTGTTGAATTATTCCATCTTTCATTACAACAATTCTAGTTCCCATTGTTAATGCTTCAACTTGGTCATGTGTAACATATATAAATGTTGTTTCTAAATTTTGATAAAGCTTTGATATTTCTGTTCTCATTTGAACTCTTAATTTTGCATCAAGATTTGATAAAGGTTCGTCCATTAAGAATACCTTTGGTTCTCTAACAATTGCTCTTCCAAGAGCAACTCTTTGCCTTTGACCTCCTGACAAAGCCTTTGGCTTTCTATCCAATAAATGTTCAATATCTAATCTTTTTGCCGCATCTCTAACTTTTTTTTCTATTTCTTCTTTAGGTGCTTTTCTTAATTTTAAAGCAAAAGCCATATTATCATAGACAGTCATATGTGGATATAATGCATAGTTTTGGAATACCATCGCAATATCTCTTTCCTTAGGTTCCACATCATTAACTAATTTCCCACCTATATATAATTCTCCCTTAGATATTTCTTCAAGTCCTGCAATCATTCTTAAAGTTGTCGATTTACCACAACCTGATGGTCCAACAAAAACGATAAATTCTTTATCAGCAATTTCTAAATTAAAGTCCTTAACTGCTGTTACATTCCCTTCGTAAATCTTATAAATATTTCTTAGTGACAAATCTGCCATATTTATTTCCCCCTTATTTCATTTATATAATTTAAAATATTATTTCTTTATTTGTTATAGGTTTATTTTACTATATGTAACCCTTTAAATACTATATTGAAAAATTACAAAACTATATTATCTTTTTTGTGAAATAATATAAAAGGGAACAATGAACTTATGATTATAAGTATAATTTGGACTTTATCAATAAACACTCATACCATTGAAATACAATTGTATGTTATATTTCAATGATATTCCTTAATCATATTAAAAATTTTCATTGTGAAAAATTATAAATAAAACAATATTAGTTTTTATTAGTTATATTCGCTTAGTGCTTTGGGATACTTCTCTCTATCCCAAATATAATTATTAGCAATTAAAGCATCATCTCCTACTAAGAAATATTTATCCTTTTCAATAGAATCATTATTTGTAATATCTAATTGACGCCAATTCCCTTGCACCTTAACACTATTCCATGAATGTGGAATATCTTTAATTCTTCCAACAACAATTCTATTTTCTATACCTGCATAATTAAACATTTTATAAGCAGTCATTGAATATCCTTGACAAACAGCTAATGATGTAGTTAACCCTGAATAAACGCTTATTGATTTTAGTGTATAATCATATTCATATCTATTTACTATATAATTATTTATAGCTCTTACCTTTTCTAAATCAGACATTTTTATATTAATCAAAGATTTAGTAATACTTCTCAATTCAGTTTCTACATATTCTTCTTGTTTCCTTGTAGTTAAATAAGTTGTATCTATGGTTGTTTCTATACCATCTTTTGTAACATTTGCTTTAGGTTTTATTTCTAACCATGATCTTTCTAAATAATCATCTTTAGAATATGCATCCTTAATACATTTACGTATATTATCCTCAAATTCTTTTCTTGTTCCTGTATATAAAAAAGTAAAATTTGCATCTCTATTTTTAAAATGCCTATAAATACTACCTTCCATATCTTCTAGGTTCTGAACTTTTTCATATGCAAATGCTGTCAACGTCATAATTTGTATTATTATACCTACCATTATGATAGTTTTGAAAAATCTTTTCATTTAATATATATCCTCCTAAAACTATTCATTTTATCTTCTGTTTAAAAAAAAATCATTTATCTTCATTTCTATTTTACTTGGTTTATTTATTTTGTAAATATTAATTTATATTTTATTTATATTTATACCAACAAACTACAATTGACAATATTTATTTGTCCTTATATAGTATAATTTATAAACATTCTTAATGGAGGTAATGTTGATATGAAAAAACCTGTTATTGGTATAAATTCAAGTAGAGTTATTAAGCACGAAACTTCTTATTCTCATTCTGTTATAGAATCACTGAGTAATGATTATGTGGAATCAGTAATTAAGGCAGGTGGAGTCCCTGTTATACTTCCTATTCTATATGATGAAGAATCTATTAGAAGACAAGTTGAACTTCTTGATGGTGTTATTCTATCTGGCGGTGTAGACATAAATCCTTTAGTATATAATGAAGAGCCTTCACCTAAATTAGGTTATATATTTCCGGACAAAGATACCTTTGATCTCTTAATCGTCAAAATTGCTTGTGAACTTAATAAACCTATCTTAGCTATATGTAGAGGACATCAAATTTTAAATATTGCCTTTGGAGGTACCTTATATCAAGATTTATCAGATATGGAAGGCTGTTATATCAAGCACCAACAACAAACAAAAGATGGTGCAGCAACTCACACCATAGATATTACTCCGAATTCAATTTTACATAGTATTTTAGGAGATTCTATTGTTACTAATACTTTTCATCATCAAGCAATAAAAACTTTAGCTCCTGGTTTTAAAGTTACTGCTTATTCTAAAGATAATGTAATTGAAGCTATCGAAAAATGTGATAAAAACTTTGTTGTTGGTGTACAATTCCATCCTGAAATTATGACTACTTATAATGACAAAAATATGCTTAAACTTTTTGAAACATTTATAACTGCTTCATTAAACAACATATCATCTAACTACCATAAAAAATAAATTATGGTAGTTAGATAATTATCTCACCACACTTTATTATTTTATTATTTGTTAACTATGTCATATTCTGAAACATCTTAAATATATTCAATATTCCATATCCCCACTGTGGATTTGGATATACATCACCACTTCTTTGAACCGCTCCCTTTGCAATATATGCTTTTATAGTTTGAGAATACATATTAGCATCATTTCCATCGATTATTCCCCACTCAAATAACATAGCACAAGCTCCAGCAAGTATTGCTGATGACACACTTGTTCCGTTAACAATAGCTGTTGTATTATTAGGCGCTACAGTTAATGCATTTACGCTTCCTGCGGCAACATCTATTCTACTGATATAATCATCCAAAAATGCCATTCCAGAATAGCTTAAAATACTATTATTATTTTGGTTATATCCTGCTGCAGTTATTACATACTCTGAAGTAGCTGGATTCGTAATTGTTCCATATGGATCTGAAGAAATAAACCTAGTCCCACCAATACTCAATCCTTCTTGAGGTATCCAAGCATTAAATTTTCCATCTAAAATGGACTCTCCTGTTAATATAAGATTCCATATTCCTTCTTTTAGACCTGTAAATCTAATACGTATTAATTGATCTCCTGTATTGGCTTCTGGTAGATAATTATTAATTCTTATTGTTGTGTTTTCAAATAAAAATGAGTAAGTTTCCAAAGTATTAATTTCAGCATTTATTGCACCAGTATTTTCTCCTGAAGGTGATACTATATTTAAAGACATTATGTTTGGTGAGTCAATCCAAATGTAAGTCACAATAAATATTTGTTCTGGAGATACATATAGCTGTATTGATCTCGATTCATTAACTGTTGATATTATGCCCGAAGTATGAGTTCCACTTGCTCCTTGATTACCTGTTCCAGTAACTATAGCTATACCACTATTTCTAGATATGGATTCCATATATAGTTCTAAAATACCATTGCCTTTATGACTACCAAAATTACTTCCAAGTGGAAAATATATAATCATTGGCTTATTGCTACTCAATGAATATCTATATAAAAACTCTAAAGCTGTAAAAATAAAAACTATATCAAATATAGGAATTTGTATATTAAAATGCTTTTTATATACAATGTCTTCCATTAATTTTACAACTACAAAATTACATTCTGGAACTACTCCTTTTAAATCAGGATTTTTTCCACTCGCCCCAATAATTCCAGCCATGTTAGTTCCATGTCCAATCTCATCTTTAGTTTGCACTATTTCATAAGGTGACTTCCCTGTTTTTGAGGCATCTATAGCTTCTTGTATATTATCTTTAGTATAAACTGTTCCGAATGGAACCGCAAAATTGTTTGTATCTTTTTCAATGGGATTTATTGTTTGGTCCCAAATATATTCTATTCTTGTTTCTCCATTTTCTTTCATGAATTCTGGATTTAGATAATCTATTCCTGTATCTATAATTGCAACATCAACACCATTTCCCGTTAATTTCAAAGGCAAATCTAATTGTAAAAAATTAGCTTTTGAAGCTTCAATCGGTGAAATTTGTTCAAGTGTAAATATATCTGGTGTGGCCGCATATACTATAGATGAAAACATTGGTTCTTCCAAATTTAATTCAAGTTCTCTATTTGCAGATATTATTGCATATTTATTATTGATTATAGTTACATAATATCCTGGTTGTCTTGAGACCTCTTCATTAATATCTCCTTGATATTGAACAATATAATGATAATAATTGGGATCAGAAAAAATATTTCCTGAAGCCTTAAAATTTTCTTCCATATATATTACTCCTCATATCCCCTTAGGAATTCTTACAAATAATTTATTAATATAATATTCAATGTATTCATAATTTTCTTTAATATTTCTCACATTAGAATTATCTGTATTAGCTATTTGATTTTTCCTTCTATATGTTCCACTGATAATATTAAAAGTCCCTAATAAATCAAAGTCCCCATAACCAAATTCTCTACTTGGATATTTATAAATTTGATTTCTATTTGCTCCATACATTAAATAACTTCTAATCTTTTTTGTATACATAGTTGGATCATTCCCATCAACAATTCCCCACTGCAATAAAAGAGCACAAGCTCCAGCCACTATTGCAGTAGCCGCAGAGCTACCAGAAAATGTTGTAATTCCTCCTGAAACTTTTGTTGTTAAAATATCTATTCCTAAAGTTGAAATATCAGGATTAATTATGTTATTAGTATTGAATCCCTTACCAGAAGATGCAATTAAAGCATTATTATTTCCGTAATAAGCAACTGTAACTACGTTAACAGCCTCAGATGGATTTGTTATTGTATTAAAAGGATCTGATTCTAGAAATATTGTATTTTCTGGCAAAGTACTTTTAGCTTGAAGCCATATATCATATCTCCCATCAATTATATACTCCCCTATTAAATTAAAACTCCATATTCCAGGTTTTATATTATTGAATACAATACTTATAACTTCATGTCCAGTAAAATGTTCAGGATTGTAATATCTAACTGTCATTGTAGTATTTAAAAAAACAAATTTGTTTGGTTGAAATTTATCTATTTTAGCTTCAATAATTCCTGATGCTTCTCCTGTAGGCGAAATTACATTTACAGAAGCAACATTAGGTCTTCGTACCCATATGTCAAAGTGAAAATATTTTAATTCCCTTGGTATTTTTAAATCCACTACTTTTACATCTCCTACATTTTTAATATAACCAGATGCATGTCCTTGTGAATCGCCTTCATTTCCGACTCCTGCTACAAAACATAATCCTACATTACTTCCAAGGGATGTTACATATCTAGAAATCAGATTTGTACCATCATGACTTCCTTCACTACTTCCAAGGCCCATATAAATAACCATAGGTTGCTTAAGTCTCATAGACACTTTTCTTAAATACTCTAGTCCTGCTACAATTTCAGAACCATTATATACCGGAGTGTATTTAACATTATTTTCTATTAATTGATTTTTAAACTCAAAAGATTCTAAAAGTTTAACAATTACAAAATTACTATCTGATGCAATTCCTTGAAATTCATTATTATATCCTCTTGCCCCTATAATTCCAGCAACTTTAGTTCCATGACCAATTTCATCTTTTGAAGGTACTATTTCATATGGATCTCCGTTATTTTTATAAGTATTAATTGCATTATTTATTTGTTCATTTGAATACACCTGACCAATATATACAGAGTCATCAGTATTATTTTCTATTGTTTGATCCCATATATTAATTATTCTTGATGTATCATCCTCTCTAATAAATTCGTTATTTAGATAATCTATACCAGTATCTACAATACCTATTAATACACCTTTCCCATTTAAGTTCAAGTATGGATTTATTTTGATATTGTTTATATTATCTACAGAAGATGGCGAAATATCTTGTAATACATATATCTTTCTACTAGAATAAAAACTTATTTCTGGGACATCAATTAAAAGTCTATCAAAATCTTTAGCCAGCACTGATATAACTCCGATAGTGTCTGTAATTATATCCCCACATGCATAAGATAATTTATCTATTTTCTCTTTAAAATTTCCTTTATATTCAATTAAATAATTTAATGTATTGGGATTATAATATAAATTACAGTCACGTGAATTAGACATATTTAACTCCTAATATTATTTAGGCACTTTAACTAAAAAATAAGCCAAAATATACTATTATACTGACCTGTTATTTTTTGATGTGCCTTTTATTTACTACTATGTATATTTTTATATTATTTATTTAATACTTAAATTTAAAATACTAAATCAAATATGTATAATTTTACTGATTTATATTTTATAAAACAAAGGGACTGTTGCACAATGAATAAAAATTCATTAAGCACAGTCCCTTTTGCATAATTAATGTAAAATCTATTAATTTGTCATAAAAAAATAACAGTTGGAAGAATGTCGGAAAGTTATTCCTAAATTCTCTAAACTGTTCATTTTAAATATGCGAGATAAGCCATAAGCCGAGTTCTGTATTCGCTTGAGACTATATTTTATTGTATCAAATCATACTCTATTGTATTCTGAAAGTATTGATACAACTGGCTTTAAACCTAATTACATATTTTTCTATATCTATTTATATTTTATTATATTTTCACGTACAGTGGAAGTTTAGTGGAAGGTTACACTTTTATCATTAAAATATATAGTTCCATGTATTACAAAACTCTCCTCATGTTGGATGGTAGTTTCAACGTGAGGTGTGTGTTGAATAGTTATATTAAATTATAACTTAGTGCATTTTACTGTATCTATTTATCATTGGAAATAAATTAAACCTTAGATTAAAAATATCATATCTTTACATATTGTAATTTAAAATAATATAACATATCTTGTTGATGGTCGGAAGAAGGGTGGAATTTTTCATTCTTCCGACCATTCTCTAAGTTAAGTAATATCAATAATTTAAAGCTAATTCTTTTGATTTCATTCCTCTATAACTTTACTCTCTATATCAACTTCTTAATATATGAATAATGAGAAGTTACATTTTATTTAAAACTATATCTTTATTTATAGTTTGCATTATTTTAATATAATTTGTTTATTGCACATTCAGAAAGTAGATTTTGTATTTTCTTTCTAATCATAAATCCACGCAAGCTATTTATTTACCAAATTCAACTTCAAAATAGCGTTCTTTCTGACTAATTGAGCTGTAACTTGCATTCAAATCAATTTTTGTCACCAAATATTTTGTTGCCAATTCAAAGTTAAAATCAAATGTTTCAGTATATGTACTTTTTAACGTATATTTTTCAATTTTATTTGGGTTAAAACGTCTACTTTCAAATATTGAAATTAAATTGCTATCATTTGAAAACCATATTGAGTTCTTTAGTAAATTTTCATCAATATCTACAGCATTCCCTTGGAATGTAACAACTAATTCTTTTCCACTGCTTTCATTTTCACTTGTTGATGCATTTACCTTTCCATCAACATTTGATACCTTAGCTCCCACACCACAATTGGCTGCTTTTTTGTCAGAAATACTTTCTATTATTCTAACCTTTTTAGCTCCCATTTTTCCTAGGAGAATAATTAATTCATCATCCTTTTCTAATGCAAGTTTTTCATGGTAATATTCTAAACTTGCAAGTCTACTACTATTATATGGATGTAAAGTATATGTACCTATAGATAACTTATTAGTATTAGAATACTTTTTTCTAGCATCTTCCAAAGAAATTATTTCTAAATTTTCACTTCTATTTTTCATATCATCAATTAACAATTTTGATGTTTCTTTAACTATATTTTGCAATTCAATTTTCAAGTCATCTTTTATAAACTCAGAAAAAACTAACTTTGCTCCATTTTTTAAAATATTAGGAATAGGATTAAGAGGAATCATGTTTTGAAGCCTTTCAATATAAAGTTCTTCTAAAGCTTCTTTCGTAATCTTACTTCCATATTTAATATAAAATTCATTAGCATCATACTTATTCAATAAAAATTCATCTTTCTCAGAAGCCAATTGATTATCTGTTTCACCATGAATAACTTTTATAATTTTCATTATATCCCCCACAATTAATATATAATTTTTCATTTTCAATAAATAATGTTAACCTAGCCTTCTATATTTACCAACATAAACAAGCTAGTCTATTTCAAGGATTACAAACAACTATTCTTCAAAATCATCCTAACATTTTTATCAGAAATTTCATTATAATACTTGTCTGTTCAATAACATACTCAATTTCATTTTCATTCACTTTATCATTATGCTTAACATAATTATTTTGGTATTTTGTATAATAATTAATTATTTGAATTACCATATTTCTCAATTCATTAGAAACCCTTGTGTCCTTAAGCTTTCCTCCTAAATCCGCCACTTGATTTTCTAAGCTTTTTTCATTGTTTAAAAGTGATTTAACCAATAGTTCAAAAGACAATCTAACATCATCTAATATATTTCTCTGATAAATGCCTTTTTCAAACTTTTCTAATGCTGAGTTATATTCCTTTAATGCATTTACATAATCCTCAAGCCAGTGTTGCGTCTTAACAACTAACTCTGTTTGAGATATTTTATCTTTTGCAAGATGTCCATATCTACTAAGTAACTTTTCTTTTAATTTTTTCACTTCATTCACTTTACACAATTTAGGCAAAACACATAATTCATTCATAATTTGTAATTTCTGTTCATCACTAAAGCAAAGTAAATTTTCGTACAATGCTGTACGCTTATTAGGAACGGTTTTAGGAAATGGTGATTTTCCATAAGGTATAGAAACATCAAATTCAATAGAATATGCAGCACAAAATTTAGCAATCTCCGAGCCAGATAGTCCTTCTTTAGTTTCACCCAAAGTATTAGCTGCGTAATTTATAAATGTAGTATCCATCATTGTAATATCCCCCTTTATACTTTTTATTTATAGAGCTATTTTTATATGCAATACTATTTTACTATGATTTTTACCCATCAAAGACACACAACATATACAATTTTTATAACACTCTCTTCTTCTAATTATTGACCCAATGAGTAAGTTACGATAATATAAGTTTTATTAATAATAATCGATATATAAAAAAATATATCCATCATTAAAATTTAAAAATTCAACTATGTCTCTTGTGACTCAAAGGCAACTTCGCTCTCTTCAATTTTTAGGTTCAAATAATTTTTAATTTCAGTATGAACATTTGATATGTCTTTAATAAAAGAAATATTTAATTCCAAATTTTCTTTATAAAAATTCATATAAGATTCTCTTTGAAATCCTTTCTTCTTCTTTTTATCATTTGAATCCTCTGCTTTCTCTTTAGCGTTTATAGGCATCAAATATCTATAAATACTATTTTCTATATTACCTAATAAATCAGGTGTACATAAAATCAAATGATAATTTTGAAACCAGAACTCCTCAGTATCATTTTGTTTAAGTATTTCAATATCTTCACTTTTAAATATACTATCCTTCAAATAATATGAAATTAATATTTGATTATTTGATCTAAGCACAGTATCTTTTTCTTCTATTAATATGTCTGTAAAACCTAGTATTTTTATTGCATAATAAAAATATAACTGCTCCTCATTAAACGATTCTTGAAGTGATTCTTTATATCTTATTTTAAAAAACTTATATAATTTTCTATTATCAAAATTATCCATTCCATTAAACTTATCAACTGCATATAGCATAGATTCAGGCGAAAATTTCAATATAAAGCATAATTGGTGATAATCATAATTTTTAACTTGATATTTGCTAAAATTTAATTCTCTAAAATATTTCGTTTTAAAAAAATTGTTAATAAATATTTTCTTTAATTTATCATCATTTAATTTTGATAATCTATAAACTATTTGATTAATGAAATATAACTTATTATCATTTCTTTTTTCTTTAAATCTTATATTACAGTAAGCAATTAATTTTTTCCAATATCTTTCTACTAAGTTATAATTATTAAAGGTTTCATAAGTCCATATTTCTCTTTTATTCTCATTTCTTTCGAGATTATATCTTTCTAGTACTTTATCAAATATCTGAATTATTTTTTCATTATCATTCTTATTACAAAAGAAATAAAAATCATCAGAAAAATAGGAAAACTCGCAATCTAAACCTCCAATTTCCTTCTCGATATCATTACTAATGTTTGTTAAATTTAATTCTGCAAAATATAATGATAAATAATTGCCCATTATTAAACCATTGGTAGCTCCTAAATTCATATTAGATAAAAATCGCTCTTTACCTTTAAAATCAATTCTATGCGTATATACTCTTCCATAATACTCTTTTATATCCATCTTAATTAAGTTGTCATAAACACATAATTTTTCAAAGTCCTCATCTAATTGACTATCATATTCTCCTGATACAAAATCTCCGGTTTCGATATTTGCTGATAAACGTTTATGGACTGGATCCATACTTTTAATACTGCCAAAATTGTCCATGTCTTTAAACTGTTCATATGCACATGCAAAATTTAAGATATTAGGTATCTTAAGTGTACGATACTTATCATCTTGTTTTTTTACTCTAAAATTAAAAGGTTCAACCCAACATAAATTTTCAATATTGAACGAAGATACGTTATTTGGCAATTTAATGTTATCTGTGTTCAAAAAGTTTTTAACTGGATTTTTAAAATTATATACGTTATTAAGTTCTCCCATTTCCCACTCACCCACAAATTCAAATTTTAGTAATATTGATCTTTGATATTAGCAATTTTATAATTATCAAATAATTTATCTATTTAAATGTAAATCACTTCACATTATAGACATAATAAACACTTTTAATATTATTCCTCTAATTTCATCTAAAATAAATTAAGAATAAATTATTTCTTTATTCATAAATAATCTATTCTTAATTATACTACAATATTTTATTATTTTACCTATATTTTGCCAATAATTTTTACCATTTAAAATTTTTCTTTCTTAATAATTATTATCTCTTATACTAAGTGTTCTTTCTCTTAAAAGTAATTAGGAAGTCACTTTTCTCTAATACAAAATTCCTATTAAAAATATACTTACTTAGTAATAGTGGATTGGAGTTAAATGGGATAAAAACTTCGTTTTCTGTTTCATAAAAATAGATATCACTATCCCATATTTCTAGTAATTTATTTGCTGCCAACGAAATGCCTATTTTAGTCAGTTTGATAAGATGATTGTATTTTTCAAATATTTCTTCTATTAGACATGCCTCTTTAAGTAAAACTATTTTCTCTTGTGAAATAAAGTTTTTCAGTTTATTTACATCTACCCAATTTTCAAACTCATTTTGAACATAATAAATCCTTTCTAAATCCTGTACATATTTATTATAGCTATGTCCAATAAATATAAGATAAAGTTGTTTAATAGTTTTTAGCAAAAACTTTTCGTCCATTAATTTTTTTATATAGTTCTCACTTATATTGATAAAACCATTAGTAAATACATTTCCATTTTGAGGAGCAATTATATATTCAATGAAAATATTACATATATTCTTATTATCAACTTTAAGCTTCTCTAATATTTTTATTTGTTCAGCTTGAGATGCACAACTTAAATTCCTAACAAAAAACAAATATTCGAGGTAAATCAAAAATTCTAATGACTTCTTCTGTTCGTTTGAAAATTGAACAATAAACTCTTTTCTATACCTAGAACTAAGTCGTTCCGAGAATGTTGGTTCAATACCTACACCATTAAAAAATATTCCCCATTCCATTAGTCTATTCTCTACTTCCTTAGTCCGTGCTAAATCGAGTTTGCACCTCATAATATACAATTTAACATCTTGTAAAATAGCTTCATTCTCATATTCAAAATACATAAGAATATGATCAAAATTATTAAAAGCTTCTAAGATTTTATCTATTTTAAAAGGGTTAATATTACTTACTGTATAATTATGGGATACTTTTTTATATATTAAGTCTAATAGTTCACAATCTTCCCTATTTGTGGTATTATAAATTTCCAAACTCTCTCTCAAACTCAAAATTGTCATCTCCCAACAACTTGTTTGCATCTAACTTTTTCAAAGAAACTTTCCATTTGTAAATATATTGTTCTTTACTTTTCACTTTTTCCTCATCAGAATCAGAATTTATTAAATAAAACATCAAACTTTTTGTTATTTTATTCAATCTATAAGGTGTACTAACTAAAGTTCCTATTCTAAAACTATCTTCAATTTCAGTTCTTCCTCGATAACCTGCCGCAATCATAACATCTACATTTGTAATTGGATAATTCTCAATTAATTTCCCTATACACAATCTTTTCAATCTGCCATTGTTAAATTCATCAACCCAATGTATCCTTTCAGTATCACAAGTATTTTGATTTATGACTCTAATTCCTGAAACTGCACGAATTTTGTCCATATCCTTTATTTCATAAGCAACTACGAGTACACTTCTTTCCTCAATACTTTTTAACACATAATTTATAAACTGAAATTTTGATAAATCTGAATTTCTTAAATCAACCTCATAACATTCCAGCCTCTTTTGATATAAATTATTAACTAACTCGTCAGAAGATATATTATAGGTTATTCCTCCAAATAGATTAAGAAGGCTACGTTCCATACCATCAGTCCTACTTAACGTAGAATCCAGCGCAAATTTATATGTTGACTTTAAATATAACAAATCTACTGCTTTCTCAGTAACTACCTTATGAGCATCATCGTATATTACTAATCCCCAATTATTTTCAAACAGCCTCTCAAATATTGAATCATCTGTTGTAGTTCTTATAATATCGTAAGTGTAAATGTTGATTTTACTTATTTTATTTATGTTAGAATCGTTAATACATACTGAAATATCCTTATTAGAAATATCTAAATATTTGAGAAGCATCTCCTTCCATCTTAAACAATTATCTTTGTTTTCACACAATATTAGAGTGACTTTTTTAAAGTATTGAATTAGATTCATAGCTACATATGTCTTTCCAGAACCTACTGGCATTACTGTAAGTCCTCTTTTCCTATGGACCAGAGCATCAAAAGCTTGTGTTTGATAGTATCTTGGAATTATATCTTCTTTAAAATTAAAATCTACAGTTCCATCTGTATCAATAGTAGGAAATGTTATATTTACATCTTTTTCGGCCAAGCGTTCTATCAACTTCAAATTACCTTTTCTAGGATAAGTGTATAACTTTTTCTCACTATCTGACTTAAGTTTATCATTTATCTTTTTATCTTTTTCTAAGAATGAAGGATCCCCTTTCATTATCCTAATAATAATTTCCGCTTTACTTAAAGTTAAACTTACCACTTTCATATTTTCTTCTATTTCTTTTAAATGCTCCATTAAAACATCTGGTATTTCATTGTAGCTATATCTATTTAGAAATCTAATAAATTCATTTTTAGATTCACCACCCATCAATAAAAGAGATGCAATAGAATGATTTTCAATTTTATATACCTCAATTTTATCTGTATATTGGACTTGTACAGTTGTTTTCTTTAAATAATTACTAATCTCAATCTCATTACTAGCTGAAAATTTCTTGTAAAAATATATAGTTCCATCTTTATGAATAATCAATGGAAGACTCAATTACTATCACCTTTTAAAAAGTATTTGTTATAACTTATGATAGCTTGTACACCTTTATTCTAACAATATTGTAGCAATGTCGCCTAAACTTTTATCCAACTTCCACTTTCGTCAACTCTAAAGCCATCAGGAGTGATACAATCACAATACATTCTCCCTCTTTCATCAAAACAGTACCAACCACTATCCACCAAAACCCACAAATGCTTCCCACTACTTCCTCTAATCATCTTACAATCAGAATCTAGGTAATACCAAGCCTTATCACTTTCATCATAATACCAGGCATCTTGTAGCGCATACCCCCTACTATCAAATATATACCATTCCCCATCAATTTCCTTCCATCCATTTTTTGATGTGTAATAATACTTATTTATAATATCTATAGTATACCACCATCCAACTTCGTTACTATTCCAACCTCGTTTCCATTCCCCATCACTAGAAACACCAGCTCTGACTAATCCACTAACAATAGCCCTAGCAATAACTTCAGCATCATAAACATCTGCATCATCACTATCAGCAAACAAACATTCAACTAAAATTGCAGGCATAACAGTTCTATTTAGTACAATAAGACTTCTTGCCTTTACCCCCCTATTAGGTAAGTTTAAAGAACTTGCTAAAGCATTACTTATTTTCACAGCATACTGATTAGCTACCTCTGACTTTCCAGCAACACATATTTCTGGCCCTGTTCCTCCCCCTGCATTAATATGAATTTCAATATACAATTCCACATCTGTAGTTTCAGCTGTAGCATTTGCTTTATTGGCTCTTTCAAAACAATCCTCACAATTATAACTATTACTTTCATCCACTCTAAGTAAATTGACTCCATGCCCTTTCTCTTGCAAATACTCTGTAACCAAAGCTCCAATTTGACGATTGCAATTGCTCTCATTAAGCCTATCAATAACCCCACATCCAACATTTCCACTAGCAGTATGACCTACAGCTATTATATAATTACTCATTTTTACGCATCTCCTTTATAATCTTTAATTTTTTTGCATTTACACCTAAGTTATACACCTTTAAAAAATGCAGCTATGCTGCAATTAAGAACTTTAAACAAATACTCTAAAACAACATAAACTTAATTAATTTTCTATTTCTATATAAGTTATATGTCGTTTAGCCATATATACTATATGTAGAGGTAAATTTAACAACAAACACAATATATGTAAATTAATTAGTTCTATTCATAACTCTTACTTAAAAAGGAGGTTTATATGGATTTTGATTATATTGAAGCTTTAGTTACCAAATGTAAAAATAATGATGAAGCAGCAAAAGAAAAACTCGCTACAGAATTTAGACCTTTAATCTACAATATTTCTAAACGAACCTTTATTGATAGTTATGACATACAAGATATACAGAATGAATGTTATAAATCCCTTTTCAAATGTGTTTCCATGTACAATTTAGAAAAGCATAGATTCGTTGCCTATGCTACTAATGCTATTAAAAATAATATAGGAGATTTAATCAAAAGAATTAAAACCAGAAGATCTACAGAAGGTAGTGATGCATTAAGCCTACATGATGATGTTGAAAAAGAATTTCCTTCAGATGAAATCTCCACTGAAATTTCATTATGTGAAATGTGTGACTTCCAAGATTTAAGGCTGGCTCTTAAGAATTTAAATGAAGAGGAAATGGATTTTATAAATTTTGTATTCTTTAAAAGTAATACAGTTAAAGACTATGCTTATCTTAAAAATATGTGTTACTCTACTGCTATTGTAAAAAAGAAAACTATTTTAAAAAAGATATTCAATAATATTTCTCTATATTATCAAAATTCTAATGCTCAAAAAATCCAAGGCTAATATGCCTTGGATTTTTTTAGTCTAGTGTATTGTAAACAATTATTTAGGAATTTTAAAATCAATTATAAATAAATACTATTAATATTTATTTACATTACCTTCTAAAATGTACTTTTAATAAATTATTTTTATACTTTAATCAAGCTTATATTATATACTTTTGCTTAAATATTTATCATTTTTTCCTTTCACATTTTCCCACAATTCTTCTGGCAACTCATCATATGGTAACCTTAAATATCTAGCTATTAAATATTCTTTATCACACGCTTTAGATGTTACTTCTTCTAAGATGTTTTTATCTACATTAACCATACTAATTGGCTTGGTCACATCTATTCCATTCTAGATATATTCCTGTTTTTCTTCTTCATAAGATTTCAATTTTCTTCAAATACCTCACTGTCTATTAAATCAAAATATTAATTAAAACACATCATCAAAATCAATATTTTCTTCAGCTATGTTATAAATATCAATTCTATTATCAATATCTATTTTATTTATTAACCATCCTCTCAATGAACAATTTCTAATAAAGTCTTCTATTCTATTAACACCATTTATTTCTTTCAACGTAACAACAATGCCAAACTTAATTCCATCTCCAAATTTTTCTTCAAGACGTTCTTTTGTTTTTATACTAATTCCCCAGATACCTTTATCATAGACCTTTTTAGGTTTATTATTTTTAGCAAATTCTATAATGTGTTTCACATTATCCCATTTTCTATAAAATTTCCGTGCATTTCCTTCATATAAATAATGATTACCATCTGTACATTGTTGATTATTATTTATAGATTTTATTTCATTTCCATTAATTCGCCCAAAATACATATCAAGTTCTGTATTAGTATAATCTACTCCTTGACTCCTTGAACAATAAGGGAAATAACACATAGTTGCTTTCGCAATAAAAGGGTGTTTCTCTTTATCAATTGGAACAGGCAAATTATAATTATATGTATCATACTTTTCTGATACTCCAGACAATATAAAACGAATTTCATCATTAGGTGATTTTAATATGTCATCAATTTTTTTAGGAATAACACCATGTCCAATTACTGAAGGAGATATTGTTTGAGGATGCCATCCAGTAGCTGAATTTATTATTAATGCCTTTGCTACCTCTCTACTTAATCCTAAAACATCAATTAAATAAGACATTTTTCTTGAAATCCATGGCGCTGCAAATGAAGTTCCTGCTACAAATACCTCTCCCATAGATGTACATACTCTTATTTTTTTCTTGCCATCTCCTCCATAATAACTAACATCTGGCTTAGTAAAAAAAGATAACACTGGACCTTCTCTTGAATATGTGGCAGGTTTATTTTCAAAATCTACAGAATTAATGACTAGTGAATTTATAGAATCAGCTGGTGCCCCTATAGCTTTTACTGTTTTATTCATTGAATTTTTATTTGTTCCTGCAATGATAAAAATAACATCATTTTCATATTGGATTTTATCTAAAATAGCTGCTTCTGGTGATATAAAATTAGGATTAACTTCTATAGGTGAACCTAATGATAAATTCCATACTTTTATATCTTTATTAGAAGTAATAATTTCCTTAATAGATCGTAGAATAGAAAATGAACTGAAATTTTTTCCAGATGCTACACCAAAATGTCTAACTTTAAATCTTCCACAACCATCATCTAAATCAGGATTAATTGATGCCCCATCTACAATAATTGATGAAACAGCAGTTCCATGAAAATAATCATCTTGTGATAATTCTATATCACTGCTAACCATATTTTTAAAATTAACCCATTCAGAAAAATATACATTTTCATCAAACATTGTATCTATAACCCCGATAGTTGGTTCATTTTTAGGACTTGGAATATTAATAGTTTCTCTATTAATATTTTCAAAATCTGTTTTTGTTAATTTTGAAATATCACTTATAGCCATAGATATCAAATATGGTGCTTTTTGCTTTAAAATTGCTAATTGGTCTGGTGTTAATAACATTGTAGTATCATCAATCAATCTTGCAGAGAGAAGATTAATTCCTATTTTGTCCATAAGCTCAATTGTATCTGTATTAGTCTTATAAATTGTAATAATTGAGTTTTCTTTCAATTCCTCTTCTTGCATAACAATAGAAAATTTTTCAACATAATGAGCATCAACAATTATTTTTAAAAAATTTGTCTTTGCTATTAAACTATTGTCATACAATATCTTTTTCTGATTTAATTTCTTAACATCCTCGCTAGTAATAACACCATTAAATTGTTTTTTCAAAACAGTTATACTCTTTTTGTATCTTTCTATAGACTCATTTAACATTTCCAAACTCACATAGTGAGTAATTATGTGCTTTATTTTATCTGATTTAGAAAACTTAGCTCCAACTATAGAACTATTTGCAGTGATAGAACTCTTTGTTAATGTTCCTGATATTCTTCTACTTTTAGCAATAACGTCTATATAAAAAACACTTACGAGCGCTCCATTGAGGATTTTATCTTTACTCCAAAATTCTTTTAAAGTCTCTAAATCATTCTTAAGCTTTTCCAATTGTTCAACTTTTACTGTTGTTTGGGATGGCAATTCAGGTGCGCCTGGCCTTGAATTACTTGATTTTTGTTCAAATGTCCCCTTTAATTGTAAAAGTTCATTCATCTAATCACTCCTTTAATTCTCTAGAAACTTGACTTTTAGAAACTCCCGTCAATATCTCTATTTCTCTAGTGGTAAACCCTTCAGTTTGAAGTTCTTTTAAATTCATTTCTAAATTATTTTTATTAGCACTATTATATAATCTTTTTAAATAATCATATTCATTACTCGGATTACTAAAAGCAATAGCTGTCTTTAAAAGATTTTTAAGTTCTCCAGGGTAAGGTATTGTGTCCATAAGACTAATTATTTTTTTAAACAACCTCATATTTCTTCCAGCAAATTTAAACTTAACTAATAATTCATTCAATATTGATTCTCCAATTTCAATCAGATCTTCTCTCTTATACCTATTAAAGTTAATAATCGAATCAAATCTTCTAGTCAAAGCTTTGTCAAATGCATCAAATAAATTTGTTGTTGCAATTAAAACTATATTTTCATTTAAGCTATCCATTCCTTTTAATACTGATGATGTAGCTCTACCCATTTCACGCAAATCATTTGAATTAATTCTATCAATAGCTATTGCATCGATTTCATCGAATAAAATAATTACTTTTTCAGGATGTGAAAAATTACGAATCTCTTCAAAAAGAGAGGCAATATTTTTAGATGTCTGACCAAGTTTACTATCCACGATAGAATCAAAATCCACCATAAATAAATCTCTTTCTAATATTCGTGCAATCTGCTTTGCAGTTTCAGTTTTTCCGGTACCTGGTGCACCTTCAAACAAAAATTTATTAATACCAGCATTATGTCCAATTGCATTTACTATCCCAACAACATCATCTTTAATAGCTTCTGGTAATGGTAACGAATCACTACCATACTCTACTCTCCTAAAAAAACTAGAATCATTATCATTTATTTGAGGAACGAAAGTATTAGTATTCGACATTAATGCCATTATATATTCAGCTAACTGATAATTTCCAATCCCATCAAAATATCTTGCTATTTCATATGCTTCATCTCTAAATCCAGCATCGTTTTTTTCAGCATAATATTTTATTAAATTTAGTATGTTTTTTTTCTTCATAATCAGTCACCTCCTAATTTATTATATCACGCTTCGGGACACTAAATCAATATTTGGGACACAAATTTGTATATTAAAATTTTAATCTATATATAATATGTACAAATCTCTAAATGTTTAATCACTTACTAATTTTTAACTTATTATCTAATCAATTAAATAAGTTATACTTTTAATAACACAGCACAGTTATTTTTTATGATATTACATGATAAAATAAAATCAACAAATCTTAAAACCCCATAAAATAAAGCCTTCAAAGAGGCTATAAAACACACTAAAATTCAAATCCACGAACTCTAGGTTTATAAGAAATATTGATTCGTACTTTTTCTACCTAAAATTATAAAACTTAACAGCTCCAAATTTATCCTTGGAGCTGTTATTTTTATAATAGCAATATCAATATTTTATTCACTTATTCAAAATTAAAATTATTCACAACCTCAGTAGTTTTGTCCACATAACTATCAACAACTTGATCAATTCCATCACAAATATATCTAAGGCTACACCCTTCACATTTATTAAGTATCCCATCATCAAGTAAAGAACATCTAAGCTCATCATTGAAAGTAGAATTTCTAATTGCTAGGGCTATTTGCTTTTTATCAAATACTTCTCCTTCTTCTAAATTAATTTTAATTTCATTTCTAATCATTTTTACAACACACTCCAATAATCTATTTGCAGATCTAAAAATTAAACAGCTGCTATTATGGATATATGTTTTGTAGTGTAACATAACATTAAATTAAGTAATATTTTTATAGCAATACCCTCTCAGCCTGCATTTTTGGCGCATATTCTGAAGAATATTTATGGTAATATGGTGAAGAATATTACCATATTTATTGTAAACCATATATATTCTTTGCAATATTAGAATATGCTCCATTTAGTCATATATCCTAAGTGATAGTCCAAAAGTGAATGTCCAAATTTTATATTTGGAAACATGAACTTTCCCTGTGGGCATTTTATATTTGGTTCCTCGAACTTACTCAGCGAATGAATATGAGTCGAGTTTCCAATAAATATTAATAAAGGAGAATACTTATGGCAAGAAGAAAACAAAATGAAATACCTAAAAATGATTTTGCAGCTGAAGAGGATCTTGACGTTTGCAGCTTTACCTCTGAACCAATTGTGACTGGAGAATGTATTTCGTCATTTTCGTTTGATGATGATTCTATAAATGAAACTAAACCTGATGTTACAACTAATATTGAAAATAAAAGCAATGTTGATACTACTTCTAATATAGTCAATGAAACTGTAGACTTTAATATTTCATATACCAATGAACAAAGTATATCATCTACCCCTTCAAATAATAAATCTAAATCTAACAAAAATAATCTCTTAAATGATAATAGAAAAGCTCCTATAGTAAATGGTATGGCTCCACCTATTAATGGAGAGTACTTGGATATAAAAAGAACCTATATGCTTAGAGCCTCTACAGTTAGAAAAATTAATGAACTTAAAAGCATTCATCCTGAATTGAATGCTTATGTTAGTACCATAGTAGATTTAGCTATTGCTCATTACTATGAACATATAATTAATGGTGGTAGCCAACAATAAATGATTTTTTAATGTTTATAATAATATTAATAATATTTTAATTGGTTTATAAAATAATATGCTTTTTCTCATATATCCCTTATGGGAGGTGATGAATTTATGGAAGTGAATGAATTAATGAACTTGATAGTTAATAACGGTTTTCCTGTTGTTGTAGCAGCGTATTTGCTAATCCGCTTAGAAAAACAAATTAGTAGTCTATCATCTTCAATTAATAAATTAAATACCATAATATCAGCAAAGCTTGGAGTGGCTCTAGATGTGGATTCTAGTGATGATTCTCATAAAGTAGCTTGAATAAAGGCGATAAACGTTTTGTTTTAAATGTTTATCGCCTTTAAGTCAATTTGCATTTTAGTTTATTTTAAATCTAATTGTTTATACTAATCTCCTAAATGTTTTTCAGTTTTGGATAAGAATTTTTCCACAGCTTCACTGATATCAATATTCATGCGTTCAGCTAAAATAATCAGCCACCATATACATTCACCAAGCTTATGTTCTAATTCCGATGCAGTTTTCCCTCCGGCTGGCCACCGTCCCTGCTGAGACATTGTCAGACGGCCTACCAAGCCAGCATCTGTCAGAAAAGCTAACGCATCCTCTTCTACTGTCCACTCTTTTTCATGATACTGCCATTCCAACTGATGATAAAGTTTTCTTATTTGAACTGAACGCTCAACCGCTTCACTAAAGTTTATATCTTTCATTTTCTTCCTCTTCTTTCATAAAAATTTATAGTTCATTTGTTTTCAAAATTATTAGAGCATGCGTTCTCGCAAGGTTCTTCCTAGTAATTTTAAAATACATTATCATTATATTTTGTTTAACCTGACAACTATATGTCATATTTATAAAAAAATTTTACTATTAATTTATCTTCAACTTTTAAGATAGAGATGAATTATTCGATTAGAGTTAACTACTTTCTGAAAACCTAACTAATGAATCGAGTATATCTTCATACAAATATTATATTATAATCGTATTTATTTATAAGTTTCCTTATATACCTATATCAATGTTATCATCTAATACATTCATATCATTAAAAGGAAGAAATTAATATACTTCAAGCAAAAGAAAATCTACGTTTTAAAGAACTCCATTTAATAAAGTTTCTATATCTCCTATATTCCTTTCAGCTTAAGCTAATTAATATCTTTTGATTATGCTCGTTACACTCGTAAGTTAATGTTTCCCTCATCCATCCTGCTTACTTTAAATTACTTCTAAACTCTAAGTCCAGAAAGAGTCAATCCGTAATACCAATACGCTCTGCTCCTTGGCATTACATTGACACTTTCTTCTGCAATTGCTCTAAATGTAGCGGCAGGATTAAAGGCTGCGCCTTAAATCCCATAGTTAATGTTTCTCTCAACAAAGGAGTTAAGATGGACAGAATAAAGCTATTACAGTTATGATGTAATTTAAAATTTAGCTATAGCTTTATTCTGTCCATCTTTTGTAATTCAATAACGTCGCTTCGCTCCTAAGGAAGAGAAGTAGAAGCTAGTTCATGGATTGCAATATTTTTAGTACATGAATGTTATAATTGTATATTCTAAACAGTAATAAAATATATATAGCTTCCACTTCTCACTTATTATTGTAGCCTGCGGCAGCAATGAATAAATATATAAGGAACACTACGTGCTCCTCGTGGCTGCGCCACTCCATTAGTTTTTGGTATATCACTACATATAGTATTTAAACTAGATATCAATATAGGTAAATAACTATATTGGGATATGAGATAATATATAGTTACTCTGTCTATTCCTATATACGCATTTTCTAAAGGACAAGTTCTATTTCTAAATAATTATTTGGGCGCCTTATCCACCACCCAAAAATGGACAGGTCATTAGCTACAGAATTCTAACCTCATAAAAGTCTCCTCCACACTCGAAGCCTTTTATGAGATAAGAATCTGTACGCATTAGACTAGTCCATTGTTTGGGTACCCGGTGGGGCGCGTCGGTGTGGAGATATTTGCGAATCCATTAATAAAATGATAATTTATAGTGTGTCCTTTACCAATAGTACATTCAAATTAGTCCACCCCTCTGTCTGTAACGTAAGTGTATGCTTTATTTTATGGAACTATCAATATTTTAGTATATGGCTCTTGTACAGAAACAATAATATCTTGAAACACAATGTTTATATTAAGGTTGCATATTGAATTTATGGTTTATTGAGATGCTGAAACTTTAGAGAGTAGGCCAGTAAACTGGCAAGGGTTGGGGGGGCTTGGACACGCCACCACTAGTATATAAATAAATATAGTTGGAAGAGTGCTGGCAGGTCCATCTTGTACTGGCTTACCTGCTAAGTCCTTTTTTGTAATGGTGTCCTTTCCGCTGCAAAAAATCCAATAACTAAAAATAATCAAAATTTATATTACAGGGAAATTATTTTTAGTCATTCGGTTTTTTTCGCTCCAATGCCACTCATTACAAAAAAGGACAGGCAGAAAATCAAGTACAAGAACGCCCCCCTACAGGAACTCTGGAAACTCTGTTTAACATAATTTTCTTTATTAATTAAGGTTTTTTCATGTTCATACAGAAACTTGAGAAAATCTTTTAACATTGGTTTTTTCATACTTTATGGTATATTTATTTAAATTTATAGTAAAGACACGCTACTCTTTTGGTCTTGACTATAAATCTAAATAAATATGTCTGGTCAATATGAAAAAATCTATGTGGTAGTATGGTGCTTGGTGGGACAGGCTCTTTCCTTAAAGCTTGTACCGTTTTTCATTTGGTAGTGGGTGGGCTTGGCTACGCTATGATTATGGCTTGTCCACTTTTAATTCCAAGGGAATCTCTTCCCATTGTTATTTGACTTGGCTATAGGCTATCCCTTTTGCTGTATTGAAATTATGAATTAATGACCTATAAGTATTACCTTTTACATCAACTCTATATTTTTGCTTTATTTTTATAATTGCATTATGCTCATCAATCTTTACAATATCAGCAGTTTTATTGTTTGATGTATTCCAGACAGTCCAGGTATTAGAATTTTCCTTGTAACATTTAATCATTGTGTTTGCTCCATGCTCCTTTACTTTTTTGGTTTCCCCCCATTTTATTTAATTGTTACTTATTGCAATATTTAAGTTATAATCAATAAAATAATCATAACTTAAATCTCTTCCAAAACTCTTAAAATCAAAATATCTTTCTAAAGTTTCTCTACTTAAATCACTTACATCTCCATAAATTTCATTAATATATGAATATGCTAAATTACTGCATTCATCAATCATTGTATTTTTTTCTAAATTGATTATAATTCTATTATCTTTTTTCTCCATTGCTTCATCTAGTGTGCAATTTTCATTTTTCATTAAACATTGACATATTTCCAAATCAACTTCGTTTAAATTTTCTAAAGTTCCAGCAATTTCATTAAGTTCTTTTAATGATGAATATTCCTTAATTTCAATTCCATCTATGACCTCCCAATCTGTAAAAAAATATTCTTCATACAATACTCCATCAATACCAATTTCTTTAAGTACATTTTCAATCTCTTCATCAGTAGCGGGTAATTCAAGCCATTTCCCTATTAAATCCCCTTCGTTATATTTTCCTAAGTTAGTTATGTATACATTAATCATGTTTTTATCCTCTCTAAAATGGGTTATTATTTATAACAAAATAGTTTCCATACCTATGAATTCTTTTAGGCAAACTATCTTCGATTTCAATTGTTATTCTTATAATTTTTAGATTTATATTAATATATCTCATTTGTACCATCCTATCTTTATAATCATATATTCATGAATCTTTACTCTTTGGGGGCTTTCGCCCCCTATGTATTTAATATGGTAATTCATTTTCACCAACGCACTTTAGCACGTTTTCATGTTCATCCTCAAATTGTTCATTCATTTCTTTTTCCCAATCAATGAAAGAACTGTTATCTCGCATTTTTGCAACAACTTTCCATGATTCATACTCACAATTTGAAATATTATAAATTCCTTTTCTGCCTACATTCTTACTAAAACCCAATTTTAAACCATATAGACTAAGGGGCTTTCCATCATATTCAATAACTATTGAATCATCTTTCAATCTGTAAGCAAATTCAGAAAATCTAAACTCCTCAAGCTCTGTTAAATAATGATATTCTGCAATTAATGTCTTAGTTTGATATTTTCTTCTATCCATTTGTACAACCTTCCTTTCATTCCCTCCCCCCTATTTATATTTTGCCCATTTCTAGAATTTTAATACATTTTTCTGTACAAAAAAAGTACCTTCTCTTAGGTACTTTAAACATTCTCTTTATTCGTCAACACACATTTTTATATATGCTCTTAATGAAGCACTTACGCTCTTTCCATTTCTATGACAATATGCTTCGAACTTCTTATATAATGCCATATCACATTCCAAATGGACTTGCTTTATTGGTGGTTTTATAATTCTTGGTTTCTGCTTATTCTCCATCATTTCCTCACTCCTTCTCTGTCAAATATTGTGTCCAATATTTGAAATTTTATACATTTCTCTATATTAAAACTTATACATTTAGGTACAAGCAATATAGAATATTCGTTCGTATTTTGGGCATACTTATAATATAAAGATTAATAAGGAAATACAGAAAGGATTTGAGAAACACATGAGAAAATTTTCATTTACTAAATGGCTTAATACTAAAGAAACTTTTAATTCATATGCTCAATACCACTATTGGTTGTCCATTATGTCAAAAGAAGATGCTAAAAATACAAACTTATATTATCGTGAAAAATATCAATATTTTCTAAAATATTTGCAAACTCAATGGGATTAGGGGCACTATTCCCATTCCTCTTCTAAGCTCAAGAATAATATAAATATTAGCATAAGAAAGGATCCAATCACATGACATACACAACATGGCTAAAAAAAAGTGAAGGTTTCACTTCAAGAGCACAATATGATTACCTTTTAAGCACCTTACCATATGAAGCACAAAGAAAAGTTGTTATCTATTATCAAGAGAAATATGAACATTTTCTTGAAACACAACCAAAACAACTGGAATTTAAATAATACTGGAGAGGTCCTACCTCTCCACTCACATATACTTGCTTCATGTCAAATACTATCTTAATATTAATCATTACTATAATCAAATATTCACCTAAACCAAAACTGAAAATTCCAAATCTACACAACCTGCAGAATTAACTACCAAAATTATGGGACAAGCCTCTGATGTTTTTTTGGCAAATACCAAGCTCCATAGAAAATAAATATTGTCAAGGGTGAGCGCAGCGACCCCTTTACTATATTTATTTTCTATTGGTATAATTGCTGCCCCAAAAAACAATATTTTAGATAAGCTCTATCATTAAAACTAAGATTATATACTATTCTTCTATTCAGTAAAATACATCTATTACAACCTATTCTATAGTATAGAGCTTGTCTAAAATTTCCTTATTGGTATTAGCCTATACCATAAATCTAGTATAATTCTACGTAAAAAAAGAATGACCTATTAGGGGATTAATAGATCATTCTTAAAACTGGTTAATAACTATATTTAATAAGGGGTAAATAATGTTTTAACTACTTTATACTCCTTATAGTACAGGATAAACATGTCAATCATGTGACATAGTAAAAAATATTATCTTTGGAATACAATTTGCATTATCTACACTTAAATTTACTATTATGTAGAAAAATAGTACCGTAAATTCACTGTAAAAATGCAGTACTTTTATTCATTTATCTTTATTACTTATACTCAATGACTTAGTTTTATTTTCTATAAGTGAGGATATAATTACTGAAATTTGCTCTTGTTTTTTGCTATCATCTAATCTTTCAGCCAATTCTACTGAAAGCATAATATGTTGTAAATATGACAACTTATCAAAAAACAATTGTATTTGCTTTGTACTTTCTTTATATAGCAACAAAGAAGTTGCACCAATAAATTCTCCAATCAAACCTGATAGACTTGATAATATAGTGATATTTAACCCTAATTTCCCATAAAAGCAAAGAACAATACCTGCAATTAGTACGATAAAACCAGTAACTATCATAGTTATACTAAACGAATAACTTCTCCTAGCTTGTACCTTATTTATAGTGTAGTATTCATTCAATTGGTTCAAATTAACCTTAATAACATCCATAACATTATTTTCTTTTTTTATCTTTTCATTTAGTTCCTCTCGCTCTTCAGCAAATTTTGCCAATTCTTCAACAAAAGTTCTTGAATCATCAACCAAATAAGACATAATAGAAACTAAACAAGTCAAAGCAGAAGGGACTAGTATAATAAGGAATCCTGAAGCCATACTATTATTTCTGAAAAAAAATTCATTCAACGCCAGACCAGCAATTGCCAATATCATACATATACCAGATAAAATCAAAGCAATTTTTCTTTCTTTAGGCCTCTTCTTTAACCCTTTTGCTCCAGTAATCATAATATCTGACAGTGCACTATCCATAACTCCTGACATAAGAAGACTCATATGTATCACAACTTTCTAAATCGCATACTTACTTGTACACAATTTTATTTACTAATTACTCATTATATCACTAAATACAGGCTTTGGAAAAGTTAAGTTATAAAACTTACCAAGTTCATATATTCATATGTTTTAAACTTACACCCCAAACTGTACACTAAAATATGTATTTTCTCTAGAATATTTATACCTAGTTCTAAAAAAACAAGATCATATGTAATACTGCTTTCATCAATCATAAAATTGTATTGTGAGTAAGAAATTATCAAATCCATTTCTGAATAATGATATATTTATATCTATTATTTATTTTTCTAACTCTAATAGAAATTTGTCTACTATGCTAAACAAATAATCTGAAGGTTCATTACCAGAATCCTTCATTTCTAACATTTTCCTCAAATCATTACTAGTTAAATTCACTATTAATTTTCCAGTTTCCCTCAAAATACCTTTTGCAGATTTAACTGCATTTACACTCGCACCTTCTCTTGAAATTATAAATCCTACATTCCTTAAAGCAGTTTGAAATAAATATTTTTCGGTCGTGTAAATTTGAGTCTGATTAATTTGTTTAGCATAATTCTTAAATTCAAACACTACATATCTCGATTTAAATTCATTTATTAAAAGTTCCCAAAACTCATTTCCCTGCTTTACTCTACATATTAAATCAAAACGATTAAGCTCATCATCTGTTCTTAATTGCTCGTTCCAACCATTCAAGTTTTCTAAAAAAAGATATTTCAAAATATCTGTGCACTTTTTTTCATATTTTAAGAAATCTTCTCTACCGGGCTTTATATTATCAAGTTCTCGTAAAAACTCTTCTCCTTCTCCTGATCTCTTATACACAATATTAGTTTTCCGCTCTTTTCTCTCTTCAAATAATGTTTCAATTTTCGTTTCACTCATCTCTTCAGGTATATAAATTCCATCCAAGGTATTGCTCATTATCCCTTTAAATCTCATATATAGACTATCATCTACTTTAGATAGAAACATTAAATTCTTGCTATCATAGATTTTTATTTGAAATTCCTCTTCTAAATTTACTTTTAACTTCTCATCTATTGGAGACCCTACAATTAGCAATTGCCTCTTAATATTGTATATCTCACCATAGAATTTCAACTGCAATGCTGCTTGTTTCAGTATTCCATAATCTGCTTTTCTTGTTATATACATTTTTATTTCAACAATACATTTTTCAGATTTGTTACTTGAAATAATTAAATCAGCTCTATGGCTTTTACTATTTTTGATTATTGTATTTTCATTTTCTACAGCATATCCATAATACATGAATAAATCTTTTATTAAAAATTCAAACACGTGCTCTAATGACAATACCATTATTTTCTTCCACTCCTTTTACCATGCTTTTATATATATAACTTATATATTAACCCTTTCAATGATCTTCTATTTCGCTACAGTATACTTTCTTGAATAAATTATAGCATATTCTGTAAAAATCACACTATTCAATTTTCAAAAGAACACTTTCTTTAATTTGCTACCATATTCTCTTGCAAACTATGTAGTAACATCATTTATTTTTATATCCAATATGATTTTGTTTACAAAACTTTCCTATACACAATCTTTCGTTTTGAGCAAAGGGGCGCCGTCAATGTACTGGCTTTTCTGCCTGTCCTTTTTAGTGATGAGTGTTATTGGAGCTGAAGAAATCGTATCAATAAAAATAATTTCCCTGTAATATAAGATTTAATTATTTTTATTGATTGGATTTATGAAGCGGAAATAACGCCATCACTAAAAAGGACTAGCAGGTAAGCCTGTACATTGTGGGCATGCCATCATCCTTCACTAAACTTACTAATAGCATGATGATGGCATGTCCAAGGCGCCCTTCCCTTGTCAGTTTACTGACCTTCTATCTCAAATTCCAGAACTCCCCCATGCACCTAAATCAGCTATATACCTAAAATAAGCCTTGTGCTTCATAAAAACACAATCTCTGACAGATAGCCTGTACATTTAGAGAAATAAAGTTTTGCGCAAGTGTTCTAGCTGAAATATAAAGCATAAAACTATACATTTCATATACTTTCAAAACATACACAACTCGAATTTACCATAAGCCTTAATTATTTTAGCTTGGACATTCTCGCAACAACGATTTATTTCTCGAAGTGTACTGGCTATCTTGGGGCGCTCTTGTGTAAGCTAGTAGCCTGTCCCAATCGCAGATGGGACAAGCCGCTAGCTTATACAAGATGTACCTGCAATCTTGATTGCTAGTACAAGCCCCCGGACTACACCGACCGCGGATACGCCACAATCCACAAAATGTGGATGCAACCACGCAATCCCGAAAGGGAGCACCTAAACAAACTGACTCTATACTTTGAGTGTGCAAAAAATTGTGATTAACATCAATTTCTGATTTCAAATAGAACTATTCTATTAAGATAAAGAAGAAAAAAGCCTGTCCTTTAAAAATTACGTATACCAGAATACAAACCAACTTATATTTATAATGCTGTAAAGAAAAACATTAAATTAATATCGTTCACAGAATATAGATAATTGAACACCAAACGTATAGCATCGGTCACCAAACATCTATTTTTTGTAATAGAACTTGGAGCGTAGCTTCAAGCCTTCCTTTTGTGTGAGCGTAGCGAGTTATAATTTATAGGCGTAGCCTATTACTTCCTTGCTGCCGCAGTCAAACACATTCAACGCTAAGTATAAGCTATCTAAATTTCAATTTTTATAATTAGCACAATTTATGAAGATAGCTTGTAATTAGCTTCCTTTGGATGAGAGAAACATTAACTTTAGCCTTGAAGCTTGCCTTGAAGGCTCTAACTACACCAGGAACATTCACTAAAGGAAAGTATCAATGTCATACTCTGGAGCAGGGCGAAAGAGTATGACATATTGATTGTTTCCTGCTCTTAGAGTTTAAAAAACATTAAGCCCATCCCATACACCTGATGAGAGAAACATTAATCTTGAGCATAGCGAATTTAATCTAAAGATATTAATTAGTTCAAGCTGAATGCACTATATGCGAAGTGTATAGATTTAACTGTAGAGGTACTTTGAATCGCACCAACACTTATGCTTGAAGTATATTAATATCTTCCTTGAATTTTGGTGATATAATTAAATCATTATAATGTTAAAGGGTGATAAAATGAGCTTTAAAGAAAATATTAAGACTAGGCGTTTAGAATTAAATCTTACATTAGAATAAGTTTCAAATAAATTAGGCATAAGCAAACCAACACTTCAAAGATATGAAAGTGGTGTAATATCAAATGTCCCTTTTGAAAAAGTTGAAAAGCTTTCAGATATTTTAGGTACAACCCCTACTTATTTAATGGGATGGAAATAAAAACAAGAAATTCATCTATCTGATGATGAAATAAATACTTTAAATAAATATAGATCTTTAGATTATCTTGGTAAACATACTATAGATACAGTTTTAGAAATGGAATTTATTAGATGCATAAAATCAAGTGAAACTTGATTTCAGATGGGGTTTGCTCCCCATCTGAATCTTAGTTGAACTTATAACCTCAGGGGTCACAATGTCCACATATTTGACTTGATTATAATTTCCTAAAAGAATAAAAAAGAAACTCCTATTAGAAGTTTCTTTTCCCTCGTCAGATAATGCCTTACTGTCATAAGAGCCACCTAATAATTTAAAACTTTCATGTTTTATTCTGAGGGCTGCCAATACTCTCCATTCCAGTATGATTTCATCACACCTCCACACACCAGAAAACCTCAATTTAAATAAATACACTATTCCACTTATATGTAATATGCTTTATGCTATAACATTAAACCATTTCTGATTTTTGTATTTTTAATTGTAATCCAATATTAAAAACTAGAGCGACCATTAACAAAATTAATGCAACTAACATGATATTGTGTAAACCACCATACATAATCTGTTTCATAAGTGGTAATAAATTTTTAGGTAAATCACCTGCACTTTGAGAATCATTTAATTTATTTAACATTGCAATAGTAACTTCTCCATTAGTTTCAGCCACACCTTTATTTAAAGCATTATTTAAAATTACTCCATATATTGATGACATAAATGTTTGACTCAAAATACGTAAAAGATATGCAAATGATGTAGCAATAGGAATATCTCGCTTTTCCGCATCCTCTTGTACACTAATTTGTAAAATGTTAAAACTTAAACCTAGACCAAAGCCTTCAAATGCTCCCGCTATTAATAAAACCCACATTGGTATAGTTATTCCAGCTGATGCCATAATTCCGAAAGAGATTATAAAAGCTAAAGTTCCTAAAGCAACGGTACGGTATTTACCCAATTCTGGTTTTATGGCTGGTCCAACTACTGAACCAAAAAAATTTGTAATGGAACCTGGAATTTGAGTCACCCCTCCAATTAAAGCACTAACGCCTAGTAATCCTTGTGCCCACATTGGTATGTAAATATTAAAAGCAACAAATGCTCCCCATAAAAGAGCAAACAATATGAAATCAACTACTAATGGACCATTTTTAAAAAGTCTATTAGGAATTATAGGATCAGCAGCCTTCTCTTCAACCTTAAATAGTACTATTAAGAGAATTAGACCAACAATAATTAAAATAGTAACCATACTTAGTGAAGCTGTCTCTATCATTTGAATTCCTGTCAAAAGTGTTACTAAACTGATTATCATAATCCCAGCACCTAAATAATCTACTTTTTTACCTGTAGAAATTCTTTTAGGCTCTTTAAAGAAAAATTGAACACTTAGTATCGAGATTAATGCAATTGGGACATTAATATAAAATACCCAATGCCAACTAAAAGTATCAACTATCCATCCGCCAATTAAAGGCCCAATAATAGCCGCTGCACTAAAGCTTGCTGTAGCATACCCAATAACCTTCGCCCTCTTTCTTAAGTCTGTATACAAATCTGCATAAATGATAAAAGGGATAGTATTCATTCCACCTGCTCCTATTCCCATGATGGTTCTTGCAATGAGGAAAAAGATAATATCACTTGATAATGCTTGAAATATTGAACCAATTGCAAATAATAATGTGGCTATTTGATATGTTCTTTTGTTTCCGATACGTTCTCCTAATTTACTCCAGAGTGGAGTTACTACTGCCATTCCCAATAAAAAAACAGCTACTATCCAACCCATGTATTGAATTGCATGTAAATCACTTATGATTGCTGGTAATGCTGTATTCACAATTGTTCCATCTAAACCTGCCATTGCATTTGACAATAACAGTGCTAGTGTTACAATCAAAGTTCCTTTCTTACTCATCTTTAGAAAACTCCTTCTTGTATTTCAATTGCAAGATATTGACATGTTCAATTAAAACATACATCTTGAGAATCTATTTGTTATTCTTTGGTGATAAATCTCCATACCGGTATGATGCTGTCACACCACCGTCCATTAGAAAATCGCTGCCAGAAATAAATGCACCACGCTCACTCATAAGTAATGCTGCTACTTCAGCCACCTCATCTGGTGTACCTGCTTCACTTTCTGGCATTTTCACACCATTTTTAAGACCTGCTTACTTGTTTTATTCCTCCCTCTGATTCTTATTTATGCTTCTTTATCTATATATACCCTATCACTTGAAGTGAACTCCAAGTCAAGTATTAAATTTAATATTTAACCTAAAATGAAAAAGCAATTTCTCGATTGCAATACTTATTTAGTCATTCATGATTTTAGTTTTGCACTATTTTTTCCATACAACTTATGTGAAAGTGGATTCCTCTAAGATTATTGGAGGTAATTATATTGAATAAGAATTATGATTATAAACATCTAACAACAACTCAACGCATTATGATTGAAAAAATCATGAATACACATACGATATGTAATCCCAAGAGGACGTAGCCTAGATTCATATACACATAAAGATACAACTATTTTAACAAATCATATTAACATCGAAGCAAGGGACAGCTTAAACGGCTGCACCCCGTTTAAGTTGTCCCTAATGCTTTTGTTGCACAAGAGCGGCATGTGGAATTTAGTTTTGCACTCCATTCTAGATGCCTTTTTGCCCCGTAAAAGGTAACTAAGGTGACTTAAATCTTGCATTTTCAATAGTTCTCAAAATAAAGAATTTACTTTTTCACTTAACGCTTATTTTCATTCACTTATTTGATTATTCCATTTTTTAATATTAATAGAATTTACTAGAATTAAGGCTATTAACATAACAATGAATACAAATATAGAGTATCTTATACTTACTCCTAAAAATGTATACAACAGAATTATCGGGGTATCAGCTATAAGTATTGTTAAAATATACTTAATTAGAGTAATCTCTGTTAATACAGAAAAGAAACAAACTATATCACTGGGCACAACAGGCGATGAAACACCTAATGCTAGAATTTGTACACTATTCTTTTTTACCATGTTGTATATTTTAGGGTACTTTTTTATTATTTTATTTTGATAGCTCATACCAAAAGTGAGTTTAACAAAGAAAAATAATAAAACTTCACTAATTAAATTCGCAATCGCTGTTAAAATAAAAGCTTCCAACGGATTAAACAAAACTCCTCCGATAATTATAAAAACAGTGCATGGAATCAAAGTAAAAATTCTTAGTGATGCAATTATTAGAAATAATAGTTCACTATATTCTTTATATGTATTTAAGAATTTTATAATTTTATCAGTACCATTATTGTATAATTCATACTTAAAAAATATTAACAATATTGCAGCCCAAAATATAAACACAATACATTTAAATAACTTATCCAATTTCAGTTCTCCTTTTTATCTACAATTTATATTGACACTTTAAGTAAAAAAACACTTTTGCTTCCTTTGAATAAAATATTCAATAAACTATATATATATCAGCATAAACACACTTTTCCTATTACCTATTTATCATCCGGCTGCAAGTATTTTCTAATCAAAATATCTTTTTGTCTTCGCATATAATTCACAATTTCTAAATCTATCTTCTGGCTTAAAACAAGAACTTCATTATCTAATAAATTCTTACTATTAAGCATATCATTAAGTTCGCTTCTCATATTTTTAATTTTTTCACTTTCTTTCATATTTTCTCCTAAAATTTATCTTAGTTCTGTTAAGTTATATGAATATTAATCTTGTTAATCGAATCTTTGACTTGAACTAAATATCCCCCTGAAAGGAAAAGAATAAGTTAATTAACTTTCAGATGGAGATTTACCTTCAAAGGACACTTAGTAAACTCCATCCAAACCTAAGTTTCATTCAACATTTGTCATTTATATTTATCTTTTCTAAAACCTTAAAAATGATTAAAAATATAAATATTTCGTAGATCAGCTAAAACATCATATTAACAATAATCCCCGAAAGTGTGGCAAATAAAATAGAAAAGACAATGTAAATAACAAAATTTTTCATGCCAAGAACAATCTTTAAAGCACCGAGATTTGTTATCTTGGTTGCAGGACCTGCTATCATAAAGGCAACTGCACTTCCTTTACTCATTCCCGTTCCAAGCCATGCATATATAATAGGTATTGTTCCTCCACCACACATATAAAGTGGTATCCCAAGCGCAGCAGCCATAAGTGTACCAAATCCATGATTAGATCCAAATAGATTAATAATCCATTCATTTGGAACATATCTTTGATATAATGCAGTTAAAATAATTCCTAAAAGGAAATAAGGTAAAGTAATATTAACATTTCGCCAGATGTTCTTAAGAAATCTCATAGCAGGATTTGGATCCGTGTCACGATTCTTTGGCATATCAAATTCATTAAATTTACAAAAAGATTTATTCTTAAAAAATACCCTTACCAGAATTCCTGCAAAAATACCACCTAGAAAAGATACAATAAGGCGTAACATTGCTATTTGTTTGCCTAATGCTAAAGAATAAAAGAATAGTTGTGGGTTTAAAAGAACGGAGCTCATCATAAACGCAGCAATCCAGTCTTCACGCTCACCATTTTTCGAAAAAGATGCAACTATAGGAATCGTTCCATACATACAGAGTGGGGATAATATTCCAAGTGCTGCAGCAGGGATTATCCCAATAATCCCCATCTTTTTCCCATTCAGTAAAGCCATCATTCCATGTATTTTATTTTTTAGAAATACAGACACTAAGGAACCTATAACTATTCCCAATATCCAGTATCCAAATATCTGTTTAAATTGTAATGTGAAGTAATACCAGAAATATACAAACTCTCTATATAATATATCAGCCATCAATACTCTCCAATTTATACTGCCTGCTTCCAAGGCCTATTTCTTCTGCATGCTCCAATGTATGAATTCCATGCCTGTCTTCAATTCTCTTTTTAAGCGACTCGCTGCCAGGTGCTGCTAATGCAAGATCAACGCATGCTTGATCAAGGGCCACAGGATCTAAAGACGCCAAAATTCCAATATCAGCTATCTCAGGTTTTGCTGGATTACTACTGCAGTCACAGTCGATAGATATATTGTTCATAACACTGATATAAAGCATTTTTGTACCATTACCTTCATAATCCGAAACTGCCTTTCCTGCTTCTGCCATGGATTCAAGAAATGGATCTTGTTCTCCTCCCCATGGAGAAGTATGGCTAGCTCCTGCCGTATGAATCAAACTCTTACCTTCTCTTGAGCCTATACCAATAGATATATTTTTAATTGAACCTCCAAAACCGCCCATAACATGTCCCTTAAAATGGGATAAAACCATAACAAAATCATAATTTGCTAGATGTGATCCTACTAAATCTTCCTTAAGCCTCACTCCATCTTTGACAGGTATACTCATAGAACCATCTTCATCCATGATGTCTACATTTGCAATAGCAGTAAAACCATGGTCTTTTGCAACCTGCTTGTGCATTTCTGTACTTGCTCTACCCCCATCATAGGCTGTATTACATTCTACTATGGTTCCATTTACTGACTGTACTAAATCCTTAATTAAGTCTGGTGATAAATAATAGTTTCCTCCGGGTTCACCAGTGGAAAGCTTGACTGCTACCTTTCCTGTTGCTTTACGTCCAAGAGCTTCATAGACTGCTTCTAACCCTTTTGGACTGATGTCCTTTGTCATATATACTACTGAAGAACCACCAGATGCCTTAGGATTGCTGCTTACTACCTCTGTTTTTGTGGTTTCTGAACTTTTCACTATAGCTGAGGATTTACTTTCACTAGAGCACGCTGTCAATACCCCACCTGCCACGAGCGATACTGCCGAAATCCCAACTACAATCTTCTTCCATAATGAATATCTTTTCATATTTACAACCTTCCTTTTCTTCTAAAACTTTTATACTCCAATAACATTGCTTAATAATATAAAGCAAATTTTCGTTAAGTTCCCCAATTACTTTCTTCTCTTGTTTTATAAATTTTTTAGAATGGAATTACATTATTAAGGTTTAGATATCTTTTCTATACTTATCTTTAATAAATCAATCTTTTATATCTATATGAATCCCCTCTTTCTACACTTGTCTTATTTAATTACCAACGAATCAACAAAATATTTTATACTACTCATAGTGCATTTAATACATTTCCTGCGCCAATTCATTTATAACTAGTATCTATCCTCCATCTATTTTAGATTTGAATGTATACGTAATTCACTAATTAACATCAAATTAGATACTACAGCAAAGCACATATGCAGGTGGTACATTCCTTACTTCCCTTTTTACACTTACCTTATTAAAATATTTTTTAATAAAATCTTTCTTTAATAAAGTGTACTGAAAAGTGATAAATTTGCCGTCTTCCTTTAAATGCTTTTGTGTTTCTTTCAAAATATTTGAAGATAAATCATTGGGTAAACTTGCAAACGGAAGTCCTGAGACAATATAATCTATCCACGGAATATCATATTCTTTCATGTATTTCCCAATGTATTCAGCTGAATCATTAATAACATAAATATCAGATTCATCTTTGTATTTTTCTTTAAGTAAATCGCAAAACTCTTTGTTGCTTTCAAAAAGCAGAATTTGGGTATTCTTTTTTCTTCCTTTTACTATTTTTTCAGTAAACACGCCTGTACCAGAACCATATTCCACAATATATCTTGCACTCTTAAAATCAATATCTTCAATCATCTTATTTGCAAGATATTTTGAGCTTGGAAGTATCGCTCCAACTGTTCTAGGCTTTGTAATATATTGTTTTATAAATGATAGTATTTCCATTTTGTCCCCCTTAATTTATACTTGATATCATGCTTTATATCAAAAACAATTAATCTTTACTTCATAGCTTAATTATTAGAAATTGTCCACTTGAACGTTTTCACTAATTAATTGTTAGATCTAGTTCAAAAGTATTAAAACTACTTAAAAGTAATAGTATTATTGTATTTATTTTCTTAATCCTATCACTCAGTTTATTTAATAATATCTATTTTCTTCAACCATGGTTCAATGTCATTAGGATCGTCCGCCCTTAATCCTTCCAATATGTTTGACTTTGGACAAAGGCTGTTGATTGCTTCCATACTTTCTTTAATATCACTTGATGAACTGGTACAGAAAGGAACAACTGTTTTACCTGATAAATTGTAAGATTCAAGAAATGTATCTATTGCCATTGGTGCTGTATGCCACCAGATTGGATAACCAACAAAAATCACATCATAATTATCTATATTTTCTACTTTCGTTGCTAACTTAGGTCTAGCGTTATCTTCCTTTTCCTTTTTAGCAACATCACTTAATTCCTTATATTCATTAGGGTATGGTGTAACAGTTTTAATTTCAAAAATATCACCATTAGTAAATTCCTGTATTCTTTTAGCAGCTTTTTCTGTAGTTCCAGTTTGTGAAAAATATGCGATTAGAATCCTTTTTGTTCCATTATTACTCTTTGCTAACTTAGATCCATTTGAATTTGACGTATCACTTGCACTAGAAATATCATTACCAGCCTCTGTTCCATTTAAAGAAGTAACTTTTTCCTGACCAGCAGAAGAAGAATTATTACTATTACTTCCACAACCTACAGAAAAGAGTAACATCATGAAACATAGTATAGTCAATAGAATCTTTTTCATAATTATTTTTCTCCTTATTTAATTATTTGTAGGGATTTTAATTAAATAGAAGTGCAGGTATTATGAATGGCAACAAATTGTCACTGTCAAACAGCATTTCAATTGGTTCTATCACATTACCTGCATTTTTAACTATTCTATATATGCCCCAGATGATAGGTTAATCATTATCTTATAAAGTTGGTAAATACGCCAGTTTCTCTCTCTGGCATCTTTACACCATTCTTAAGACCAGTTTCCTTACATTTTAAGAAAAATGCCATATTTCTTCCTAGAGTTCTCATAGTCTGAAGTCCTTCTATATCCTGTTTTACTTGCTCAGGAGTAGCACCGTGAACCATATTCCAATACTGTGATGAAACAATTGGCATCTGCATTAACCCAAAATATTTATTTAATTGATCATAAGTTGCAGTTGTTCCTGCTCTTCTTGCTGATATAACACATGCTGCAGGTTTTAAATAAAATGACTGTCTGCCACCGTTTAAATCTGCATAAAATACCCTGTCTAAAAACGCTGTTATCGCGCCTCCTGCTGCTGCAAAATGCACTGGTGTTCCAAAGATATATCCGTCATAGTCTGCAGCTATATCAAGGAATTCATTTACTTTATCATCAAATGTACATTTTTTCTTAGTAACACATACCTTGCAGGCTATGCATCCATTTAAAGCTTTATTGCCAATCCAGAAAATCTCTGTTTCAATTCCATCCTTATTTAATGTTTCTGCAACTTCTGTTAATGCAGTATAAGTACATCCTTTTTGATGTGGGCTTCCATTCACTAATAATACTTTCATTTTTATCTCTCCATTTCTTTTATTAAATGATTTACTATAAATTTATAACTTTTACTTATTTTTTATTTTAACGATGAATTTTGAATCAACTCACTTTAAAAAAATTTCATTTTAGAATCAGCTTACTACTGAGAGTATACTCTCAGTCAAGCACTTTTCTATTTTTTTATCATATTTTTATCCTATTTTTTATTTTCCAGCTCTTTTAGCCATATCTGATCCCACTGGGTAACGCTCTCCAACTACAGTAATTTTTGATAATGCATCATTTAATTTGCTGAGATCCTCATAGGTTAAAGTGATTTTTGTTGCTCCTGCATTCTCCTCTAAACGATGAATTTTTGTTGTACCTGGTATTGGAGCAATCCAAGATTTTTGTGCTAATACCCATGCTAAAGCTATTTGAGCAGGTGTAGCACTTTTTTCTTTAGCGACCTTATAAATCAAATCAATTAAAACCTGATTTGCTTCCATATTTTCTGATGAGAATCTTGGAAGTTGACTACGAAGGTCACCCTTAATAAACTCAGTATTTTCATTGAAGGCACCCGTTAAAAATCCTTTTCCTAGTGGTGCAAATGGCATAAATCCAATTCCTAGTTCTTCTAAAAGCGGAAATAGTTCTTCTTCTGGCTTTCTCCACATCATAGAATATTCACTTTCCACTGCTGTTAGCGGGCAGATTTCATGTGCCTTTTTAATTGTGTTAATTCCAGCTTCTGAAAGCCCCCAATGTTTTATCTTACCTTCCTTTATTAATTCCTTCATAGTATCTGCTACTGCTTCTATAGGGACATTGGTGTCAACACGATGTAAATAGTATAAGTCAATCACATCCGTTTTCAATCTCTTCAATGATCCCTCCACTGATTCCCTGATTACTTCCGGTCTTCCATCTAGAACCTGTTTTCCATCCACAATCTTTATTCCACATTTAGTACTTATAATAACTTTCTCCCTATAAGGCTTTAATGCCTCGCCAAGTAATTCTTCATTTATATATGGTCCATAAACCTCTGCTGTATCAAACAGGGTAATTCCCATTTCAATTGCCTTATGAATTAGTGATATCATTTCTTTTTTATCTGAAACTGTTCCATATCCATAACTCATTCCCATACAGCCAAGACCAATACTAGATACCTCTAATCCACTTCTTCCTAATTTTCTCTTTTCCATCTTCAAATCTTCCTTTCACTTTACATCAATATAATTTGTTACAAAGATACACATTGCAATTATTGTAATTAACATAAGCTTATTTATTGCTGTGCATACTATATTCAAATTATCCTATGCTATATTCTTCTTCCTCAAATTGTTTTTCCTTGCTTATTTCATCATCAGAACTTGATAATGAACGGGCAAAACTGAAGACAAATATGGCTATAACCGCTGCTGCTGCACCAATCCATGTAATTGACATTACAGACCATCCTCCTACAACGATTCCCCCAATGACTGCCCCCAAGGAGAACCCAATCTGTACAAAGGTACTGTTAAGACTAAGAGCAATTGACGAAACTTCAGGTGCAAGTGACACTAGGTTGAAATTTTGTGTTGGTCCAAATGTCCAACAAGCTATCTCCCAAATCATAAGTAATATTATAGTGCCCATTGACCAACCTAAACCTAATAAAGACACTAACACAAGGGTAATAATTTGAATAGCAATAGCACCAAGTATTGTACGATTAATTCCAATTCTATCAGCCAAGAAACCTCCAGTTTTTGAACCAATTAAGCTTCCAACACCTAAAATCATAAGAACAATACTTATTTTATTTTCCATCATCGGCATAGCTGCTGTAAGAAATGGAGTAATATATGTATCAATAATAGAAAAACAGATAAATACAAATACTGTTACGCTAAGCATAAATGCTATTCTAGGATTCTTTAAAAGAGCAAATCTTTTATTAAGAGGTACTGAAGCATCTCCTTCAAGTGCTGGTATTGATTGCTTAATAACAAATAGTGCAAACAAACAGATAACTGCAATAATCCAAAAGATTGCCTTCCACCCATATGCCCCTGATACCATTCTTCCTAGCGGTACTCCAAATACAAGGGATGAACTAAAACCCATTGCAACATTTGACATAGCGCTGCCTTGACGTCCGGGAGCAGCTAATTTCGCAGCCATTCCATAAGCATTAACTATAAAGACACCTGTCCCAACGCCAAGTATAACTCGCGCAGTCATCAGAGATGCAAAGCCCGGCAGCACAAGTATACAACTGATTCCTAATAATATTATGGCAAGAGCCAGCAGCAGTTGCTTGCGCTGATTCATTTTAGATATCGCCACAACGACAAGAGGCGTTCCTATTGCATTACTTAGCGAATATACAGTGACAAGCTGACCAGCTGTTGATACAGATACACCTACAGATTCAGCAATTTTATCTAACATTCCAACTATGCTGAATTGTGTCGTTCCAACCACGAAGCAGATAATAGTCAGCATATAAATTTTCCAATTGTTGTTTATTTCTTTGTTCATTATATTCTACATTCTCCTCTACTTTTGTTAATTCATAACTTTGGTATATAAGTGATGCTTATTTCTAAAATCTTTGCATATCCTTAAGCATTTTTTCCTGTTATATATGCTTCCTGCATTGATTTGCTGCCTTGAATATCTCCAAGCTGCCAAGCACCTGCTCCATAAATTACACCTTTTACATGAGACGTTGGAAGACAATCTGTAAATCCACGTAAACTATCGATAGTACGCTCCATGGAACTCTTACCTGCAGCTGCAGTTGCAATAAAGTAAAAATCTTTACCCCTAATTTCTGTATAGCGTGGCAATGTACGATCTATCATTGTTTTCATCTGACCATCCATAGAATAAAAATATACAGGTGTAGCTAAAACGATGATATCTGAATCTATCATCTGCTGGAGGATATTAGTCATGTCATCCTTCTGTACGCAGATACTACTTGTTTTACAGGCATAACAGGCATTACAACTTCCAATTTTACAATCCCTTATATAAATCTTAGTCACAAAATTACCTGATTCCTTTGCACCCTTTATAAACTGATCACATAAAGTGTCTGAATTGCCTCCCTTTCTTGGGCTTCCTGATAAAACTAATACTTTTTTCATTGATTTCTCCTTATATAATACATTTAGGTTGATCAAGGCAACCTATAACCATTTATTAGCTGAATATTTATACAAAGTTAAATTGTATAAATACTTTGTTAAATAAAGTGATTTCCAATTCTCCTTTGCAGTATATACTATACTGTTACAGGATAAAGCATATCCATTTTTTACAGAATTGGCCGCCGGTTGAAACCAACGACAGTACTAATAGTACATGTGAATTTACTTTATCAATAGCATTCTTCTAAGATTTTCAATATTTCTTGGTTTGTCATCTTCTTATTACTTTCTGCAGAGATTTTGCAAGAGTTCGCAATCTGCTTTAGCATGTCATTATCAATATTACTAAGCTCACGAAGTGTTGTAGGCAATCCAATTTCTTTTATGAAATCAGAAAGTGCCTCAATGCCTGCTCTTGCTAGTTCATCTTCTGTCTTTCCTTCTGCTTTAATGTTCCAAATATTTCGAGCAAAGCGAGCAAACTTATAAGGGTGGTAGGAATAGATATGTCGATAATAAACCGGGTCTATGACCGCTAAACCGCAGTCATGGTTGCAGTTTGTATAAGCATCCAGCTGATTTCCAATATTATGAACTTCAAAAGTTATCTTCTTTCCCAGCTTGATGATACGATTCTCGGCCATAGTACATGCCCACATCAGATTACTTCGAGCCGTATAATCTTTTGGATTTTTGATTGCTGTGCGCAGATTGCGGATAACACTTCGCATCAGCGCCTCTGAAATATCATAGGAAACATTATCTTCATTGGGTTCGCTGAAATAAGTCTCCATTATATGACTTAAGGTACCGAACCCACCAGACACCATCTCATCCGTTGATATACTGTATGTATATTCTGGGTCAATCATAGCAAACTTTGGATTACATTTCGGATAATCGCGACCTGTTTTCACTTTATACTTTTCATTAGTGATTGTTGCACAGCCGTTCATCTCACTGCCTGTGCCAGCAACTGTTACAATTACACCAAGAGGTAGTGGTTCAAAATCTATAACACTCATCTTTGACCAATACTTATTCCATACATCCTCTGTTGAAACAACCGCCATAGAAATAGCCTTACAGCAATCCATAACAGCCCCACCACCCACACCAAGGATAAAATCTACAGCATTTTCTTTTGCAAGTGCTGCCCCCTCCAATACCTTTTCGTAAGTCGGATTAGGCATAATATTTGAAAACTCAATGACGTTCTTTCCAACCATATTGAGTATCTCCATAACTTCCCCATAGATTTCGTTTTGCTTAATAGCCTCACCACCATAGGCAAACATCACATTATGGCCATAATCTGAAAGAGCACTTGCAAGATATTCTTTTACACAACCTCGTCCAAAATAAATTTTTGTCGTATTCTCAAAAATAAAATTATTCATATTTTATTTAACGCACTCCATTCTTGTTTAATCATCTCTCTTTACAGTTTTATTATAAGTAAATCAAATAATAAACAGAAGTTTCAATAAGTTCTCCAGTATCAACCTAAAGGTTGTAACTCAATTCAAAAAAAAAATCCACGAAGCATCGTGGATTTTTAACTTAAGTAATTCAAAGGGAATTTCATAATTTCATTCTACAGGAAGAATTTTCAACAATGGGCCTACATTCTCCCAGATGTCGATCCATTAATACATCATTGCTGTTTTCACACTGATTTAATACATTCACATCATATTTACACCCGTTGTATCCGCACCACAGAGAAGAATAATCCACCATAATCCGCGATTGAAACCATCATTTTACATTCCTTTGACGAATCATAATCGGATGTGATCAATGCAGTTAATCCAGCTATAGTTTCTGACTCCCATTCCTTACCTTAATCAGAGTTTGGATTCTCAATGGGTTCAAGTTACAAAATTAAATATCTGCCTTTACTATATTTTAGAATCTACTTCATTCCTATTTCCTTTAACCATTCTGAAACATCATTTTTTGCGCTATCGCTACTTACACTACCGCCACGTATTGCTAAACCTTTTACAATATTTGAATTCGGACATTCATTTTTTAAATCCAGTACGCTATTTCCAAGTCCACTTCCCTCATGAGTACAGAATGGAATAATTGATTTTCCTGACAAATCATATTCTTCAATGAAGGTCTTTACCGCCATGGGCATTGTACTCCACCAGGTTGGATAACCCAGCATAATGATGTCGTAATCCTTAATATTATCAATCTTATTCTTCAAAGTCGGCCTTGCATTTTCATTCTGTTCTTTTTTTGCAAGATCAACAGTGCTATTATAATCTGATGGATATGCTTCTTCTGTTACAATTTTAAAAACATCTGCATTTATATTTTTAGCAATTGTATCAGCAATTATTTCTGTATTTCCTTTCGACTCACCATTACTTTTAACTAAGCTAGCAGATGATACTGCATCTACTCCAACAACATCTGCATGTGAGAAGTATGCAATTAGTACTTTCTGTGTCTCTGGTTTGTAGCTTACACTGTCGCTTGTAGATACAAATCTACCTCTAAAATTATATGCAGCACCTGCTATTACTACAATCAATACTGCAATTAGTATGCCTATTCTTATTTTTTTATTTTTCATATATACCTCGCTTATATTTCATCTATTTTCTTTATCATCACTATAAATATACGTAAGTCCTTAAACTTTTCTATAAAAACAAATTTACCTTTCTCTGCAGAATTTTCATAGAAATTGAAGCCTATACATCCATCTTCTCCTTCAGTTGGTCATTTGGTTTGCAATCTCTAAAAATTCCTGACGTTTTTCAAGTTTCACATTAAGAAATGCATGAATAATAATCATTAAACTCACCCCTTTAATCTCTTGAACTAACTATTATTACCATTATATTATAACCAAATCATTTCATAAGTAGAAGTTTCAATAAGTTCTTCAGAATGAACCTAAAGGTTGTAACTTAAAAAAATCCACGAAACTGAATCGTGGATTTTTTACTTGATTTATTTTTTATTCTTCTAATGCGAAAATCTGAGAAACAGCCTGTATAAATGATTTGACATGTTCAGAAGGAGTTAGCGAATACAGTAAACCAAATGGAATTTCATAGTTCCATTCTACTGGAAGAATTTTCAGTAATGGATGTACATTCTCCCAAAAATCAAATACCATTAAGACATCATTGCTGTTTTCACACTGATTGAATACATTCACATCATAAAAGGAGAAATCTTTTATTGTGATATCAGGATAATTTTCCCAAATATCATCTCTCATAATATCAATATAACTATTCCATCCTCTTCTAATTAGCATAAGGTTTTCACCAAACAAATCTTGAATTGTTAGCTTACTTTTTACAGCCAGCCTATGATGTATGGATACCGCACAGTAAATCTTCTTTCTTGAAAGTTCCTGTGCCTCACATTTTCGCTGATTCAGAAATTCCCCATCAAAAACTCCTGGCACCAAATCGATGTTCTGACCAAGATGCATTAGAATTTCTCTTGCGTTTTCAGGAGTGTTTTCAAAGGAGACCAATTGAGCCTTCAAATCTGGACAAAGTTCATGAATCTTTGGCCATAAGTCCATTAAAAGACGGCTCGGTGTCATTAATGATGTTCCAATCCTAATTGTATTTAAATTTTTCTCCTCCATAGCTTTTTTTGCTCTATCAATAGATTCTTTTGAATACTGAATGATATATTTTGCATCTGTATACAGAGATTTTCCTGCCTCTGTTAATGTAAGCCCCCGATGGGTTCTTACAAACAATTGTAATTCAAGACTAGATTCTAAAAGATTCATTTGTTTAGTAACCGCAGTAGGTGTAATATATAAAATTTCAGCAGCTTTAGAAAAACTCCCAGCCTCTGCTACTTGTATAAAAGTTTCCAACTGTTTATTGTACATAAAAAACATCCTTCCATTGCCACTCATCTTTCATTCAAACTTTCCGCAATCTTATATACTGATAACAGTTTTAAATAAAATTATGATTAGACCACAAAAAGCTGACAAATATCATCCAATTAGAATTTAATGATATAATAGCATTATAAAATTAAACGTATGAGGAGAATTACTATGTTTTGCAAAAATGACCTTCAACAAACTTCATTATTTGAACCAATCAACCAAATGCCAAAATACCTTCAAGATATTTTAAATAAAAGTTGGGCTAAGGCATTTAAGGATCATATTTTTCCGCGAATAAATGAGGAGCGTTTTTCGGTTTTATATAGCAATAAAGCCTCAAGGCCTAATTCACCTATTAATGTTATTCTTGGCTTACTAATTATAAAAGAAATATTTCAGCAGACTGATGAAGAGCTTATCGGCTCTATTCATTTCGATGTAAGATATCAATATGCTTTAAATACAACTAATTATGAAACACAACCAGTATCTATAAATACTCTAACAAATTTTAGAAACAGACTTGTTGAATATGAAGCGTCAACTAATGAAGACTTAATAAAAGCTGAAGTTGAAGCTTTATCCGAAAGCATTGCTAAGTATTTATCTGTTGATAATAAAAAAGTTAGAGTGGATTCGTTAATGGTTAGTTCATCATGCAAAAAATTAAGTAGAATTGAGCTAGTATATTCTATAAATAGCAGACTTATTAAAGCTCTAAATATAATAAATCCACCTATTATAAGTGATGAACTAAAACCGTACCTTGAAAAGGGGCATAAAAATGACACTATATATAGAACTCAAGATTTAAAGGCTGATTCAAAACTTTCAATTTTAATCGAACATTCTAAAATTCTATACAATATCGCTCTGAAAGCTGGAGATATAGTTACTTCAACAGAAGAGTTTCAACTTTTAAATAGAGTTATTCAGGACCAAACTACAGAAGATGCTGCAAAAAATTTAGTTATTAAAGATTCAAAAGATATAACTTCAACTAGTTTACAAAATCCAACTGACAAAGATGCAACCTACAGAAAAAAATATGGTGGTAACGTTGGTTATGTTGTTAATATACAAGAATCATTTAATGATAAAAACAGTGTTATAACAGGCTATGACCTTAAGCAAAATATTCACAGCGATTCAAAATTTGCTGATGATGTTATTGCTAATTTAGCTTCACAAAATAAAAATTCAAACTGTAAACTACTAGTTGATGGTGCTTACTATGAACAAGAAAAAGCCAAAAATGCTTTAAAACAAGGAATTGAAATGATTCCAAGTCAACTAGTTGGCAGAAAAGTATCTACTGATAAACTGAGTTATTCAAAATTCATTGTAGATGACGAAAAAAATGTAATAAGTTGTTGTCCTAACGGAGTCGAACCTGTAGAGTCTTATTATAGTTCAAAATCTTATACAGCCAAATTTGACTCCAGTACATGTGAAAAATGTCCTTTAAATTCACAATGTCCAAAGAAAATATCAAAGAAATTTAATACCATAAGAGTTAGCGAAAAAGCTTATAATACAGCTACTCAAAGAGAAAAAATGCACGAGAGTGAGTATATAAAGCTTGCAAATAAAAGGGCTGGTATAGAAGGTATTCCTTCTGTTTTGAGGAGAAGATATAAAATTGATACCATGCCTATCCGGGGATTATTGCGCTCAAAATTATGGGTTGGATTTAAAATCGCAGCCTATAACTTCAAGAAACTGTTAAAACAGTTTCTTGAAAGTGGCATAGAGTGTTTTCTCAATATAATTGCATGTATAGTTGCTGTAATAATTAACTGTTTTAAATTATATTTTTTAGAATTTGAAGCAAAGCTGTCAAACTAATCACGATACTTTATAGTTTTTGTGGTTTAATCAAATTATAAGCTAGAAACATAAATAGCAACAAATGATCATTATAATGAACTTTATCTCTAAGACTTATTATAATATTTCATTTATAATATTTTGTATAACTAAAAATTCAGTCACTACAGTCCTCTTATTTATAAGATTTTTGGTAAATAGAAATACAATCTTCACGAGTCAGTTGTACACGGTCACAAGCAAACAAACCACCCATTGGCCCCATTGCATTATCTGCCATCTTATGGAATTCATCTGGAGAAATTCCATAATCGCTCATCTTTAACTCTGCCACACCACAGTCCTCTAACAGTTTATTTAGTACTTTAATAAAGTCCATTGGATCACTTGCATCTTCCATACCCATTGCCTTTGCCATGTGTATGAAACGTTCATCACAGACATGCTTTTCGATGATATTGGTAAAATAAGCACGGCATAGCATTATAAGCCCTGCTCCATGTGGAAGATTTGGATGATACGCAGATAATGCATGTTCAAGTGAATGCTGGCTGGAAGTTGTTCCAACACACATAACAGTTCCAGATAAAATATTTGCAAACGCTACACGTTCTCTAGCTTCTATATCATTACCATCTTTAACAGCACGGGCAAGATAACGGCCAGCATTTTCTATTGCAGTAATTGCATACATATCACTCATAAGATTTGCAAATTTAGATACATAACCTTCTAAACTATGACTTAATGCATCAAATCCTTGATATGCAGTAAAGTTCTTTGGAACACTTATCATAAGCTCTGGATCTTCTATACATAATACCGGAAAAATAAGCGGTGTTTTTAATCCTAATTTTTCATTTGTTTCAGGCTTTGTTATTACACATCCTGCATCTGCTTCAGATCCTGTTCCTGCAGTTGTGCTTATAGCTACTATAGGTAATGGCTTATTGGTTACAGGTTGACCTTTGCCTGTTCCACTTCCAATATAATCCCATAAATCTCCTTCATTTGTTGCCATAACTGCCATAGCTTTAGCAGAGTCAATGCAGCTTCCGCCTCCTAGAGCCACTACAAAGTCACAACCATTTTCTTTTGCAAAAGCAGCACCTTCCATTACTGTGTCCTTTACTGGATTAGGCTCAACCTTATCAAATACAACTGATACTACACCAGCCTTCTTAAGCTCATCTTCTGTACGGCTTAAGTAACCATTTACTCTTGTAGATTTTCCATTAGAAATCACAATCATTGCTTTTTTTCCTGGTAATTGTTGTTCATGAAGCTGATTAAGCATTCCAGCTCCAAATAAAATTTTTGTGGGTACATACATATTAAAACTCATAGTTTTTCCTCCTAAATTTTACTTTGAAAATTTACACATATTTTTCTATGTGATATAATCATCTTAAACTTGATAGTCAACTCTAAGTCAAGAGTTTATTTTAATTTTCTATTTTATTTTTAGGAGGAAACTCATGTATTATACAATCAGTGATATATCAAAAAAAATAAATATTTCCCCATATACTCTTCGTTTTTATGCCAAAGAAGGCTTACTCCCATTTGTTGAACGTAGCGAAAGTGGTATCCGAATGTTTAAAGATGAAGACTTTGAGTGGTTGTTCATGATAGATTGTTTAAAAAAGACTGGTATGTCACTTAGAGATATTAAGACTTTTATTGAATGGGTAATGCAAGGCGATGAAACAATTGATCAGCGTTTAAATATGTTTCAAGAACAACAAAAAGAAGTAGAAGCTCAAATATCTCAATTACAAGAAACCCTTGATGTATTAAAATACAAATGCTGGTATTATAAAACAGCAAAATCTGCTGGTACAACCTCTGTTCCAAGAGAAATGCAAGAAAAAGATATTCCAGATGATATTAGATATGTTAGAGAAAAATCTAAGAAAATGCATAAACTTGCCTAATAAAAAAACAGTATCACCATTAGATAAAATATATTCTCTGGTGACGCTGTTTATTTATATCTAAATTAAACTTTATTAATTTTCTTTTTTATATTAAATAATCCATTTATTGTTGTATTGATTAGAAACGTTTATCGAAGAAATCTACCGCTTTCTCTACTGCTTGAGCAACGTATTCTGGTTTCCAATATGTTTGGATATGAGTAGCTCCCTTGATGAAGAACAAATCCTTATCGTTCGTACCTGTTGCTGCAGCAAATGCTTTTTCAGTTAAATAGAAAGTATCGGCAATGCTTCCAGCCATCATCAGTAATGGTTGGTTAATAAGATCCATACTCTCTGAAGCATCGAACGTAAATAAATCAAGAATACTACTTAAAGTGTATTTGAATGTAGAGTTTGGATGTCTATGAGTTTTACCATAATATTCGTAGCCCTCACGATAAAGATCATATGGTAACGCTTTTGCCTGTTCATCAGTGAGATCTAATAGGTCAGCTGAATATAAGACCTCTCCACCGACAGCTTCTTGTACACGAGCAGCTGTAGCTTGTTGTAAACGTTCTTGGATAGTATCTACTTGAGAATCTAAGAAACCATTGCGACGAACAAGTCCACTGTTGAACGCACTTAAAGTAACAACTACTTTGAAGCGCTTGTCGGTTTGAGTAGCTCTTAAAGTGTAGCCACCTCCACCACAAATACCAAATATTCCAATGCGTTCTGAGTCAACACCAGGATAGATTGAAATGATATCTGCCATACCATGGATATCTTCCACACGAAAATTAGGTTTATCAACATTACGCGGCTGCCCTTCACTTGCACCTTGATAAGAAGCATCGGAAACAATAGTGACATAGCCATTTTCAGCTAAACACTGACCATATAATCCAGCGACTTGTTCCTTGACTCCACCATTTGGATGTGCAACCACAATTGCAGGGTACTTCTTAGATGGATCATAATCAGCTGGTGTATAAACATTAGAAGCGATTTTCAAGCCATTTAATACATAGCTTATTGGATGAATGTTGACTTTACCAAATTCATTCTTGGTGATAGCACCTTGATATACTAATCCCCATTGATTATCATTAATTATTGGTAAATCTTCAACATATACATCTTTATATAACATCTTTGACATAATTAATTCCTCCATTTTCAATTCATAACAAAATAAGTGAATAGTTATTTTTCCATATTACTTACTACCCTCTATACATTAACTAAATTCAATACTTCTCAAATTTTTCTAGATAAAAATAGCCGCCTCCACCAATTTTGATGTTGCATAAAGACAAAATATTTATAGTATAATATTTGAAACTCCAATCAATAACATTTTATTTGGTTGGAGTTTTATAAATTGTAATATAGATGTTTTTAAGTGATATTATGTATATAAAATATTGTAAAGATACCCCTTGGTTTTTCAAGAAAATTTTAACTTTAATAATTAGTCACAGTAACAAAATATTCCTTAGAGCATATCTTTCTAATATATTAGTCTGAAACTTTCGGAGTACATCAAAAGTGCTTAAATTACTTTTAAATCTATATTTTATTAAAAGTAATAAAATATAGATAATAAGGGCACTATATATTTGTATGGTTATTGCGTTAAGGGTTCTTCCGACCCATTTTTTAATGGTCAGATGTTGTTTTATCCATTTAAAGAATAACTCAATATCCCAACGCTTTTTATAGAGAGATACTATGTCTTCAGCTGGCATATCGAATATGTTAGTAACTAAACGGAATTCTTCGTCGGAGTCCTTAGTAAAATATAGAATCTCTCTATATTTATATTTAGTTTTATTTTTACTATAATCAGACCCCATTGTAACAATATAATCATATAGATTATCTACTCCAGTATAAATGGATAAATACTCCTCCGTAACAGAGTTGCTTTGTTGTCTTGTGATAAATTTATAATTATAATGACTCATCTCATCATACCAAGAGTACTTAAAATATCCCTTATCAAATAAATATATATTTTTATCCGAATTAACATAGCCGTCAATACAACTACGTTCTCCTACTTTAGCAGGGCGGATGCTAATTTTATCAGGTAACTTAGTTCCAAATGATAAAAGAGTACTAATTCTAATAGCAGATTTTTCATCTTCATAATAGAGTTCAGGGGCTAAGCCCTTACCTATACTAACTACTGATGAATCTATTATTTTAATATCTTTAAAGTTTTTTATTTTAACTGAAGAATTCATTTCTTTATCAGCTTTTACCAATAATTCTTCGAAAACATTTCTAAATAAATCTGATGACTTACTCTTATTTAATCTAGATATTTGGGAATAACTTGGCATGTTGAAATCCTTACTTATCTTCGATGAATTTTTATATTTAGCATTAATATCTCTTAAGCCATCACAGCCGGAGATTTGTAAAAACAACATTGTTAGAATATGATCCCGACCTGTATAACACTTTGAGTATTTATATTCATTATTCGCTTTTCTTAATTTTCTTCCAATATTCCCATCAATAAGTTTAATTAATTTTCTAAACACACTTCTATTTGCAAGTTTATCCATAATCAAAAACAACCTCCATTCTTATAATTGAAGGTTGTCCTTGATACTCAATAATTATTCATTGAAAATTGTTGCTTTATGCAACACTAAAACCTCCACCAATTCTTATTTATTTATAAAATTAGTGTACATCTTATAGTTAACTCTAAAGCAAGAGAAAAAGATAAAAAAGATGATTGGTTCTATTTCACTAACCCCTTCTCCTTATCAACCTTAATTTTATGTTAAATTATTATATTCTTCATCAGTTACAGGTTCTAGCCATTCGACTCCTCCCTTTTCAATATTAGGTAACATCGCAATATGCGTAAACCAGCTATTCGGTGTAGCGCCATGCCAATGTTTCACATTCGGCGGTATCTTTACAACATCCCCCGCATGAAGAACCTGTACTGGCTTTCCTTCTTCCTGATAATATCCCTCTCCTCCAGTAACAAGCAGAATTTGACCACCTGGATGTTTATGCCAACTATTTCTTCCACCTGGTTTAAAAGTTACATTAAATGTAGGGCAATTAAAATTTTCATCATTAGGTACCAGCATTTCAACCCATTCTTCCCCAGCAAAATGTTCCGTATCAGTATTTTTTTGACCTTTTGGGAAAATTACACCTTCACTTAAATCTTTCACATTTTCCTCATTTGTAGTTGAACTAGCTTCTTTTATTCCTGTCTCAGTATTTCCATTATCATTAGTATCGGTAGTTTTAATTTCCTTTTGTGTAACACTTTCCTGGCTGCCTGCACTTCTTTGGCTATTATTACAAGCTACTAATGTAACAGCAATTATCAGGGTAATAGCTAATACTAATAAATCTTTTATTTTCTTCATAATTTTTCTTCCATTCTTATAAATATTTTATTTGTTTTCACAGGAATTTCGTAAACATTAATTTTCCAAGCTTTTCAGATTAGGTATTACTAGATGAATTAGATTATTTATTTGTAGCATTAGCTGCTCTGCTAATTAAAACATTATTTAGTACTCCACTCGCATTATCAGCCTGTTTCTTGCCAACTTTTGCTTCGAGTACAGATATTATGCTTCTCATCTGTGCCTCAGTCAATCCTACATTAAACCCAACGTTAAAATGACCCTGTAGCTGTGGGTTGACGCCCTCAATACTTGATAGCGCGGAAATGGTAGCTATCTCTCTGCTTTGGAAATCTAGTATATCTCGTCCGAATATATCCCCGAAAAGATGCCCTTTAAAAAAATCATCTATAACTGGAACAAAAGTATTTCCACCACTGGCAGGCATTCCTGTCAGACTAGTCTGAATTTCAGTTCCAAGTTCTACACTGCTCTTATTGGCAGGTAATGGGCTTGCTTCCTTGCCAACCTCATCCTTTATTCCTTTTTGCTCGCGTTCTTCCATAACGCTCCTAAATGTACTAATACCATTCAGACTACGAGGGAATCCCGCATATGCATACATCTGCACTAAAATTTCCTTGATTTCATTAACAGTTAAACCAGAATCCAACCCTTCGTTCAAAGCTATCTTCAGCTTCTCTAAATCACCATTTGCAGTGAACGCTGCGATTGGAACTATACTCTGTTGCTTGATACTCAAACTTTGGTTATTTGTGGCTTGTGCTTGTGAATTTTTGTTTACTTCTGCTGCTGTTGCTTTTCCTGAAAATCCACTCACTGAAACAAGCAGTGAAATCGATAAGATCATTACTATTATTTTTTTCATTTTCTTCTTCCTTTCTCAATAAAAAATTAAACCATAGAATTTTAATTGCAGCTTCATTATAGAAAAAGCTACGTCCTTATAGAAGTCTCAATACGTTCATCAGTTTCAAGCCAAAGATTCAAACTATGGTAGATTAAACTTAATGAAAAACAATCCTACATTTTCCTTTTATGAATGCCTTTGCTAATAGTTGTAATTAAAAATGTGTTTCATCTATATCAACTTTTGACAAAGCTTCATTGATACTAGCTAATTCTTTCTCCGTTAATGTTATATTATCAGCTCCCAGATTTTCTTCTAACCTATGCATTTTTGTTGTACCAGGAATCGGAATAATATAAGGTTTTTGAGCCAATTCCCAAGCTAATACGATTTGTGCTGATGTTGCATTTTTACTTTCAGCGACTTCTGCTATTAAATCTAATAATGCTTGATTGTGTTCCATAACTTCAGGTTTAAATCTTCCCATGAAACTTCTGAAGTCACCTTCTTGATATTTTGTATTCTTTGTATACTTACCACTTAAGAATCCATTACCTAAAGGACTATAAGCAACAAATGAAATACCTAATTCTTCACATAAATCAAACAATTCTTTTTCTGGTTCTCTCCACACCATTGAATATTGATTCTCAATAGCTGATAACGGACATACTCCATGAGCACGCTTCATATAATCAATCGGTGCATTTGATAATCCCCATGTTTTGATTTTTCCTTCAGACATTAATTCTTTCATTACACCCGCGACAACTTCAGGTTCAACTCTTGGATCAACTCTATGTTGATAATATAAATCAATACAATCAACCTTTAATCTTTTTAAAGACCCTTTTACTTGTTCTCTAATAGATTCAGGTCTACTATCTAAGATATTTTGAGGTTTTTCATCAACAATTTCTTGACCGGTAATACCAAATTTTGTAGCAATTATAACTTTCTCTCTCACTGGAGCTAATGCTTCACCTAATAACTCTTCATTAGATTCACCATAAACAACAGCTGTATCAAAGAAATTACACCCTAATTCAACTGCCTTGCGAATTAATTGAATCATCTCTGCACGATCTGCTGGTTTTCCATAAGCATGATCCATTCCCATACATCCTAGTCCAATTGCTGATATCTCAATACCACTACTTCCCAATTTGCGTTTTTTCATTGTTATCTTCCTCTCTTTTTTATAGTTATTACTTTAAACATGAATTTTTCTCTCTTTATCTGATGTCTAGCCACTGTAACACTCCCATCCTCTAAGGTGGGAGATAACAGTGGCACGACCCTAGATAAGTTCAACTAAGATTCAGATGGAGATCAAACTCCACCTGAATCAAGTTTCACTTGATACTGGTTATTTTGCATATCCTAAATCATTTATCCATGAAATAATATTTGGTGCATCCTCCTCAACTTTGTTTCTTGATACCGTATATCCTTTCTTATTTACCGTTGCATTAGGTTCAAGCTTCGCAATACTACTGATGGTATTTGAGAAACCACTGCCTCCATGGCTATTAAATGGAATAACCGTTTTACCGGACAAGTCATATTCGTCAAGAAAAGAGTATAGAATCATTGGCATATCCCCCCACCAATTGGGATAACCCAAGAAAATGGTGTCATACTGTTCTATATTGTCAATATGAGATTTAATTACAGGACGCGCATTTTTTTTCTGCTCTTCTGCTGCTAAGTCTACAAGATTGGTGTGATCAGTGGGATAAGGTGTCTCAGGCTCAATACGGAAAATATCTGCACCTGTATTCTCCTGAATCACGTAAGCCATATACTGTGTATTTCCCAAAACCTTTCCATCAATGACCACAGTACTATCGTCTTCCGCCTTGGTCATATTATTCGGATCTGTGGTTTCTGGCATAGAAAAATAAACAACAAGTGTTTTTGAGCCTTTCTCAGTAGGGGCATTAGGTTTACTAGACGAAGCAGATTCCTTAGATGCTTCACTTTGGCTGGAAACACTATCTGTGCCTTGCTTTGCGGTATCAGAGGAATCAGACTTCAAATTGTCAGTAGAGGACGTACCTGTTTTGCTGCACCCACCAAAACTGAATAGAAGAACACAGGTAATCATAAAAGTAAATAATTTTTTCATATAATTTAACACACTCCTTTATTATCTAACAAATCATTCTTTCATCCTTAAGTCTCCCTAAAAAATCTAGGAAACAAATTACAACGTGGACTTTTTATTTGATTTATTTTTTAAACGGTTATTCTTTTAAAATATTTATCCCTAATTTCAGTATTGCGTGGAATCGTATTTAATAATAATGTTAACTATTTTACTGGCTCGTCACTAGTTATATCTTTACATTTTTATTATAAATAGATTCGAGAATTAACAGAAGTTTTAATAAGTTCTTCAGTATAAACCCAAAGGTTGCAACTCATTTTATGAACAAAAAATCCACGAAGCAATTACATCGTGAATTTTAAAAATCTATTTTTTTAACAGCCATTCCATGATATCTTTGTCATAGGCAAACAGTGCACCGCCACCATGTTCATCCTTAGCTCCCCTTTGTACAAAATAATCATGATTTTTCACATCAAGTACTAACAACCGATTGATTTCTTCTTCTGTCATTCCCTGTGCTTCATATAATTCATGCAGTTTCTGATATGCCTCTTTTGTTGGCCCTGAACCATAATAATCATCGTTCTCACCTACTGCAAAATATACCGGAATATGTTTATCAACGACTGGTTCATAAGCTCCATCCCATTTAGAACTACAATGCAGATATGCTGTAAATAAATCCGGTCTTTTTCCTAACACGATAGACATGGTTTCTCCACCTCCTGAATAACCGTTGGCATATACTTTTGTTCGATCAATATTGTAATTACTAAGAAAATATTCTACTAACGCAATTGTCTGATCAGCTGATCTCTCACCCCAGTCTTCAAGTTGGGGTGCAACAATAATCATATTCGAATTATATTTTTGTGCCTCGAATCCAAATTTCTCCGCACGCAGATTTACACCAACACCTTGAAAATATAATCCTTCATAACCAGGAAGTGTCAAATACAATGCATATGGCTCGCTTCCATCATAGCTTTCAGGAATATACACGTTATAATGAATATCACCATTTGTTTGCGAATGAAGTACATTATTTAGTAAGAAATTTTTGTACTTTTCTACTCCTTCCGTATTAACTTCCTCTTCGAGATTTTTTTCTTCACTTGCGAGTTCTTTATTGTCTTCCTTTCTATTTTCACTGCTAACATTATCATTAGTTTTATTTCGTGAATCATGAAATAAAAACAAGCATCCCACACCTATGAAGCCTAAAAGGAGTAATATTACAATCAAAATAACTTTTCTATTTTCCATACTACCTCACTTTCTGACGATGAACGTTTATGTATTTTAGACAAAAACCTGTGAAGATACCACTCTACTATGGCAACTACACAGGCACGACCTTTTTTACTATTTTTTATTTGTACGATTCTTTGTAAATTTCTACACAATATTCAATGCATTCTCGAATGGTGTGCACTTGTGCAGGAGCCAACACACATCTGAATCCCATATAAGTAACTGCTAAGTATTAATTGCTAATTTCCTGCAAATACCTCTGTCAGCCATTCTGCATACTGTGGAATCCATCCGCCATAAGGTCCAAATCCGTGAGGTGTGTTTTGCAGTACCTGATATCTTACCGGCACACCAGCTTGTTCCAACGCAAAAATATTAGCTTCAAATTCACTTACAAACGGGTCACCCGTACCATAACAAAAATACGTAGGTGGCAAATTTGATGTAGCAAGCTTTTCTACATCTTTAGACGCAACACTTAGGCGTCCATAAAAGGAATAAATCATTCCTGCAGCAGATGCATCAGCAGTGATTTCATCTAATTCATCTGTCTTATAAGCCGAATCAAGTGCAGTTCCATTGATAAGTCCATCATAGTTAAGCAACAGTTCGCCTACCTGTATGCCACCTGCTGAGAAACCCATAACTCCAATATCAGCTGAGTCAATTCCGTAAATATCAGCATTCTTTCTTACAAAACGAACTGCCCTTCCCAAATCCAGAGCACCTTCCTCCTGCGTATATGGACGTAAGCGATAATCTACCACAAAGCACTGGAAGCCCAGTTTTGCCAGTTCCTCTGCCACTGGGACTGTATCCGTCAGATTACCACGAAATGCAAATGCTCCTCCAGCACAGAGTAACATTGCGCCTTTGATCTCTGTTCCTTCTGGAACAAGAATAGAAGTGAGATACGGACGAAAATCCGGATTATCAAAATAATTTCCAAGGTTTTCTGTGTATTTTGTTACTGCCGGCACATTTCCTTCTTCCCAAAGATATAAACGCTGACTGTTTTTCGCATCTGCTTTTACCGTAAGAACAGTATCAGAAGCATTATCTGGTTCTTCCGTCTTAACAGACATTGCATTATAAGAAAATGGAATATCCTTAGATCGAATTCCCGGTGCTCCAGTATCTTTGATTGCTTTCATTACATTATTCTCCTTTGTATTTTTCTGAACATCTGCGCTTTCTGACACAACTTTCTCTTGTACAACATTTTCTTCAGATGAACTCACAGACTCGGAACCTGTACTACATCCAGATAGAAGTGACATCACCATTAGTAGTAACAGATGATACAAACTCCATTTTCTGTGAGACAATGATTTATTTCTACTCCTATAAGAATTCTTGTTGATGATGGGTTTCTTCATTTTCTTCCCTCCAATCCTGCACTTACGATTTTATATCTTCTGTAAACGGATTATCCATATTTCTTTCCAATCTCTATAAATACTAGATTATTAAGCAAGTCCTAATGGATACCATGCCTATATGGGACCTCCTTTCATAAGGCAAGTCCCTGAATCCAATCCGTAATCACTTTGGTTTGATCCTCTGCCATATCAAAGCCACGAATTGGCAATCCTTTGAGTACAGTTGCATCAGGCTCAAGCTCTTTAATTGTCTCATACGTTCCACAGTCACCGCTTCCCTCATGGGTATTAAAAGGAATAATAGTCTTACCTCTAAAATCATATTTATCAAAGAATGTAAACATAATCTGTGGAAGTGTGTACCACCATATGGGATATCCAACAAAAATCACATCATAATCTTCAACTGGAATTTCATTTTTTATTTCAGGTCGTTCATCTGCATCTTTTTCCTTTTTGGCAATAACCTCTATCTGTAGATAATTAGAAGACAATCCAGGGTATGCTTTTACAGACTCAATTTCTACCAGATTTGCACCTGTCTTTTCTGCTATAATTTTCGCGAACTTTTCTGTAAATTTATCCTTCGATGGAAATATCGAAAGATATGTGACTAATATTTTTTTATAACTCATAAATGTTTTTCCTTCCTTAATATAAGATTCTTGTATAAGACATAGATGCCAGCTTAATGGTATCCTCACTTATAGTATAGACCTCTGTTACAACAAATGGATTTTCCACTTCTTTTCCACCTACAATTGCAGTCATCTTTACTTTGTTCAATAGAACAACGGTAGATTCCATCTGCTGAATTGTTTTCTCCTGAAATTCTACAGTTTGAATATTGATTCTTCCTTCCTTCATAATAGCAATCTCATTGTCTCTTTTTAACGTTACTCCCATATGCACAAATACTGCTTCTTCATGAACATATTTTTCTAACTGTTCCACCTATAGGAATAGGTAAGACTTTGAAGTTATCTCTGCCTTTTCCCCTCCTCCACACAGTGCTTGCGACTTTCACCGCACACTGCGTTCCATCAATGAAGTTTTACTATATTTTATCCATACAACTGAAAATATTATTATTCATAATATCCCATACAGTCAGCGTCTTTCATTGGAATTTTTCCAACGTTCTGCTTCTCTTATTCTTACTCGAACCTGATTGTATTGTATAATAAAATGTTTCCCATTTCATTGACTTGTGGCTATCCCTCCATTATGTTTCCATAACTTCACTGGTACTATGCCACTACTTTCACTGATATTAAAGCAAGTTATAACATTCTGTCTTTCCTTGCTACCGCTTCGTTGGATATAAGTCCTCTGCGTTATCAGCTTACCACGTTCCAATAATTTTATCCTTTCATATACCCTTAGGTAGTTCCTATAATCCTGTCTGCACAATACTGCCTGTAACAGTATAAGGATTTTCATAACGACAAATTTTACTCACCCTCACAGACCCTACAACTTCGGTAGGTGACGCATTTCTGCTCCATTTTTTTTTAGAACCTTACATTCGGAACTTTGTCAGTCTTTTATAATTTAGACATTCTTACCATAGGTCTTTTATGGACTCCCGACCTATCATACACTCGACCACCTCTGGTTCGCTTTTCCACAATCTCTTTCAAAATTGTTAGGGTGTATTCTCAGCCGACTTCACCGAGCTTATAACAAATTTATTCTTATAAATAAAAATGCTATTCGGAGTATCAGAGAAAGCCCTTCAAGGCGTTACCCTCTCATTTGACTTTTCAAATTATTAGTTCTTAAATAGCTTCGCTATTTAGGCAATACTTTTCATATTACAACGTGTCGCACTATCATAAATAATTGCATTCCAAATTTTTTCCGAAATATCATATACTTCTTTCATTTTTACTTTCTCCTCCCTTACTATGCACAATCAAAAAAATAATAGACCAATATGCTTGCCTATTTCGCACTCTACTGCTTCTGAATCAGTGTTCTCATCCAGTGCCTGGATTACCTATCTTTATTTCAATACTGCTCCATCCTTAAATGCATTTCCAACTTTTTCTCCAAGTACACGGTATGAACCCGTTGCAGAATCAAAGGAAAGTGGCTGTAATTTATCAAAATCAATATTGTCATTTTCATCAATGATTGATTCGTCTGCGCTCATGTTTACCACTTCACCGACTACTCTTAATTCTCCAAGTTCTTCGTTCATGCTGACAACCTTGCATTCCAAAGTTAATGGGAATTCATCAATGATTGGGGCGTCTACATGGATGCTCTTTGTTACATGAACCCCAGCTTTTGTAATCTTGTCTGCATCTTTTCCCGATTCAAGACCGAAATAATCTGCAATAACTAGATTCTTTTTATCTGCAAAGCTTACAGTAAATGCTTTTTTCAGCTGCAGATTATCCGTTGTCTTATGCTTAGAAAGATTCAATGCGACGTGTTTTCCTCCACATTGTCCTCCCCATGCAACATTCATTGCATCTGGTATGCCATTCTCATCATAAGTAGCTACGATTAATACTGGTAATGGTGTTACGATTGTTTTTGTTCCAAAATCTTTCTTCATTTCTTTTATCCTTCTTTCTTTTATAATTTTTAATATATAGTTTTATCCTGTATTAACAGATAGTTATTATTCTATGACCATATCGTAGTTGTTTAATAGGATATTAGATATCTAATCCGAAAATCCCCAATATTGAGTTCGCAATAATTCCGGATGCGAAGACATTTCACTAACTTCCTGTTAAGTAAAATTAACTTCCATTGTTTCTGTCGCACTGCTCTAAACAATTCCTTCTTGGAAAAGCACTTTCGCGTATGAAGTTGTCATAAGTACAAGTACCTTGGCTTCTAAACTGCTATTTAGATTTCTTCCGATGTTTTTTACGGGTATATATCTGTAAAAGCATTGAAAAATAATATGCGACACATGCAAATAAAACCATCATAGCAAGATATTCAGCAAAGAATAATATTGCTGGCTGATTAGGATCAAAGAATACAAACATGTTTTTCAAAAACATATAAGAGGCTATATCATTTTTTATAAATGCGTACAAACCATATGCAGCAATGATTATTGCTATTAATGGAAGCACTGCTTTATATGGACGAGAACCCGACTGAGTTCCAGATGACTTATTAGCTATACCCTTAATCATGTTTCCATGCATACCAAGATGCAAAGACATTAAAACAAATCCCCAATAAGCTGACAACATATGCAGTTCCCGTGCAAATGATGCGCTCCCATTTATGGGTAGAAAAGAGAACACATAGCGTGACATAATAATGCCACTAATCATTAATCCAATCATAGTTGCAAACACCATCAGATTGATAACAGTCTGCAGTATTCGCTGAGTGGTATACTTCCCTCTGAATAGATTTAGATGCCACTTGGCATTTAAGGCATTATGAATGATAAATGCTGTAAACATAACCGCTCCAATCCATTCATGTACTTTCTGTCCTGTTAACGCATAGGCCATGAGAACTGGTAGCAGCACAGTTAATAAAATATCAATTGTAATTTTAAATTTCAGCTTTGATGTCATTCTTTCATCCCCATTTCGCCAAGCCATTTAGTCACATCATCTTTTGCCTTTAGTACATTCTTATGATTAACGGCCAAGCCCTTTACAATAGCAGCATCTGGTTCTAGTTCTTTAATAGTATCTATGGTACTGGAAAATTCGCTGCCATCATGGGTACAAAAAGGTATAATATTCTTTCCAGATAAATCATATTCTTCAAAGAAACTGTATAGAGGCATAGGTAAATCATACCACCAATTAGGGTACCCAATAAAAATTGTGTCATAATCATCAAGATTTTCAATATGTGACAATAATTTAGGTCTGCCATTTGCTTTCTGTTCTTCTTCTGCAAAATCTACTAGTGTTTTTAGTTCTCCAGGATAATCCTCTTCTGTTTCAATTGAGAAGAAATCTCCACCAACCTGACTCTGAATTGTGTCCGCAAGAATGCGTACATTACCCTTGGCTTCTCCATTCACTTCACGCACACTGGCAGAAGAAATAGCATCTACTTCACTGTTTTCTGCCACAGCAAAGTAAACAATTAGGATTTTTTTACCTTCTGATCTGACAATCTTCGTTTGAGTATCATTTGTACCTGTCTCTGTTTTATTAGCGCATGCACTTAAGGATAAGATTAATAGTATTGACAAGATAGCGATTATTTTGTTTTTTATTTTCTTATAGATCATAGTTATTCTCCTTAAAAATTATTTCAATGTACTCAGTTCTTTCAAACATTCAATCATATCACTTCTCCACCTAGGCAAACTGCAATAGAACTCAAATTAAATTTTAATTTCTTCATCTGTAAGATAGAAGACAGGATCTTCAGTCCAAAAATCATTATGCAATGCTTCTGCTCTATCTCTAAAACTTCCATTACAGACATTTAATCACTTTCAATTAGAGCATCTTCCATTTAATTTTTTCAGTAAACATCCAAAGATTAGTCGTAAGTTCTGCTTATATACTTTTCCCAAAACTGAATTGCGTATTCAATCCACCCTTCCGCATCTGTACCAATTCCAAGTCCAAAACCATGACTTGCATTCTTATATTTTCGATATTCCACATCAATTCCGGCAGATCTCATTGCATTCACACGCCTTTCAACACTGTATACACTAGCAATAGGATCATCTTCACTAGATGTAACAAAGGTCGGTGGATCATTTTTAGTAAAGTGTTGATGTCCTGTATATGCCATAACAACAACACTTGGTTTAGGAACATCACTACCTTTAAATCCAGCAACTCCATAGGATCCAATATTTGCTGCCATCCGTGCACCAGCTGAACTTCCCCATACAGAGTAATCCAACCTGCTTACTCCTAGCATATCTGCATTCTCAAAAATATAAGATATGGCTTCCGCCAAATCTTCACAAGCCCTTTGTTCACCTCCCACACGATATTGGAGAACGAAGGCATTGTATCCTTTTTTGCTCAGCTCTATGGCGTATGGAAAACCTTCGTGCACAGATCCAACGTAAGAATAACCACCACCAGGACACACAATCGCGAAAGGAGCCCCAGGTTTTCCCTCAAAGAAAAATAAGCCGGTGTTTTTCTTTGAAGAATCCTCCTGCTTTTGCTGTTCTGTGTAGAAGTCGTAGAATATAGTTTTGCCTTCTTGAACTTTGTCAATCATGTAATTGATAGTATCTACAACCTTTTCAGGCATTACATGATTGTGATAAGGCAAAAGAGAGCCAACACTGCTTAGCTTCATATCCTCATCATATCCCCATTCTAATGGCAGTATAAATTGGCCAAAACCCTTGAATGCAGGATGACTTATGACATCAAGGACGGTATCACTGGTGCTAATATGGGTATAGCTTCCAACTGTATTTGCTTTATCGTTCTTCATTAGATTTTCTCCTTCATTTAAGCTCTTATCTGTATTACTATTTAAATTCAAGGTATTTATCTCGCCATTATCAGTGCAGCCTGTTATAAATATAATCAAAACGATCGATAGTCAAATGATTATTGTTCGCTTCTCTTTTACCACCTTTAAACACCCCCGAAAAAGTTAACTATTCTACTCTCTCACTAGTTTTCTTTTATATTTCTATTATAAGTAAATTTAAAAATTAACAGAAGTTTCAATAAGTTCTTCAGTACAAACCCAAAGGTTGTAACTCAATACAGTTAAAAGTCCACGATGCAACTGCAACGTGGACTTTTAACCTAATTTATTTTTTATCCGATGGCTAGCATCCGTAACACTCCCGGACGAGGTACCCCTTGATGGTACATTGTGACCCCTGAGGTTATAAGTTCAACTAAGATTCAGATGGGGATAAAACTCACCTGAATCAAGTTTCACTTGATTCTTCTAATTCAAAAACCTGCGAAACAGCATTTAAAAATGAACGTACATGCTCAGATGGAGTTGGTGAATGTAGTAATCCAAAGGGAATTTCATAGTTCCATTCTACAGGAAGAATTCTCAACAATGGGTGTACATTCTCCCAGAGATCAAATGCCATTAATACATCATTGCTATTTTCACACTGATTAAACACGCCCACATCATAAAACAGGAAATCTTTTATTGTAATTTCAGGATAATTATTAGAAATATCATCTCTCATAATATCAACATAACTGTTCCATCCTCTTCGAATCAACATTAGGTTTTCGCCAAACAAATCCTGAATTGTCAGCTTGCTTTTGGTAGCCAGTCTGTGATTGATGGATACTGCACAACAAATACGTTTTCTGGAAAGTTCCAGTGTTGCACATTTTCGCTGATGCAGAAATTCATCATCAAAAACGCCTGGCACCAAATCGATGTTTTGCCCCAGATTCATCAGAATTTCCCTAGCATTTTCCGGGGTGTTTTCAAATGAAACCAATTGAACTTTCAGATTAGTACAAAACTCATGAATTTTCGGCCATAATTCTATTAAAAAATGGCTCGGGGTCATGAATGATGTACCAATTCGAATAGTATTCAAATTCTTATCAATAGCATTTTTTGCTCTATCAATAGATTCTTTTGAATATTGAATGATATACTTTGCATCTATATAAAGGGATTTTCCTGCCTCTGTTAATGTAAGTCCCCGATGAGTTCTTACAAACAATTGTAATTCAAGATTAGATTCTAGAAGATTGATTTGTTTAGTAACCGCAGTAGGTGTAATATATAAAATCTGGGCAGCTTTAGAAAAACTCCCCGCGTCTGCTACTTGTATAAAAGTTTCTAACTGTGTATTGTACATAAAAAACACCCTTCCATTATTACTCATATTCATTCAAAAGCTGTTATTTTCTTCTATACTTTTAGCAGTTTTTGAAAAAGTCAACTTTAGCTTTCAAAAATATCATACACTGCATAAAAAATATCAAGATGTGTATCACTTCCATACTTCATTTCATCGAGCTCCTACGTTTATATTAAACTCCCTTTTTGTAAGCCGTGATGATAGTTGACTCTCAACCTGAACATTATTTAAATCTAAAAAAATGACTATGTTCATTACTAATATTATCGTATCACATTCGAGCAACGCGAAGTGAAGTATATTTTCATTTAATGTTTCATTTAACGGAATAAAAGGGAGCAATGATGACTATAAGATAATTAAAACAGTAAAAATCATAAATTATACTAAATAAACCTTAATCACCATTATATTGGTAATTAAGGCTTTTGTTAAAGCATATTTTTTAATTCTATTACATTAATTCCAATGGAATTTACTATGTTATTGGGATTTTATGTTATAACTAGTTTTAAATTTTGTATCGAAATTATAGCTATGTGTAAAGCACTCTTCTAATGAAAAGGAATGGTAATTTTTTCACGAGGCTTCATGCCCAACTGAAACTAAAGATGCACAATTCTCCTCTTGTGATTCCGGACTAGAAATACTCCATGTCCCGGGATTACTGTTATCTGGTATACGGTGATTCATGATATCTAGATACCATTTTTCTTTATGTTCAATATATTGGTACCTTTCATTTATTTCCTTCAATTGTTCCTCTAGTTGTTTCTTTTGTTCTATGATAATTTCATATCTTATTTCTATAGTTGATTCTCCCTGCAAGCACAGGTCTACATAGTCTTTAACAGCTTTTACGGACATACCAGATCCCCTAAGATTCTTTATTCCAATCAGCCAATTCCTAGACTCTTCATCAAAAAGTCTGTTTCCATTCTTATCACGCTTTAAAGAAGGCACAAGTCCTATATCTGTATAATACCTTACCGTATGTTCCGTAATATTAAGTAATTTTGCAATCTCTTTTACTGTATACATTATTACCTCGCTTCCATCGTCAAAGACGAAATATATTTTTAAATAATTTCTATAAAATTCTTGACTTCGAGTTACTCGAATGGGGTACACTAATTTTATCACAGCAAATTCCGTTGTGTAAAGATAGTTCTGCTTAAGTTAAATAACGAAAAGCAGGAGAAATTAGTATGAAGTATGTGGAATTAAATAATGGTATCAAAATGCCAATTTTGGGATATGGAGTATTCCAAATTGCAGATCCGGAAGAATGTGAAAGATGTGTACTAGATGCAATAGAAGTAGGTTATCGATTAATCGATACTGCTCAGGGTTATGGTAACGAAGAAGCAGTAGGAAAAGCTATAAAAAAATGTGGCATTCCAAGAGAAGAACTATTTATTACTACCAAAGTTTGGATTGCCAATGCTGGATATGAAAATGCAAAGAAATCTATAGAAGAATCTTTGAAAAAACTTCAGCTTGATTATTTAGATTTATTATTAATCCATCAGCCATTTAATGATTATTATGGAACTTATCGTGCGATGGAAGATTTATATAAAGAAGGAAAACTAAAAGCAATCGGTGTAAGTAACTTTTATCCTGATAGATTAATTGACATTATTAAGTTTAATGAGGTTGTTCCAGCAGTAAATCAGGTTGAAACACATATATTTAATCAACAAGTAAAGGCTCAAGAAGTAATGAAAAAATATGGCGTTCAGATTCAAGCTTGGGCACCTTTTGCTGAAGGGAAAAATAACTTATTTAGCAATGAAACATTGAAAGAAGTTGGAGATAAATATAATAAATCAATTGCACAAGTTGCTTTAAGATATCTTATTCAAAGAGGAGTATCAGTGCTTCCTAAATCCGTTAGCAAGGAAAGAATGATACAAAATATTGATGTATTTGATTTTGAATTAACAAAAGATGATATGGATTTGATCACTACTTTAGATAAAGGAGAAAGTTTATTCTTCTCACATTATGATCCACAAACAGTTGAATATTTAACAGGCTTAGTAAGATAGAAGAAATAAATATTCTAAAAAAACCATGCATAAACAATTTATATGCATGGTTTTAATTTTATTATGAATTTTCTAACTATATTCTAATATTCTTCAGAATACCTATGGTCTGAAATACAGTAATTATTCGTGAAGATCGTGGTGAAATAATATCACATGTCCAACTATAGAATAAACGTTATTTAATTGGTGCCGCTAAATTCAAGAGATTATGCTAAATTTATTTTAAAATTTATGATTCCAAACTATAATAATTGATCCAGTTCTATAGCTTCTTCTAACTCCTTATTAGGTCTTGTTTTCCATAATATAAAGAACGAGAAAACAATAATTACAAGGCATACCCAATAAACATGACGGAATCCTGCAAACTGAGCAATGATACCCCCGCCTAAATTTCCTACTAGCCTTCCAATAGTTGACCCATTTGAGTATATAGTTGTAGACATTCCTGGTGAATTAGGCATAAGATCCGTAAAATAACTTAAGCCATTTCCCATGATAATGGCTACTGTGGTTGCCTGCAAAATCTGTGCTACTATTAGTTGCCATGAATGTGTAGATACACTTAAAATCACATAGTAGGCAATAGAAATAAAACAGCCGTAAATCATCAATGCATGGTTGGATATTTTTTTACTAATAGCCCCAAGTACAATCATAATTGGAATTTCCAAACCAGCAGAAATACTTACCACTAATCCAACATCTGCATGAGTTCCATGAAGTTCATTTATAATAAATAACGGAGTGTTAATTCCATTAATAGTATTGACTACAAACAGTAATATAAAAGCTATAAATGGCAGCATTATATGCCTGCTTTTTAGCGAAGTATCATACGTGCTTTTTTTCTTATCAGTATTACTCTTAACTACTTTTTTATTTCCTAAAAAAAAGAATACAATAAATGAAATTATAATAAAAATTATGAATGTCCCCCAAAAGAGTCCCTTGTATCCCGAATATACTAAAATCATTGTTCCTCCTAGCGGTCCAATTAGAAATCCTAGAGAGACTAAAGAACGTAAGGCTGACATCGCAAAAGTTTTATCATCAGATTTACTTGCATTTGCTGATTCCTGAGCATAAGCATAAATTTGTGGCATGGCTGCCGCACCTAGTCCTGTAAAAATACTAACAACAATTAGTAGAATAAAGAAGTTATGAAACACTAAATACGAAGCATATCCCAAAGCAGATGATATCATGGCTGAAATAATAATCCATTTTCGATCCATCTCACTATCTGATCGTTTAGCAATAAATGAATTTACTACCACTCCACTCAATGATGTAATCGCCATAAAAATCCCAAAAGCTCCTGCACTCATACCTAGTTCCTCAGTACAATAAAGTGACAAATAGGGCTGGGTAATAGAAATCCCAATACCTACTAGCAGCATACAAATAATAAATAGATTATATCCTTTAATGGCAAATAAGTTTTTTAAACGTCTATACAAATTTTACCCCTCCCTATAGGTTCCAAGCTAACAATTATTTATCCTTTTCATTATCCTTAACTATTGGTTTTACCAATTCTTTCAAACATTTTAATAATTGAAATTATGATTTATAATTTCAATTAATTTAAATTTCTTGTTTTCATATTCAAATTTTAAAACACAGCAATTCCCAAGTCTTTCTTTTTGATCAACAGAACTTGTATGTTGCCAATATCTCATAAATTGCCTGCAAGCAGCTCCATGAGATACGATTAAAACAACCTCATTATCTTCCTTCATTATTCTTTGACAAGTATTAACAACTCTTTTTTGAAATGCTTTCTCCTCTTCTCCACCATAATTAGCAAAGAAGTTACCATAAGGAAGTGACGGGTTTAAATCTTCACTTTCACCTTCAAAAGTTCCAAAATTCCATTCCTTTAGACCTTTTAATCTTGTATAAGGCGTATCAGTTACAATTTCTAAAGTATCACAAGCTCTTTCAGCTGTTGAACTATAGGCATGATCAAAAATAATATTGTGCTCTTTAAAATATTTCGAAGCAGTTTCTGCTTGTTTAACTCCAAGTTCTGTAAGTGGTGAATCACACCAGCCTTGAACTTTCCTTCTTACATTAAATAACGTTTGTCCATGTCTCATTAGATATACTGTTTTTTTCACTGTCTTTCCCCCTACTGCATAGTAACTTATATTATTATCATAAACCTTGGAGTTCAGTCCATGTCAATGCTTTTTTTAGATTTTAAGCCTAAAATGAAAAGGTAAGTTCTTGATTGCGATAGTAAATTCGTGATTAATAACTTTAGTCTTGCACTATTTTTTTGATAAAATTTATATGTAAGTGGATTCCTCTAAGCTTATTGGAAGGTATAAAAAACGGAGCCTTTGCTTCATAGTTAAATCAACTATTTTGCAAAAGCCCCATTTATTTTCAAAATTTATTTAACATTCTTCTTAATCCAATTTTCAACATGATCTGCTATCACATCATTATTTAAATCCTGGAACATAAAATGATCATTTCCTGTAATACCTATCTTTGGAAGATCTACTACCGTACAGTTTCCACCCTTAGCAGTATACGCATCGGCAAAATTATAGCAAGCCTGACGCATTGCCTGCCACATCTTTGTTGCCAGAATAGTCGGATCTCCATTATCGATATAATCACCAAAATAAAATGTAACTGGTATTTTTTTCTCTGTAACTGCCTTATAATCCTCTGAGTCAGCAGCTGGTGCTCCGCCTGGCTCAATTGCAATGATTGCTGCAATGTGATCTGTGTATCCTGCTGCTGTCCATCCTGGACCACCGCCTTGAGAATGTGTTACTAAAATAGAATTTTTTCCTGTTCTTTTATATACCTCATCAATTGTTGCAGCTAATGCCTTTGCCACTGTCTTATTATCAAAGTCTGCTCCCATATCTGATTTCATACCTGTATCCGGTGTCATTTGTCGGAAGAACTGATCTACAGATGCTTCATCATTTGGAAACTGAGATTTTTCATTGACAACAGATTTTCCGCCCTCCCAGCGTCCGATTCTAAACTGAGTATACCAGCGTTGATCTAATGTCTTCGTACTGATATTACCACTTACCGAGGTCATACCAGCCTCTCCACGTCTTGGTTCATCTACTAGGAATACACCATGCCCTTTTCTCAAAAACATATCAGACCAGCCTTCTCTACCATCTGGAGTTGTCATCCAGCCCATACGTGACTGTCCATAGCCATGTAGAAATACCATCGGAAGCTCTGTATTATTTGCCGGAATTTGATAGAGTACATTTGCGTGATCTACATGAGAAGTCTGTCCAGCTCCACTTTCTTCCCACTGATTTTCTGGATTAAATGTACCATTAGAAGTCACTGTGGTTCCGCCTACTGAGAAGATTCCTTGTTCTGCAATAGATAAAACTTTTGAATTGGTATCATTTTTTGTTTCTGTTCCAGCAACCGATTTGCATGTTTCTGCATTAGTTGCTATACTTCCAGGTCCAGCTAATAATACTAAACTTATTGCACATGTTAACAGTAACGTTGTTATTTTTCTCTTTTTCATTAATTTCCCCTCTTTCCTTAATTTCTATTTTTTCTTATTCATGAACTTTAGCAGCATGCAGATATTTTACAAATTCAGGGCTGCTATGATCAACAATTTCACTATGTCCTAAATCCATTGCTTCAATTTTATTCATATCTTCCTGTGATAATTCAAAATCCCATATATTAAGATTTTCTACGATACGATTTTGATGTACAGACTTAGGAATAATTACAACTCCTCTTTGTGTATTCCAACGTAAAACCACCTGCGCAACTGATTTCCCATACTTCTCAGCTATCTCAGTAAGCATTGGATTTGTAAATATGCCATGTTTTCCTTCTGCAAGTGGTCCCCATGCCTGAGGTTGAACACCGAATTCTTTCATAGTTGCCAAAGCATTCTCCTGTTGGAAAAATGGATGAAGCTCAACCTGATTAACTGCTGGTACTACCTGAGCAGTTAAACAAAGATCCGTCAATCTTTCTGGATAAAAATTACATACTCCAATTACTTTAATTTTCCCTTCTTTATACAATTCCTCCATTGCACGCCACGCTCCATAATAATCACCTAACGGCTGATGTATCATATATAAATCCAGATAATCGAGACCTAGCTTATCAAGTGAAGTCTGAAATGCTTTCTTTGCTTCTTCATACCCTGCATCTTGTACCCATAATTTTGTAGTGATAAAAAGTTCTTCTCTTGGAACACCACATCTCTTAATTGCTGCTCCTACTGCTTCTTCATTAAAATATGCAGATGCTGTATCAATCAATCTATATCCTGCTTGAATTGCATCAACCACTGCCTGTTCACATTGTGTTGAATCCGGTACCTGAAATACTCCGAATCCTTCCATTGGCATCATAATTCCATTGTTTAATGTTATAAATTCCATTTCTTCTACCTCCAAATTTTAATAAGTGACATATCGTTTCTTATATTTGTATTATAAGTGACGTTTCGTTTCTTGTCAACTATATTTTTTTATGTTACACTAAAATCAAATTCAATTTGGAGGAAAAATAGATGACTGAATTTATTAGAGCCCGCAGCATCGAGCAAAAACAACGGCGCATGAGCGAAATCACAAAAGCGACTGATCGACTTTTTCATGACTATACTTATCACGATATTACATTAACCACCATAGCCGAAGCATTAGGGTGGTCTCGCGGTAATTTATATAAATATGTAACAACAAAGGAAGAAATATTCTTGGAATTATATCTGGAAAAGCAGAATAGCTATTTTTCCGACATAGAATCTGCTTTCGCAGACAAAGATGATTTAACCGATGAAGAGTTTACTAATTTATGGACCAGTATTCTAGATAAACATCATGACTATTTACGATATTACGGAATACTTGCTACCATTATTGAAACCAATGTTACTATAGATCGATTAACTGAATTTAAGAAAACTGTTCTTTCTGGTTTTAATCCCATCATACAAATTTTAACTAAGCATTGTCATTGTATATCAAGTGATAGAGCTACTACTCTTTATTGGACTTTACTATTTCACGCATGTGGATTAAATAACGGTTGTGATGTCAATCCACTTGTTGAAGAAGCAATGAAACTTGCTGGTTTACCAGAATTAAAAAATGACTTTTCCCAAAATTTTCGTAATTTTATGCTTATGTGCTTGAGTCACTACAGACATAATCCCTAATATTAAAAGGTAGTGAAGAAGATTTTGAATCTTCACTGCCTTTTAATATTATTGGTTACTAATGCAAAATTATTCCATTATCATCCTATTTCTTCTATTTCACTTAACGTTTTTTAGTATTAAAAAGCAAAAAACTCTTTACACCTTTTTTAAGGACAAGTATAAAGAGAATTTAATTGATAACTTTCTATTATAAAATTAAAAAGTATTAATTCTCAGATCTTTTTAGTTGATTTTCTTTTATATAAATGCCTTGTGCATATCTTTCTATTTTATAATTCAAACAATCTAAGGTTTTTTCATGTTCTCCATTTTTTGACCTAACTGTTCACGTTGTTCTTTTAACAGCTCTTTTCTTGCTTCAATAGTTTCGTTTCCTTGTTGAAACAGCGTAACATACTCAATTAAGACTTCAAGCAGTATCTTCATAGAAATTGAATCTTATACATCCCTCTTCTGTCTGAATTGATGCTGTCATTTGGTTTGCAACCTCTAAAAGCTCCTCTCGTTTTTCAAGTTTGACATTTAAAAATGCATGAATAATAATCATTAGAATCTCTCCTTTAATTTGTTCTTTATTCTATTGTCCCTATGTTCTTTGTAATCTAACTTAAGCAAAGCTATCCTTACACAACTGAATTTTCTACGATAAAATTATTGTACCCCATTCGAGTAGCTCTAAGTCAATGGTTTAATGAAAATGAATAAAAAATACATTTATATGATCATAGGTAAATCCATATATTTCAGAAAAACATTGAATTTAAAAAGAGCAACAAACTCACTCTTCATTAGTCTGTTGCGAAGTATCTCATTTCATTCTCCGTTTTATTTGATCTTTACATACACTTTATCTGTAACTTCTTCTAACCATTCATTAGATGCATCTTCTGCAGGTACTTCTACTGCCAAATGTGAAAAAGTACTGTCTTTTGCTGCCCCATGCCAATGCTTTACTTCAGCTGGAATGTTAACAACATCGCCTGGATGTAGCTCCTGAGGCTCTTTTCCCCATTCCTGATACCATCCTCTCCCCTCTGTTACAAGAAGAATCTGACCACCTTTATGATGAATGTGCCAATTATTACGGCATCCAGGTTCAAATGTTACATTTCCAATTGGTACTCCAGTAGTAGTAAGCATATTTAGATATGCCTGCCCAACGAAATACTTGGCAAACTTTTCTGGAAGGGGCTCTCCTTTTGGAAAAATTGTATTATTATTCAATTCTTTTTTATTACTCATATTCTTTAATCTCCTTTAATAATATGATTTACAACACCATCATTATATTCCCTGGAGCTCACTCAAAGTAAAGCAATAACTCCAATTTTTAACCTAAACATTTAATCTAAGCCTTTAATCTAACTTTTAGTTTTATTTCTCCATCTGAGCAGCTGCATCATTTACACAACGAAGTGCATTCAGGCTTCTTGGATAACCTATGAACGGAATACACTGTGAAATAATCTTAATTAAAAATTGCTTATCATTACCAATCCTCATGTTGCCTGCTGCATGGCTTGTAAGCTGAGGTTCACAACCTCCTTGGGCAGATAAGAAACAGAATGTAATCATTTCGCGTTGTTTATAATCAAGACCGCTTCGCGTATAATAATCACCAAAGCAGTTATCAGCTAACCATTGATTAATATGTCGTGATTCTTCTGGCCCTGATTTATAGAATTCTTTCATTCTATCTCCAAAGATATCAACCTGTGCCTGAATTCCTTTTTCTAAACGATTTTCTCTTGTAGTGTTAGACTGTCCTTCAAGTGGTAACTTAATTCCTCTTGCTGTAAATATTTCATTGACACCATTAAGGAATGGAAATACTCTTCCGATTCCAAGATAAGCTACGGATTGATATACAATTTCTTTCACTTCTACTAGTGTTACTCCAAAATTAAGTGCAGCTGGTAATATTGCTTTAAATTCATCACTCCCTTGACATCCAATCAAGGTCGCAATAATTGCCATCATTCTAGTACGGTCATCTAAATTATCCTGGTTTACAACTTCATCAAATGCAAAGTTGTCAAAAAACTCAATAAATTCGGGGTCTGTTTCTAAGAACTTTGATTCATATCCTGGAAACATCCTCTCATGATACTCTTTTGAAAAATCTGTAATTGCCATTTTAATCTCTCCTTTATTTTCTTTTCTATTAAACACTTTTTCTCATTTCTTGGTCTTCATGCATTACCCGAAGACTAAGAATGTCTCTCTTTTCCAATTCACTTGTTCCATGGTTAATTACCAAATAACTGATTTGCTTGTTTCATTTTATTTATTATATCTACATTTAAATGGGCAGTTTTTCATACATGCGCCACATTCTATGCATTCACTAACATGATGTTCTAATAAGTCATAATGATTTTGTAACTATTCCTTGTTCATATCTTTCTATTTTATAATCCAAACGATTTAAGGTTTTTTTCATGTTTTCCATTTTTTGAGCTAACTGTGCACGTTGTTCCTTTAACAGCTCTTTTCTTGCTTCAATAGTTTCATTTCCTTGTTGAAACAGCGTAACATACTCAATTAAGACTTCAATAGGAAGGCCAGCACTTCTCATACATTTGATAAATTCAACCCTCTTGCAATTTTCTTCAGTGTAGTTCCTAATTCCGCTCTTATTACGGTTAACATCAGAAATTAGTCCTATACGTTCATAATAACGAAGTGTATCCTGTGAAAGATCAAGTTTTTTACTTACATCCTTAATCGTCATACTATTTCATCCCCTATCTTTTAATTATTCTTATTGAATTTTAAGCTTAACCAAATTCTACTCCTTGAAGTTAACTCAATGTCAATTTTTTTTATTTTTACAATTATTTTCTCGATTCATACAAAAATTTATTACTGCAATCCAAACAGTTCTTGGCAAAAAGTAATGATCTAAAAAATCATTAACATATACGATATGTAATTCCTAAGGGATACAGCCTAGATCCATATACACAGTAAGATGCTACTCTTTTAACAAATCATATTAACAAATCATATTAACAGAGCACAGTAAGGGACAGTCTAAACGTCTGCCTCCCGTTTAAGCTGTCCCTAATGCTTAAATAACAAGTTGCATAAATTCCTTAAACCGGTAGAAATTTCTCCAGATAAGACCACATTTAAGCCAACACTACTTAAATAATACTTAGCTACACAGTGTAATTCATTGCCACGAACTTAATCTTGCAAAAGAGCGGCATGTGGAATTTATTTTTGCACGTAGAGTACAAATAAAGCGACTTAAGTCTTGCATTTTTAATGACTTATATAAATAATGAATTTAACTTTTTACATAAAGAATAAAAAGTATATCAAAATGTTGATAATCAATTCTTCTATTTTGCCAACATTTCTATAACTCTGTTGTATGATTTATGATAGCACGGTTTTAGAAACGTCTTTGGCAAAATGTTAATATTGATAATCTGGTGCCAGAAGCTTCATAAGCTCTTTATCATGGTTATGCACAAGCTTTACCTTGTTATCAAAAATCATTGTCGCACCGCCTTGACGGTCATAGGATTCCCAATCAGGTAAATTGTCGGTACTTGGTTTACCGTTCCTTGCGAAATTGATCCATGCCTGGCTCATACGGTCTTCCAGAATCTTGGCATCTTCACCTCCACCAATCGTTGTATCCGCCTTATCTATATTGTTAAATACAAATGGTATCTCGGATGTGTGGTATGAGGTGAAAACACCATTCATAATCGGAGATTCCCAGCTGAAAATGTAGGAATAAACAGGTGCTCCCTGCTGATCAGCCTTGTGGGACATAATCTTTAAAAGTGGCAGTCTAATTGTTGTTGAATCAATATATAATGCATCTGCCTTCTTTTTATCAGGGTACGCTTTAAGAAATGTATTTACAATTTCATCTGCCTTGTCTCCATAAGTTTCCTTTAGATGCTTGTCAATTTCTTCTTCGGTCCATGTATCTTTATTATCTGATTGTGCTTTCGCCATATTCATGATTGGCGAAAAGGCTGTCCACTCTGTGAGGTTTGAGCCAATCAGTAGCGGTATATCCTTACCAGCTTCCGCAAATCCTTCTTTTGTGACCGGACTTGTAGGCATATAGTCTCCATCTACTACCGGTTCCCATGATAATCCATATCCTGTCCCAAGTGCTGCCGGGATATGAAGTTCTTCTGCCGTCTGCTGAAGTGCTTTGTCAGATGCTTGTGACAGTTCTTCATATGGAATAGTCTGCAATTTTTCTATCTGATCTGCAGTAATTCCAAGGTTTTGAAGTGTAAGTTCTGTCACTCTTTTACTGGCTTCTTGTGAAGTAAAATTAACCCCCATTGTGTCTGTCGCACCGCTCTCAACAATTCCTTTTTGGAAAAGCCCCTTTGCGTATGGAGTTGTCATAAGTGCAAGTACCTTTGCACCTCCTCCCGACTCTCCAAATACTGTAACGTTGTCAGGATCACCACCAAACTGTGCAATATTGTCACGAATCCATTTAAGAGAAGCTACGATATCAGTAATTCCTACATTTTCAGAGTATTTATATTTTTCACTATATTGAGAAAGATCAAAATGTCCAAGAACATTAAGGCGATGATTTACTGAGACAACTACAACATCTCCCTTTTGGCTAAGATTTGCACCATCATAGGCAGCTGTTTGTGCAGATGACCCTGATGAAAATCCACCGCCATGCAGCCATACCATCACCGGTCTCTTTGCTTTATCATTAATACCAGGTGTCCAGATGTTCAGATTCTGACTGTTATTGTCCATTGCAAACTGTCTAGACGGATTTTCCCAGCTGCTGTCAGATCCGCCTGCTCTCTGTTGTTGTGGAGATATCTGACCGTAGTCAAAAGCAAGTTTGACTCCATCCCAGTGCTCTACTTTCTCTGCTGGCACGAATCTTTCTTTTGCCGCAGCATATGGAATTCCATGATAGGTATAAATTCCATTCCTACTGTATCCCTGAACTTTTCCAGCCTCTGTCTCAACAACAGCGATATTAGGCCCTGCAGCAATTACCGGAGATTTTTCGGTTTCACTTTTTACCGATGTTGTTGAAGCGTTTGCAACAGAGTATTTTTCTGTTATGCCGAAAGTGGTTAAAATAGAAAGTGTCATTACACTAGCCAATGCGGTCAAAATAATTTGTTTGTTATTTCTCATAGATTGTTTCCTCCATTTTTTAAAATAATCCCTCAGAATCTATAAGTCTCTTTTTTGTACAGCCTTCAGATTCCCTTTTATAAAAATCCCCATTTTTTATTATAAATAAATTTAATAATTAACAGAAGTTTCAATAAGTTCTTCAGTATAAACCCAAAGGTTGTAACTTCAAACTAAATTCCGGAAAATTTATTTATTATATTTATCTCCAACCGCTTTTAATATTTAATTACTCTTCCCCAATATTGAATTTTATTTATGAAATTGTCTCTTTATTTACAATTACATTCAAGTATTTTACATATATAAATATATCCCTATCATTGCACAAACTCTCATTCCTAATTCTACTAATATGATTAATTTTACTTTTCATTACTAATCTTATAATATTGCTTTGAATCATTTTGGGATGTACCATTCCAATATTCTCTTACCTCTTAATGTATTTTAAATTTTTCTAGTAACTTTTATATCTCTTTCTAATTCATTCTCTAGCATTTTAGTAGTAACTTTGTTATGACTACAATTTGATAATACTATCAAACTTATCTATTTCTTTATGTTATTCTTTAACCATAATTTTCTTTGATTTTACAGTTTCTATAATAGATAAATCCAATATACTAATTTGTCCTTCAATAAAGCATTCGTTTTTCATCTTCATCCTTTCAATATTTTTCATCTATTTTAGTTCTTTGTTGATTAAAATATAAATAATTTTCATCTATTTATGTAATAGCAAGCATTTGTCCATATATCCTTTATGAAAATAAAATAAAGGAGGTAAAAAACTATGGCTGTTACTAAAACTATCGACACAGTTTCTTTCAGTATCGAAGTAGAAAAAGGACTTGATAAAGCCGGAGACCCAATTTATGCCAAGAAGACTTTTGCTAACGTTAAAACAAATGCTGCACCTCAAAACATCTACGATGTTGCTAATGCTATTACAGCAGTTTTAGAAGCTTCAACAAGAGATTATTTTGTTAATGAATCTTCTGCTTTAGCAAACTCTTAACTCATACTTCTTAATTCACAACTGAAAGAATGGAGGTGATTAAATGGAATATTCTTTATCTATGACTTTTTTAACTGCTGCTGGATTAAAGACTAATTTAAGCATTAGTGGTGTTAAACCTACTCTTACTAAAGATGAGGTAAATACACTTATGGACAATATCATTGCTAAGAACATCTTTACAACTAATTCTGGCGATTTAGTTAAGAAATCTGGAGCTCAATTAACTCAAAGACAAGTTACTAAATATGAAGTGGCTTAGTTTTGAATAGAAAATGGAGGTTTGTCCTTACTCGGATGAATCTCCATTTTTAGTATTTATCTCTTATAAGAATATTTAATTTATTCTTCTCTAATTTTTCTTAATATAAAATCTATACCTTTTTGAAATACCATTGTTTTTATATTAATTTTAATCTGGCCATTAGATAAGTTGTACTTTTGTTCTAATACTCGAAAGTAACCACAATCAACAAACTGCTGATAAGGAATATTGTTTTTATCTAAGACTTTCTTCTCTCTAAGCAAAGAAAATAATCTATTTCTTCCCATTCTCTTAATTCCAAGAACTTTAGCAACATGTCCCATTTCTATAGAGTCTTTGGACCCTGCAACATCATCATAGAATTGTCCTTTTGGTTCCAATAATTTTACTTTCTTTTCAGCTTCTAACCTTGCTGCTCTTTCCTCTTTTAACTTTGTAGCTGCAGCAATAAGTAAATCCGGATTATCTAATAATTCATCTGTTGCATACATTCCTGTTTTTCGTATGCAAGGTAATACTTCATCAAAAATCCAAGCTTCAAATTTTTCTGCACCTGGTAATTCAGATTTTGCCGCCAAGCGAAAAATATCCCCCTCAGGAATGACACTCATTTCTATATTTTGAATAGCATCCGTTCCATCTTTCCTCTTTCCAGTAACTACCCCTACTCCGTGTTTCACGGCCCCCCTACAATGTCTTGAAATTGCATCATTAGGCTTTTTATATCCTAAAGCTTTTGCTATATCAATCCCAACTGCATAATCTTTATTATTAATCTTTACCCATCTTATTTCGCCAAATATTTTATCTTTAAAAATTAGTAAACCTCTCATTTTGCTTATCCCCTTTCCTAAGTTAATCCTGACCTAAAGCCTTTCTACATCGACTACAAACAGGCACAGTATTAAATTCACTTATATCTTCATCACTTCCACAAAATATACATCCCTTACTATATTTCCTTAAAACTATATCATTATTAACCTGAACTATTTCCATAGGATCTCCTTCATTAATCCCCATAACTTTTCTTATTTCCTTTGGTATTACAACTCTTCCTAATGGATCAACATTTCTTATAATTCCTGATGCTTTCATCTAAAACAACTTCCTTTCATTCATAGATTAATTTATTAATAGCTTTTAACTTACTTAAGTCTATAATTATTCCTAATATCCTTCTCAATTTCCACCACATAATCTTTTGACATCTCATATATTCTTGAGGCTACCCCTTCATCAAAGGCCAGTAATCTATCAATAGAAAATTCACTACTAACTATGATAGGAAGAAAATTTAAATACCTATAGTTGATGATCTCAAATACTATATTAATGTCACTGTCATTAATCTTTCCCTTGAAGAGGTCATCAATAAGTAGGACCTCGCATAATTGATACTTTGAAATGGTCTTGGTATAGTATTCTTCATCAATCATATTTTGCTTTATCTTTGTAATTACATCACGATAAGGCATGTACACTACTCTAACTTTTTGCTTTAAGAAGTTTAATGCAAGTGCAATGCTTGCGTGAGTTTTACCACTACCAACTTGTCCACAAAATAAAATACTATTACGTCTACCTTCTCTAATTTCATCGAAATCATTGCAATAAGCTACTGCAGTATCTTTTGTTCTTTGTGATGCTTGATTCCAAATTTCAAAACTTGCAAAAGTAAGTTTACTTTGTTCAACATTGATTCCTGAATATCTCCATTCACTTTTTATCTTTTCTATTTTTCTACATTCACAACTTATAGCAAGCGGCTGCATATTTTCTTGAGGCATAAGTATCCATCCTGTATCTGCGCATTTATCACACTTATATGAGGTTTGCATCTGCCTTCTTTCGTTCAGCTTCTGTAAGTTTTCGTGGTTCCTTTGGCTTGAATCCTGCAAATTCATTTTTATCTGTTGTGTTACTCTTTCCAGTACTTCTAAACCCATTTGTCTTCACCTCCATATCATCTTTAGGATACCCATCTCTTCTCCAGTTTTTTAATATGCCAATTGCATACTTTATTTCCGGACAGCTTTTTTCAAAGCCTATATCCATGGCCATCTTAACTCTCTTTTCTCCATGAAGATTAATAGCTGATCTAAGTGCAACATAGTCACATCCACCAACTTTTCCTGTTATTTTTTCATGGTACTGCATAAGCTCTAAAGCTTTAAGATTTATATCCGCCTCTTCTCCTGATTCACTTTTAGTATTATTACGCTGTTCAAAGAGACTAGACTGGCTCACTTCTTCACCACAAGCTGAGTTTTTATTATTTACGTCATAAGTACTCTTTTTACTCTCTGTATCTTTATCTATCTCTTTTTTCTCTTTCTTATTCTTTTTCTTATTCTCTATCTCTTTCTTATTCTGTTCCGTTACTTTGACGTTACTTTCGTTTTGCGTAACGTTACTAGTATTTTTAGTAACATCGCAATCATTATCACCAGTTTCTACAATGTTATTACTGCCAGCTTCATTAGTAGCAGTATTAGTTTTTTCATCATTAATAGCATTTGTAGAAGCTTCCTCACTAGTTTGTAAATTTTCTAATGATTCATTTTCATCCAGAGTTTTATTTTTTTGTAAATCATTCTTCTCTTCTAAATCTTTATTTTCTTCTAAGACTTCATCTTCATAAGTTTCTTCATTATTACTTTTAGAATCTTTCTTCTCTTGTTTCTTCTTTTCTCTATGGTTCTCAGCTCTTTTTCTATTTTGCTCACGAACCCTTTCCATTCCTTCTATGTTTTGATGCTTATCCCAGTTTACAATTCTAATTACTTTATCAGAAGTTATTTCAATCATCCCAAGACGCGATAATGTTTTTAATGCAAGTTTTATAGATGCTAAAGGTCTAGAAAATATTACTGCAAGCATTTTATCAGTGTACGGCATATCCTCTGATAAGAATATCTCACCGTCAGCGTTAGTCTTAGCAGCTTGTATAAGTAATCTTATCCATAAATAGTAAACTGTATCTCTCTCCGGCATTGCATCTATTAATTTCATTTTTTCATCATCAGGCATACCAGTAGCTAATTTAATCCATTTAATATCTGCCATTATTTTCACGCTCCCATAAATAAAATTTTCTAAACCTTTCAAGGCCATTCCATGATGGAGTTAATCCAATTGAATTACAAACATAGATATAACATTTGAAGACTTTAAAATTCACTCTTCCTCCTCATTTACAATTTCATATTATTTTATTAAAATTCCTTTATGCTGCTGCACTCTTTTTCCATTTTGAAAATCATAATAAATACACTCTTCTACTTGTTTAACCGGAAAATTTTCTCCTAGCATTTGAGTGCATACTTTTGCATCCCTTGGATAACTTTTTAATATTTCAATTAAATCATTAGCCGTTAACCCCTCAAATTTTCTAATCATTCTAAATCCCTTCTTTCTAAAATCATTAACTATATGCATGGAAATGAATTCATTCTACTATCTTGGATCAATACTTAAATAACTATTGATCCCTCTCAAAAGTCAAATCTTTAATATCTTCTAAATTAGATAAATCCTTTCCATTGTTCTCTTCTAAAAACTTAATTAATTCTGTCCTGGTTATTTTTAGACTCCCAAGCTTTAAACCTCGTATTACATTATTCTTTAGTAGATCATATACAGAATTTCTATTAACTTTTAATAACTCTGCTGCTTCAGTTACAGTATATAAAACTGGCTCCATCCTAATCCCCCTATTCTCATTACCATGATTCTCCCCTTATAAAGTGAATCTTTTCTTGTGGAGTTTTTACTCCTATAAGTTTATTTTTCATTATCCCAAGTGCTTCGCTTAATTTACAAATCACATCTAAGCCTTGATCTTCCTATTTCTCCTTTTCTAGTTATGTTAAACATTTTTAACAGTTTTCATTTTATTGACTTCATCAATAATAAATATTTCTTCTATTGTTTTTCCAAAAAAACTTGAAACCAATTTAGCCTCTGTTACGCTAAAGTCAGATCTACCGTTTATTTTAAAATTTAATGCACTTGCAGTTATTTTTAGTATTTGTGCTAATTCTTGTTGAGTAATTCTTTTTTCTACCATAAGACCTTTTAGTTTACTATACATTTCTCATTCCCCTTTTCAATCATCTAAATCTTAATCAGAGTTCTCTCCAAAATTAACACTATGATAATTCACATTTTATAATTATCACATTGCTAATTTAATTTTATTATAAATTATCATTTAGTTAATTTCAATATGTTTAATCTAATTTTATAAAACATATTTTTCTTTTAGTTAATTTAGTGTTTATTAATTAGCAAATAGTTTATAATAGTAGTTAGCAAATTGTTTATAAAGTATAGGGTGGTGATAATATGAGTAAATTTCCTATTAGGCTTAAAGAGCTTCGTGAAGAAAAAGGATTATTAAGCAAAGACTTTGCTAAACTTATGAGCGTTGAACCTGCAACAATTACGAATTGGGAAAAAGGAAATAGATTTCCTAAGGATGATGTACTAATTAAAATTGCTGATTATTTTGATTGTAGTACAGATTACCTATTAGGTAGAACTGATGATAAACTTTCAAAAGTATACTCTGGAATGTTACATAATCAAACTATAGAAATAGAAATTGACAAGGGATATCCTCATGAATTAACTGCTGAAGATGTTCAAAATATTATTAGACAACTAGATGCAGTTGGATTAGATGTGAAAAAATTAATAGAAAACTCTAAGAAAAAATAATGCAATTAAAATAGGCTATAGATTTTTATCTATAGTTTTTTTATACTATTTTTGACTTAATATTATTATATATTTATATTTTCTTCTAAAAAATTAAATTTCTATTCCAAAATATTGAAATTAAAATTTAATAATGGTATAATTTTCCTCAGAACAGAAGTTCGGTTTGCGTTAGGGGGAAGTTTTAATGCCATGGAAGTATATTTTAAATATAAGAATTAATAATGATGTTGTTTATAAAAGGATGATAGACGAAAAAGAAAATTGTATATTAGATAAAGATAAAAGTTTATTGGATAAAAATACTATAGATTGTGAAATACTATCTAACGTGGAGGTGTTAAAACATGCAAGGAAGTGTTAGAAAGAAAGGAAATAGGTGGTATTATTATTTTGATATCATCGATATAGGAGGGAAAAGGAAACGTATTGAACGAAGTGGTGGCAAAACCAAACCAGAGGCTGAGGAAGCTTTAAATAAAGCACTATATAAGTATAACAATGGCTATGTTGAACCACATAAATTAAAATATGATGAATATGTTGATGATTGGCTCGAAAACTATATAAAACAAAATAGAAAAATAAATACATATGTCCGCTACAAGGAACTCTATACCAATAATGTTAAACCCTATCTTGGACAATATTTACTGAAAGATATTAAGCCAATGTTAATAGAAAATCTAATTAATTCTGAAAAAAAGAAAGGCTTAAGTAATACTACACTTCAAACAATTTTTGGTGTCATCAATACTTCTCTTAATAGAGCTGTAAAATTACAAGTGGTCAATGATAATATATGCAGATTTGTAGAAAGACCTCGTAGAGATAAATTTATTGCCAATATATTAACCATAGATGAGTTTAATATTATGATAAATCATTTAGATAAAACTATATATGGTAACTATATATTTGAATTAGTATTAATGGTTACTATTGAACTTGGTCTAAGGCGTGGAGAAGTTGCAGGATTAGAATGGGAAAACATAGACTTCGAAAATAATATAATTAAAATACAAAATAATCTCATTTATATAAATACATCTGTTGAACTTGGTACTCCTAAAACTTCAGAAAGTCGAAGAAATATTTATGTATCAGATGAAATTCTTCAAAAGCTTAAAGATCATAAAGAACTCCAAGCTTCAAACAAAGCAAAATATGGTGAATTATATGAAACTAATATATTTAACAATAGACTTTGTAATTTCGTTTTTACCTGGGAGTCTGGGAAATATATTCATCCAAATTACTTTACATTAAAATTCAATCGATTATCAAAGGATTCAGGAATAAATAAACGAGTTCGCTTCCATGATTTAAGACATACGAATGCCACTTTACTTTTAGAACAAGGAGTTGATTTTAAAATCATTCAAGAAAGATTAGGACATTCAGATATTGGCACAACATTAAATATCTATTCCCATGTTACAACTGAAATGCAGAAATCTGCAAGTAAAAAACTATCAGATTTATTCTCTCCAAACAAAAAAAAATAGCCAGTGGAAGAATAGTGGAAGTTTTACACTTCATCATCTCCAATGTAGCTATTTTAGTAATGCGAGATAAGCCATAAGCCGAGTTCTGTATTAAGCAATCATCTATCTAGGTCTAATGTTGCCATTAGACTCAAGCGACGCACCCGGAGGCGGGACGGGCAGCCCCTTAATGCCTCTCTATTCGGTCTTGCTCCAAGTGGGGTTTACATAGCCGTGAAGTCTCCATCACGCTGGTGAGCTCTTACCATCACCTTTCCACCCTTACCTAAGTAAAACTTAGGCGGTATATCTCTGTTGCACTTTCCTTCAAGTCGCCTTGACTGGTCGTTAGCCAGCACCCTGCCCTATGGAGCTCGGACTTTCCTCTCCTAGATCTAGTCTAGCAGCGATTGCACGTCTCACTCGCAAGATTTATCTTAACATACTTTTTTAAATTATACAAATGAAATTTTAATTAAATATATGTTATAAAATAAATTAGTATCCTAATTTGTTAATTTTTAATATATTAATTATATTAAATGATCTAGTAGTTTGTTCTTCAATTGCTCATAATGCACATCCTAAATGGAATCAATTATGCATTGTAAATTGCAAATTTCAAAAGATATATACTTTATATTAAAATAAATATTAATGTTAATAATAATATTATTATTACTCCATATAAGCTTACTCCACAAAGTAACAGCGTTAAAAGTATTATTCCCGCAACAATTATTTTAGGCCAAAGTAACATCAAAAGTGGAGATTTAAACGCGAACAATGGTGGACCCCAATTTGGTCTTCTTCCACAGTTATTTCTTCTGTTTCCTCCTCTAAAAAAACCTTTAATTGCTCTTTTACTATGTTTATATATATTTTTTATATCCTTCTTCAATTCTTCTCCAGCTCCGCTAGCAAAATCGTCATCTTTGCTCATAACCCACCCACAAAATTATTATTACAATATCATTATATGCATATGAGTCATATTTTAGTTATTTAATCTATATATGTAATTTTTGCTTTGTTTATCTATATAGATATCCATCTTCTAATTTATACTTATAAGATGAATATCCATCCACAACCAGAAATAAGGAAGCAAATGCATGCTCCCTTATTTCAGTGAGTTATACTCATAAGTACGATTTTTACTGTGAATATCTATATTGCTAAATAAAATCATAAGGGTCCTTGCATTTTTCTGAAGCACTAAATTCTATATCTATAAACTTTTCTTTTAGAAATTCTAATGTTTTTAGAAATACAAGATATTCTGTTGAAAAGTGTCCTGCATCTATGATACTTATTTTCATTTCTTTAAAATCTGATGCAAAATGATAAGTTGTATCTCCAGTTATTATACAATCAGCTCCAAGACTTTTTGCTTTATAAAACAAGTCTTGACCACTGCCATTTATTATTGCCAATACTTTTACTTTCTCAGACCCTCTAACGATTCTCATATTCTCTATATTCAAATTCTCTTTAACAAGTTTTATGACATCACACAGTAAAATTTCTTTTTCTAGTATTACTAATCTTCCAAGCCCACCATCTTTATACTTTCCAGATTCATTAGGTTCAATTATTTCACTTGAATTAAATCCTAACATATTAACTATAGTTTGATTTATTCCATTTTTAGCACTATCTAAATTTGTATGACATGAGTAAAGTGCTATATCTTCTTTAACTAAAGTAATAACTTTATTTCCAATTAAATCTCCCTTGATTATATTCTTAGGTCTTTTAAATAAAAGTGGATGATGAGTAATAATTAAGTCATACTTAAGGCTTATAGCTTCTTTAATCACTTCATTTGTACAATCTAAGGCTAACAAAACTTTCTTTATTTCTTTATTCTCATCTCCAACCATTAATCCAACATTATCATAATCTTCCATTAGAAGTTTCGGAGCAAATTTTTCAATTTCTTTTGCTATATCTATTACTTTAGTCATAACTTCACCACCTAAAAATTTTTTAATAATTTCTCTAATTTCTGATTTTTTTCTTTTAATTCGTTTTTACGTTCTATTGCATGTTCAGTATTATCTTTAATAAATTCCATAACTCTTTTATTCTTTTCAATTTTGTTTTCTATATATGATTTAAATAAAGGTAATTTTTTACTTAACATAGTTGGACTTATTTCATAGAATATATCTTCTAATAATATATAATCTCCAATTTTATATTTTACTTTAAATATCTCATAATACTTATTTTCATCTAAACATATATCTTCTTCTAAAATTTCATAGTTATTATTATATAAATATTTTCTTAAAACTTCAGGATTTTGGGCAGGTTGAAGTATTAAATAATCTAAATTTTTCACTTTATTTAAATCATTTTCTAATATATCTCTAATTAGGTTACCACCCATTCCAGCAATTATTACAGCATTAGCTTCTTTATTATTTAAAGGAACTAATCCTCCGCCTAGTCTCAAATCTATTTTATCTAACACTCCATCTAAAGATGCATTTATTTTTGCCTTTTTCAAAGGTTCTTTATTTATATCTGATGCAATAACCTTTTTAGCTATATCATTTTTAACTAAATAAATAGGTATATAACCATGATCTGTTCCAACATCCATAATAATTTCAACTTTATCAAGTTTTTCTATAATCCAATTTAATCTTTTACTTAATTCCATCACTTGCCTCTTTCTAATACTCAATTAAAAATTAAAGTTCATAAAATTTGTTTCCTCAATTATAACTGTGTATTTTTTAATTATCCTTTTTTTAAATAATTAATCTATCATAATTAATATATAGTCATTATTTTTAGTTATAAACCCTATATAGATACCCACTTATATATCTGACCAAATCCTTTTTAAGGAAGTTAACTCGTATTCACGAGTTAACTAAATTCGAGAAACCAAATCATAGATTTGGACTCTCACTTAAGGAAACTCGACTCACTGCGTTCGCTGAGTAAGTTCGACTGACTAAATCAAAGATTTAGAGTCTCACTTAAAAGAAAGCACCTAAATATTATAGGTGCTTGTTTATTAATCTAAATAATCTTTTAATTTTTTACTTCTTGATGGGTGTCTTAGCTTTCTTAAAGCTTTAGCTTCAATTTGTCTAATTCTTTCCCTTGTAACATTAAATTCTTTACCTACTTCTTCAAGAGTCCTAGCTCTTCCATCATCAAGTCCAAATCTTAGTCTTAATACTTTTTCTTCTCTAGGAGTTAAAGTATCTAATACATTAATTAATTGTTCCTTAAGCATTGTAAATGCAGCAGCTTCAGCTGGTGCTAGCGCTTCGTCATCCGGAATAAAATCTCCTAAATGAGAATCTTCTTCTTCACCTATCGGCGTTTCTAATGAAACCGGTTCTTGAGCTATCTTTTGAATCTCACGAACTTTTTCTACTGGAAGTTCCATAACTTTCGAAATTTCTTCTGGGAATGGATCTCTACCTAATTCTTGCAATAATTGTCTTTGCACTCTTATAAGTTTATTTATAGTTTCTACCATGTGAACTGGTATTCTAATTGTTCTAGCTTGATCTGCAATAGCTCTTGTTATTGCTTGCCTAATCCACCAAGTAGCATAAGTTGAAAATTTGAATCCTTTTCTATAATCAAATTTTTCAACTGCTTTGATAAGTCCAAGGTTTCCTTCTTGAATTAAATCTAAGAATAACATTCCTCTTCCAACATATCTTTTAGCTATACTTACAACTAATCTTAAATTAGCTTCTGCTAATTTTTTCTTAGCCTTTGGATTTCCTTCTTCAATTTCTATAGCATATGTTATTTCTTGTTCTGACGACAATAAAGGCACTTTTCCAATTTCTTTTAAATACATTCTAACTGGATCATCTATTGCTATACCTTCTGGTACTGATAAATCAATTTCTTCATGTGCAGTCTCAGTATCGTTCACATCACCTATAATTTCAACATTTGCCAGTTCTAATACTTCATATATCTTTTCTATTTGTTCTGGACTAAAATCAATGTGATCCATTGTTTCCATTATTTCTTTATATGTTAAAGAACCATTTTTTTTACCTTTATCAATTAATTCTTTTACAGCCACCATCTTGCTGTTCTTATCTTTTTTATCATCTTTTGGCTTTGCTGCTTTTGTACTGGTTTTTTTCTCCATATTATTATTGCCTCCTTCCGTCATAACCTTTAACCTCTCTCTCCCTTTTTAAGTGCTTTTGATAATTTATTAAGCTCCATAGCAATTCTTATAGATTCTTCAATTTCCCCATTCTTTTCAAATCTATTTTGTTTTTTCTTTAAATCTTCAATTTGTAATTTCAATTTAAAGCTTTTGACTTCGTTTAGATAGTCCTTGATTAACCTATCGTTATCTGCGAAAGCTAAAATTTCATGTTCTTTTATTTTGGTCAATTCTTTAGAACTTTCTATATCATCACATCTGCTTTCTACATAAGATATTATATTGATAGTATCAACATTTTTTCCTTGTAATATTAATGAATAAATTTTATTGTGTGATTCTATTACAAAATCTCCTTGTTTTATAACACTTTTTAGATTATGATAAAATTCATCTTTAAACATCAATTTAATTAATGCTCTCTCCGCTTTTAAGTATCCTGGTTCTACATATAATTTTGTTCCAAAATCTTCTTTTTTATTTATAAAATTTTCCTCTTTTTGTTTTTTTGCTATTACTTGTGATAGTAAGTCATATAATGCCTGCTCTTTAATTGATGTTTCTTCTGAAATCTTCTTTATATATACATCTTTTTCTATAGGATTTAACTCTGCCAAAATTTCCGCGAATTTCTCCCCATATGTTATTAATTCATTTCCATTTTTTAAATTTATGCCTTGGGCTGCTCTTTTAATTCTATATTCAATTAGAGGCAGTGATTCTTTTGCTAACCTTAAAAATGCATCTCTTCCATTGTTTCTCACGAATTCATCTGGATCTTTGCCCTCTGGTACTGTTAATACTTTTACATCAAATCCGGCATTCCTTAAAATTTCAAGTCCTCTTAGTGTAGCAGTCTGTCCTGCCAAATCGGCGTCATAAGAAATTATAACTTTATTTACATACCTCTTGAGAAGTCTTGCTTGATTTACAGTAAGTGCAGTTCCAAGTGATGCTACAGTATTCGTTATACCATATTGATGAAGTGCTATTAAATCCATGTATCCTTCCACTATAATAACGTAATCCTCTTGCAGCTTATTCTTAATTGCAAAATTTAATCCATAAAGATTAGTTCCCTTTTGAAAAATCATTGTCTCTGGTGAATTTAAATATTTTGGCTTTGAATCATCTAAAACCCTACCTCCAAATCCAATAACTTTACCTTTTACATTAAACACAGGAAACATTACTCTATTTCTAAATCTGTCATATGTATTCCCAGTCTTTTCATTTTTAGAAATTAACCCAGCTTCAATTAGTAAATCATCCTTATACCCCTTTGATCTTAAACCATTTATTACTCCATGCCAATTATCATGCGAATAACCTAGTCCAAATCGTTTTATAGTTTCTTCTTTTATTCCTCTTTTTAGAAAATACTCTTTTGCCATTTTATTATTTTGTAGATTTGCAAAATAATATCTAGCAGCTTCTACATTTATGTTGTATAAACTCTCCTTTTTTCTAGAAACCTTATCATTTTCCTGCCCTTCTATTTGTAAAATAATATTTGCTTTATCTGCTAAATATTTTGAAGCCTCTAGAAAAGTAAGTTTTTTATATTTCATAACAAATGTAAGTACATTTCCTGCTTCACCACACGAAAAGCATTTATATATTTGCTTTTCACTAGAAACACTAAATGATGGGGATTTATCATTATGAAATGGACATAACCCCATATAATTTTTTCCCGATTTCTTTAGCCTTACATCTTCTGAAATAATATCAACAATGTCATTTTGTTCTTTTATTTTTTCTATTATTTCTTCTGGTATCTGCAAGGAGACATCTCCTCCCTACTGCTTTTTTTCAACAATTATATATTATTCGACACACTAACGAGTTTTCCCTTCTAATTATTATAATAATTTTTATTTTAATTGAAGCTTCAGCTCATTTTGAAATAATATCTAGTTGAATAGCACTATTATTTAATAATTCTTTTCTTTATTTTAAAATCCTCTTTTTTATTTTAAAATTCCTTTTTTTATTTTAAACTCTTCTTTATGGTTTTAAACCATCTTTGTTTAAGACCTCCAGACATAATATGAGTTCTTAATTGAAAAATATTAATCTATTACCACTTTGGGAACAAATATTTTATTAAACAATAATAAACAATAATCATCACTCATGCCCGCAATATAATCTGCTACTGCTCTTTGTAGACTTTCATTTTTAGCTATTATTAAATAAATTTGAGGCATTTGTTCTGGATTTTCTTCAAAATATTCAATTAAGTGTTGTAATATAAATTTTGCTTTATTTCTCTCGACCTTTAATGTATCTCCTAAATATATATTTTTAAACATAAATTGTCTAAGTTCTATCATTGCTGCATTAATTTCTTTACTTAATCCAACTTTTTTTATTCCATTATTAATATTATCATTTGAAGTTTTCACAAAATCTTTAATTAAAGTATCTAGTCTTTGAGTAGTATTATCTCCTAAAACTTTAACAATGTTTTTAGGTAATTGTTCCTCACTTAGCAGACCTGCTCTTATAGAATCATCTATATCATGATTTAAATATGCCATTTTATCACTAAATTTAACTACAATTCCTTCTAAAGTAATAATATCTTTTGTTGTTCCAAGACCACTATGATTCAATATTCCATTAATTACTTCTTCTGTTAAATTGAGTCCATTCCCATCATTTTCAAGTTTGGTAACTACTCTTACGCTCTGTTCATTATGGCGAAATCCACCTTTTAAATACTCATTTAATACCTCTTCCCCATTATGTGCAAATGCAACATGGCCTAAATCATGGCCCAATGCTATTGCTTCAATCAAATTTTCATTTAATCCAATTCCAACACCAATAGTTCTTGCGACTTGTGACACTTCTAATGTATGAGTTAATCTAGTTCTATAGTGATCCCCAAAAGTTTTTATATATACTTGTGTTTTATGCTTAAGGCGTCTAAATGATTTGCTTTGAATAATTCTATCTCTATCAAGCATATAAGAAGTTCTAATATCGTCTTCTTCTTCTTTAATTTTTCTTCCTAAAGATTTTTTTGAAAAAGCCGCTTCTTTAATTAATGTCAAGCTTTCAAAACTCTGAATTTTTTCCCTCACATTCATATATTATCACCTCTTTTTATGTATTCTATATTTATCATTATATTCCTCTATTTATCGACCATATTTATTATTTGCAAATAATAAAAAAATACTATCGTTTACATATAATTTTTTATATTTTTATAAAATTCTTTAAGTATATTACTAAAATAACTTTAATATTATTTAATAATAAAGATTTTTATCTAAAGTATTAAATCTCTATGTAAACAATAATCACCTTATTAAGGAGTGTATTTATGAGCAATGAAGTTTTATCTTTACAAGAATGTAATCTTTCCCCTGAAATCATAAAGCAAAATGTTTTGACTCACTATAATTTACAAAACTCACGAATTTCAATTATTAAATTTAAAGATACAGATAAACAAAGAGCAGTATATAGAATAGATTTTAAAGAAAAAAGTTATTGTTTGAAAAAAGTTTATTATAATACAAAAGATTTACTATATGTATATTCAGCAATTGAATGGCTATATAGAAATAATATCAGAGTACCAAAACTTTTACCTACTATTGATAATAATAGATTTGTATCTTATCAAAACATGCTTTTTATACTAACACCTTGGATTGAAGGAGAGAAATGTAATTTTGATAATATTAATCATGTCATACTTTCCGTAAAAAAGCTTTCTACAGTCCACTCTATTTCTCGTGACTTTCAGCCTATTTTAGGTAGTTCATTAAAAGAAGGATTTGATGATTATTACATATCAATTTTAAAACATTTTCAAGATTTACTTCAAACATCAAATGAAGCCTTTAAGTATAAAGATACATTTTCAAGACAATTTATTTCAACCTTTGATATGAATTTACGTCTTGCTAAAATTTCTTTAAATATGTCAAATAAAATTGATAATAATAATTTGAGTAAATCTTTATGCCATGGTGATTATGTAAATAAAAATTTAATTTTTCCATCTGATTTAGATCCTTGGATAATAGACTTTGATAAATGCAAGGTAGATTATTGTGCAAAAGACTTAGCATATTTTATGCGTAGATTACTTAAGCGCGAAAACACCAAATGGAATATTGACTTAGCCTTATCTGTATTAAAAACTTATAATGAATATTCCCCTTTAACAGAATCAGATTTAAAATATTTGATTTCATATATTTGTTTTCCACAAAAATACTGGAAAATATCAAGAGATTATTATAAAAATATTAACAAGTGTAATAAATCTGCCTTTTTAACTTTACTATCAAATGCAACCGCAAAAACAGACCTTCAATATGATTTTGCATTAAGGATAATAGATGAGGTACAAAAAGAATTCAACACAATTTTGCTTTAAACCTAGAATTATATTCATAAACTACTGAAAGAAAGGTCATACATTTATTCTAATTATTGAAGATTTTGTTGGAACAAATGTATGCCTTCCATTTCATTTTGTTAGTAATAAACTAAATTTTTTAATATTCCTGCAAGCATTAATGAATGTTTTTGAATATTCAAATGTTCTATTAAATTAGAAATAATCTGAAAAATAAGGTTTTTCTACTGGTATCAACTGTTCCATAATTCGCAGCATATAATATTCTGTCTGTATTCTTCCACACTCATATAAAAATGTAGGACGCTTATATCCCATGAGCATAGTTGTTAATGTCTGAATATCCATTTCTATCAAATTAGCAGCATGAATATCATCAGTTTTTTTACAAACTGTTTCTTCACCATCCCAGTAAACGTTGAAAACTCCATTATTCCATGGAGCGATAGAATCATTTATTTTTAAATTAAGTTTTAGTTTTTGTGATATGGCTAAAAAGGGATATTTTAAAATAAATTCTTGTACATTTATAATCCTTGCCATGAAATATGGCTCAATGTTCTCAACCATTTCACTATCTTCAAATAAAAAAGCCATTGGTTCTCCAGAATAATTATTCCCTTTTACTTCGTTTACCATAGAATAATGTGCACTTATGTAATTCCAAATTCCATGATGTGCTTCAGTATTTAAATAAACCATTTCCTTAATATAAAATGTATCATTCTTAATATAATAAACTAAATAGCCAAGAGGTTTATGATTTTTACTATAATAAATTGAAGCAATAATATTATCATTATCCCAACGCCAATATTCATCCCAAGCCAGTTCATCACGAATCATAGCTCCATGACGCTGCATAGAGAAATAATCATGTACATTAGAAATATCCTCACAATCCAAATCTACACGCTCCATCATTCCTTCTACCGGCCTTTTTTTTGGAAGCTGAGAATCTTTTATTGTAAAAGTGATTTTATCAGAAATAATTTCCCAGCCATGTTTTCTATAAAGAGGAATTGAATAAGGGTATAAAAAAGAAATAGATTGTCCTTCTTCATGCATATGCATAATAACTTGTTTAATCAGTGATTTAATTAATCCTTTGCCTGTATATTCAGGATAGGTAGCAACTCCTGTAATTCCCCCCATATTACAAATGTTATCATGAATATTCACTTTCATGGAGTATACTACAATCATTGAAGCTAGTTTGTCGTGGTAAAACCAACCAAGGACATATGCATTTTGAAGAATAGGCATTTTTGCATGCATAATTTTATCTTCTGTCCAGCCGGTATGCAAAAGATCTTCCATTGTTATTTGAAAAGCATAGCGTAAAAGACCATTAAATTGCTCTAAATCATCTTCTGTTAGTTTTCGCATCTTAAAATCGCCATATACTTTAATAAATTTTTTTGTATCTTTCATAAATCCTCCTTGTCTATATCAAAAATATAAAATTATCTAGATGCAAATGTATCTAAAACAGAATATAGTTGAATATGCTTCTATTTTCCACATCCCATCTTCATTTTATTCTACTTTTTATAAAAAAATAATATTGTTCATCATGTAATTCTTATATAAAAATAAGGATATTGGAACTTAATTTTAAGTTCCAATATCCTATATTTTTTATAGTATTAACAGCCTGAAACTCTTATTTTATCAAGTTAATGGACTACTCCTATACTATTTCTTTATTTTTTAGATTTATCTTTTATTTTTTACTTGTGCTTGTGCTGCTGCAAGTCTTGCAAGTGGCACTCTAAATGGTGAACATGATACATAGTCAAGTCCTATATTGTGGCAGAATTCAATTGATGATGGATCTCCACCATGTTCTCCACAAATTCCAAGATGGATGTCTGGTCTTGTAGATTTTCCTTTTTCTACAGCTATCTTGATTAATGACCCAACTCCTGTTTGATCTAATTTACCAAATGGATCTTGTTCATATATTTTCTTATCGTAGTATGAGCCTAAGAACTTAGCTGCATCATCTCTTGAGAATCCAAATGTCATTTGAGTTAAATCATTTGTACCAAAAGAGAAGAATTCAGCTTCTTTAGCTATTTCATCAGCTGTTAAAGCTGCTCTTGGAATTTCAATCATAGTACCAACTTTATATTCTAAAGTTACTCCCTTTTCTTCCATAACTTCTTTTACAGTATTTACTATAACATCTTTAACATATTTTAATTCCTTAATTTCTCCAACTAATGGAATCATTATTTCTGGAACAATATCATAATTTTTATTCTTTTTAACTTCTATAGCCGCTTCTATAATTGCTCTTGCTTGCATCTCTGCAATTTCTGGATAAGATACTGCAAGACGGCATCCTCTATGACCCATCATAGGATTGAATTCATGTAACTCTGAAACTGTAGATTTTAATTCATCAAAAGCTATTCCCATTTCTTTTGCTAATTCTTTAATATCTGCTTCTGCTGTTGGCAAGAATTCATGTAAAGGTGGATCCAATAATCTTATAGTAACAGGTTTTTCTTCTAACGCTTCGTAGATACCAATAAAATCTGCTCTTTGCATTGGTAATATCTTCTCTAATGCTACTTTTCTTTGTTCTAGATCTTTAGATGTAATCATTTGTCTTACAGCCATAATTCTATCTTCTGCAAAGAACATATGCTCTGTTCTACAAAGACCTACACCTTCAGCTCCAAATTCAACTGCTTGTTGTGCATCTTTTGGACTATCTGCATTAGCTCTAACTTTTAATTTTCTTATTTCATCTGCCCATCCCATAAATATTGCAAAATGCCCTGAAATTTCTGGAGTAACTGTCTTTATCTTTTCTCCATATACATTACCACTAGTACCATCAATTGAGATAAAATCTTCATCTGTATAAACTTTTCCATTAACTTCTACAGTTCTCTTTTTCTCGTCAACTCTAATAGTTCCACATCCAGCTACACAGCAAGTTCCCATTCCTCTTGCAACAACAGCAGCATGAGATGTCATGCCTCCTCTTACTGTAAGAATTCCTTTGGCAGCTACCATACCTTCTATATCTTCTGGAGATGTTTCAAGTCTTACAAGTACTACATCTTCGCCAAGAGCAGCTCTATCTTTGGCTTCATTAGCTGTAAATGCAATCTTACCGCATGCAGCTCCTGGAGATGCTGGTAACCCCTTACCGATTGGCTCAGCCTTCTTTAAATCTTCAGTATAGAATGCTGGATGTAACAATGTATCTAATTGTTTAGGTTCAACTTTTAAAATTGCTTCTTCTTTACTAAGCATTCCCTCTTCAACTAAATCAACAGCAATCTTTAAAGCTGCTTGAGCTGTTCTTTTACCATTTCTAGTTTGCAAGAAGTATAACTTACCTTCTTCTATTGTTATTTCCATATCTTGCATATCTCTATAATGAGATTCTAATTTATTAACTATATCTTCAAATTCTTTATATATTGTAGGATTTTGATCCTTTAATTTTGATATTGGAAGTGGTGTTCTAATTCCTGCAACAACGTCTTCACCTTGTGCATTCATTAAATATTCACCATATATTTTATTATCCCCATTAGCCGGATTTCTAGAGAATACAACTCCTGTTCCTGATGTTTCTCCCTTATTACCAAATACCATTTCTTGTACATTTACTGCTGTACCCCATTCTCCAGGATAATCATTCATTCTTCTATATACTATCGCTCTTGGATTATCCCATGATCTAAATACAGCTGTTATAGATTCAATCAATTGCACTTTTGGATCACTTGGAAATTCTTCGCCTTTTTCTTTTTTATATAGTTCTTTAAACTCACTAACTAATTCTTTCAAATCATCAGCAGTTAAATCTGTATCGAATTCAACGTTTTTCTTTTCCTTAAGTTCTTCTATCTTGTTTTCAAACAATCTTTTTTCTATATTCATAACAACATCAGAGAACATTTGAATAAATCTTCTATAAGAATCATATGCAAATCTAGGATTGTTAGTTAATTCTGCCATAGCTTCTACAGCAACGTCATTTAATCCTAAATTTAAAATAGTATCCATCATACCTGGCATCGAAACTCTTGCACCAGATCTTACTGAAACCAATAAAGGATTAGAATTATCTCCAAATTTTTTACCAGTAGATTCTTCAAGCTTTGCTAAGCTATCATAAATTTGACCTATTATCTCATCAGAAATCTTTCTACCATCTTCATAATACTTATTACAAACTTCTGTTGTAACAGTAAATCCAAATGGTACAGGGATTCCTATATTAGTCATTTCTGCTAAATTAGCGCCTTTTCCTCCTAGTAGATTTTTCATTGAAGTGTTTCCTTCATTAAAAAGATATACATACTTATTTGTCATCTCAATATTCCCTCTTTTCTATAATTTTCTCAATATATTACTATCGATTCCTTCCTAAGGTCTCGTAGTTACCCTAATAATTAATTTTCATTTTCTCCAAGTTTAACAAATAATTTTGTTATGTTAGTCTTTGAGACCTTACCAATTATTTTTATTTGGTCTTTTCCTTCTATCTTTTTTAATATCTCAACGACTGGAATACTATCAATTTCATGTTCAATAATTTTCTTAGCCAAATCATAAGCATTGTCATTTTCATTTGCACAAATTATATTTGGCATTCTAGTCATGATTACGCCAACCGGAACTTTATGTATATCCGTTCCCCCTATTGAAATTTTAAGAAAATCTTTTCTAGAAACTGCACCTGTAAGTACTCCATTGTTTTCTATAAATAATGTTCCTACATCATTAAGAAATAGGTATACGATTGCATCATATACCATTGTATCTTCACTTACTGTCACTGGTTTAGACATTATTTCCGACACTTTGATTTTACTTATATGTGCATAGGCTAATCCACTAGAAGATTTTCCAGAGTATACATATCCAACTTTAGGTCTAGCAGCTAAAGTTCCTATCATTGTAAGAACTGCTAAATCTGCTCTAAGTGCTGCTCTTGTTACCCCAATTCTCCCTGCAAGTGCTTCACTTGTTATTGGTTGATTTTCCTTAACTAAGCACACTATTTCTTCTTGTCTAGGTGATAATTTCAATCTTATCCCTCTTTCTACTAATGCAAGAAATATTTAGCTAATATTTATTACTCTTTAATTATATCATGTAATTATTGTTTGACTAGACTAAATTTTCAGAAAAATCAAATAAATTTACTAATTATTTCTTGTATAATACTTTTATAATATTTTTATGTCTGTTTTTCTCTATATTGATCTTAATATCATTAATCTTCTGAATTTTCTTTTTCTTCATCAAAGTTAACAGTATAACTATATACTGTATCAGAACCAGTATATACATTTTGTTTTGAATCAGAGCTATCATTCTTAGCATCTTTTTTCATTTCATTAACTTTATTTTTAACCTTATCTGCAAAATCATTTGCCTTATTTTTAACATCATTTGCAACTTTAGAAACTTGTTTGTTTATTATTTCTACAGAACCATCTTCCTTAGTTATCTCTATTGTGATTTGAGTTGCTATTGCTGCAATAACTCCTGCTGCTAGTATTGATGGAATAATAATAGCTACTACACCAGCTGCAATTCCCGCATTAACTGGAATATCAATTAACTCAGTATCATCTTTTTTAATCTTTATTCTTGTTACATTACCTTTTTCTATCATTTGTTTGAACCAAGCTTTTAACTCTTCTATGGAGATTGAAGTTTTATTTTCTTCCGGTTCCTTAGAAAATTCATTATTGTCATTTAATATGCTTTGAGTCTTTTCAATATATATTAAAGCTTCTAATACATCTCCTTCACATACTTCTAAAGCTTCCTTTGCTTTTTCATAACTTACGCCTGTTCTTTCACGTACCATGTCAACTTTTTCTAACGTTATCTTTTCCATAAATTATCACTCCTTAATAAATTTTAACATATCCAAACTTTTAGGTTTTCTTGCATAATTATTGCATATAAAAAAAGTAGTCACCTTTTCTATTTCATCTTTTATCTCATCATTTAAATTTAATCTATATAACTTATCTACATCCAGATTCCTCAAGAATCTCAAAGCATTATATGCACCTTTTGATATGAATACTCCATGTTCTTTTGGACATTCATCGCATATTCCTCCATAGTAAGATAAACTTATATAATTTGATGAAGATATCTTTTTTCTACAAATACTGCAGTTATCCAATGTTAAATTATACCCTGTAGTTCTCAATAATTTTAATTCAAATGATCTTATTAGCAATTCATAATTTATTGCATCTGTATTTAATAAATATAATGTTGTAACTAAATTTTTGAAAAGTTCAATATTAACTTCATTATCAGAACATGCAATATCTATGAGTTCACATAAATATGATGAATAAGTAAGTTTATATAAGTCATTTAAAAGCCCTTGAAATGAGTTGATTATCTTTCCTTCTTGGAGCGTGTATAAATTTTTGCCTTTATATAACATATATTCACCATAACATAAAGGCAATGTCAATGCTAAAAACTTACTTTTACTTTTTTTGGCACCTCTAACTACAGCTGTAACTTTGCCTAGCTTTTCGGTATAAAACCAAACTAGTTTATCATTTTCTTTAAAATCTTGTGTCTTTATAATAACAGCTTTAGTTTCAAAAATTGACAGATTAATCATCCCCTATAAATAATTAAGAATTAATGATGAATAATTAATGATTGTGGATGAAATTACGAAGTAATTTCCACCTTCATTATTCATCATTAATTAATTCTATTTCTTAGGCTTATATCCTAATTCCTTTAATAAGTTTTGATTATCTCTCCACTCTTTTCTAACCTTAACCCATATCTTTACATTAACTTTAGCTCTTAAGAATTTTTCCAATTCATATCTAGCAGTTTCTCCAATTCTTTTAAGTGTTTGCCCATTCTTACCTATTATTATTCCTTTATGCGAATCTTTTTCACATATTAGATCTACTTCTATATGATATGTACCAATATCATTTTGTTTCATTTGAATTATATCTACTGCTATACCATGAGGTACTTCATCTCTTAGTGTTCTTAAAGCCTTTTCTCTAATTATTTCAGATACAACAAACTTTTCTTGAACATCTGTTATCATATCATCTGGATAATACTTAGGTCCTTCTGGCATAACTTTTTTCATAAGTTCTATTAATGCATCAACATTTTTTCCCTTAATTGCAGATATAGGTATGATTTCTGCAAAATTAAATTCTTTTGAGTACATTTCTAAACTTTTTGCCACTCTATCTTGTGTACTTTCATCAACTTTATTTAAAACTAAAAATACGGGGCACTTTTTATCTCTTAAAGTTTCTAATATAAATTTGTCCCCTTTTCCTATTTCCTCGTCTGGATTGGTTAAAAACAATACTAAATCAACATCTTTAGTTGATTCTTTTGCCGAATTCACCATAAATTCTCCCAATTTATGCTTAGGCTTATGTATACCTGGGGTATCAACAAATACCATTTGATACTCATCACCTGTTAATATTGTTTGAATATTATTTCTTGTTGTTTGTGGTTTATTTGAAACTATTGATAACTTTTCTCCCATTATGTAATTTAATAAAGTTGATTTTCCTACATTTGGTCTTCCAACTATTGTAACGAATCCTGATTTAAACATTTTTTCCTCCTTGAAATAAGCCTTCTATAGAAAGCTTAAATAACATTCTGCTATTTTATAAATAGTATACTCTATTTATAAGTTAATTGACAATGTACAAATATTATAGAGTACCCAAAGTGAGACAAGTAATAATCCAAATCTTGTATTTCATTATTGGAACTTAGTTAACTAGCTCTGCTAGTTAACTTCCCTTATGCATTTGGTTCCTCGAACTTAGTTAGCTCGTGCACGAGTTAACTTCCCTTAAATGATCTTGGTTGTGCTTATCACTTTTTTATTTTTGTATATATTATTATTCTAAGTTTGTTAAAGACTAAACAAAGTGAAAATAAATAAAGTTAATAATATTCCAAAGATCGCCCCGACTATCACCTCAAGAATACTATGAACTTCCGAATCAACCCTACTTTGTGCAGTTATAAATGCCAATAAGAAACTAAGCAATATGCAAATTGGCTCTTCTGTTATTAATGATATTGCAGTTGCAATAGAAAATCCAAGGGCACTATGCCCACTTGGCATTCCACCCTTTAAAGGAGTTCCTTCCCCAAATATTGCTTTAGCTATTATTGTTGCTATACAAACTATTACTAATACAATAAATATTGTGTATGGCTCTGAGTTTTTAACTTTTTTAATTAAATCAAATGAAAAATTAGATAATTTATCCCAAAATATAATGTATCCAACTAGTAATGCATTTATAGCTGCAATTAGTACACCACCTGCAGCTGCATTTTTAGCTATTTTAGCCAATGGATGATAATAATTTGTTGTCATGTCTATAGCTGCTTCTATAGATGTATTTATTAATTCAGCTGTCATTACCATAGTTATTGTAACTGCTAAAATAAGAAACTCATATTTTGTTATATCAAAGAAAAAACTAACAATTAGCACACCTAAAGATACAATCAAGTGTATTTTCATATTTCTTTCAGTTCTTACAGTGTCTATAATCCCAGTTATTGCATTGTTAAAACTTTCTAGAGTTTTTTTTATCTTCATTTACCTTCACCCACTTTGTTCAATTAACAGTTTACAATTAACGATTAACAGTTATTGTTCAAATCTCTGCGAGATTTGTTTTTTATAAATTCTTAGTTCAACTTAAAAAAGTTCTTTCTTTTGCTTTAAATGTTTACTGTTGCACTTACACTTTTCTATCTGTATACAATTTTTGTAAATTCAAAAGGAATTTGTTCCTTCATTGTACATTGTTAACTGTTAACTGTTAATTGGATTCCCTAGTTATACTAAGTTTGTTTAAAATTTCCTCTTCTCTACATCTCATAACATTTTTTTCTTCATCCTCCATATGATCATATCCCAAAAGGTGTAATACTGAATGTACTACTAAATACGAAGCTTCTCTTTCATAGGAGTGATTAAATTCTTTGCTTTGCTCTAGTGCTTTTTCTAAAGAAAGTACTATGTCCCCAAGTACAAGTTCTTCCCCATCAAAATCAGTTTGAGAAAATTTATAATTTTTATATACTTCCTTAAATACCTTTTTATTTTTATATTCTAACATAGGAAAAGATAATACATCCGTTTCTTTATTTATGCCTCTAGTATCATTATTAATCTCTTTAATTTCATCATTATCTACAAATAATAAAGAAACTTCACATTTTAAATCAACTTCTTCTTCTTTTAATGCAAATTCTATTACTTTTGATAGTTTTTTAATCAACCCATCATTTACTTCTAATTTGTTTTGTCTGTTATCTACATAAATCATTATTTAAATTACTCCTTAGTTTTGATTTTATTATTTTCATCATTTAAATCTTTGATTTTCTCTTTAGGATATTCTATTCTTTGATGATATATACCATTTAATGCAGTTAAAAAACATATTCTAATTTTTTCTATATCCTTTAATGTCAAATCACAATTATTTAATTGACCGCATGATAATTTATCATCAATAATACTATTTACCATTTCATTAATCTTATCTTTATTAGGCTCTTTAATAGACCTTACAGCAGCTTCAACGCTATCAGAAAGCATTACTATTCCAGCTTCCCTTGAACTTGGTATCGGACCTTCATACATATAATCTTCTTCTTTTATTTCGCTTGGATCTTCAGCACTATTTTTCATTGTGTAATAAAAATATTTAACTACTGTATTTCCATGATGTTCTGCTATGATATCTTGAATTACCTTTGGTAAGTTATGTTTTTTTGCTAATTCAAGACCATCATTTACATGAGATTTTATTATCATTGTACTTAAATTAGGAGTTATATTCTTGTGAGGATTATCCCCACCCATTTGATTTTCACCAAAAAAGTATGGTCTTTCTGTTTTTCCGATATCATGATAATAACACCCTATTCTAGTAATTACTGAATTAGCACCAACTTCTTCTGCTGCCATCTCGGCAAGATTTGCAACAAGCATACTATGATGATATGTGCCTGGTGCTTCCATTAATAATTTTTTCAAAAGTGGATTATTAGGATTTGATAATTCTAATAACTTTAAAGTTGTAACCTCATTAAACATTCCTTCTAAAAATGGTAATATTCCTAGTGCAAATATACCTGATAAAAGGCCTCCTATAACTGTAATACCAGCCTTTATTAATACATCTCGAAGATTACTTGATATTAATATTCCTGTGGATAATGTCAGTATTGCACTAACTACTGCAATATTTACTGTTGAATATAATAATTCATTTCTTTGTTGCATCTTCTTTAACAATGTAGCACCTAATATTGAACTTACAATACCAAGTAACATAACTTGAACATCAAATCCATTTAGTGCACCTATGATTATTATGTTTAAAGTACTAATTACAAGTGATATTTTATAATTTAATAATAATGTAAGCATCATAGGTGCACAAGCAAATGGAATTAAAAATGGTGATATAATTCCTATTGTTCTAGCAAGTATTAGTGAAATCAAATTTATAACGCTTATTAAAATCAATTTTTTAGTACTTTTAAATATCTCTTTATAATTTAACTTAATATAATTATATTGAAGAAATAGAACTATTGCTAAAAACACAGCAAGTGCTAAATATACATATAGATATACTGTTTCATTTTCATCATTTAACATTCCTAAGTCTGATAAGATATCTATCTGATCTTGAGTTACAGGTTCTCCTTCTTTCACTATAATCTGATTTTGCTTTATTATAACTTTAGATATATTTTTTTGAGCTTCTTGTATTGTTTCATTTGTCTTTTCTTCATCAAAAAAAACATTTGCATTTATTTGAGTTTGAATAATAGGCTTTAATGTGCTTGATACTTCATTATCTAACTTTAAAGTATCTATTTCTAATATAGCAGCTCCTCTTGCGCCTTGGATAGCAACCTCATCATTTTCATTTATATTTTTTTCATATACCTTATTAATTATATTAATTGTTTTTATTTCTAAATCTGCTAAATTGTCTTTTGTAATACCTATTAGTACCTTACATTGTTCTTCTGTCAACTGAAATGATGTTAACTTCTTTAGTTCAGTTATTTTTTCACTTTCTTTTGCATCAACTGTAGAATTTGCATCAACTGTAGAATTAGTACTTAGGGTTATTAGTTTTTCAAATAAAGCTTTAGTGTTTTCTTCCGCTTCTTTTTTAACTTCAGGTCTTAATGTATATTGTTTCCCCACTTTTTCAAGAGCTTGCTCTTCCTTTTCTTTAGTAGCTTTTTCATCTACGGTATCTCTTGGTGCTTTTATATCTACTCTAGGTATATCTCCTTCTTTTAAACTATATTGCTTTGGAGTTATCGCAGTAGCAAGCAATAAATAACCTATAATAAATACAAATGTAAATAATATAATTCTTTGAATCTTATTATTATTTTGTTTATTCTGTTTTATATTCATGTTATTCACCTTTTCATCTTATAATAAAGTATTTAAATACACGAAATAAAATAACAAGTCAACTATGACTTATGATATTTTTCTTGCAATATCTTGTTCTACAGTAAATGTAACTTTGACTAATATCTTTCCATCATTAATATCATCTACTGTAATTTTTTTATCTATAATTTTAGCATCATTGCTAAGTGTTTTTCGTAATGATTCCTGTAATTTTTCAGTAGCTTCTTTGACTGTATTATCTTTATCTAACTTTACAGTTTTTCCCTCTTTTTTGAAATATATTGTTTTATTAACAACTCCGTCCTTTTCTTCTATTTTATCATAATAATGAAATGGATTTATAGCTTTTTCTAAGTAAATTTTTTTCCCAAAAAAACTTAAATAAATATCACTATTCTTCTCCCCTGTTCTTTCAAGTTTTTCTCCACTTATTTGAACTTCCATAAACTTTTCATAGAAAGTATTTGCTATAACTGTTCCATTAGGTTTCACTTCTTGTTCAAAGCCTTCTCTTCCTTGAATAGGTAATATTAAATCATCACCAGCTTTTACTATATCCCCAGGAATTACTGCTGGATTACCTGAATTAGTATATACTCTTTTTACTTCTCCATCCATCTTAGCAACAACCTGATTAAATAATACTTTTTCTGTAGATGGTGGATTTACCTTTTCTTTTATTACTAGCTTGAGTGTTGATCCTTCTACTCTAATTCTAATCCACATTATTTGACTATTTAAATCTTCCATCTTTTTTTCTATTTCATATACATCTACTTGTGATTTATTAAGTCCTGGTTTGATTCCAATTGATGAAAGTTGTTGTCTAATTTCGAAAGGACTTAAGTTTTTTTGTGTCTGTATGTCTATGGCCCATATATAATTAGATAATATATATATAACTATAAAAAACATTAAAATTCCAATAACCAAGGATACTTTCCTTTTCATTTTCATAAGTAAAACAATTATACCACTTGTTTTAACTATTCTTACTTTTCCTTTATACTTTTTAATTAGCATTTCTGCTTCTTTATAGTCTTTAAAATATATTATAAACCTAATTGTAGTTAAATCAATCTTGACAATATTACATGTATAAATCTCATTTTTCCAAAGTATGTTTAATATTTTTTCTGGCATTAAAGCACTAACTTCTATGGTTATTTGTCCTAATTTTAGCTCATTAAATATCATTCTTTACCTCTCATATGAAACACCCTCAAAAGTTCCACTTATGGTAATACTTGTTTCAGCAATAAAAAGTATTTCCAATCCTTCCCCTCTTATTACGATAAATCCAATTCTAGAATTTATTTTAACCATATTAGTTTCAAAAAATATAATACCCTTATGATTTTCAATTGTTATCTCTCTATTTCCTACAACTATTATCTTTGGTAAATCTAGCGAAATATCTCGTGGAAAATCTAATTTATCAAGTATTTTTTCTTTTCCTTTTTGAAATTTATCTTCCATATTCTCCTCCTACATAAACTTCTTCATTGTAATTTATGATAGGATTAGAAGATTAATACTCAAAATATTTATACCTAAGTATCTTTTTGCAGTTATTTTTTTAATGTACATAATAAATAATAAAAGAACTCAAGATTTTCTTGAGTTCTTTTATTATTTATTATTTAAATATTCTTTAATAATCTGACTTACAAGTTTACCATCAGCTTTTCCTACTATCTTAGGTCTAACAGCTGACATAACTTTTCCCATATCCTTAATGCTATTTGCACCCAATTCTTCTGCCGATTCTTTTACTATTTGCTTTACTTCTTCTTCACCTAACTGCTGAGGAAGGTATTTTAATAAAATTTCGATTTCAGCTTTACACTGATCAACTAAATCTTGTCTATTACCTTTTTCAAATTCAAGCATAGACTCTCTTCTTTGCTTGACTTCTTTAGCTAGTATACTGATGACTTCATCCTCTTCAAGCTTTCTATTATCAGTTTTTTCAACTAACAATATTGCAGCTTTAGCTGTACTAATTACACTAGTTGTGAACCTATCTTTTGCTTTTAAAGCAGTTTTCCAGTCTTCTTGTAATCTATCTTTAATTGCTGACATATTTATACCTTCTTTCAAAAGAAAACATCATTATTTGAACTTTCTCTTTCTAGCAGCTTCTGATTTTTTCTTTTTTCTAACGCTTGGTTTTTCAAAATGTTCTCTCTTCTTAACTTCAGAAAGAACCCCAGCTCTAGCACATTTTTTCTTAAATCTTCTTAATGCACTTTCAATTGTTTCATTTTCTCCAACTTTAATTTCTGACATTTACTATCCCTCCCTCCGCTAGCTAATATTAACTCAGCTATGGGCTTAATAACACATGCTATATTATACAATATTCAAATAAACAATGTCAATAATTTAAGAAAGAATATCCAAAGATTTCTAGCTTAAATAATCATTTGACTTTTAACCTGGTGGCCATTGTAAACATCTTCCTCCAAGTACATGAAAATGAAGATGTTTTACACTTTGCCCTCCATTTTCACCACAATTATTTACAATTCTATATCCGGTCTCAGCTATCTTAAGTTCTGATACTAGCTTATTAATAACCTTAAATATATGTGAAACAATATCGATATTATTATCATTTAAATCATTAGCACTTTCAATATGTTCTTTGGGTATTACCAAAAAGTGTATTGGTGCTTCTGGATTTATATCATAAAAAGCATATACTTTATCATCTTCATATACTTTTTTACTTGGAATTTCTCCCTTTGCAATTTTACAAAACAAACAATCTTCCATAAATTCACCTCCCTAAGTTATAAGTGAGAATTCAACTATTGTATTTGATTATTCGAACTTAATTAACTAGTTCTGCTAGTTAACTTACTTATTCATTTGAATACTACAACTTTCTCTGTAGGTATTTTACATTTCATCCTTCGAACTTAATTAAATTACGCATGTAATTTAACTTCCTTTGGTTCATGGAACTTACTTAGCGATTTAATATAAGTAAAGTTTCATTTTATACTTTATTATATCAAACTTATATAATTTTTCCAACAACATAATCTCCATTTGCTTCTTCTATCTTACAAGGAATTATCTTGCCAACCATATTCTCAATGCCATTAACTATTTCAACTTTCACATAATTTCTAGTATATCCTTCAAATGTTCCTGGTTTGTTAGAAACTTCTTGTTCAACCAAAACATCTAATTCTCGTCCAACTAATGATTTACTAAAGTTGCCTTCGTTTATTGCATTTAATTCGATTAAAGCCTTACTTCTTTTATCTTTAACTGTACCATCTAGTTGATTAGACATATCTGCTGCCTTAGTCCCTTTTCTTGGGCTAAATTTAAATATATGTGTTTTAGTTAGTTTAATCTTCTTTAAATATTCGTATGTTTCATTAAATTCTTCATCAGTTTCTCCTGGAAAACCAACAATCACATCTGTTGTTATTGAAGCATCTTTTAAATTTTCTCTTATTTTATTAACTGCATCTTCATATTCTTTAGCCGTATATCTTCTATTCATTCTTTTCAACGTAGAATCAGATCCACTTTGAAGTGATAAATGGAATTGTGGACATAATTTTTTCATATTCTTCATCTTTTTTATTACTTCATCTGTGAAAAAACTTGGTTCAATAGAGCCTATTCTTACTCTTTCTATACCATCCATCTTTTCAATTTCTTCTAATAACGTTATTAAAGTTATATTTCCATCTAAATCAACACCATAAGACGCTGTGTGGATTCCAGATAAAATTATTTCTTTAAATCCATGTTCACATAACTTCTCTATTTCATTTAATACCTTTTCCGGATCTTTAGAACAAGTTGTTCCTCTTGTATATGGTATTAAACAATATGCACAAAATCTATTACAACCATCTTGTATTTTTAAAAATGCTCTAGTCTTATCTTGATATTCTTCTATATTTAATTCTTCAAATTGCTTATTTTTAAGAACTTCTCCAACCATCAATTGTGGCTTTTGTTCATCCTTAGCTTTATTTACATAATAAACAATATCACCTTTATTTCTAGTTCCAAGAACAACATCTACACCTTCTATTTTAGATACTTCTTCAGGTGATACTTGAGAATAACAACCGACTGCTGCAATTATTGCATTTTCATTTATTCGTCTTGCTCTACCTATTATTTGCCTTGATTTCTTATCGCTCATATTAGTTACTGAACATGTATTTATAACATAAACGTCAGCGAAGTTTTCAAAATCTGTGACCTCATATCCTTCTCTAATAAACTTTTCTGCCATTGCTTCTGTCTCATAATGATTTACCCTACAACCTAATGTTGCAAAGGCTACGAACTGTTTTCCATCAATATTCTTCTTGGCTATCTTTTTAACTTCAAGTTTATCATTACTTGACCTAACTATTTTTATTTGGTTTTCTCCCATTACAGTAGCTTCCCTCCTAAATCCCCTAGTTCATACTGAACTAGGGCAGTTGCTGTAAATCCAGCTGTTTCTGTACGTAATATTCTATTCCCAAGTGTTACAATGTAAGCACCTTGTTCTTTCAACTCATGAATTTCTTCTTCTTCAAATCCACCTTCAGGTCCTATTAAAATTCCCACATTATCTATATTATCCAAATCTATATTTTTATTATTAAGATAATTCACAAGACTTTTAATACCAAAATCTTCTGCATTTTCGTAAGGAATTATAGTCAAATCCATTTCCTTCAACTGATTTAAAGCTTCTTTAAATTCAATAACTTCTTTAACCTGAGGAACAATACTTCTTTTAGATTGCTTTGACGCTTCAAGTGCAATTCTATTTAATCTATCAAGCTTTTTGAATTCGCCCTTCAACTTTACATCAACTCTAGCTGTAATTGTAGGAATAAATTCAAAGACTCCAAGTTCTGTTCCCTTTTGCACTATTAAATCCATCTTTTGTCCTTTTGGTAATCCTTGAAAAAGGTGCACCTTGACTTTACTTTCATTGTTTATGTCTAATTTCTTAATTATACTAACTACAACTTCATTTTTAGTTATAGTTTTTATTTCTCCTAAATATTCTAAACCTTCACAATTATTTAATACTACTTCTTCACCTTCAGACAACCTTAAGACCTTATAAATATGCTTTACATCATCTCCAATTATTTTTCCTTCAGTTTCATTGATATTATAAGGTTCTGTAAAAAATTTATGCATACAAACTCCTAACCGATAGATTTTGCCACTATGCAGTTCCATTCTCCATCTTGATTTATTTCTATAATTTCAAATCCACTTTCTGCAAACTTCTCTTTAACCATATCTACTCTGTCGTGAATTATACCTGAAGTAATAAATAAGCCACCATTATTTAAAGCTTTCTTAACATCATCTGTTAATACACAAATAATTTCTGCTATTATATTAGCAACTACGATGTCAGCTTTTCCATCTACTACATCTAAAAGGTTTCCTTCTAATATCTCAATATTATCTAAATCATTATAACTTATATTTTCCTTAGATGAATCGACAGCAACAGGATCTAAATCAACACCTACTACATGTTTAGCTCCAAGTTTCGCAGCAGCTATTGAAAGTATACCTGATCCACACCCAACATCAAATACTGTTGTATTAGGCTTTACATACTTATCTAAAGCTTTAATACACATTCTAGTAGTTTCATGAGTTCCAGTTCCAAATGCCATACCTGGATCTAATTCTATGATTAATTCCTTTTCACTTTTATCATAATCTTCCCAAATAGGTTTAATAACAATTTTATCTGTTATTTTAACTGGCTTATAATATTGTTTCCAATTATTTGCCCAATCTTCTTCATGCATTTTTTTAACTTCTACTTTGCCTTCACCAATATCAAATCCAAGTTCTTTAATTTCTGTAATCTTTTCTTTTACATATTCAACGATTTCTTCAACATTATCGTCTTGAGAAAAATAAGCTTTAATTACAGCTGCGTTTCCTTTATGTTCTAAAATATTTATATCTGCAAAATCCCAAGTCAATGGTCCTTGTTCTCTTGAAAGTAAATCTTCCGGATCTTCGATTGCAATATTTGGGCAATTTAATTCATAGAATATTCCTGATATAGGCTCTAGCGCCTCACTTTTTGTTATTACACTAATTTCAATCCACATTCCATCCATTTTTATCATCCTTCCTTTAATTCAGTTAGCAGTTAGCAATTTTTGATTAAATCTCTTTCTGAGATTTCTAAAGTTCTTTGTAGTTACTGTGTTGCATCTTTTCTATATGTGTATATTTTCTAGAAATTCATCTTAAATTCGCATTGTAACTATAAATTCTTAAATTCTTAAATTCTTAAATTCTTAAATTCTTAAATTCTTAAATTCTTAAATTCTTAAATTCTTAAATTCTTAAATTCTTAAATTCTTAAATTCTTAAATTCTAGTAATTATAATTCGTCTACTTGCACTATTCAACTAGTAATTTATAAATATTTTATATCTTACTAGCAATTAAAAATTTAGTTTTTATTCCTTGCTTAGTAAACATTTTTTCATGTTCAGTTTCAACATTCCCTTTAAAATCGCTATTATGAAGATCATAAGTTATATATGTAATTTTAAACCCAGATTCTTTAAAATATTCAAGTGATTCCTCAAATAATTCATCATCATCTGTTTTAAAATAAATTTCACCTTCATTTTTTAAGAATGTCTTATATTGTTCTAATTGTCTTGTATGAGTTAATCTTCTCTTTTTATGTTTTTCCTTAGGCCAAGGATTACAAAAATTTATGTATATTCTACTTATTAAATCTTCTTCGTTTAACATTTCATTAATAAGTCCTATTTCTTGAGCCATTAGCTTTATATTGTCCAAACATTTGTTTTTTTCATTATATGCTTCTTCGATATTTCTCTTGGCTAATCCTAAAACTTCATCTTTTATATCAATAGCAATATAATTAATATTAGAATTTTCAGAGCCATGCACTGCTATAAAGGTTCCTTTTCCACATCCAAGCTCTAAATATATAGGTTTATCATTTCCAAAAGATTCTTTCCATTTACCTTTATATTCTTTAGGACTTATAACAAAAAAGTCACAACATTCTAACTCTGGCCTCGCCCATGGTTTTTTTCTCATTCTCATGTTAATTCACTCCATCTTTTATCATTCATAATAATTATACATATAAAAATTTATATTGCAATTTTTATCTAAAAAAGGTATTGTGATGTCCATTACAATTCTTATTTAGATATATTCCATTAAATATATCCTAATATGACAATATTCCGAAGAATATTATCATAAATTCTTCGGAATATGCCTTAATTGTTATTTTTTATATTTATCTACTAATCCTATTAATTCTTCTTCATGTTTTTCAACATAATCATGGAAATTAATATTTCTCTTTTCTAAAAGTAAAGCTAATTCATATAAAAATTCTGGAACCTCTTTTGCAAGTATACAGCCATAAACTTTACCAAGTCTTGCTTTTCTATCTTCGAATGACCCATTTATATGCAGTTCAAAGGCATCTTCTAAATTCCCATCTACCTTTTTACGAGTTCCTGTAAATCCAATTAATGCTGCTTCATGTATTCCACATGAATTTCCACATCCTGATATGTGAACTCTTGGCAATACATCTTTCTTATATCCTTTTTCTTTGAAGTAATCAATTATAGCATTTAATGTTTTTTGACTTTCTACAATTCCAATCTGACATATTGGTACTCCAATACAAGATACACTTTGTTCTAAATGAGTTTCTCCTCCAAGATCTTGGGTAAGCTCTAGCATCTTCTTTGCTTCTTCACCATTTAAATTTCTAAGATACATTCCTTCTGTCATAGTAAGTCTTATTTGTGCATCATCTATTTTATCTAAAGCTTCTAAGATCATCTTTAAATCTTTAAGATATATTTGACCGCCAATTGGATGGAAATAAACACTATATAATCCTTTTTGTTTTTGCTCATATAGTCTTTGATGGTCTACGTCTATTTCTTTACCTTCTTTGTTATACTCTTTTGATGATACTTCTAGCTTTAAATTTTCTTTTTCTTTTACTATTTTTAAATGTTCTTTATAGCATTTTATAAAGTCATCTTTACCCATTCTCTCTAATATATATCTTATACGAGCTTTATTTTTATTTTCATAATCTCCTTCTTTTATAAAAAGGCTTATCATTGCATCTACATAATCTAATACTTCACTCGGATCTACAAGTTCATCATATTCTATGCCAATCTTAGAATTTCTTCCAAGTCCTCCACCTAAATAAACTTTAAAATACTGCTTATTATCTTTTACAACTGCTAAAAATCCTAAATCTGTAATATTGCAATGTCCAGAATCCATATTGCTACTTGAGAAAGATACTTTGATTTTTCTAGGTAATTTATATGTATTTATTTGTTTTATAAAATGCTTATTTACAGCTAATGCATAAGGTGTTACATCAAAAGCTTCAAATTTATCAACTCCAGCTAAAGGAGACATTGCAACATTTCTAGGATAATTTCCACCTGCTCCTCTGCTATATACGTCATGTTCTAATGCTTCTCTCATAATTTCACAAACTCCATCTATTGATAAGTTGTGATATTGAATTGCTTCTCTTGTAGTTAAATGAATCTTTTCTAATCCATGTCTTTCTGCCATATTACAAAGCCATTTCATTTGATCAATATCTGTTATGCCTGAGGACGTTCTAAGTCTAATCATAAAACTTTTTTTATTACGCTCTGCATATACGCCCATTCCACCAGATGCATGTTTAAATTCTGAAACAGATAATTCACCATCTAAAAATTTATGACCTAATGCTCTAAATCCTTCTATTTCGCCTAATAATTCTTCTTTTAAATTATTCAAATCACTTCCGTCACCAAAATTCCATAAACCTCTATAAAAATATTATTAAATTTAAATAATAAGTTACTTTATTAATTCATTCAAACATCAATGGTTTTGACTTTCTAAAAAAATCAAGTAGCTAGTATAATTTTAATTATTATAACTTACCATGAAATTCTTTTATTCTTTTAGGGCTTGCAATGTTATTAATTCTTGGTAACTACCTCCTTTTTATTCATTTGATATTTTTTAAACATCGCCTTTATAACTTTTTTACCTTTTTATATGACTTTTTTACTTTATAAGTATATCAAAAAAAGCACTTACTATCTAGTGACATAAGTGCTTAATTTAGATATCTTATTTATTTTTTTCCAAATAGTTTTTTCTTAGGAGCGTTAGTTTCATCAAAGTCTTCACCTGATGCTCTCATTAAATCATACAATGCTTCCTTTTGCTCTTTATTCAATGCCTTAGGAATATCAACTACAACTTTCACGTATTGATCTCCTTTTCCACTTGAATTAACTCTTTGTATACCCTTGCCTTTTAATCTAAACATTGTTCCTGATTGAGTCCCTGCTGGAACGTTATATTTAACATTTCCATCTACTGTAGATACAGTTATTTCTGTACCTAAGGCAGCCTTAGCCATAGAAACATGAGCATCTATATACACGTCATTTCCTTTTCTTGTGAACACTTTTGATGGTGTTACATTAATCTTTACATATAAATCTCCAGGGCTTCCACCTCTTAATCCATGCTCGCCTTGTCCTCTAAGCGGCATTACATTTCCTGTATCAACACCTGCTGGTATGTTAACTTTTATATTTCTTGTCTTTCTAACATTACCTTTTCCTCTACAATGTGAGCATGGTTTTTCTATTATTTTACCAGTACCCCTACATGTATCACATGTTGATGTTGAAACAAAGCTTCCAAGAGGAGTTTGTCTTTGTACTCTTACTTGTCCTTGACCACCACAGGTTGGGCAAGTCTTTGAATTAGTTCCTGGTTCTGCTCCACTTCCATGACATTGCTCACAATTTTCACTTCTAGTAACTGATATTTCTTTCTCGGCCCCAAAAACAGCTTCTTCAAAAGTTAATGTTATTGTATACTCAATATCATTTCCTCTTACTGGACCATTCTTTCTTCTAGCATTTCCGCCGCCACCACCAAAGAATGACTCGAAAATATCACCAAAACCGCCCATATCAAAGCCATCGAAGCCTCCGCCACCAAAGCCTCCACTACCATCAAAAGCAGCTGATCCAAATTGATCATACTTAGCTCTCTTTTCAGGATCTGAGAGAATTTGATAAGCTTCATTTATTTCCTTAAACTTTTCTTCGGCTTCAGCATTTCCTTGATTTTTATCTGGATGATATTTTACTGCTAATTTTCTAAAGGCTCTTTTTATTTCATCATCACCTGCACCTTTTTCAAGTCCAAGTAATTCATAATAGTCTTTACTTGCCATTTGTATATATTCACCACCTGGTTTTATTTTTAATTTAAGCATATTTTAAAAAATAACAAGTTATATTATACTCGATTTTGTATCATGTTGCATTAGTAATACTTGCTAATAGTACATATAATAAACTAGTAGTATTCTCTCCCCTGCACAATATATACATTACATCTTTTACTTGTTCTTTTCTTATGCTTTAGAAAAAGGGAAGACGAGTTTGCCTTCCCTATTTCACTAATGAAACCCGACTCACATACGTTCGCTGGGTAAGTTCGAAGAGCGAAATATAAAATTTCGATTCTCACTTATATTAGATAATTAGTATTTAGTCACCTATTTATCTTATTTGTCTTCATCTACCTTGAAATCTGCATCTACAACATTATCATCATGTGGTGCACTTTGAGCTCCTCCAGCTGCTGCATTTGGATCAACTCCTGCTCCATCTGCTCCTCCAGCTTGTTGATACATCTTTGTAGCTATTGGATAGAATGCTTGGTTTACTGCTTCAATTGCAGCTTTAACAGCTTCTACATCATCACTATCTTTAAGCTTCTTAAGCTCTTCAATTTTAGCTTGAACTCCAACCTTTTCTTCATCTGTAGCTTTATCGCCAACTTCTCCTAATGTTTTTTCTATTTGATAGATTGTTTGATCTGCAGTGTTTGCAGTTTCAACTTTTTCTTTTCTCTTCTTATCTTCTTCAGCAAATTTTTCAGCTTCTTTTACAGCCTTATCAACTTCATCATCATTTAAGTTAGTTGAAGCTGTAATTGTGATATTAGCTTCTTTTCCAGTTCCTTTATCTAAAGCTGATACCTTAACAATACCATTAGCATCTATATCAAATGTTACTTCGATTTGAGGAATTCCTCTTGGTGCTGGAGCTATTCCTGAAAGTGTGAATTGTCCAAGTGACTTATTATCCATAGCCATTTGTCTTTCACCTTGAACTACATTGATTTCAACTGATGTTTGACTATCTGCAGCAGTTGAGAATACTTGGCTCTTCTTTGTTGGTATAGTTGTATTTCTTTCGATTAATGGAGTAGCGATTCCACCTGCTGTTTCAATTCCTAGTGTTAATGGAGTAACATCAAGTAATACTATATCTTTAACTTCTCCTGTTAATACACCTGCTTGAATAGCTGCACCAACTGCGACGCATTCATCTGGATTAACCCCCTTAGATGGTTCTTTTCCTGTAAAGTTCTTAACTGCATCTACTACTGCAGGAATTCTTGTTGATCCACCCACTAAGATTATTTTTTCAATGTCACTTAATGAAAGTTTAGCATCAGCTAATGCTTTTTTCATTGGTTCAATTGATCTTTGAACTAAGTCATTAGTAATTTCATTGAATTTAGCTCTAGTTAAAGTTAAATCTATATGTTTTGGACCTGTTGCATCTGCTGTAATAAATGGTAAGTTAATACTTGTTTGAGTTGATGCTGATAATTCAATCTTAGCTTTTTCAGCAGCTTCTTTTAATCTTTGAAGTGCCATTTTATCTTGCATTAAATCAATTCCATTTTCAGCTTTGAATGTATCTGCAATAAAGTGCATGATCTTTTCATCAAAGTCATCTCCACCAAGTTTTGTATCTCCATTAGTTGATAATACTTCGAATACTCCATCTCCAAGATCTAGAATAGATACGTCGAAAGTACCACCACCTAAATCATAAACTAATATTTTATGATTATTATCTGTTTTATCTAAACCATAAGCTAGTGCTGCTGCTGTTGGTTCATTTATTATTCTTAAAACTTCAAGGCCTGCAATCTTTCCTGCATCTTTTGTTGCTTGTCTTTGGCTATCATTAAAGTAAGCTGGTACAGTTATAACTGCTTGTGTTACTGTTTCGCCTAAATAAGACTCAGCATCTGCTTTGATTTTTTGAAGTACCATAGCTGAAATTTCTTGTGGTGAATAATTTTTTCCATCTATATCAACTTTGTATCCAGTTCCCATATGTCTCTTTATTGAGATAATTGTTTTATCTGGATTTGTTATTGATTGTCTTTTTGCAACTTGACCAACTAATCTTTCTCCACTTGCTTGAAATGATACTACTGATGGAGTAGTTCTAGATCCCTCTGCATTTGCAATAACAGTTGGTTCTCCACCTTCCATAACTGCTACACATGAATTTGTAGTTCCTAAATCAATTCCTATAATTTTTCCCATAATATATTCCTCCTAAAACTTTATTAGTTTATTTTAATTTGAATTTTGCATTTAATTATTTTTATCTTTTAACTATATTGTTAAAATTTAATTAGCTACTTTAACCATTGTATGTCTTATTATTTTATCATCCTTTTTGTATCCTTTTTGGAATACTTCTGCTATTACATTTTTTTCTAAACTTTCATCCTCTATATGCATTACTGCATTGTGAACATTAGGATCAAATTCTCCCGAAGCATCTATTTCTTCAATTCCAAGCTTTGTAAATGAATCTTGACATCCTTTTATTGTCATCTCAATTCCTTTTTTCAAATCTTCTATGCTTCCATCAGCTGCAACAGCTCTTTCTAAATTATCAATAATTGGAATAATTTCTTTTAATACATCTACATATGCATCACTATATATTCCTTCTTTTTCTTTAGTTGTTCTTTTTCTATAATTGTCATATTCAGCTGTCACTCTTAAAAGTCTATCTTTAGTCATATCTAATTCTTCTTGTAATTTCTTATTTTCGTCTTTTTGCTTTTTTACTATATTTAGTTCACCATCTGTAGTCCCCTCATTTTCAGAAACTTCATCAAGTGTTTCACTAGATTCCTCATTTTCCATTTGGTCATTATTTGTAATTTGATTTTCATTAGTTACTGTTTCATCTTTAATTTCTTCATTATTCAGTTCTTCATTTTTCATATCTTTAAAACACACCTCTTCGCTTTCAAATCTAATATCTATATTTTTTCATTACTTAACATATTATTAAGTTCTTTTATGACTTCCGCCATAATTGTTATTACCTTTGAATAATTAATTCTTCTAGGTCCAATTAACCCAATTTTACCAATTGGTCTATCTCTAAAAGAATATTCAGCAGATATTATACTGCAGTCCTTAGCTTGTTGTTTATAATTTTCATCGCCTATACTAATTGTAATATTATCTTGTGGATTAAATAAATCCATTATAGATTCTTTATCGTTAAAAAGTGATAATATTTCTTTAGCTTTATCAATGTCGTTATATTCTGCATAATTGAATATATTGGTTGTTCCTTCCATAAACACTTCTGACGAATTTGTTGTATTTAATGTTTCATATAAAACAGGTAAAATTGCATTAAATATTTCTTCATATTCGCCCAAATCATTTTTTAGATTATTAATTACTTCTAGATTAATTTCTTCTATTGAAAGATTTACTAATCTATTATTAATAACTTGATTTATTCGCATTAAAGTTTCAATTTTAGGAACTCCATTGTTCAACTTAATCATATGATTTTTTATAAGGCCAGTATCTGTTAAAAAAACTGATACTAAATTATATTCATCAACTTTAATAAGCTGAATTGATTTAACAAAGCTCTTTTTAACTGATGGAGATTCAATCACGCAAGTCAATTTAGTAAGTTCTGACAACAATGCACTAGTCTGCTTTACAATTTTATCTACTTCAAGCATTGCAGAATCAATTATATATTGTTTAATTTTCAAATCTTCCTCAACTGTCAGCCTTTGATTGTCCATAAGTTTATCAACATATAATCTATATCCCTTACTAGAAGGAATTCTTCCTGCAGAAGCATGAGGTTGTTCTAAGTATCCCATATCTTCAAGATCAGCCATTTCATTTCTTATAGTTGCAGAGCCGATACCTAAGTTATAGTTTTTAGCAAGTGTTCTTGACCCTACAGGATCTCCTGTACGAATATAGTCATTGATAATAGCTTGAAGTATTCTTATTTTTCTGTCCTCAATACTCATAACTTCACCTCTTTTTGTTAGCACTCATTAACATCGAGTGCTAATGACTATGTTTTTAATATATTATTTATGATGTTTTTTGTCAATTCCATTTATATTTATTATAGCTTTCTACAGGTAAAAATAATTTGATTTCATCAATTTTTCTCATTATTTCTCCTATTTACTTTGATTTTCTATATTACTTATTTTTACACATGATTTTTTAATATTCATTCTAGTCTTTTTAGGCGTATATACAGAAGATAACAAGTCAAGATGTGAGGTATATTTTGTAAAGTAGCAAATCTCATAGTAGTCTATTAAGCACACATACCACCTATTCCTTTTTTATATGCCTTAGAATAGATTTGCTATTATAATATAAAATCACTCATAACATAATTGGATATTTCCATACCTCTAGAACTTAAAATTAGTTTCTCCGAATTACAAATTAATAATTCTTTTTTTATATTTTTTTTAATCACATCGCCATAGACTTCATATATATCTTTATTAAATCTTTCCTTAAATTCATTTATTTTTATTCCTTCAATCATCCTAAGCCCCATAAAAACAAATTCTTCCATATCATCACTTATATCATTTACATGAATTTCTTCTATTACATTTTCACCACTATTTATCTTTTGTATATACTCCTCAATATTATCTATATTTTTAATTCGCTTTTGATCTATAAATGAACTAGCTGATACGCCTAATCCTAAATATTCATTACATTTCCAATAAGTTTTGTTATGAAAACATTCTTTATCTGTCTTAGCAAAATTGGATATTTCATATTGGTGATATCCATGTTTTTTTAAAATATCTTTCGTTGATAAATACATAAGTCTCTCTTCATCTTCATCTGGCAAATTCAATTTATCTTGTTCATATAAATTATAAAAGCGTGTTCCTTCTTCAATTATTAAGCTATATGCTGATATATGAGCAGGCTTAAGCTTTGCTATTTCCTCTAAAGATTCTTCCCAATCTTTAAGAGTTTGATTTGGCAATCCAAACATTAAATCTACATTTATATTGTCAAATCCCATATCTCTAGCCAAAAAATAATTGTTTTTAAACTCTTCATAACTATGTATTCTTCCAATTTCCTTTAAAATAGAATTTTTTGTAGATTGTAATCCCATGCTTATTCTATTAACATTATATTTTTTCATAATATCTAAATTTCTTCCATTTAATGTTCCTGGATTACATTCTACTGTAAATTCTAAATTTTGTTTTAATTTTAATTTATTTAAAGTAACTAACAGACTTTGTAAATTGGATTCTCTTAAGTATGAAGGTGTACCACCACCAATAAATATGCTATTTATATTATACTTCTCAGCCTTTTGTAATATTTCTCTATTAAGAGCATCTATATATTCCTCCATTAATATTTCTTTTCCAGAATAAGATGGAAAATCACAATAAAGGCATTTTTGTTTACAAAACGGAATATGTATATATAAAGAAATCTCTTTCATAAAATTCTCCTCCAATTTTTTAAATTATAAAAAAACACAAAAATACTTGCAGTAATATTTAATCATTAAATTTACTACAAGTATTTTTTAGGTTATTAATTCTTATGCTAGTAATTTTTCTGCTTGTTCTTTTAGCAAAGTAATTTTACTTTCTGCATCTACAACTGAAAAACCATATACATCCACAAAATTATAGAAATAATTAGCAAAAGATATTCTTTTATTACGTTTTATCTCTAATTTTGCGCCTATTTCTTCTAAAAATTCTACTTCTTTCTCATCATATTCTCCATCAATAAGAGCAAGACCTATTAATTCAAAATAAATAATATTTTTGCTTCTTTCAGAAGAACTTTTTAAATTTTCATATATAGAATTTAAATTCAAGTCTAATATTTCAGTTTCTTTTATATTTAGTTCTTCAAGATAATCAGTATAAAGATTTTTTTCTTCTTTTGCGAAGGTATTGTCTGAATTTATAAGACCTTTGACCAATTGCATAAAAGAAATTCCTTCATTTTTACTTAATTCATTTAAAAACATATAAACCCCTCCTGAATTTCTATTAATAAAAATTATTTGCATAATACTAATTATTATTATACAAATAATTCCTTAAATTTAATATATTTTATTTTGTGCACTTATGCTTTTTTATTATAATTTAAATTAATTTATATGAATTATATGTATAAAATATTCCCATTATATTTTAATTCATATATTAATCTACTTTTAAGATCGCCATAAATGCTTCTTGTGGAACTTCAACAGATCCGACCTGTCTCATTCTCTTCTTTCCTTCTTTTTGCTTTTCAAGCAATTTCTTCTTTCTTGAAATGTCTCCACCATAACATTTTGCTAATACATCTTTTCTCATAGCCTTTACAGTTTCTCTTGCTATAATTTTACCTCCAATTGCTGCTTGAATTGGAACTTCAAACATTTGTCTTGGAATTGCTTCTTTTAATTTTTCAACTATTCCTCTTCCTTTGTGATATGCTCTTTCCTCTGGAACTATCATTGATAATGCATCAACTATCTCAGCATTTAATAATATATCTAACTTAACTAACTTGGTTCTAATGTATCCTTTTAATTCATAATCTAAAGATGCATATCCTTTAGTTCTAGATTTTAGAGTATCAAAGAAATCGTATATTATTTCATTTAGTGGAATATCATATTTTACAACTGCTCTAGTTTCTTCTATATATTCCATATCAATATATACGCCTCTTCTGTCTTGGCATAATTCCATAACTGATCCAACATAATCTTTCGGAGTGATTATAGACGCTTTAACTACAGGTTCTTCCATATAATCCACTTCAGTTAAAGGTGGCAAATTAGTTGGATTTGTTATTTCTAATATTTCACCATCTGTTTTTATTACTTTATATATAACTGATGGTGCAGTTGTAATTATATCTAAATTAAACTCTCTTTCAACTCTTTCTTGAATTATTTCCATATGCAATAATCCTAAGAATCCACATCTAAATCCAAATCCTAAAGCCATAGATGTTTCTGGTTCAAAGTTTAATGCGGCATCATTTATTTGTAATTTTTCTAGAGCTTCTCTTAATTCATCATACTTTGCTCCATCAACTGGAAATATTCCTGAATAAACCATTGGTATAGCAGGTTTGTAACCTACAAGTGCATTTTGTGTTGGTCTATTAGCTTCTGTTATAGTATCTCCAACTCTAGCATCTCTAACATTTTTAATTGATGCTGTTACATATCCAACATCTCCTGCACTTAATTCCTCAATTGGAAGTATTCCTGGAGTAAATACACCTACTTCAGTAACATCATAAAATTTATTAGTTGCCATAAGCTTAATTTTGCTTCCAATTTTTATTTTTCCATCTATTACTCTTACTATACACACAACGCCCTTATAGCTATCATAATATGAATCAAAAATTAATGCCTTTAAAGGTGCTTCTTCGTCTCCATCTGGCGCCGGTATGTTCTTAACAACATATTCTAACACGTCGCCTATATTAAGGCCTGTTTTTGCAGATATCAAAGGCGCTTCCGATGCATCTATTCCTATTATATCTTCAATTTCTTTTTTAATTTCTTCTGGTCTTGCAGATGGCAAATCGATTTTATTTATTACTGGTGCAATTTCCAAATTATTATCTAATGCTAAATAGCAATTAGCCAGAGTTTGAGCTTGAACACCTTGTGTTGCATCAACAACCAATATAGCGCCTTCACAGGCTGCTAAACTTCTTGACACTTCATAATTAAAATCTACATGTCCTGGCGTATCAATTAAATTAAAAATATATTCTTCCCCATTGTCTCTTTTATATATAAGTCTCGCTGCTTGAGACTTTATTGTAATCCCTCTTTCTTTTTCTATATCCATATTATCTAGAACTTGTTCTTCCATTTCCCTTTTAGTTAATGTTCCTGTAGTTTCAAGTAATCTATCAGCAAGGGTTGACTTACCATGATCAATATGTGCTACTATTGAAAAATTTCTGATATGTTCTTGTCTTTCACTTTTCATACGCATAACTGCCTTCTAAACTTAAGGCAGTTCCTTCACCCCCGTTATAATTAAATCAGCTAAATTATAACATACATCCATTTAAAAAGGCTACAAGAAAATCTCTTCATAGACTTTTCAATTGACAATTCATGCCCTTTAGGTACCCTGGGGGCAATAATCAATAAAAACTACAAGGAGAAAGTTCTAATAATGAAATATTAAAGGAAACATGACTTGCAGTCATGCCCTGTGAAAGTTCAAGAAGCCAAATATAAAATTTGGACTCTGTTGGATTTTCACTTCGAATTTCATTTTTCACTTTTACTCGTAATTTCTTTATGCTATAAGTTATTATTAGTTTTTTTAAGTTCTTGATTGCGCTTCATACTCTTTTTATAGTGTTTGCTTTTTTTATTTGTGAAATGATTTTGGTTGTGCTTAATAAGTTCTTTGTTGTACTTCGTGCTTTTTTCTTATGTGCGTATCCTTTTAGTAGTGCGTACTTTTTATCGGTGAAATGTTTTTGGTTGCGCTTCGCGCCTTTTTTAGCTGTGTATTTTTTTTAATATTTCTTCTATTTTATTTATAAAAACAGATTCATTTTTTATTTTAAAATTATTCTCTCCTAATCTTACTAATATGTCTTTTTCTGATTCTTTATAAATTTTCAGAAATGAATTATCTTTTATAAAATTCGAAAAATCTTCTCCAAATTTTTCACTTACAAGTTCATAATTTTCATTTGTATTTCCAAGAGGTGATAATGCTTTAGTATTAATCACATCTACTTTAATAATTCCAAGTAAAACAAAAAATAAAATTAAAAATGCTGGCAATACTTTTTTAAATATGTAACCCTTAAAAATATTCTTCAATAAAAACACCCTTTTCAAATAAGTTAATTCATATTTTAACTATCCCTAATATTTTCTTTAACTTTTTATTTAGATTATTTCCATATTTAGAACCTATTATTCATTACTTCACTAATATTATGTTATTATTATATCTACCTAAGTGTTTTTTTAATCTAATACTATGTTACCCTGAATTTTACAATAACTTAATAAATTCTTAGGATTTTTATAGGTGTAAAAGTTCTTAATTGTGCTATCGCACTTTTTTTATATGTGTAAAAGTTCTTAATTGTGCTATCGCACTTTTTTTATATGTGCATATCTTCGAGAATATATATGATTTATAATATTACCCTATTATAATCTGTACTTTTTACTTAATAAGTTTATGAAGTCCTTATTCAAAATTTAAAATATATCCAAGACATCGCTCTTATAGTATCATATGTATTTGTATGAACATCTTAAATTTTTATTGAGAAACTATATATACTCACCTTATAATCTATACTTATAATATTAAAATATACTCCGTACTAGAAATAAATGGTACTCTGTTGTGCAGTGTTACATTAGAGAATATGCTGTAGGTATTTCTTCAGTAGAAGTTGTTCCATTTATGCTTGTCCTGAGCTTGCCTCGGGAGCATGCATAAATGGGTGCAACTTCTACTGATAGAAATCCACAGCATATTCTCTTAGTAACCGAAACAACAGAGTACCATTTCTTTCGGCAGATTATACTCAAAGTGCAGTTTTCACCTTCTATATTTATTTGTTTAAAATTTCTGCAATTACTCTAGCCATACATTCTGCTGTAACTTTTGACTCTTCTGGAGTATTAGTATGTGAACCTATTTCAAAAAGTAAACTCCCATCACTCTTACTTTGATTAAACGCATTTTTCCCTCTATTATATGTCAATATTTTTATAGGTAAACTTGGAAACAGTTCTGAAGTTTTGTTAAATACCTTTTCAGTAAGTTCTTTATTCTTACCATATCTTGTACTATTTTTAGCATTTACAAACATTATTTTTGATGCATTCATTCCATAAACTTGCGTTGTAGTCACAGACTTATCTTCAATTGAATCTCTATGCAAATCTATAATCATTTTAAAATCTCCATACTGTTTTAAATATTTATCAACAGTTTCTCCAGATCGTGTATAACTATCATTATAAGAAATACAGTGATCTGTTTTATCATGTATTACTGAAATGCCATAATTTTCTTCAAGTTCCTTAGAAAGAACATCCCCTGCTCCAACCACATTTGTATTTTCATCTAAACTTTCTGGTTCTGTTGCATTATAATTTTCAGTAGTATGACTATGATAAATTAATATTTCTGGCTTTGACTTATTTATTTCCTTTTTTAAACTTGCATCATAAATTTGTGTATTTTTACTATCATTATTTGCAGGTAACTTAGAAATACTCTCTTCACTGACTTGGAATGGATTAAATGTAAAAGTTGACTTAGTATCATTATCATCTATATTATAAAAAAAACTAATTTCATTTTGTATTATTCCTCTATAACTAAAATTATTTAAACCTAATACTTCAAAGCAAACTGTCTTTAGTGAAAGCTTATTTTCAGCATAATTCCCCTCATCGTAAGCTTGAGATTCTATTATTGGCATTCCTAAATTTAATAATTCAACATAAGCAAAGGCTCCTCTTTCTCTATTATCTTTTAAAACACTACCAAGTCTTATAAATAAGATACTTAAAATCAAAATAAGCACTACTATACCTATATTTATATTAGATTTTACTTTAATTTTTTTTCGAATGTTATTTGTTCTTTCTCTTCTGATCATATATATCACCTTATTCCCCCTTGTACTATTTTATATTATGTCTATAACTATTTTTTATCTACTCCCACTCTTTAGATAGAAGTTAATACCACACAGCCATATACCAGGTGCCCCTTATGGGTACTATATGTGCATTATTGGGATTATTAAACTAAATTCAGATTCAAGTGGAATACAAAATTCCACCTGAAAAGTTTTACTTTATAATTATATTAATAAATTTACATAATTATTCTTCCAATCAAAATCACCCCATAAACTTATTGATTTCTTCCATATTCATATTAGGTTGCACAGCCATATTTATTCCATTAGCTATTATTTTTGATAAGGAATTTATGACCAAATCAATATCTTTTGGTGTAACTATCATATCTGTATTGTTTTTTGTTGATATTACTTCCTTAATGAGATTCTCTTTCTCGTTTTTATCAAGAGATTTTAGCATTTTATAAAAATCAGTTCCACTTGATGATTGACTTATTAGTGAATCTACAACTAAATCTATGGTATCATTGGTAATTGTAATTGCATCTACAACTGTTGGTACTCCTATAGCAATAACCTTTACGCCTAAAGTTTCTTCATTTATTTGCTTTCTATTATTTCCAACTCCGGCACCTGGTGATATTCCTGTATCACCAATTTGAATTGTTGTATTTACTCTTTGAACCCTTCTTGCAGCTAGTGCATCTATACATATTACTAAATCCGGTTTGATTTTTTCCACAACTCCCTTAATTATTTCCACTGTTTCAATACCTGTAACTCCTAATACTCCTGGAGCTATCGAACAAACAGGTCTAACAGAGTCGTCAATTGCTTCGGGCATTACTGTTTGCAAATGTCTTGTTACCATTATTTTTTCTGTTACTTTTGGACCTAAAGCATCTGGAGTTACTTGCCAATTTCCAAGTCCCACAATTAATGCAGTTTTTTTAGTATCCATGTTAATTAATCTTCCTAAAATTTCTGATACCACCTCAGAAACTCTGTCCATAGTTTCTCCATCATAAGCAGTAAAATCAGGAATATCTATAGTTACATAATTCCCTTTTGGTTTTCCAATTTTTTGAGCTCCTTCTTCATTTTTTACTTTTACTGTAGTTACTTTAATATTCTTTTCACTTTCTTCAATAACTTCAATTCCATCGATATCTCCTTCTGCCTTATGGTTTTCTTTATATATTTCCCTTGCTTCAAGTACTAGATCTGTTCTAACATTTATCATATAAACACCTCATTATATATTTAGTCAGTTTTATTTTTCCTTTTTCTTTGAATTTAATACTTGAATTACATAACCTCTGATGCTATAATAAGGTTTGTTGAATATGAACTCGTACGCAGATTTCCCCAAAAACTGCAGAGACCCTATAAAAATTTAAGGGGGTGAATTAAGAATGGCAAATATAAAATCAGCTAAAAAGAGAATTAAAGTTACTCAAACTAAAACTTTAAACAATAGAATGGTTAAGTCTGCTTTAAAGACTGCTATAAAGAAGTTTGAAGTTGCTGTAGAAGCTAAGAATAGTGAAGAAGCTAAAACTTTATATACATCAGTTGTTAAGTCATTAGACATGGCTGCTTCTAAGGGAGTTGTTCATAAGAACATGGCTGCTAGAAAGAAATCAAGATTAGCTACAAAGTTAAGCGCTATGGCTTAATCTTAAAAACCCATCTATCACTAGATGGGTTATTTTTTTGCGCAAATTACGGGTACTGCGCTCGGTTGATTCATATTATCTGATGGCTAGGATATAAATTTTTCTTTATTTTTTCACTGTAAGGGTATTTATAAGGAGAAATTCCATCTCCATATTTTTGTCTAATCCTGTGGATTTTAATTTTGTTTCTGTTTTTACACAAAGTTTAATTAATTCCATTAATTGTTTTTGTGTAAATCTATTAGTTTGTGTTATTAATTTTTCGCATACAAATTGTGGTAATCTATATTCTGATATAATATCATCTAATCTTTTTCCGTTAGCAATTTTAACCTTTATTTCGTATAATCTTAAAAAGTGTTTTTCAATTGCACTTATTATAAGCATATGTTGATCTGATTTATATAAAATTTCTTTCATTATGTCTATGGCCTTATCAATCTTCCTTACAGCTATTAATTCTACTAAATCAAAAATATCATCTTCATGAGAATTTAAAATAAGTAAATTAATATCATCTTTCTTTATATCTCTACCTTCACAATATGATATAAGCTTATCTGCCTCTCTTTTTATAATATCAAAATTACTTTGTACCTTATCACAAAAATACATTAATTCAACTCTTCCAATTTGCTTTCCTTTTTCTTTAAATATCTCCGAAACCTTTTTTAAATATTTATCTTTCTTTAGCTTATCACAATATACTATAGGTAAAAACTTACTTATAGTCGTTAATTTTTTATTTTTGTTAGGTCTATCTCTCTTATCATTTAATAAATAATACATTATCAAAATAGTATCAGGCGGTAGATTTTCTACATATTTCTTAATATCATTATATATTTTAGTACCTGTAGAATCACTTTTGTCCTGCAAAAAACTTGCTCTATAAATAACAACAACTTTTTTTTCACTCATAAAAGGCATTGTTTCACAAGCATTCATAATATCATCAAAACTCGTATTCATACCATCTATTCTTATTAAATTAAGTTCTTTAAACTCTTCAGATACTTCTCTTTTAATAATTAGACTTATCCCATCCTTAATAAGCTCTTCATCTAATCCACAAAATATATATCCATTTTTCACATTACCTTTTTCAATTTCTTGTTCATAAACTTCATAATTAATCAATTTAATTTTCCTCTCATATAAAAATAACTTTATATAAATACCCCAAATCGAAATTTTACATTTCGTTCTTCCAAATTTCTCTGTGTGCGCTTCCTTTTGAATCTAGTATTTTTGGTACAACTTGTTCACCTATCAAAATTTTCAGTAACTGTAACAAATTCATGTTCTTATTTCCGCCAGATATACGCATAAGTATGGATATCTATGAGCATATTTCTATTGCTTCTCCATTTATTACAAATATTTTATTCGTAAGTCCATCTTTAAAATTTATTATATCATATTCACTTGACTCCTTACTACTAACCATTTTTAATAAATATTTTTCTTTTGAAGTCTCTAAAATATAATTCTTCCCTTGTAATTTAATATTACAAATACCATCTATACTTATTGATTTTCCCTGTCTATATGATTTTGTTGCTAGTGTAGCTTCTGAAAGCCTTTTTAAGTCAATTTGATTTTTATTGGCAATAAGCACTCTTTGATTTCTATAACTAATTAAAATAGCTCCTTCTGTATAATATTTTATATTAAGAATTGGACTATATATTTGAATTACTATTACTAAAATAGATATAAGTGGAAGGTAAATAAATTTTTTATATCCTTTCCTAACGAAATAAAAACTTAACATTAAAAATAAATAAAAAAACACTACATACTCATTTCCATAAAACATAGGTAATGAAATTTTATCAATGGTATTTAACATCCAGTCAAATATTTTTATTATATTTAAATTTAAATAACACCAAAAATCGAATAATCTTGGACAAACATATGTAAGTGCTAATATATTTCCAGTAATAACTATAAGATCTACAAATGGAACTAAAAATAAATTACCAATAATGAAATTTGCAGAAAAATCTTTAAATATCAAGATTAAATATGGTATTGTAAAAACTTGTGCACTTAATGTTAAGCTTAATGGTTCTCTTAACTTAACATGCAGTTTATATAGTATATTATTAAATTTCTTATTAAACATTATTATTCCAAGTGTAGCTAAATAAGACAAATGAAAAGATATACTAAAAATACTATAGGGTTGGTAAATTATTAAAATCATAGCTGAAAGACATAGTGCTGAAATTGAACTATTATTCCTTTTTAATATATGTCCCACTTCTACACATGAAAGCATTGCGAAAGCTCTTATACTCGAATAATTATACCCAGTAAATATTACATATATCATTGTAGCTAAAAGTCCAAACTTACCGCCTATAAAAATCCTTAAAAACCCATAAACTATAGCTACATGTAATCCTGAAACACTTATACTATGTATGACCCCGAAGTTTTTCATATCTTCCTTATCTTCTTCATCTAAATAATCAGAATATCCAAAAGCAATTGATGCTATTAATCCCGCTTTTCGTCTACCTAAGTTTTCTTCTAAATTAGTATATATTTTTCTTTTCAAATCATAAAGTTTAGTTATAAAATCGCCATTAACTTTAGTCATTGTTTTCGGTTCAAGCTCCCCGACAACCCCATTACTTTTATCTTGTATATTTTGAACTTCTCCTGTAACTTTATATTTTTCTCCAACATATAAAGCTTTCTTATTAGTTTTTAATATAATATTTTTTCCTTCATAATCTCCTATAATACTATAGTTATTCACTTTTACTATTCTTACTTCACCACTTATTTCATTTTCAATTCTATAATATGAAAAATTAATAAGGATTCCAATAATAAAAAATATAATCATAATGCATGTAAAACTAATTCCACAGTAATAAAATAAACAAATAAAAAAGAAGGCCACAATAAATATTGCAAGCCCCTTAAATCCTTGATTTATTCCATAATAAATACAACTAATAGCTAGTGTTAAAAAAATATATACTAATGGATTTGCTACTTCCTCTATCTTTTTAGAAAACATCAACTCACCTCATTAATGAGTTTTGCCACTTTCTAATTAAAATTTCAAAAATAATTAAAAATATTACTGAAACTGCTAATTCAATTATAATTATATCTCTAGGTAATATATTATTAATTAAAATAACAGCAACTATTGCTATAATAATTATTAAAAGCGATACTATTCCCATAACTAATTCATTAGACAATCTCCTTATAGAGACATTGCTATTAAACAATGTACACAATAAAATTCCCATTGATAAAATGGTTAAAGGTATTAAAGTTGCTTCCTTACCATCAACCCTATAAATTGAAATCATAGTAATTATACTTAATATTGAAGCTCTAGTTATCACTTCATTATTACTAATATCTCGTCCATGTTTCAACAAAATTATTAAAGATACTGGAATAAATAAAAATCCATTTATAACTAAGATGTTCCACAAATCTAAGCTTTCAGCTTGTCCCATTATAAGGCAACCTAGCAAAACAAAAAGTTCTGAAAGAATAGTCATAAAGTACATTTTAAAGCCTCTATCTATATTCTTACTAAATGTTCTTGAAAAATCCCTTATTTTGAAAAATCCATCTAAATAATTTTCTTGAATATAAACATCACATAATCTTTTTACCATTACAGATGCCTTTCCTTTGCCTATTCCAACATTAGATAAATTAAGGGCTGGTAAATCGCCTAAATTTTCTCCTGTAGTCGCAACCTTATGTCCATCTTTTATGAACAATGAAACTATTTTTGATTTAATTTCAGGATTTACTCTACAAAACACTCTAACTCTGCAAAGTAAATCTCTAAGCTCTTGGTGATTTAATGAATCTAATTCTATTCCTGCTACTACTTGATTATCATTCTTTATTATATTTGCTTTTTTTGCATTTGTTATAGCACTCAATTTACTTTCTTCGGTAAATAATATAGGTACTATTGCCTTATCCTTAATACGTTCTATGCTATTTTTAAGATTTTCTTCAAGAGGATTTTCTAATCCAATTATACCCACAAAAACCAAATTACTTTCTATATTTTCACCTTTAGATGGCTCATAACTAAAGTTTCTGTAAGCTAAACCCTCTGTTATTAATCCTTCTATAGATAAATTCATATCTGTATCTTTTATTATAGCTTTATATTCATCTGTTAACTCTCTCTCAACACCTTCTATCATAATATATTTACATCTTTCTAAAACATCATCCACATTTCCTCTAGTATTTGCCCTATATCTTCTATCGAAATTACTTACAACAGTCAAAAATCTTTTATCAGAATCCATAGGTATTTCTAAAGTTCTTGAATTTTTACTATCTATAGAGGCCTTATAAATTTTCTTTTTAGCAGCATAACTTAAAAAAGCAAGTTCATCTAATTCGCCTTTTCCACTATCATTGCTTGCGTTATAAATCGCATTATTACATATTAATGATATTTCTACTATTCTATCAAAGGTTATTTCTTTTGAATATGAATCACTTGTAGATATTACACTATTATTAATAAATATCTTTTTTACAATCATTTCTTTTTTACTTATAGATCCAACCTTATCTAAAAATAAAATATTAACATCTTTAATTAAATTAAATACCGAGAAATTTATTATTTCAATATTTTGATTAAAAAAACTTTTAACTACACTATTAAAAATCAATTTTGCAATTGTTGCAATTGGAAAGCAACCTAATGCAAATAATGCTGTACATATGTATTTTTTTTGTATATCTTGTCCTGTATGCACAAAATATGAACCTATAATTAAGATACTCACAAAATATATTAATAAATATTTTTCTAAAAGCGTTGATATCATTGTTCCAAAGTTATGTTTCCTATTACTTGCATAAGTAAGCATTGCAAGGACTCTTCCTAGTTGCGTAAAGTTTCCAGTAGCAATAACTATTCCTAAGCCATCACCAGATTTTATTACAGAACCTTTAAATAATATGTTTTTCATATCTGAAAGTGAATAAATATTACCTATTATTTTACTTTCAAATTTTTCTTTATAAAAAGTTTCTCCTGTTATACTCTTTTCATCTACTTTTATATCTTTAGCACTTATTATTCTTAAATCTGCCGGAATAACTGAATCTCTATTAAATTTAACTATATCTCCCATTACCAATTCTTCAGACTTTATATTTTTTTGTATTCCATCTCTAATAACTACTATATCTGCAGAATTCAATCTTTCTAAAACTCCAATTTCTTTATCTCTTTTTGTAGTATGCATTATTAGTATTATTAAATTTGATATTAATATTAATGCTACTATTCCACCAAATAAATAAAATCTAAATACAAATAATATTATTGTAATTATTATATATATAATTATACCTTTTTGTTTTAACGCATTAAATATATGCTTATAAAGCCCATTTCCACTTGGTAAATCAATTTTATTTGTACCATGTTTTAATCTTATTGCTTCACAATCATTTTCACTAACTCCAGTTTGAACATTACTATTTAATAGTTCAATTATCTGAGCCCATGAATTAATACAGTATTTTTCCAAAAGAACCCCACCATTCTAAATCACTTGATTATTAACCTTATTAAATCATTATACTATAATTTATCATTTTATATAGTTATATTTATTTACAGTATAATTATACTTGTTAATACATTGAAAGGCAAAATTTTAATATAGTGTTATTTTTTAGTTTTAGGATTAAAAATAAGTGCCATTAAATATCCAAAGAATATTGATGCTGTAATTCCAGCTGCAGCTCCTTTAATACCTCCTGTAAATGCCCCTAACAATCCAATTTCTTTAACTTCCTTTATTGCAGCCTTAGCCAAAGCATTTCCAAAACTCGGCAATGGAACAGTTGCTCCAGCTCCACCAATGTCAACTAATTTATCATACCAGCCAAAAGATCCTACTATTGCTCCAAGCACAACAAATACAACTAATATTCTTCCTGGTGTTAATTTTGTTACATCTATTAATATTTGACCTATAACACAAATAATGCCTCCAACTATAAATGCACTTATATAATCCATTTAAATACACATTCCTTTCTATTACAATATCTCTTGAATTATTAATACTTTCCTTGAGTACTTCTTAGTTCATCTCAATGGCAACTGCATGAGCTATTCCTGGGATTGTTTCACCTTGAAGTGAAGATGTTGTACTCATAAGTGCACCTGTAGAAACCAATAATAATTTCTTTATTTCTTTTTTCATAAGCTTCTTATATAAATATCCTGTAAACACAACTGCTGAACATCCACATCCACTGCCCCCAGCTTCAGTTTTTTGTTTTTCCTTATCAAATATAATATCACCGCAATCAATATGTTGTTTCCTAATATCATAACCAAATTCTTGTATTAATTTATCGGCAAGTTCTTTTCCTATTAAACCCAAATCTCCTGTTGCTATAATATCATAATCACTTGGTTTTCTTCCTGTATCTTTAAAATGATTCACTATTGTATCAACAGCTGCTGGTGCCATAGCGGCTCCCATGTTATTGGCATCCTTCTGTCCAAAATCTTTTACTTTTCCAGTGGTTACATAAGTTACTTCCGGATAATTACCTTCATATCCAAGAATTAATGCTCCTGATCCTGTTACTGTCCATTGAGCTGTCTGAGCTCTTTGAGAGCCATAGTCAAGTGGAAATCTGAATTGCCTTTCTGCTGAGCTAAAGTGAGAAGAAGTTGTTGCAATTACATGTTTAGCAAATCCACCATCCATCATAATTGCTGCTAAACTTAAAGATTCTGACATGGTAGAACATGCTCCATATAATCCAAAAAACGGAATACTAAATTCTCTTGCTGCAAAACTTGATGAAATTATTTGATTTAGTAAATCTCCAGAAAATAAGTAATCTATATCTGTTTCTTTGAGTTTTGCTTTTTTTAATGTTTCAGTTATAGCCGTAAACATCATTTCACTTTCTGCTTTTTCATAACTATCTTTTCCCAATGTATCATCATTTAAGACTTCATCAAAATATCCACTTAAAGGACCTTCACCTTCCTTTGGTCCTACTATAGAATGTGCTGCTATTATTTTAGGTGGATTATCAAATTTTACTGTTTGCCTACCCATTTTTTTACTATGCATTTGCATAATTAACAACTCCTCCTACACTTTTTTAATATAAAATCAATTTTCCCTTATGAAATACTAATTATCAATTTTTTAATGTTTAATATTAAATTACCAATGTTCAATTGTTCCTTTTGAAACTGAGTATTAATGATTTAATTGACAATTGAGCATTAATTCATACTTATTCACTATTTAACATTTTTAATGTTTAAATTTTATTATCTCCCATTGAATCGTTAAAATAACGTAATTACATAATAAACTATTCCTATAATTACAGATGTTCCAATTCCATATACTAAAACTGGACCTGCAATTGTAAACATTTTGGCTGCAACTCCAAATATAAATCCTTCTTTTTTAAATTCTATTGCAGGTGAAACTACAGCATTTGAAAATCCTGTTATAGGAACAACGGTACCTGCTCCACCAAACTGAGCTAGCTTACCATATGTACCTGTTCCTGTTAATAGTGCGCCTAAAAATATCATTACAATTGGAACAATACTCATAACTTGCTCTTTAGGAAATCCATAGTTGGTTGCTATATTATTTATAAATTGACCTACATCACAAATTAATCCTCCAACTAAAAAAGCCTTCAAACAATCTTGAAATATTTTAGATTTTGGTATAACTTCATTTGCCATAGCCTCATATTTCTGTTTAATTTTTGCTTCTTTCATTTCTCTATTGCTACTCAAAGTAATCCACTCTCCTTTTTATCCGATAGTTAACATCTGTAATACTGTAATACTCCATCTTCTTCACGTGAGAGATAATTTCTACACGTTCCTTAACATTATGACCCTTGAGGTTATAAGTTCAAATAAATTCAGCTGGCGTACAAACTCCACTTGAAAAGTTTCACTTTATCTGTATATCTATCATTTGCAAAATTATGAAAATTAATCATGTTATTTTTTGGTAAGGCCTATTAAATAAAATAACCAGTTAATGTTGCAATGAATATGATTAACTAATTAATAAAAAATAGAATGTATATTTGTTTCAATTTTCTTAATGAAATTGGAACAAATATACATTCTATTTTTACTATCTTTTATTCTTCTAGTTTCTTTCTCATTTCAGCTAAAACCTTTTTTTCAATTCTAGATACCTGAACTTGGTTTATTCCAAGCATTTTAGCTACCTGAACTTGTGTTTTATCTTTAAAATAACGTAACAATATAATTTGTCTTGCCTTGTTGTCTAAACTACTTAAAGCTTCCTTAAGAGCTATTCTTTCAATAATATTTCCATCATCTACACTTTTTTCACTTAATTTATCTATTAAAAGAACTGGTGCTCCATCATCTTGATGTATTGTATCATATAAATACTGTAAACTATTTGAAGATTCTATTGCAAATAAAATTTCTTCCTTGTCAACATCTGCATAATCAGCAAGTTCTTCTATAGTAGGTGACCTCTTAAGCTTTTTAGTTAAAATTTCTTTATAGAAATATACCTTTCTAGCTAAACTTTTAACATTACGGCTTACTTTTATCATTCCATCATCTCTTAAAAATCTTTTAATTTCTCCTATAATCATAGGAACTGCATAAGTTGAAAACTTAACATTATAAGTTAAATCAAAATTATTTATAGCTTTAACTAATCCAATTGATCCTATTTGAAATATATCTTCATAATCATACCCTCTATTTAAAAACTTTTTACTTAGAGATGATACTAATGGTAAATTCATTTCTATTAATGTATTCATAGCATCACTATCACCGTTTCTAGCTGAAGCTATTAGTTCTGGATTCTTGTCATAATTATAATCCTCTCGTTTTAAATCCTCTTTTTCCATATATTTCACCTAACTTACCACGTTGAATTTCTTCTTGATTACCACCCTTGTACCAATCCCCTTTTCGCTTTCTACCTTTAACTCATCCATAAATGTTTCCATTACAGTAAATCCCATCCCTGATCTTTCTATATCTGGCCTTGACGTATATAATGGTTCCATAGCCTGCTCTATATCATCAATTCCAATCCCCTGATCAATGATAACTATTGTAACTTCATTTTCATTAATTTCTGCTTCAATTCTAACTAATCCATCTCCTCTATTCTCATATCCATGTATTATAGAATTAGTAACTGCTTCAGATACAGCTGTTTTTACATCATTTATTTCATCAATTGTTGGATCCAATTGAGCAACAAAAGCCGCAACTGCAACCCTTGCAAAACCTTCATTCTGAGATTTGCTTACAAATTCTACACTCATTTTATTGTCAGACATGATAACCCCTCCATCTAAATGCACCTTACTGCTTCATCTACAGTATTATAATTTTTAATTACCTTATATAAACCCGCTAGTTCAAAGATTCTATTAACATTTTTATTAGGTTCTGCAATGCAAAGCGCTCCTCCCTTATTAGATAACTTCTTGTACCTACCTAACACTGCTCCAATTCCTGAACTATCCATAAAAGTTACTCCTGAAAAATTTAAAATTACCTTTTCTATGTCATCCCTGTCAATTCTATCATCAATCTTTACTCTAACCTCCTCAGCACTATTATGATCCAGTTCTCCACTAAGAGTTGTAATTAGAATATTTCCCTGCTTTTCAAATTTTAAATACATATACATTAAGAATATCTCAAATTAAAATTTAAATTATAAATTTATGTTCAAATCTTCATTTACTAATTAGTATAAAGTTACGATCTCAACATATATATTAATTTAAACTCAAATACTTCAGTTGTGAGATATTCCACTTTCACCTCCTTCTTTACCGTTGTTTGATCTATTTACCATATTTTAACATAGTATTCCATCCACCGTCAAACTATTTATTACAATTTTTTCTATTTTTTAATAATTTAATTATTAACTTATAAAAATTCAAATGTTTATCCATATATTTTCAATTTTACAATTAGTGCATATAATGCAATTAACCTACTTTAAAGTCCAAATTGTATAAGTTCTATTTAGTATGATATTCCTTTGAAATATATTTATTTTATAAGTTCTTGGTTGCACTTAAAAAGTTCTTAATTGTGCTATCGCACTTTTTCATATGTGTAAAAGTTCCTAATTGTGCTATCGCACTTTTTTTAATATGTGTAAAGGTTCTTAATTGTGCTATCGCACTTTTTTATATGTGCGTATTTTTTATTGGTTTATATTTTCAATTAAATTATCTTAAATAACCAAAGTAAATTATACTTATACTGTAATTACATATCCTTAAACCAAAAATAAAGGGCACTCTTGTGTAATTACATCAGAGTGTCCTTTGTTTTGGTAGTATATATACATTATTTTTTCTTTTTACCACCTTTATATTTCAAAAGTTCATTTTCTATTTCTTTAAAAAAGCTCTTTACAGATTCACCTTCATCTAGTATTAATACCTCAATTGCATCTTCTAAAGTTTCCATAGTATAAATATGAAATTTTTTTGTTTTAACATCTTCTTCAACTTCGCATCTTAATATTAATTCATCTGCATTTGTATTTGGAATTAAAACACCTTTCCCATTTATTTCATCTATCATTGTACAAACCCTATGAAAACCTTCTATTTTTTCATTAACACCACCAATTGCTTGAATTTCTCCAAACTGATTTATAGATCCAGTTACTGCAATATTTTGTCTTACCCCTCTATTGCTTAAAGCTGATAAAATGCAAATTATTTCTGCAACTGATGCACTATCTCCTTCAACCATTCCATAGGTTTGTTCAAAACTTAATTGAAGGTCCACTGGCAATTTCTCATATGGACTTATTAAATTGCTCAAGAGTCCTCGGAGTATACTAATTGATTTTTCATGAATATTTCCACTCATTTTACATTCCTTATGAATATCAATTATTCTACCTTCTCCTATATGAGATAAACATGTTATTCTCATGGGCTTACCAAAACTATAACAACCATTTCCCACTACTGCAAGTGCATTAATTATCCCTACTTTTTTTCCATTTGTAGTAATTAATATTTTTTTATTTTTATAATTATCCATTATTTCTTCTAAAATTTTTTCATCTTCATAAGCAATATCTATTATATCTTTCTTTTCTATATTGGTTCTATTATCCTCTTTTGCATTATTATTAGCTAAATATAATAATTTATTTATATAATAATCATCTATAGACAACTTATTTCTTTGCCCTGTAACTCTAGATAAAAATTTAATCATTTCATTAAGTGCATCATCAGTAATATTTAATAACTTGTCTTTGCTTATTTTCTCCTTAATTATTTCAATAATTGAGTTTCTAGTAGTATCATTATATTTTAATTCAATATCTGCTTCAATTCTAAGTTGAAATATCCTTTTAAAATCTTCATCATTATCATATAATATTTGAAAACTTTCATAATCCCCTATCAAAATAACCTTTACGTTAATAGGAATAGATTCTGGCTTTAGTCCCGCAATAGAAAGTACTTCTAAATAATTTCTCGTATAATTATAATTTACTTTTCCATGAATTAATGCCTTTTTTAAATAATAATAACTAAGCCCACTGCTTATTAAAGAATTTAGCCTTAATATTAAGCATCCCTCATTAGCCCGGAGTAAGCTTCCTGCACTAATTAAGGAAATATCTGTACTATATGCACCATTATTATTTCTATATTCAATGTTTCCAATTAGATTGCTAATAGTAGGATCTTCTTCATATACCACATTCGGATGACTTTCTTTAGAATTATCGACAATTACATTCACATCATATTTAGAAAACGCCTCTTTTATATATTCTTCATCATCTTCTAAATTTATTGTATAACATTCAACTATTGTTTCTTCAAAATCATCATACATTTGGATTAAATATTTATATATTTCATCGAGAGAAATAAATTGCAATAATAAATCATCTTTTTCTTTCTGCATATTCTTTTTTATATAGTCTCTATAAATATTCTTAAGTTTTTCAATTGATTTTACTTCAATATCCTTTAATGTTTCTAAGATAACTTCTGCTTCCTTTTTTAGCTTTGATGCTTGTTTTTCAATAGTTTCTTGAGTGATATTTTCTAGATTATCATATTCATTTTTGCTCATCTCATTGCCTTCATCTTTTAACGGAATAAAAACAAATCCACCATTAGTTGCTTTGACATCAAAATTTTTAGTCTTTGCTGAATCCATAAGCTTAGTTATATAGTCATTCCTTTTTTCACTTATATCTTCAATTATATCTTCCTTTTCATCATCTGAAGAACTACTGTAAAAGTCCATTATACATTCAAAATATTTTTCTTTAATATCTTCAATCATTTCTTTCAATATATTACCTTTGCCATTAGGTAAAAATAAAGCTTTTGGATTTGATTGTTCTAGTGATGTGACATAACAAATATCTTTAGGTGGTGGGAGTTTTTCATATATATTCGTAACATACTCCACTAGATTTTCTAATTTCTCTTTTGAAAATGAGTCTACATAATATATATTGTATCCGTCTTTTTGAATGCTTAAGCTCTTTTTTATTTTATTTAAAGTAGATGTAATTTCAGGTATTCTATCAATATTACTTTTTTTAAGGGTGTCTGTGCTTGATGCACAAAAAATAATTTCACTTAGAGTTAACTCTTTTTTCATATATTATCCTACTTTGAAGTTATTATTGAATCATATAACTAAAATATTCCAAAGCAGACTCCTCCTTAAATTTATAGTATATAATATTAATATTCTTTAAATAGTAAAATAGATATACTTTTTTAAAATAAACTCATTTGTTGAACTTGTGTTTCTTTAAATGAAGATATGCTAACTCCAATTAGTCTTACTTCTTCTTTTAGTTCTTCACTTTCTAATAGTTCTTCAGCAATTTTAAAAATTTCATTATGAGTTCCCATATAATTATTTAAAGTTTTACTTCTTGTATGATTTTCAAAATCTTTAGTTTTAAATTTTAAAGTTACAGTTTTTCCACTAACATTTTTTCTTATTAAAACATCTTCTATTTCAAAAGAGAATTCTTTTATGTATTGTAACAATTCTTCCTTGTTTTTCGTGTCAACCTTCAAAGTTTTTTCTTTTCCTACAGATTTTCTTTCACGAACGATTTCAACTTTTCTATTATCGATGCCATGAATTCTATCATATATATCAGTGCCACTTTTCCCTAAATATTCTGTATAGAATTCTTTTGGCATTCTATATAAATCACTTATATAATATATTCCCATGTTATTTAATTTACTTACTGATACCTTGCCTAAACCATGAATCTTTGATATAGGAAGAGGTAAAAGTATATCTGGAAGCATTTCCTTCGTTATTTCTTTAATTCCATTAGGCTTATTCCAATCTGAAGCAAGCTTCGCTAAAAATTTATTATAGGATATGCCAATAGATAAAGTTAATCCAATTTCTTTAAAAACCCTATTTTTAATATATCTTGCAGCTTCCATACCATCTTTAATCTTCCCTTGTGACAAATCCAAAAAACCTTCATCAATAGATACAGACTCAACTAACGGAGTCACTTCATTAAATATTTTAAACACTTCTTGAGAAATCTTAACATACTTACCATATCTCCCTGAAACATAAATTCCATTAGGACATTTTTCTCTGGCCATAAACATTGGCATAGCTGAATGTACACCAAATTTTCTAGCTTCATACGAGCAGGTTGATACAACCCCTCTTTCACTTACTCCCCCTACAATAACAGGCTTACCTCTAAGATTTGGATTATCCCTCTGCTCAACAGACGCAAAAAAAGCATCCATATCTACATGTAATATTACATTTTCCATTTTATACAGCTCACCTCATTATCATATTAAAATATGTAAATTAATAACGTCTCATATTTAATTTCTTGTATTTTTAGGTAACTTCTATATTGTTTTATTAAATACAATTTATTGTTACTTTAATTTTTCAGGAATTTCATTTCATATTCATTATATTGTTTATTATATTATAGTCAATATAATGAATACTTAGCAATAATAAAAGCATATAAGATATATGAACCAATTAAAAATATTACCTATTAACTCATTACATATGATATAATAATGAAGTATTATTATATATGATATTGTTATTATCGATATTTTTATGTGAAGGAGTAATTATTATGAGTCTTAAAGAAAAATTAACAGGTAAATTTAGTAACTATTTTCAAAATGCTTATATGGAAAAATACGGTGACAGAATTACAAGTATATCTGGAACTATTTTATCTGTAAAGCTTATTCCAAAAAGTTACATTATATTCCATAGATTAATGGTTGAAATGGTTATTAAACCTGAAACTGGCAAAACAATTGTTAAGTGTTGGTATAAAAAAAATAGTTGGTTCAAGAAACCTGAATTCATTGCTGTAAAACAAGGGCATAAAGTTATTATCATGGGTGTTACAGGTGAAAAGGATAACAAGAAAGAAAATTCTCAACAAGTACAAATCATGAATGTATTAAATCTTACAACAAAAAAAGATTTAGTCCCAATAGATCACAGCCAAATTAAAAAATCACGTCAACAATCAATGAACATGAGAAGATAGTACTTTACAAAGTACGGTTATTGCGAAATATAAAAAGACTTGCAGTGTGAGTATAATTTAAATTTAATGCTTAACAACCGAAATCAGAGTTATGCGTTTGCTCCAGTTGCTGAGAATTTTCTGGATATTTCTAACATTAGAAGTTGTGCCCAAAGTGCTAGCCTCAAAGCCACAGCTTTGAACAAGCATCTTTGGAACAACTTCTAATGAAGAAATATACCCAGAAAATTCTCTGATGCAACGTTGCGCAAAGCATAACTCTGATTTCTTTGTTTAGTGTAATTTTGAAGTAGGCCTATATTCATGCAAGTATTTTTATATTTCTGAGGTTCACAATGCCTATAGTAAAGTATTCTATATGCATATCTTAATGAGAAATTGTCCATTGATACACTTTGGTTATTTCGCACATAGATACCGACTCTAAAGTTATATTTATACCTTAAATGTATAATATATACTAGAAATGAAGGTCATGCTTTTGGGTAAGTAGACTAGGGAGTCACTTCCCTAGCCCCTCTCAGAACCGTACGTGCGGATTTCCCGCATACGGCTCCCCATATTATAATTCACAGAATATATGTAATATCTTCTTTCAATTCGAATATATTAACATATAGTTGGGCTTTAGGCACCTTAAAATATTTAAACATTTTATCGAAACCAGTCCAGTTATAACTTCTTTTCTGACTTCTTCTGTTTAACCATTTAAAAGTTAATCTTCTTACTAAATATCTGAATTTGTATAAATTCAGAATATTATCAGTAATTCCGTAGTACCTGAAATATCCTACCATTTTCTGTTTTAGTTTCTCCATCAAATCTGTAAGCGGTAATATTCTATTCTTCTTTAACCATTCACCTAATCTCTTAACACTTGCTCTAAATTTCTTCGAACTAGTCTTTCGTTTCACTCTAAATCTTCTATACCTACTGCAACTGCAATAGTGCGTAAAACCAAGAAAATCAAAGGTTTTCTCTTTGTATAATTCTGAATTTCAAGCTCTCTTAAATTTTCTATCGTAGTATGCATTCTTGCCAAAGTATAAAATTTTAGTTTTATCCTCAGCAATATGCAAATTGAATTTATTTAATCTATCCTTTAGTTCTTTGTAAAATTCATTCGCTTCGCTTTCGTATTGAAAGCAACACACAAAGTCATCTGCATATCTCACAATGTAGGCTTCACCTTTACATTTCTTTTTAATAAAGTTGTTAAACCAAATATCTAATACATAATGTAAATAAATATTAGCTAATGTTGGTGATATTATACCTCCTTGAGGTGTTCCTTCATAAACTTTATAAAATTGTCCATCTTCCATTATTCCAGTTTTCAAAAATCGTCCAATATATCTTAAAAGATTCTTGTCAGCAATTCTGTGTTCAAGAAATTTCATCATCCATTTATGGTCTACATTATCAAAGAATCCTTTTATGTCAGCATCAACTACATAATTCACAGTCTTTTCAGATAGATATACATTTAGAATTTTAAGAGCATCATGGCAACTTCTATTTTCTCTAAAACCAAAAGAATTATCCATAAAATCTTGCTCGTATATTGATTTCAGTATTTTGTTAATGGCTAATTGAACAATTTTATCTTCGTAAGCTGGTATACCTAGCGGTCTTTTCTTATCAGAACCCGGTTTTTCTATGTATACTCTCCTTACAGGTTGCGGTCTGTATTTAAAAGCTTTCATTCTAATTATTAGGTCATCAATGTTTACCTCTAAATTAGTTTCGTATTCTTCTTTTGTTACTTTATCCACCCCTGTTGCTTTGTTACCACTTAATTCATAATGGCACATCATTAACATTTCTTTGTTAACTAAATGCATTAATGATGTAAATTTGTCTTTAGGATTATTTCTAGCTACTTCTGCTATCCTCTCAAGTTTTGTATACATTTTATTTCTCCTCTGTGTAAGAATTTCTGTTTCTCTTTTCAAGATCTATAATATGTTACACCCTTCCCTCCATGGTCATTACTCACTTCATCGGTACTATGATGTAATCCGACTACTCATTATCATTTGGATATCTCTGATTACTAATCATTGTTTTCCATACTCTGCAATAGAGAATATTGAGTCCTCCCAAGTTGACGTACTATAACTGTGTATACCATACTGCACCTTACAACCCCGGGAAAGCATAGGTATTCTTGCAATAACGACTACCTATGTACTGACTTCTAAGACTCCAAAATTATCGTCCTTTCCGATTAATGTAATTTCGGGGCTACTAGTTTCAGCATTCGCTTGCGGTCTGGTACCTTGTTTGTCTACACTTAACTCATTACATCACCATAATAAGCCCAAGACTAACTAATGACTGGTTGCTAGCCTTTGTCATGCAGGATTCCCACCTGCTATATAGTAATAATAAAAGCTTCGCTTTCATTATCTTCTACGCCCTTGCTTGGCGTACTGGAAGTGTTACATTAGAGGATTTAGCTGTAGATATTTCTTCAGTAGGAGTTGTTCCATTTTTACTTGTCCAATGTATATTGGGAACATGTAGAAATGGGTACAACTCCTACTGTTAGAAATTCATAGCTAAATCCTCAGTAACCCGAACAAATGCATGACCTTCATTTTGGGTATCTATGTTACGCAATACCATTTTATTTTGACTTAATTAACAAATAAACACTGTTAATAAATGCAATTATTCCTGAGAAGAACATTACAATAAGCCATTCATTAAGGGATAATGCTACAGTATGGAATACATCTTGTAAAAATGGTACATATAATACTGAACATAATAATATTATTGATATTGTAACTGCTCCAACTAAATATGGATTTGTAAATAATTTTATTTGGAATATGGAATGTCTTTCTGATCTGCATTCAAATACATGTATAAGTTGTGACATAACTAATGTGCATAATGCTAAAGTTCTACATGTTTCCAGATTCATTTTATAATATCTACCTACCATGAATGATAACAAAGTACACAATCCTATTAAAGCACCTCTAATAACTATCTTTTCAACTAATCCCCTTGCAAATATACTCTCATTTTTTTCTCTTGGGAGTTGTCTCATTATATCTTGGTCTGGTGGATCAATACCAAGTGCTATGGCTGGGAGTCCATCAGTAGCTAAATTTACAAGTAAAATTTGTATTGGGCTTAATGGATTCGGTAAATAAAATAATGTTGCTAAAAACATAGTAAGAACTTCCCCAAGATTACAAGATAATAAATATCGTATGAATTTTCTTATATTATCATATATTATTCTTCCCTCTTCCACAGCTGCAACTATAGTTGAAAAATTATCATCCATAAGAATCATAGAGGATGCTTCTTTGGTTACATCTGTGCCTGAGATACCCATGGCAATACCTATATCTGATTCTTTAATAGCTGGTGCATCATTTACACCATCTCCTGTCATAGCAACAATATTCCCTTTTTTCTTAAAGGCTCTTATGATTCTTAATTTATGATTAGGTGAAACCCGTGCAAATACGCGTATTTTTTTTATTTTGCCTTCTAATTCTAAATCACTTATTGCTTCAATTTCCTCGCCTGTCATAACTTGATCAGAAGTATTGCATATGTTTAAAGATTTTGCTATTGCAAGGGCAGTATTCTGATGATCTCCTGTTATCATAATAGGCTTTATTCCTGCAAGTTTGCATTTTAAAACTGCATCTCTAGCCTCTTCTCTAGGAGGATCTATACTTCCTGCTATACCTAGAAAAATTAAATTTTGTTCTAGTTTCTCTCCTTTTATTAAATGTTCTTCTTTATATGCCCCTGCTATACATCTCAATGCTCTTGATGACATTGCTGTAATAAAATCAGTTACTTGCTTTTTCTTTTGATATGTGAACGGTTTAATTTTATTATTTTCCAATATAAAATCGCACCTTTCTATTATCCTTTCCGGCGCACCTTTTACATAACAAGTTTCCTGTTCTCCTTCTTTTACAATAACTGACATCATTTTTCTAATCGAATCAAAAGGTATATCAAATACTCTAGTGGTCTTTTTTATAAAACTTTCAAGATCTTTAACTTCATAAAAAAACATATTTATTAATGCTGTTTCTGTTGGATCTCCATGAAGTGCTTCACTCATTTTATTCTTAGTAAAATCATAATTACAATCATTACAATAAACAAGAGCCTTCATAAATTTTGTACAATCACTTATTTTTTCTTTCTCAAGTTCATGAAGTCCACCATTTATATAAACTTCTTTTACAGTCATTTTATTTTGAGTTAACGTACCAGTCTTATCAGAGCATATTACAGATGTACATCCTAGTGTCTCTACCGCTGGCAGTTTTCTTACAAGAGCATTTTTTTTAAGCATCCTCGATACTCCAAGAGCTAATGAGACTGTAACTATGGCAGCTAGGCCTTCTGGAATTGCAGCAACTGCAAGACTAACTCCAAGTAAAAACATCTCTGTCACGTCATTTCCTCTTATTATTCCCATTATAGTAACAATAGCACAAATTATAATACAAATAACAACTAAAACCTTTCCTAGTGAATCTAATCTTTTATTTAAAGGAGACCTTTCTTCCTCAATGTTTTGAATTAAATCTGCTATTTTCCCCATTTCAGTTTTCATGCCTATGCAATCAACTTTAAATAAGCCTTTTCCTTTTACTACAGTTGTCCCCATAAATCCTATATTGTTTCTCTTTGATGCTTTTTGTCCATTTTCTACTTTTAATTGTGTACCATTAATTTTATATTGTTTAACATCCTTATTTACACCAACTGATTCGCCAGTTAATAAGGATTCATCAACAACTATTGCTGAACTTTCAATAAAAAATCCATCAGCAGGTATCCTATCTCCAGCCTCTAAAATAACAACATCTCCAATTGTTAGATAAATTGAATTTATAATTTTTATGCTTGAATCCCTTAAAACCTTGCAAGTTGGCGCTGCTAGTTCCTTTAATGCTTCCAATGATTTCTCAGTCTTAAATTCTTGAACAAATCCTAGAATTGCATTAATAACAACTATTATAAGTATAGTAACAGCATCTGCCTTATCCCCAATAATTCCTGAAATTATCGTAGCTGCAATTAATACCCAAACAATAAAATCATTAAATTGAGATAAAAATATCTTAAGTGGCGATGCTTTCTTGTGGTGCTTCAATTCATTAAGTCCAAAGTTATTAATTCTCTTTTCCGCTTCCTTAGTGCTAAGACCAGATGTAAATTCTTTTTCCTGTATCACAACTTTTCCTCCTAATATAGACTATATACTATATATATTTTCCTTTTTAAAAGTTATGCCCCTTAAAAAAAGTGCGAAGCACAATTAAAATCTTCTCACCTTTTGAAAAAGTGCTTTAGCACAACCAAGATCTTCTCCCATTAAAAAAAAGTGCGTCAGCACAACCAAGTTCTTTTCACATTTTTGGAACTATATTTCTTTAATCTATGTTTTACTCTTTAAATATTGAGTATAATAGTATTATTACGTAGTTTATTCATATTTATTATTTCCTTAGGCATATTAAAATTATAAATGGAGGTACTTTCTAATGATTGAACCAATAAAAAAAAAGAAATTCAAATCATTTATATTTCACAATAGAAATTTCACACAAGAAAATTTACTTGAACAAATTCAAGATTTAAATACTGCAAAAAGTGATTTTACTTATGGAAATAGACTATTTTTTGAAATATATAATTCAAATAAAATTGAAGGAAATTCATTAAGTAGAATAGATACTAAATTATTATTAGAAGACAAAATAATGCCTGAAGAAGGTAAGTACTCTGATATTATTGAATCCTTAAACCTAAGAAGGGCTTTAAATAAATTTAGAAAACTAGATACTTTAGACTTAGACCTTATTTTAAACATTCATAGCGAAATTACAGAGGATTTATTAAGTGATGATGATTGTGGAAAATTAAGAAATAAAAAAGTCTATATAACAAATAGCATGCACACGCCTCCTGTTCCAGAAGAAGTATTAAATAAACTTTTGACAATAATAAATGAATATAATTCTTCTAATAGGACTCTTAGAGATATATTTATATTTAAGTTACGTTTTGTTGAAATTCATCCCTTTATTGATTGCAATGGACGAACTTCACGGCTGATTATTAACAGTCTACTTGAAAACAAAGAATTTCCTCGAATAGTATTTAGAGATTCAGATAAAAAGTTCTATTACACTGCTATAGAAGATGCTATAGTAAAATATAAAATAGACGATTGGGTAAGATACTGCTTACTTCAACTAAAATTTATTCTAGAAAATCTAAATGACCCCACTATATTAGAATAAAACTGATGAATAATTAAAGATCAATTGTTAATGATAAAATTACTTAGTGATTTATAGATTTATAGATTTATAGATTTATAGATTTATAGATTTATAGATTTATAGATAAAAAAAATCCCCATAGGGATTTTTTTTATTTTTCATCATTCATCATTAATTACTTCATAGAGTTAATCACGTTTGTAAGTGGTGGTATTACTTGTTTCTTTCTTGATAATACTCCGGGTAAAAATGCCATTGAATCTTTTAATTCAACATTAAAAGTCTTTTCAATATAGTCATGTCTTTCACCTGCAACTAACACTTGTGAACCTTCTGTTAATATGTCAGTTAAAAGTAGCATAACTACATCATAACCTTTGCTATCTGCTTCGCTCTTCATGAAACTTAACATTTCATCTTTTAATGGCATAAATCCATCAATATCCATAGTATTAACTTGAGCTACTCCAACCTTAGCTTCTCCCATTTTAAATGGCTTGAAGTCTTGGTTAAATATTTGAGATACACTTTTTCCTTTTAAAGAAGTCCCTGCTTTAAACATTGATTTTGCAAATTCTTCTAAGCTTGGAATTCCAGCTATTTCAGCTAACCTCTTGCATACAATCTTATCTTGTTCTGTACAAGTAGGACTTTTAAATAATAAAGTATCTGAAATAATCGCTCCACATAATAATCCAGCAGCTTCTTTAGATGGTGTCATATTAAGTTCAAAATAACACTTTCCAACTATAGTTGATGAACTTCCCAGTGGTTCATTTCTGAAATATATTGGATTACTTGTTTGAATATCTGCTACTCTATGATGATCTATAATTTCAAGAACTTCTGCTCCTTCTAAACCATCAACAGATTGACCTCTTTCATTGTGATCTACTTGAATAACCTTTTTCTTATGATCTGAAATAAGATGATATCTTGAAACAGTTCCAATAACTTTTCCATTTTCATCAGTTACAGGATAGCTATTATACCTAGTTTCAGCCATAACATCTTTAATATCTTCAACTAAATCATCCTTTGAAAATGATATTAGATTATCAGTAGCCATCACATAACTTACTGGTATACTTTGAGTTAATAATCTTGAAGCCACAAAGGAATGATAAGGTGTACTTATTACATTAACTCCATTTTCCTTAGCTTTATGAAGTAAGTTTTCTGAAAGTGTATGAGAACCAGTTATTATAATTAATGATGTTTTCATATCAATTAAAGCTTCTTGCGCATCAGGCCTGTCTCCTACAAGTGCAATGTCCCCTTCATTAATAAGTTCTTTTAAGCTGTCTGGTTTCATTGCAGTAACTGCAATTTTTCCTTTAAATACTTTACAATCTTCATTTATGTATATGCTTCTAGCTGAAAGTGTATCTAATATATTTTCTATTGATGTCTTACTTTTAGCCAATATGTTTTCATCCGATATATCCATATATGATGATGCCAAATTTGAAATTGAAAGAATTCCTACCAATCTATCTTTATCATCAACTACTGATAAAGATTTAATATGATTATCTCTCATTATATTCCATGCCATCTTTAAAGAAAGATCTGGTGATATTGATGCAATCGTATCAATGTCTAAATCTTCCACCTTAAGTTTAACTGTTTCTAATAACCTTGGTGCCTCAACTTTAAAGTAATCTAAAATAAATTGTGTTTCCGCATTTACATTCCCTAATCTTACAGGTATAGTTGGAAGATTACTAGTCTTATTTTTAAATTCAGAATAACCATATGCAGCACAAATAGAATCTGAATCAGGATTTTTATGTCCAGTTACATAAACTACATTTTCCAAAATAATTCCTCCTACGAATTTTCATTTTAGGCAATATGAAAAAATAACAAGTCAAATCTGCCTAATTTCCATACTTAATACATGTTTATTTTACTTATAAACTGAAATAAAGTAAAGATAATATTTATGTTATATATACTCGTTCTAACACTTTCATGTCTTCATTATACATTTTATCTTATCTATGAATAATAAAATTGTTGATTAAACTTTTAATATATATTCAAAACTAGAAATAATGTACTTGCTTTTGTGCAGTTTTCATTACCTCATGTTATTTATCATGCTCCAGAGGTCGTCTGCTGTTGTTATTGCTTTTGAACTAAGTTGAAAAGCTCTTTGAGTTAATATTAGATCAGAGAATACCTCACCAGTATCTACATTTGATGCTTCTAAAGCACCTTGTACTACATTATAATCATTACTTAATGTTACTTGTGCATCTGAACTTGGAGTAAAATAGCTATTTCCTATAGGTATAAATCCTTTATCGCCTATTGCTGTAAAAATTGGAATAGTTCCAACCTTAGCTGTCTCTTCTCCAACCTTCATTGTTATTCCACCATCTTGATCTATGGATATATTATCATTTTCTAAAGCAGGATTTCCTTCTGAAGCTCCATTTTCATATTCAACATATACTTTTGTTCCATTTGCATCTACTAAAGTTCCATTTGAATCAATCTTTAAATTACCATTTCTGGTGTATACTATATTCCCATCAGATTGCATAAGCGCAAAATATCCTTTTCCATCTATAGCCAAGTCTGTTTTTCCGCCTGTTGTCAAAAGATTTCCTTGCTTATTTGTTGCATAGTTTATACCAAGCTTAACTCCGGTACCACTTATAGCTTTTTTATTTACAAGTGGAGTTCCATTTCTGTCTAATGATTCTGTCAACAGATCTTTAAATCCTACATCTGTACTTTTATATCCTGTTGTTTCACTATTAACTAGGTCATTTGAAAGATAATCCAGTTTTTCTTGAAATGCGTTCATACCACTTTTTGCAGTAGCAAAAATATTAAACATAATTTATTTCCTCCTCATTATACACGACCTAATTCAGTTGCAGCTTTTTGCACAGTTTCATCTTGCATCTTAACAAACTTTTGATTTGTTTCAAATTGTCTTTTTACTTCCATAAGCTTTACTAATTCTGTCGAAGGATCAACATTTGATGTTTCAAGAAAATTTTGCCTTACATTAACTTTAGCATTGTAAATAGGATTATCCAATGTTATATAGTTATCTCCAAGAGGTTGTAAAGTCTTATAATTTTCAAAATCAGCTGTTACTAATTTATGTGTTGCACCGATGCCTTGGATATCAATATTATTTTCTCCATCTAAAGAAAACTTTGCATCTCCTATATATATTGGTTCTCTAGCACCAGTAGTATTATTTGTTCCTAACACTTCAGATCCATCATTTGTCATTAAATATCCTTGTTGATTAACCTTAAAATTTCCATCTCTTGTATACACTTCTTGATTTCCATTTTGAGCTACAAAAAAGCCTCTTCCATCAATAGCAAAATCTGTGCTACTATCTGTAGACTTAAAAGATCCTTGAGTGAAAACTGTATCTACATCATTAACTTTTACGCCTAAGTTTAAACTACCAATATCATTTTTTACATATTTATCTCCCAAAAGTTTTTGTCTATTAGATATCATAACATCTTCAAAACTTTGTTTTGTCAATTCACGTTTTTTATAACCATTATTATTTACATTGGCAATATTATTAGTAATTACTTCTTGCTCATTTTGTAATGTTATTAGTCCCGAAACAGAAGTATAAAATCCTCTTATCAATTTAATCCGCTCCTTTTAAAATTGACTTACGCTCACTCTCATATATCATTCCTAAATCTCTAGCTTTTTCTTCTATTTGACTGTCTGAAAGATTAATTGTATATTTATATCCAAACATACATATAACCCCTAAAACTAACCCTATCCCTACTCCAAATAAAATTTTTTTATCTATGAGAAATATAATACTTTCTTTTATTTTTTGAATAAACCCTTTACTAATAATACTTCCCCCTTACTCACAGATAATTCATGACATATTTGTTCTTCTGTTAATCCTTCTTTTAAAAGCTTTTTAATACTTTGAGTCTTATTACTGTCCACTTTTTCAGAAAAAATAACTTCTGTTGTTTTTTCTTCATTTATGTCTGAATCAACAACTAAATTTTCCCCTGTATTCCCAATAATCTGATCTATTTTATTTATCTTATTTGTTTTACTATAATCATTATTCATTTTAGTATCTATTTCATCTTCATTTATCGAATATTTATTTTCTAAATCTTGTTTATTATCGTATATTTCTTCATTATTCTTAAGCTTATTTAAATTATTTTTTATATCTATAATTTCTTCTTGCAATTCTGTTAAGCTTTCAGCTATATCTTTTCTTAAAATTCCAATTTCCATTTTATAATCATTCAATTCTTCTTTACTATCCTGTAATACACTTTGGAAAGATATATTTAAAATATTGTCTTCTTTTTTTACTTTACTTTCTCTTTTAATAGCTCGATAATTATAAATTATCAAAACCAATCCTACTATCAATAATATTAATGGCATAAAACACCTCGACTTCAATTGACAATTGACAATTAACAATTACTGTACATTAATTTATGTAATGCAATTTTTTCATACATTCTCTTAAATTACTAATGGATCTACTATGTAATTGACAAACTCTAGACTCAGATACACTTAATACTGTACCTATTTCCTTTAATGTGAAACCTTCGTAATAATAAAGATTTAATATTATTCTATCCTTTTCTTTAAGCAAACTTATTGCTTGTGTTAAAATCTCTAATTGTTCCTTATCTTGAAGATGAGTTTCAGGACTTGGACTAGTTTTATCTTCTATAATACCAATGAGATTTACATCTTCATCTTCTGAAAAAATAACATTTTCTAAAGATACCATTGAGATATAATTTATATAATTTTCAATTTCTGCTACTTCATTTAGCGAAATCTCCATATATTTTGCTATTTCAACATTTGTAGGCTCTTTTAATAACTGCATTTGTAAATTATCAATAGCTTTATTATATTTATTTAATTTATCCATAGCACCCTTAGATATTGGTCTATTTTTTCTTAACTCATCTATCATTGATCCCTTAATTCTTATAGATGCATAAGAAGAAAATTTCATTCCTTTTGTATCGTCAAACTTATTTATTGCATCCATAAGTCCAATCAAACCATAGCTTACCAAATCCTCATATTCCATATATTTGTTTTTTCCAAACATGACTCTAGAGGCAATATACTTTACTAATGGAATATATTCTTTTATTATTTTCTCTTTTCCATCTACATCATTTACTACATGCATATCATATTACCACCCATTCCTTCATCTATCTCATAGGTCATATTCCATAAATCCTTTGTTTATCTGATGTCTAGCCACTTTATAATTTAGCTCTTTGTTTTCTCGCTATTTGAAAAAGTTCTTGAATTATAAAATCACTTTGAACTGGTGTAATATCTAAAAATCTTAATCCACAAAGTTTTTCTTTATCTTCTGTATTTTCAATTCTAGCAATATCACACTTTAATTCCATTTCAGTTTCTTTTATTTTCGTCCTAATTAAAAGTATATCATCTCTTTTTATATCATCTTTTGTTTTAAGTTTTAATCCACCGCCACTTAAATCTACCATAAATGCTTCTTTATAAGGCAAACTATCAATATCTTCTTTATTAATGTTCGTAATTACTTTATATTTTATTGTATTTAATAACGCTACTCTGAAAAAGTTTCTTCGTTGTATTTTTTTTATATCAAAAGGTTTTGATATTGTATAATATATTATATTTCCTTCTTTTCCTCTAGAAATTATATTAGAATAAAATTTAAAACATCTACCTTCATCTAAATAAGAATTTATTTCAACCTTCTCATTTATATGCACCATTAGATATTCGCCATCTATAACTGGCAAATTTATTCTCAAAAAATCATCTTGCACATCTATAATTAAAGATTTATATGCTCTTTCATCTACCACAACTTCTATTCTATCATTAACTTTTAAGTTAAAACCATCCACAATAAAATCCCCCTATGAAAATCTATTAAATAATTTCTTAAATAATCCTTTTGCTCCATTTACTGCATTTATTTCTTGACCCATAAGTTTCATAGCGATATTTTCTATATCTTTAGATGCATCACAATTAGGATACAACACAACAAAAGGTTTTTGTTGTCTTACACTCTGTACTAATTTTTTATCGTCTAGTATACATCCCAAATATTCAATATTAATCTTTAGAAACTTACTAACTGCCCTATTGAATCTACTATAAGTTTCATCTCCTTCTTCTTTAGTAAACGCTTTATTTACAATTATTTTTGCATTAGTTTTAAGTTTGTAATGATCTATAGCCTTTATTAAACTATAGCCATCTGTAAGAGACGTCGGTTCTGGAGTAGTTATAACAATCAACTCTTCTGATGCGGCTATAAAAGATAAAACGTCTTTATTAACGCCTGCACCTGTATCCATTAATATGTAGTCATACTCATCTAATGTATCAAGTTTTTCCAAAAATATTTTTTTATCGTTTTCTTCTAAGTCTTGAGCCTTACTTAATGCAGATCCAGCTGGAATCAAGCTTACGCCATTGGTTCCTTCTATAATTATATCTTTTATGCCTAAATCAGTAAATACAATGTCGAATATATTATGTTTAGGATAAAGACCCATTAAGACATCATCATTTCCCATGCCCAAATCTGCATCAAAAATCAAAACTCTTTTACCTTTATTTTGAAGAACTATAGCTAAGTTAACAACAAAATTGCTTTTTCCAACTCCACCTTTTCCCGATGTTACTGTTATGATTTTAGTAGATGTCTTTTTATTATCCTGCTCTTCATTATTTATCAATTTTCGTAATGCTTCAGCCTGATCTAGCATAGTATTTCCTCCCCTAGGATGAAACTTGCAATTTCTTCTTTTGTAGGCACCTTTATATCATCCGGTACATTTTGCCCTATAGTTATAAAATTAACTGGCCTATTAGAAATCTTTGATATATTATATAAAGATCCATATACAGTAGTTTCATCGAGCTTTGTAATAATAATATTATCATATTCAAGTTCTGCATAACCTTTTAATATACTCTTTATATCACTATTTTTCGTAGTAGCACTTATTACCATGTTTACATGATTGGGATTCGCCTTTTGAACAAAAGCTCTAAGCTCTGAAATTTGCATTGCATTCTTACTACTTCTTCCTGTAGTATCTATAAGTACAATCTCACAGTCTTTCATCTTTTCAATAGCCTCTTCCATTTCTTTCATAGTAATAACAACTTCAAAAGGAATATTCATTATTTCAGCATAAGTTTTAAGTTGTTCTACAGCTCCAATTCTATATGTATCTACTGTTATTAATCCAACTTTCTTTTTCTCAACAAGAGCAAGTCTTCCTGCAAGTTTTGCTATGGTAGTAGTTTTTCCAACTCCAGTTGGGCCTACTAATACAACACGTCCACTTAAACCTTGTCTAGATACCAATATGTCTTTTTCAAAAACATCCCTTAAGGCTTCTGTTTCATCATTAATTTCATTGCAATTTTCCTTTACTACTTTCACAATTTCATCTTGAAATTCTTCGTCAATCTCTAAATTCTTTAATTTCTCTTTTAAATAATCAGTTGATTTTTCTTTGTATGGTGTACCATCTATTACTTTGTTAAATAAATTCTTTAATTCACTAACTTCTTTATGTATAGCTTCTATATTGGTATCTTCTATCTTTTTATGTTCTTCTTCTATATTAACTTTAGAAATCTCTTTTTCTATATTTGAATTATGTTCAAATATTTTACTATTTAATGATTCAGACTTTTCAATTTCTTTCAATTTTAATGGTTCTCTTGCAACTGACATCTCATCTTGCATCATTTTTTTAATACTTTGCAAAGAATTCTTGAATTCTTCATCTCTGTCAAAATAATTTTTATCTTGATTGAAATTATTTCTATCTTGATTAAAATTATTTTTTTCTTGATTAGATGAATTTTCAACTGCTGCTGTAACCTCAATTACTTTTTTTGAAAATAATCCTTTTATACCTGACTTTCTAACTTTTCTTTGGCTTATTATAATAGCATCTTTTCCTAGTTCATATCTAATGCGAGTCAAACCTTCGTTCATGTTTTTTACAAGATATTTTTTTATAATCATCTATATTCTTACGACTCCTTCACTATTAATTTGAACATCATTTGGTACTTCATTTAAAGAAATTACCATAATATGAGGAAATACCATTTCTATTAATTTTCTAAATACACATCTTATATTTGGAGAAACTAATATAATTGGTTGATTATTGTAAAAATAAACTGATTCTACAGTATTTTTTATACCTGTAAGTATTTTAGTAGTTGTATCTGGATCTACTGTTGGAAAAGAACCTTGAACAGATTTTTGGGTATTATTCGCTATTATGTCTTCTATATTAGGATCTAAAGTTACTAATGTGATTCTCTTATTTTCATCAACTACCTGATTACAAATAGTTCTAGCTAAGGAGAATCTAACATATTCAGTTAAAACCTCTAAATCTCTAGTATTTCTAGAATTATCAGCTAAAGATTCCATTATAGTAACAATATCTTTAATTGGAACCTTTTCTTTAAGTAAATTTTGTAATACCTTTTGAAGTTCACCAATGGATAACAAATCCGGTATAAGCTCTTCAACAACTGCACTATATTTTTCTTTTGCATTTTCAACAATAAGCTTAACTTCTTGTCTTCCAAGCAATTCATAAGAATGACTTTTTATAGTTTCAGTTAAATGAGTTACCATAACAGTTGTTGGATCAACTACTGTTAAACCTTTAATTTCCGCTTCTTCTCTTTGGTCCTTATTTATCCAAACTGCTGGAAGCCCAAATGTTGGTTCAATTGTCTTTATACCTGGTATATCTGAATTTTCTCCAGTTGGATCCATGCAAAGTAGCATACTTGGCATTAACTCTGAAGAAACAACCATTGTACCTCTTATTTTTATTATATATTCATTAGTCTTAAGTTGAAGGTTATCTCTAATTCTTATAGGCTGAACAACAATTCCCATTTCTATAGCACACTGCCTTCGAACTGATGCAATTCTTTGGAGTAAATCTCCTCCTGATGCTTCATCTGCAAGTGGTATAAGACCATATCCTATTTCAACTTCCATTGATTCTACAGAAATTAAATTCATAACATTTTCTGGTTCTTTACGTTCAGATTGAATAATTTCCTCTTCTTCCGATACAATTTCCCTCGCTTCTTTAACTGCTGCCTCTTTATAAAGTAAATAAGTTAATCCCCCAGTAGCTAGAGAAGCTGTAAAAAATGGTAATTTAGGCATACCCGGTACAAGTCCTAAAAATAACATTAAAAAACTTGAAATTCCTGTAGCAACAGGAAAAGCTGTTAATTGTTTAGATAATGTATCTCCAAAATTATCTGCACTTCCTGAACGTGTAACTAAAATACCTGATGCTGTTGATATAAGTAATGCTGGAACTTGGCTTACAAGACCATCACCAACAGTTAATATAACATAAGTTTGAGCTGCAGTAGCTGCAGTCATATCTTTTTGAAGTACACCTATTATAATACCAGCTATTACATTTATAACTGTAATAATAATACCTGCTATAGCATCACCCTTAACAAATTTAGATGCACCATCCATAGATCCATAAAAATCCGCTTCTGATTGAAGGTCTTGTCTTCTTTTTTTAGCTTGAGCTTCATCAATCATTCCTGAATTTAAATCTGCATCAATACTCATTTGTTTACCTGGCATAGCATCAAGTGTAAATCTAGCTGATACTTCTGCAACTCTTCCAGCACCATTTGTAATAACCATAAATTGTATTACTACTATAATTAAAAATATAACTATACCAACTACATAATTTCCACGTATAACGAAATTACCAAAGGCTGTAATAATGGTTCCTGCATCTGCCTCAGTAAGTATTAATCTTGTAGAGGATATATTAAGTGCTAGTCTAAATAATGTTGTAACCAGCAACAATGTAGGGAAGACCGAAAGTTGTAATACACTGGTTGTAAACATTGTAATCAAAATTATAACTATAGAAAGTGTTATATTTAAGGCTAACAGTAAATCTATTAGTTCTTTAGGTAAAGGTATTATAATCATAAGTACTATTACTATAACGCCCAATGCCACTATTACGTCTAAATTGTCTTTTACATTTAGCCTTTTATTACCAAATTCCAAAAATTCAACCTCCTATTCTCCACTATTACTCTTAATTCTCAATTACTTACTTTTTGTAATGTAAATCTTATCTTTTTGCTAATAGATGAAGTGTCTTTCATAATTCCATAAATAAAATTATTATCCTTATTATCTATATAATATCATCTTTTGAGTCTTATGAGAACTTTTATTGAATTCACATTGCAGTTTTCAAATTAAGCATTTAAATTAAGTTTCTTATTTCTTTTTTAGTTTCATTACTACTGCTAAAATTTCTGCAACCCCTTGATATAAATCTTGTGGTATATCATCATCTATTTCCACCCTATCATACATCATTCTTGCAAGTGGTTTATTTTCTATAACTGGAATTTCATGTTCCTTTGCTATACTCTTTATTTTAATTGCAATATAATCTGCTCCTTTAGCTAAAACTTTTGGAGCCTCCATGTTTCCGCCTTCTTCATATTTTATAGCAATCGCCAAGTGAGTAGGGTTAGTTATTACAACTGTAGCATCTGCAACAGATGACATCATTCTCTTCATACCCATTTCTCTTTGTCTTTGCTTAATTTTCCCTTTTAATTGTGGATCTCCCTCTGATTGTTTGTATTCATCCTTAATTTCTTGTTTGGTCATCTTCATCTCTTTATTATGCATTCTAATTTGAAGAAAATAATCAGTAGCTGCAATAATAACAAGAACTAAGCTTATTTGCTTAAAAATACCAACAACTAAATTTTTAACCTCATCTCCCAGTGTAGGTAAATACAAATTTGAAATCCCCAATATACTTTGATAATTTGCTAATATATACTTATAAGCCAAAATTGATACTATAGTTATTACTATCATATTTTTTCCCAAATCTACCAAACTTCTTTTGGATATCATATTTTTCATTCCTGATATTGGATTTAATTTCCCAAAAGAAGGCTTCAAAGGTTCTCCTGTAAATAAGAAACCCGTTTGAAGTAAACTCGCAATAATTCCACCAATCATTATAGGTAATGCAAAAGGTAAAAGCAAAGCTGCTATTTTTAATGTTACAGTAATCACTATATTAGAAAGTGTTCCTTTATCGAAATTTTCTAGCATAGGAATCTTAAAAAAATAGATAATTACATCTTTAAATCCAGATGTCAGCATTCCCCATAAAGAAGAAATAAGCATTGTACAAACAAGCATTGTAATTGCTACTGATACATCTTTACTTCTAGCTAATTGACCTTTATTTCTAGAATCTGATTTTTTCTTTGGAGTTGCTTCTTCTGTTTTATCATCACTTGCAAAAACTAATGCTAATGGAACTAATGGTACTAAATTAACTATTTCCCGGAAAATATTCGGTAAGTTATATATAGCTGTACCTACTAATTTAAGTAGTAATGGTAATAATATAATAAATGTTATAAGACCTAACATATTTTTTATAGGCATACCAAAAATCATAATTGGAATTGAAGGTACTGTTCTCGAAATTAGTCCCAAGCACACATCTGTTATAACAATTATTAATACCAAAGGTATTGCCATTTTCACACCTAGTGTAAAATAACTAAAAATAGTTTGCATAACTCCCATTAAAGTTTCTTGATAAACTATGGTTTTCCCAATTGGTACTATCTTTGTACTTTCAAATAACATAGTTATAAGTACATGATGACCATCAACTATAAAAAAGAATGCTAGTGAAATAAAATAAGAAAAATTTCCAAGTAAAGTTGATGTAGTATGACTTGTTGGATCTAATACAGACACCATTGAAAAGCCTGCGTGAATATCCATCCATGCTCCTGCTAGTTTAACTGCTTGAAAAACTAAATTAGTTATGTAACCTAGTATTAACCCAGTCATTATTTCACTTATTGCATAAAACACCAAAATATAGCCATTATTTATAACGTTCATTGTAGAATAATCTATTCCCGATATAATACCAAATGAAAGTATAAGTGAAAATACACCTTTCATAATTTGAGGTGTTCCAGATGGAAAAAATATTTCAACAGCTATAAAATATGAAGTTATTCTTAAAAAAACCAAAAACAATGCAAGGAAGTAGGCTACATCTATCACAGTGGCTTACCTCCTTTTATGTGGTAATCTTTGAAATTAAATCAAAGATTCTTGTAGTAAAAGACATAATTGTTTGAAGCATCCAACTACCTAAAAGTATTCCAACAACAGCTGTTGCTATTAATTTAGGCACAAAAGTTAATGTTTGTTCTTGTATTTGAGTCGTTGCTTGTAAAATACTGATAATTAATCCTAATACAAGCACTATAATTAATATAGGTGCTGATACTTTTGCTGCTGTTATTATTGTATCTTTAACTATAGCATTAAGCATTGTTTGTGTCATAACATTTCACCTCACATAAAACTCTGCACTAAAGATTTTGTCAACAAATACCATCCATCAACCATTACAAATACTATTAATTTAAATGGAAGAGATACCATTGTAGGTGGCAACATAAACATACCCATTGCCATTAAAACACTGGATATTACCATATCTATTACAAGAAAAGGCAAATATATTAAAAATCCAATTTGAAATGCTGTTTTCAATTCACTTATTGCAAAAGCAGGAATTAATGTAACAAATGAAACATTTTCTTTTGTTAAGTTTTCTTTATCAACTCCACCAATTTCAACAAATAATTCTAAATCCTTTTCTCTTGTTTGTTTTAGCATAAATGCTTTTAGTGGCTTTGAAGATTCTTCCACTGCTTGTTCTTGAGTTATTTTATTTTCCAAATATGGCTGAATTCCATTAGTATTTATTTCATTATAAACAGGTGCCATTATAAATAGTGTTAGGAATATAGCTAGTCCTGTTAAAATTTGATTTGGAACAGCCTGTTGTACTCCCATTGCACTCTTAAGAAATGAGAAAACTACCACTATTCTAGTGAAAGATGTCATCATTATTACTATAGATGGTAATAATGATATAATCGTAAAAAATATTAATATTTTAATGCTTGATACATAATCTTGTGGTGTACCACTTTTATCTCCAAGTGATATATTAAGTTGTGGTAAATCTGTACTACTCGGAGCAGCATATGCATTTATAGTGCAAAACATAATGATTCCGAGAGCCATCAAAAGCGTAAATACTATTCTGTTTTTATTATTTTTCATGTTTCTCTTCCTTTGATTTTATATTCTTTACTATCTTAGAAAAATTTTTTCTTAATTTCAAAATCAATTCATTGTAGTTTTCAGATATCTCCGCTGCTGCTTTTTTCTTATCTTCTTCAATAATATTAATTTCTTCTTCTGATAGTTCTGATAATTTCTCCATATGTCCTGCAGTACTAGTCATTACATATCCTTTTTTCCCAATTTTAACTATTAATATAAAATTTTCTTTTGTCACCTGTACTCTATCAATAACTTTAACATATTTGTTATTATTAATTGCACTCAGTTTTGTCCCCATTAATTTAAAACTTAAAAACATTAATCCGAGTGTTACTCCCAGTGCTAAAATAAGTTTTACGAGCATTGCTAATAATTCAAAATTCATTTTTCCACCTACTGAATTATCATACTTTTAAATCTTATATCTGTAATCTTACCTTTGGTCAAGTCTTTATTAATAGCTTCAATAAGTTGTTTTTTCATCTCATCTGTATTTTTCACATCATTTATATAATTAGCTTTTTTACTTTTAAAATAAAATATAATACTATCTCTTACAACTACTTGATTTCCTGTCAATTCTTCAACTAACTTTGTTTTTGTCTTATCATAACCTAAAGATAATTCCCCTTTAAAATACCTTTTTCCACCTTCATCAGCTAAATTAACTGTAAATTCTGCTAAATCCATATATGTATTTTCTATAACAACTTCTTGGGCATCTATTGTTTTACTAGTTTTCATATATAAATATACTCCCCCAAAAGTCGCTGCACCTAAAACTATTAATCCCAAAATAAATAAGATTATCATAACCCCTTTACTATTCTTGCCAGTGTTTTCACCCTTTTCCTTTGTTTTTCCTTTTCCAAAAGCCATTAGTATCACTCCTTACTATTTCCAACAATTAAAATGCTAATTTTTTATATTTTGTATGTAAATATCTTATTCTTGTACTTTATAACCGCAGCTTTTACTTCCTCAACACTTTCTAGAATTATATATTTCCTTCCATTTGTTAATGTTATTATTGTTTCAGGAACCTCTTCTATTTTTTCAATATGATCAGCATTAAGTATAAATTTTTCATGGTTCATTCCTGTTACGTCTATCATAAATTCTCACCCCTTATTTTTTCGAATATGCATTAATCAATGTACAATTCACAATACACACGTACCAATGCACAATTGGCAATGAACATTTAACAATTATAGTAAAATTTCCTTCGGAAATTGAATCATTCATTGTCAATTATCTTATGTGTATTCTGCATTATACATTGCAATATATAAATATTTGCAAGTTGAGCATTATTAGCTCAACTTGCGAATTGTTATAGTATATTATTACCTAGCTTATAAACTATCTCATTAATCCAGTAATAGTTTGAAGAATTTCATCTCCTGTTGTTATCATCTTTCCCGCTGCTTGGAAACTTCTAGTTGCTGTAATCATATCTGTAAATTGTTCTGTTAAATCAACGTTTGATGCTTCAAGAGCTCCTTGAACAAGATCTCCAAAACCACCACTATTATCTTTATCGGCTGCTTCTCCAATACCTGTTTTATACAAAGCTGCGCCAGAGTTTGATGATACTTGTAGCATATTTCCTCCGATACTTGTTAATCCTTCGGTATTTTTAAAGCTTGCCATGCCCATTTGCCCTATAGCTGTTCTTGCACCACTTCCAAGTACAGCTGTAATAAGCCCATCTTTACCTATTTCAAATTTCTTAATCGGATCTTGTACACTACCATTAGTTACTGAATCTGGTATTACTAATGGCACTAAATTTCCAGTCACTGCAGTTGGCTTTGTAGCAGCGTCTGCATCTACAAAGTTAACCGTTGTTGGTCCACCAGTAGTACTAGCAACAAGGCTACTTGTACCACCGCTAGTAGCAGACATAGCATATCCCATAACTCTATATCCATCTGCTGTTAATAAATTTCCATCTTTATCTAAAGTCAAATTTCCATCTCTTGTATAAAGAGTTTCATCCATAGCATTTTTAGCTGCTGTTGTTGTTGTAGATATATCACCATCTATAGGTCCTTTAGCAACTACTAAATATCCATCACCATCAACACATACATCAAGTGATCTTCCTGTTGATAAAGCATTTCCTTGTCCCATTACTTTATTTATACTTGATAATTTTGCTCCAAGTCCTACTTGTTTAGCATTTGTTCCACCTTTGGTTGATGTAGGTGCTGCTGCTTCTCCAGAGTTTTGATATAACATATCACTAAATTCTGCTCTTGAAGACTTAAATGAAGTAGTACCTACATTTGCTATATTATTACCAATAACGTCTAATTTAGTTTGATTAACCTTCATTCCGCTTATTCCAGAATACATACATCTTAACATAACGTTCCTCCAAATCATATTTTTTTGTTTTAACTTGCTTCTGTCGTTCCACAAGTTCAACCACCCCGTATGTCAATTAACAATTATCATTTAACAATTAACAATTAATGTTGAAATGCTTACAGCATTTCTCAAATATATTTTTTCAAAGCACGCAGTGCTTTGTTCCATAATTGTTAACTGTTCATTTTTAATTGTTAATTGGTCCAAGTCCAGGCTATAAAATCACTACACTATCTATATTTGTAAATATGTTGTTTTTTGCTCTTTCTTTATCAACAGCTGTTATAATTGTTTTATTTTCAACACTTGCAATTATTGCTGTGTCTTTATATAACATAACTGTATTCTTTGAATTTTTATCTTTTGCTATCTTAAATCCTTTTTCTATTTGTTTCATGTCTTCTTCTGTAAAATTAATTTCATTAAGTCTTAGAGCTGCGTGTTTCGATACAGTAAAACCTTCATCTTTACTTTTAACACTATCTAATACATCTTTGAAGCTTTTATTCTCCTTTGCATTAGTTGTATTATTTAGTTTAGGTTGTGTATTATTAATTTGTTCAAAATTTCCTACTAAATATGTTTGTCCATTAATAATTCTATAACTCATCTATTCTCACACTGTTGTTGTCGTTGCTGTATCTGTTGTTGTATTTAGCTTTACATTCATTTCATCATCTGTTAAATCTCCAGCTCTTACTATATTTCCATAGTCATATGTCTTAGTCTCACCTGTTGGTTTTCCATTTGAATCTAAAACATTAACTTTTATTTTTACCGTTGCATTACTAACAGTATCCATATAAGCACCACTTACGGTTCCCTTTACTAGAGTAGTATTACCGTCCGTACCAACTTCTGCTAGAACTACACTTTTTTTGTCAGCTGCCAAAGCTGAAGCCGCTAAGAAATCTGAGTTAAGTGCTGCTCTACTATTTACAATTGTATTAGTGTCTGTTGTTTTTACAACTCCTATTACATTTTCAACAGAAACTTCTTCTTCTTTTCCACCAATCAACATCTCCAAATAAGTTCCTCCAGATCTTTTTATTACTCCAGTTACAGAACCTTGAACATATGCACCAGCATCATCTTTTTCATTTGTTATTACTGTTTTACCAACCATTTGTTGATATGCAGAATCTGACATAGTAGTATTTAAATTTGTCATTTGTTCCATTGACGCAAATTGAGCCATTTGACTAACATAAGCACTTGAATCTTGATCTTGTGTTGGATCTAAATTGCTTAATTGTGCTGCCAAAATTTTCAAAAATGAATTTTTATCCATATTACCGCCAGTTGATGTTACAATTTTAGTTCCCTTAGTAGTGGTTCCTGACGTAGCAACATTAACAGTAGTATTATTTAAGGAATTTGCTGAACTACTCATATTTTTACCTCCTATGCAAAAAATTCTACATTATTATTAGTAGATGTAATATTTTCTATTAAATCTTCTTCAGTAATTGTTGTATTATTTCTAGTATTACCATTGCTGTTATTGTTTCTTCCTTTTTCTTCTGGAAGTTGTCTTCCAAAACCTTGTTCTGTAAAGAATGTTGTATCATCCTGGTAAAGTTCAATATTAACATCTGATATTTTAATATTTTGTTCTCCTAATTGCTTTTTAATATCCGTTAAATTTTGTGAAAGTAAAGCTGTTGTTTCCTTTGAATTAGCTTTTAAGTTAGCTTTCATTACACCGTCTTCTTGAATTAATTTTATAGTTATTTCTCCTAGATTACCTGGATTGATTTTAACTGTTAATTCTTTAAGTGAATTATTACTCATAAATTTAACATCTCTTATTAGATCATCTGCAAAAGTAGCTTTATTAATTGTTAATCCTCTAGCAGCATCAACGCCTTGATTTTGAACAGTTTGAGTCCTTGATGCAAATAAATTTATTTTATTTAAAGAGCTATCCTTATCATCATTAATTAATGAATTTAAAAACTTATCTTCTTTTGTAGCTTTAGTAGTATCATTCTTATTACTTTCATTTTCAGTTGAACTTTCTTTATTATCTTGTGAATATTTTTTATTCAACATATCTTCAAGTGATAAAACTTTTCCACTTTCGCTTTGTTTATTGTCTAGCACATTAGATATTTCTGACATTAAGTTTTTTATACCGGTTTTTACATCTTTTGTAGCCTCAGTATTATCATCTGCAAGATTAGCACTTAAATTACTTAAAATTTTCTGCATTGATTTTAGTGCATCAGTATCTAAGTTACCTTTCACTGAATCATTTTTTAAAAGTTCCATCAACTTATCCATAATGCTACTTGAATTACTTTTAGAAGCTGCATCTCCATTAATTCCTTCAATCATAGTTTTTAAAACATCAGAATTAATTTCTCCATTTGACTTTAAATCTTCTTCCTTAATGCCTAACTTAGCAAGTAAACTTAGCAATTGATTTAATATGTCATTCACTTTATCCTTAGAATCAGATTTACTATCCTCCTCTAGTTCTTCAAGCTTTTCTTTTAATTCATCAATTTTAGTAGTATCTTTAGTGTCAGTTGAAATTTCATTTTTAGCAACCTCATCTTTAGAATTTGCTTTTGAACTTAATACATCTTTAAAATCTTCGTTTTTAGAAGTTTTAGATTTAGAAGCAGTTTTATTATTATCTACTTTATATAATTCTGAAGTAGATTTACTAGATAAATTTGTATTAGAAGTTTTTGATAAAATATCAATACTATTTGTTTTAGAATTAATTGATGTCTTTGTAGTTGTAACCATTATTCTCACCTCCCTTCATTAGCAATTAACAGTTAACTGTTAACAGTCGTTGATGAAATCCTTTCAGGATTTCTTAAATATATTCTTTTTTTAAATTCCATAGAAATTTGTTCCTTAATTGCTAAATGTTAATTGTTCATTGCTAATTGTTTTTATTTCTCACAAATGCATAAAGAGCTAATTCATCAAGATTTATTTGTTCTACCCTATCTTGTTCCTTTACATATGCTTCATATTTTTTATCCTTTAGTGTCTGAACAGTTTTTCTTTCCATTTGTTTTTCTGTTAAATCTCTTCTTCTTTTATTAATTTCTTGATTTTTTATAACCAAATCTTTTTCACTAGAGTCTATTCCACTTTGCACTCCTTGAATATAATATCTTTTTAGTTTTTGATATATTATATCTTCATTAGGAGATATTCCTTTATATTTATTATAATTTTCATTAAGTTCTTCTAATTTTTCTTCTATTTTCTTTTTTTCTCTCTGACTTTCAGTAAATAACCTTTTACTTTCCTCTTCTTTTTCTTTTCTAATTTCAAGAAGTTTATCTAAACCAAACTTAAATCTTTCAGCCAAAGTGAAACCACTCCTTCAGTTAACAGTTAATAATTAACAGTTATTGATGAAATCCCGTTGGGATTTCTTTATCTATTCTTAAAAAGTTCTTGGTTGCGCTTCGCGCTTTTTTATCTGTGTATATTTTTGCAAATTCTAAAGGAATTTGTTCCTTCCCTGTTAAAGGAAACTCGACTCACATTCGTTCGCTGAGTACTCACAGAGTAAGCGACCATCATCAAATCATAGATTTGAGATGTCTGCTTAACTGATTCACACCAAATCTTTTTTCTAAGGAATACAAATCCTAAACAGATTTGCATAAGTTCGAGGAACCAAATCATAGATTTGGACTCTCACTTATCTACTTAAACATAGATATTAAAGTCTCTTCCGCTACTTCAAAACTTGATTTTTCATCAATTCCTTGACGCAAAAAGCCATTTAATGAATCATTATAATTGATTGCCATATCAATTTTTTTGTTACTTCCTTTAACATAAGCACCTAAATTGATTAGATCTTCTGAATCCTTATAAGTTGCTAAAAGATCTCTTGCCATAGACGCTGCTTCTTTATGATCTTTAGGTGCTATTTGACTCATAAGTCTACTAACACTATTTAATATATCAATAGCAGGGTAATGATTTTTATGTGCTAAATCTCTTGATAGAACTATATGTCCATCTAATATACCTCTAACCGCATCAGCTATAGGTTCATTAAAGTCATCACCATCAACAAGTACAGTATAAAAGGCTGTTATTGATCCATTTTCAGATGTACCTGATCTTTCCATTAACTTAGGAAGCTTTGCAAATACTGAAGGTGTATATCCTTTAGTTGCTGGAGGTTCACCTATAGCAAGTCCAACTTCTCTTTGAGCCATAGCAAATCTAGTAACGGAATCCATCATCAAAATCACCTTTTTGCCTTTGTCTCTAAAGTATTCTGCTATTGCAGTAGCTGTTAGTGCTCCTTTAATTCTTATTAAAGCCGGTTTATCTGAGGTAGCACAAACTACAACAGATTTCTTCATACCTTCCGGACCTAAATCATTTTCTATAAATTCCAGAACTTCTCTTCCTCTTTCACCAACTAGTGCAATAACATTAACATCTGCCTTAGCTTCTCTTGCTATCATTCCGAGGGTTGTGCTTTTACCAACACCACTACCTGCAAAAATACCAATTCTTTGTCCATCTCCACAAGTTAAAAATCCATCTATTGCTCTAACTCCAGTTGGCATTATATCCCTTATCCTCTTTCTCTTTAAAGGATCTGGAGCCTCATTTTCCAATGGATAATCTTCACCTTCAATTGACATGTTATCACAATCTAGAGGATTGCCGAGTCCATCAATTATATGGCCAAGTAACTTATCTGAACACTTAACACTTAATGGTTTATGTTGTGGTACAACTTTACATCCTGGTGAAATTCCAATAAGTTCATCAAGAGGCATAAGAATTATAAATTCATCTCTAAATCCTACAACTTCACAATTTACAGGAGTATTTTTCTCATTATATATTATACAAAGTTCGCCAACAAATGCCTTAATTCCTTGTACCTCAATGGTAAGGCCTATTACTTTCTTAACAACACCTTCACTATATATTGTTGAGATATTATTGACTTTTTTAATTAACTTATGAAAATCTAAGTCTAACTCTAACATATATAACTACTCCTTTATCCAAGTATTGCTTTTCTTATTTGTTCCATACCAGTATCTACACCAACCTTAACTATTCCACTAGGTTTTTCTAAGACTGCATTTCCTGGCTCCATAGTGTCATCTACAAGTACAAAAATTTCGTTTTTCACTCCGTATGATATCTTCCATCTTTCAACTTGAGATTTTAATTCTTCAACATGAATTGAATTTGCTTTTAAAATAATATTATCTTCGCCCTTTGAAATCTTAAAAGCCTCTTCAATAATTGAATTCATTGAGTCTTCGTTACCTAATGATTTTTGTGTTATACTTTCAGCTATCTCTAATGCTAAATTCACAACATCTACTTTTTTAGCTTCCAAATATTTGGAGTAATTTTCATGTGCGGACTTCAAAAGCAATTCTGCTTTACTAACAATATCTGCTGCCTCTGCTCTTGCAGTATCAATGGTCTCATCATATGCCTTTTTATATCCATCATCATAGCCATTTTGAAGTCCTTGTTCATATCCTTTTTTATAAGCCTTTTTTTCTGAAATATTGGCATCTATTTGTGCTTTTAATGTAATAACTTGTCTCTCATTTTTTGCATCTTGTATTATTCTTTGTCCAATATCTTCATAACGTCTTAGAATTTCTTCCGGATCAATTTCAGGTGCTTTTACTATAACTTCTTCTTCAATTTCTTCTTTTTCTTCTTCAATTTCTTCAAATACCTTTTTTTTAATAACATATTCTGTTGAAATAACTTTGTTTTCCCCTTGTTTTGCAAAGCCATTCTTTATTAAACTATACGATGATTGCATCTTCTCCACCTCTTGCAATGATGATTTCATTAGCATCATCTAGCCTTCTAATAACAGAAACAATCTTTTGTTGTGATTTTTCAACATCCATAAGTCTTACTGGTCCTAAGAATTCCATATCTTCCTTTAATGAAGCAGCAGCTCTCTTTGATTGATTTTTGTAAATGCTGTTTGCAACTTCATCAGAACATCCTTTAAGTGCAAGTGCAAGATCGTTAACTTCAACTTCTCTAAGAATTCTTTGAATAGATACATCATCAAGAGAAACAATATCTTCAAATACGAACATTGAACTTTTAACTTTATCAGCAAGTTCTGCATCTTCTCTTTCCAAACCTTCAGTAATATTCTTTTCAGTTGTTCTATCAACTGCATTTAATATGTTAACTAAAGTTTCTACTCCACCTAAACTTGTCATCTCAGTTCTTACTACAGAAGATAACTTACTTTCCAGTACAGATTCTATTTCTTTAATTACCATAGGAGACGTATTATTCATGGTTGCTATTCTATAAGCGACTTCACTTTGCGTTTCTTCAGGTAATTCCGCCATAACTTGTGCAGCTTTATCTGCTTGAAGATAACATAAAATCAGGGCGATAGTTTGTGGCTGTTCTGATATAATTACATTTAACAATTGATGAGAATCTGCTTTTCTCGCAATTGAAAAAGGTCTGTATTGAGCAGTAGCTTCTGATACCTTTTCCAATATTTCGCTAGCCCTTTGTGAGCCTAATGCTTTTGACAATAATGTCTTAGCATAATCCATACCACCTTCAATTATATATTCCCTAGCTTTATTTATTTGTAAAAATTCATTTAATATCGCTTCCCTTTGTTCTGGAGTAACAGAAGTAATATTAGCGATTTCATAAGTTATTTTTTGAATATCAGCTTCCGGTAACTTTTTCAATATTCCAGATGATGCCTCTGGTCCAAGGGTTATAAATAATATCGCTGCCTTATGAACTCCTGATAATTCAATTGGTTCTTTTGCCATAGCTATCACCTACCTTTCATTTTCAGTCAACCATGACCTAATTATTTCTACAACTTGTTCTGGCTTTTCTATCGCATATTTCTTAATCTCATCTTCTAAATGAGTCTTTTGTGATCTAGATTCGAATTCTATTGGCTCAAATGGTTCTGGTTCTTTAGGTATTATACTATCATCTATTAATGTATCTAATAATTGATCATTTTCTACCTTCTTCTTCTTTCTTCTCTTTGCAATTAAGAAAATAATTACACCTAAAAGTAATACTCCTAAAATCCCTGCAATAATCATCATTATATTTTTAGTATTTGATGTTGCTGTTGCTTCTTGTGCATTCATTGCATCTATCTCCGCCTTAGCTTGATCTTGAAGAGTTGTATCAAACGCCATTCCAAGTACTGAAACCTGATCTCCTCTAAGTGTATCCATTCCAATTGCGTTCCCTACAGCATTTTCAATTGTCTGCTGTGTTTCAGCATCTAAAGTTCCGTCAACTACAACTGATGCTGTAAGTCTCTTAACTTCTCCTGGTGCACTTATAACTTTTGATTCATTTTTACCAACTTCATAGTTAGTCTTTTGATCTTCTTTACTTGAAGTTGATTTGTCACCATTAGTAGTAGTTATTGTATTACTCATATTATTATCCACAGGACTTTGAGCTGTATCAGCTCCAGTTCCTGAAGTATTTGCTTCTTTAGAATTTTCTTGACTTATAATAACTTTATTAGGATCAACTACTGTTTGTGTCTTTTGCTTTGAGTCAAAATCTAAATTAACATTAACTGTAGCTTTAACTTTATCTTTACCAACAATTGGTTCTAACAAACTAACAATTGCTTTTTGAAGTTTGTCTTCATAAGCTTTTTCTGCATTTTGTTGTTTTAATAGAGCTTCAGAACTCACTGTGGCAGTTTGATCTGCATTAATATCCTTAGTAAGTAAATTCATATTATCATCTATAACATCAATATTCTCTCTTGGAATATTTTCAGTGCTTCCTGATACTAAGGCAACTATTGATTTAACTTGATCTTCATCAATAGTTGCCCCCTTTTTTATTTTTAAATAAACAGCTGCTTTCCCAGGTGCTGTATCTTTTGCAAAAACGGAAGTCGTAGCTTCAGTAATATGTACTCTTGCACTTTCCACTTGTGGAAAACTTTTTATAGTCTTTTCTAACTCACCTTGTTGCATTCTAACTTTTTTGATTTTAAACTCTTCATCTGTCATACCAAAAGAACTTCCACTATCCATAAGTTCATAGCCTTTACTTCCAGCTGTTAGAGTTGGAGCTAATTCTAATCGAAGTTTATCTACTTGATCTGTTGGAACCAAAATAGTGTTAGTAGTACTATCTATTTTTGTATCAACTTTACTATCAGTTAAAGTATTTATTACGGTTTGCGCATCTGCTGCATCAAGGTTAGAAAACAAAACTTGGTATTTGTTAGAAGACGAATAAAAAATTGCACTTATTATCGCAATAAGAACTGCTATAATTGCTATTATTACTGCAATTTTTATTTTCTTACTTTTGGATTTAAACTTGTCCAAAAGTTCTTTAACTTTTTCTAAAAGTTTTTTCATTATTTAGCTCTCCTCACCGTACTACAATTGCAACCTTGATAATTGATTATACCCTTCAAGTAATTTATCTCTAGTTTGAGTTAAAAATTGTAAATTCAAGCTAGCTTCTTGGCCTTTAATCATAACTTCATCAATATTAACATCTTCACCTTTAATAAAACTAGTTGAAGTTGCATCAGATTTTACTATTTTATCATTAGCATCGTTCACATAATTCTTAAGAACATCTCCAAAACTAATATTATTGCTTTTTTCATCTGTAGTTTTATTTCCACTAATATTTTGAAACTTATTATTAAATAGAACTTCATTTTGTGCAAACTTATCTTCTATTCTCATTTTTCAATTCCTCCTACTTTCCAATTTCTAAAGCTTTTGAAAACATACTTTTCAAAGCATTAAAAGTATCAACATTTGCCTCATAAGACCTAGTTGCTACCATCATATCAGCCATTTCATTTAATACATTTACATTAGGCATAGTAACATATCCTGTTTCATCCGCATCTGGATTAGCAGGATCATATACTTTTCTTAAAGGTGAATTGTCTTTTTCAATTTTCACTGCCTTAACTCCAGCCATTTCCTTATTAGCATCAAGAGCTTCTTGAAATACAGCTATCTTTCTAACATATGGACCACTTCCATCAGCACTCCTTGTTGTACTAGCATTTGCCATATTCGAAGTTATAGTATCCATTCTTAATCTTTCTGCCGAAAGACCTGTTGCACTTATTTGCATAGAACTAAATGCATTCATTTACAATCCCCCTTATTTCATAACCATCTTTAAATCATTAAATTTACCATTTATCTTGGTTATTAACGCATTATATTTAAGTGTATTAGCAGCTTGGTTAACTTTTTCTATATCTAAGTCAACATTATTACCATCACTTCTCATGCTTGTACTATTGTCTTGTTCTATTGAAATGTTTTCATTTTCTGCATTTTTACTAGCAAAATGAGCAGAATTAGTTCTCTTTAATTCTAATCCTGATGAATTATTTTCTTTTTTTAAATTCTCTTCAAAAACCACATTAAATTTCTTGTAATCCTTAGTATTAATATTAGCCATATTATTAGCAATTGTTTTAGCTCTAACATTCGATGCTTTAATTCCTGCCTTAATTAAATCATAATTATCATTGGAACCAATAGATTGTATTGCCATAAATTCACATCCTTACGCTTTCCAATTTGTTTTCATAAATATTTAAAATTCCCCATATAAATGCATATTTTTTATTATTAAGTATAATTTGTAAAATAATATACTTTTCCCACTAATCTTTACTAAATCGAAACTTTATATTCCCATTAAAATTACTAATACTTTAATTATAGAATAATTAGAGTATTTTATCCATAATTTTTTAAAAAATCTTCTACAATTTATTTACTAATAACAACTATTTTTGTATTCTTTAACATATTATTCTATTTTTATTGATATAGCATTAAAAATTCTCATTTTAAGAATGTATATTTATGCCTTCATAAAGTTATACTCACTAGGCACAGCCTCTACAAATTCAATTTAATAATAATTTTCTGAAATGCAAAAAGGTGACTATGAAATCATAGACACCAAAATATAGCAACACAAATAAACGTAAAAATTTATTACAATTATATTTTGGCAACCTGACAATCATAGAAAAAAATTTTCCTTAGACTCATGGCTTTGCGGCCTTACTTTTCAATAAGTGTGCTAGTATCATTTATAATTTACTTTTCATTTAACATATTACCATTTATTCCTTTAATTTTCAACATAATAATGCAAATATAAATGATATTTGTATATTTTCTGAATAAATATTCCTTCCATTTAAATCTTCATATACTATTACAATTATTTTTAGCAACTTAAATAGTACTGACGTAGATTTATCTATAAGGTTCCTTAGTGAAATCTTAATTTTTAAATGCTTCTACTTTAATTTCATAAAAATAATAAAAACTATAGTAAATTTTAAAAATTCAAATTTACTATAGTTCTTATTATTCAAATTATCACATTAATAATTTACCATTCTTATTTCAAAAATATTAACAGACCAGTATGCATGTCAATTTTTTAATATATTTCACAATTTGAAGTGTTTGATAACGTTATTAACTATTTAACATTAGCTAAAATATTCAATGCATCTTTAGGGAAATTATTGCTTTGTGCCATTAATCCAATTGAAGAATTAACTAATAATTGACTTTTCGAATAATTCATCATTTCTTCTGCAATATCTGCATCCCCAATTCTACTTTGAGCCGTTTGAACTGAAATATCTTTATTACCTAAATAATCAGCAGTTCCTTCTAACCTTTTTTGTATTGAGCCATATTTACTTCTTACTTTGGTAACCATTTGAATTGCTTTATCAATAGCGTCAAGAGATGTATCTAAATTTTTCACATACAAATCTTCAATACCTATATTTTTTGCACTAACATCAAAAAACGGTATATCCATGCTTTCATCATCCATATTTCCTATAGCAGTTTTTATTATTTTTGTAGGGTCTCCATTCAAGCTGGATAAACTAGGCTCAGATAATTTAATTCCATTAAATTCTGTGTTATTTGCCAAATCATTTATATCTGACTTAATACTGTCAATTTCATTTTGAATAATTTTTTTATCATCAGCAGTTAATGAGCCAGAACCAGCACTAACTGTCAATTCCTTAATTCTAGATAAATTATTATTAATTTCTTGAAGTGCACCATCAAAAGTTTGAATCATAGAATTAGCATCTTGAATATTTTTACTTGCAGCATCATTAGTTAATACTTGTATTTTCAAAGTCTCACTTTTACCAATTTTATTAGGATTATCTTTAGCAGAACTCAACTTACTTCCAGTACTTATGTTATTTAATGCTTTAGCATTATCATCAATTCTACCTTTATACGTTTTATATATACTTAATGAATACATATTATGAGTAAGTCTCACTTTATAAAACCTCCTTGTTTCAATTATCTCTATACATTCTAATTTATTATCGTACAAAGAAAAAATATCTTAAGTTAAATTTAAACAGATATTTAATAGCACATATAATTATTTCTATAATGGTATATCTTTAGGTTCTTCTAATAATATACTTCTTGGTTTTTAATACAATCTTCAAGCATTGTATCTATTTCTTCTATTGAAAAACCCATGTTTATATCAAAATCTGAAGCTATATTCCAAGGACTGTTATACCAAATTCCTTTTCCATAGCAAAAATCATTTTCTTTTTTCCTCTACCATATATGTATTCTATCATCTTTAAGTTTATTTAAACATAAAGATAATCAGACACCCATACAACAAAACAAGCACCACTATATTGTAAGTTGCATAGTGAAGATTCTCAAATATCCCCTTAATAATGTTGTTTATTCCTACACTAAATTAAGCATACTAATAAATATAATTATTTAATCTGAAATACGAGGTTTAAGAAATAAATGAATATATAAATAAAATATATAACGCTACAGAAATAGAACAAAATATTATTGTAGGAAGCCTTTTAGGAGATGTAAGTCTTACAATATATGGCAAAAGTAAAAATACTTACTATAGAGAGCATGGCTGTGATGCACAAATACCATATAGATTATGGAAATGTCAAAAACTATCTGGATTGGACTTTAGTTTAAATACAAGTTTTAAATATGCAAAACTATCTTCGCATAGTAATATATTTTTTACTGAGCTATACAATAAATTTTACATTAATGGTGTTAAAACAAAGCTTAAATATAGAAAAGATGCAAAAGAACTATCCTTGAAATAAATAAGAAAGTTGATGTAATTAATTTTATAAATATTGTAAAACCTTATGTATCTGAGGTTGCCTGTATGATATACAAAATTGATTTACAAAGAAGATTTGAAGAAAAAAGATTTAGTCTTAAAGAACTTGGTTATATAAATATTAATTCTTGGACTGAAAGTATTGTTGATAATTCTTATAGTAAAGAAAATGAATTATTTATTTTAAAAGCAAAGGAAAATGGAATGTCAACTAAACAAATTGCCGAAACTCTTAATCGATCTTATTTGGGTGTGGTAGATAAATTACGTAGAATGAAAAAAGCAGAAAATTCAAGATAGAAACTCAAATTTTCTGCTCTTTCTTCATCTAATGCTCTAACCTGTTCTGCTAAATTACTTATTTCTGCATTTATAGACTCAACTTCATCCACACTAAGATTTCCCCATTTGTCTATTTCTTCCATAATTCTCATTTGCATTAGCTTTTCTTCAATGATATCTAACATTCTTATTCTATACCTTACTCATTGAAGTTCTCATTTTAATTTTTGCTTTAGTTTTTCTCTTTCACCCATCTATTCTATACACTTACATCTAAGTGATTTCCTAGATTACGATCTACTGCAAAATTCTTTATCACTTCTGTCATTTGTGTAGCATTTTCTTTACCAGTATTCATAGCCATCTTAATTACCGCTATGCCAGCAGGTTCTTATCCTTAATTGACTCATTATCATTAATAATGCTGCTATATCCATAGTTATCCCTCCAATATTTGTTTTTAGATTCAGTAATATGACCACTTAAAATATCAAAGTATTTTCTCCTTCGACATAAAGCACCAAATAGCAGGTTGCATATCAATGCTGGCTCCTTAATGTTACATTTATAAATTCATCAAATATTTTAAGACAGATTGACTCCATCTTAGGCTTCTTACAGTTCACTGCATTATTTAGATTATGCAGTGAATATTTTGCGGCTGATTTTCTGTTAGTCCTTATACTTCAATAGATATTTATATTGTAACCAATACCGAAACTATCTTCATGCTAATTTCTACAGTGCTAACAATATCACTATTTTAGGCTTACATAAGTGTTTTTTAACTACAATTTTTAGCTCGCTTTCATGACTACTTCAATTTTTGAGGGCTAGTACGGCGAAACTTGTGCTCTCTTTTCACTACGAAATAGAAATATGCAGCACAAGCAAATGAGCACCAGTAGCTATTATTCCTGCCACTGATGCTCATTCTAATATTTTTCCATCTTCTATTCTTCTGCTTTCTCCATCTAGCGCTTTAACCTGTGCTGCTAGATTATTTAGTCTAACGTTTATTACTTCTATTTCTCCTGCTGTGAAATTGCCTTGCTTAACTTGCTCTGCTAACTGTCTCATTTGTAGTAATTTATTCTCCATAATATCCAACATCTTTTGTCTGTACTTTATCCACTTAATCTCCTGTTCTAATTCTTGCTTTAGTTCTTCTCTTTCATCCATCTGCATTAGGCACTAACATCTATGTGATTCCCTAAATTAGGGTCTACTACAACATTCTTCATCATTTCTGTCATCTGTATACCAGTTTCCTTATTTGTATCCATAGCCATCTTCGCCATTGCTATACCAGCCCCTGTTTGTGCCTTCGATTCACTCATTATCATTGATAGCATTGCTATATCCATTTTATGACCTCCCTTTTAATATTTTCACACGCTCTAAAGTCATACTTACTTTTATATACTAATGTATGCTTTATAAGCTTTCAGCGCTTCATCTTCATCCATTTTCCCATCTGATAATTTACGATACAACATATATAGTTTAAAATGTAAATCTGGATTTGAATGCTTAGTTTCCTTCATTTTATTATATATTATATCTTCTAATGAAATATCTATTGACTTTAACTCGCCATTTAACAATTCCAGTATATCACTAACTAATGATTGAATTTCTTTATCTTGAACCATGACTTTAAGTCCTCTTAATTTTATCTCAATTTTCTCTAAGCTATCCTTATTAACTATTATTTTATCATTTATAGACATATATATCCGCCCTTAATCTATTTTTTATACTACATATTTAACAAAAGAGCCAGAGCTTTCACCCTGACTCCTTAATATTATTTTTATAAGTTTATCAATTATCTTAATAATTGAAGAACTTGTTGAGGTTGTTGGTTTGCTTGCGTTTCATCAATGACCTTTCAATCATTGCCAGACTATATCTTCACCCTAGTTATTAGGGGTTGGGCACTTCGGGAAACCTCATCCCTACGAGTTTCATCACCATGGCTATTGCTTTAGGCGGTATACTCTAGTCGTTGAACCGTCTCCAACTTTTCAGTACAGGAGCTTGGCTGCTGATTATCCAATCCGTTTGCTTTTCAATCTCTCACGTTTGTCTTTTCAAACTCCGCTGTAGAGAAACGGCTTAAGGAAGTTCCAGCAATTCACCCAATGTGTGCTTAAAGATTACTCTTTAAGAGACCCTCAAATACTCTATCTTAGAAGTTGTAACACTTGTTGAGGTTGAGTATTTGCTTGAGCCAACATTGCTTGAGCAGCTTGAGCAAGAATATTGTTCTTTGAGAATGTTGACATTTCTTTTGCCATATCAACGTCTCTGATTCTTGATTCAGCTGATGTTAAGTTTTCACTTGAAGTTCCTAAGTTAGCTATTGTGTGTTCTAATCTGTTTTGGTAAGCACCTAGTTTACTTCTTTCAGCAGATACTGTTTCAATAGCTGTTTGAATTGTTGTAATTGATGAACTTGCAGCTGTTTGAGTTGATACGTCAATTCCAGCTTCAGTTACTGCATCTGCAGTCTTTTCATTATCTGCAAATGTAGTAGCTGTAGCAGCTTTAGTTGTAGCAGCTACTGTTACTTTATCATTCGTACTATCAAGGTCCGCAAGAGTCTTAGTTGCATCCATTGTAATAGTTACGCCTTGATAATTTCCTGAAGTAACCTTGAAAGTTGTTGCAGTTGCATCTGTAATATCAACAGCTTGAGATGTTGTTCCATCACTAACTGTTACATTTGCTGAAGTTGGTACTGCAGCTAAACCTGTTGCAGTTTCTGTACCTGCAAAACCAAAGGCTGTAGTAAGTAATGCTTTATCTCCAGCAACACTAGTACCGAATCCTATGGATACATTAGATGAAGTTCCAGAAGTTGCAGAAACAATTTGAATCTTACCCCCAACAATTGATGCAGTACCACTTGTACCAATTGCAGTGTTAATAGCTCCTGTTAAATCTGTATCTGTTTTACCAGCACCTGCTGCTGCTTTTAATGCAGCATCACCTATATCGTATGCTGTACCGTCAATTGTTATGGATAGCTGTGCTGTACCTGATAAAGTTGAAACATCAGTAGTCGAAGCCGTTAATGAGCCTGCTGTTGCTGTTGCTGCTGTTGCTGTTCCAGCACCAGCTGCATTATATTGGAATGTTAATTCAGCAGCATTAACTATTTTAGCTCCTACAGTGCTTTCAAATGTTGCAGTGTTTACATCACCTGCAGTAGTACCAGTAGCTGTAGTCACATCTCTTGACACTCCTAAAGACTTAGCATCCATTGCATTGATAGATAAAGTAATATCTTGGTTAGCATTTGCTCCAACATGGAATTTTGCTGAATTTATTCCATCAGTCTTTATTCCACCATTTATAAGCTTTTGAGTATTGAACTCAGTATTATTAGATATTCTTGTTACTTCCTTAGCTAATTCATCCATTTCCTTTTGAATTTCGCTACGGTCAACAGCTACGTTAGTGTCATTTGATGATTGGACTGCAAGTTCTCTCATTCTTTGAAGTATGCTGTGAGTTTCGCTTAATGCACCTTCAGCTGTTTGAATCATTGATATACCATCTTGAGCATTAGCTGAAGCTTGGTCTAAACCTCTGATTTGACCTCTCATTTTTTCTGATATAGCAAGACCTGCTGCATCGTCTCCAGCCTTGTTTATTCTTAAACCTGAAGAAAGTTTTTGCATTGAACTACTTGCAGATGCTGAGTTAGCATTCATTCTGCTAATTGCATTAGCCCCTGGTAAATTGTGATTAATTATCATAATATATTCCTCCTTGATTTTTAAAGTGGACATCCTTGTTCCACTGTATTTATAGTTAAACTCTGTGAGTTTACTAACTTGTTTGTTGAAATGTTGCTTTTCAACTTGTCCTTGTTGAAGTTATGTTGCTTTCTTGTTAAATTTCATCATCCAATGATATCAAGGCTTTTATTGCCTTTTCAACACCATGTTGACTTTCAACAGTTAGGCAACCTTCTGCCGTCAATTTTTCTAGTATTGATTCTTAAACTAAAGTTTTAAATGTATTAAAACTTTACCAACTCTTAAGAGTTAATAGCTTATAAGCTTTATATTTATATATTCGATTTAATTAATTATTACTTTAGTATTTATTTTAATTTTTTAAGTTTTATTTATTATATTAATAAGTAATAAATATTTAAATCTTATACTTATACTTTCGTTGATAAATTCTAATACTTTATAGTATTTTCAGTTTAATTTTAAATAGTTTTATTAAATACCCTAGCTGTATTTTCTGCAGTATTATAATTTTTATTAACTTGTCTAGCTTTTTTTATATTTTCCATTTGCTTCTTAATTTTAACTTTTTCCTTTTTATATGAAAGTTGTAGCTCCGCCTCTAGTTTAACTAAATTTAATGAATTTCCAATGTTCTTAATTTCTTCTTTATCAAAATTAAGACTGTTAATTGACTTAATAATAGCTTCTCTTTCTTCAAGTAAAGAACTTATTTGCCCATCTTTTTGAATCTCATCCATTAAGTCTAAAGTTAAAGCTCTATATTCTTCTAAATATTCACGTAAGTTCATAAATTATAACCTCTTTATTAAATTAGATTTTTTCTAATTTGTTCCAAGCATACTAGTTAATGATGCTTGTTGAGAATTTAATGTTTGCATAGCTGTTTCTAAAGCTGAGTATTTATTGTATAATGCAGTTTCTTTGTTAGTAAATGCAGTATTTAACTCTGATATTAATGATTTTTTCTTATATATACTAGCAGTTAATGTATTGTTATATTGAGTACTTGTCCCATCTAACCCAACTTTTTTGGCTAATACTGAAGAACTTGATTTAAATTCACTTTTTAAAGTTGCTGCAAGTTGAGTAAGTACTCCACCTTTATCTGTTGTACTTGCAGATCTTGTAAATAAATCTTTTACATTTCCCGCATTCTCTTCTAATGCTTTTGTTAATTTATCCTCATCTATAGTAAATGTTCCATTTTTATCTGTATAGTCTTTAACAGGATTTATTCCTATATTCTCCAAGTATAAACCTGATCCTGACATAACAGATGACATAGCACTTTTCATAGCACTAGTTATTCTTTCAAGGTTACTATCTTTTCTAAGTAATCCTGTTTTTGCTTTTGTTTCCCAAGCAGTAATTTGGTCTTCTGTCATTGCTTCCTTTTGAGCATCTGTTAAAGGCATATAATCTTTATCTCTAGTTTCATAGATTTTTGTATTTATACTTTTTAATAATGTGTTATAATCCTCAACAAATTTTACAATCTTGTCTTTTAAATCAGTAACATTAGTTGTTCCTGTTAATGAAACATCTGTACCTAGCGCTTTAAAGCTAAACTGTACATTATCAAGCATTAATACATTAGATGCTTGATTAAACTCATATTTTTCGTTACCATTACCTTTAGTTATTACTCCTTTAGCATTTGTTCCTTTATATTCTGTATATGTCGGACTACTACCTATTCCAGCTTCAAAACTTACGCTTTCACCCATTGTTCCTGATTCTAAAACTATCCCCTTAGAAAATTGACTGTATTTAGCCGAAACATCAATTCCCTCTTTATTTAATTGTATGTTAAGATTATTGGCTGTTGTAGCCATATCTGCTTCAAAATCCCCAGTATTGGCAATTTTAACTGAAACTGATTTACTGCCAACTTTAACATACATATTTTGATTAGTAATATTTAAACTACTTTTATCAAATGTATGTGTTGCTTTACTTGCTATTTTAGTCGTTGTAACTTTATAATCACTAACATTAGCTCCAGCAAATCCTTTTGCAGTTACTTTTGCCTCGTCTCCAGATTTAAAGCTTACTGATTCATAGGTGTTTGTCGACATTAAATTTCCAGTTTTTAAAACATCAAAATATTTATTATAAAAGCCAGTTGCATCACTCATAATTTGCTTATATTGTTCTTGTTGATATTCTAAAACTTTCTTATTCTGATTTTCTTTATCAATTTTATTTTGGTAAGTTGTCAGTGATGCTTTAACTAAAGCATCTACATCTAAGCCCGAATTGGTTCCTGTTATTCTTTGTATTGTTGACATTTTTATCACTCCTTTCAGCTTTTATTTCTTTGATCTCTTATAAGCTTCTTTCCAAGTTTCATTTATATCTTCAATAAGAGGAATGATTTCATCCATAATCTCTATACTCTTACTCATATTAGCCTCAATTAACTTTTCTTTAATAAAAGCATATACCCTAAATAATTGTTCTGCCCATTCACCTTGTTTTGAGTCTAAGCTTACCATAAGTTCTGAAAATATATCTTGTGTTCTTATTAACGAATCATGCGCTTTTTTTACATCATTATCTAATATTGCTTGTCTACCTATTTTACTAAACTTAACTGCACCTTCAACTAGCATCAGTAACAATTGTTCCTTTGATGCATAATTTACAGAATTATTTTTATAAACATTATATCCATTAGAATTCATTTGTAAATCCTCCTACTTTTTCTTGTCCAAAATCCTACCTTTTGAATTTTCATAATTTATTTCTTCTAATCTTTCTACTTTTATACTTATATTTTTTCCATTGTCTCTTATTCCATCTATTGTAATATATCTTTTTTCATTTTCTTCTTCATTAAAGCGTTTTATTTCTTCATGTTTTTCATCTTTTATATCTTTCTTTATATTTATACTTTTTCCTGAATGAACTTTATCATCTTTTATTTCTTCATGCATCTTTTTTCTAATATCAGTATCAATCTTATTTAATTTAAATTCCAACTATAGTTGCCTCCTTTGGATTTTACACTAAATTAAGCTTTTTCATCTAATAAACCTACTTGCCTCAACATACTAGCTACCATATCTAAAATCTTTTTCGGTGGAATTTCTAATATAACTTCCTTAGTATTTTCATCTATTACTTTTACCATCATTGTTTTCATTTCTTCATTATAAGTATATTCTGCATGAGTTTTATCATCTTTTAAAAAGTTATTTAATTTATTCAATGCATTATCTATATCTTTTTTGCTATATTCTTCATTTTTACATTGATTTTCTGTTGATGATTGAGTTTCAACCTGTTGAACTTGTGGAATTGACACCTCACCACTATTATTTGTATGTTGGGATACAGCAGAATTTAAGTTATACGCATTTATATTAATTGCGTTTTGTCCTATATTATTAACATCCATGTTTATTCTACCTCCATGTTTTATTATACTTAAATCTTAATATCTATCTTTTCTTTATATTACCAAGCATACTAATATCAATTTTAGTTGCTTCTTTATTTTCTTGCTCTACTTCTTCATATAATTCTTTTCTTAATATTTGAACATCTCTTGGAGCTTTTATTCCTATTTTGACACTTCCATCATCTATTTTACTTATAATAATCTCTATATCATCCCCGATCATAAGAGATTCACCTTTTTTTCTAGTTATAATAAGCATTTTATACCTCCATTAAAGGACTTTTAACTTTATATTTAGAATTATCTAATACTATTTGTTCCGTTGCATAAAACTCATAAAAGTCTACATATATAAATTCTACTTTTGTTATTCATTGCTAAATAACATTCCCTATTCACAGAACCCCATTTCAATTACCTAAGTAATCTAATTTAGTTTGATATGGTTCTAAGTAAACCATCAAGTGATTAACTTAAAAGCAAAGCTTTACGTCTCTACTTTTCCAAGGGCTTAAATTCGGGTACAACGCACCCTACATGTTAACATAATTCTCGAAATTTTAATTTATGCTAACTTATATCTTCCGAGATTAATTGAAGCGTTCTTATCTCTATCAATTTCCAAGCCACATTCATAACAGATATAAATTCTATCTTTAAGCTTTAATTCTGTTTTCACATTACCACATGAACTACATATTTTCGATGATGGATAAAATCTATCAACTTGAATAAATTCAATTCCACTAAACCGACATTTATATTTCATTTGTCTAATGAATTCATAAAAACATTGCTGTGCTATTGCTTTAGATAAATGTCTATTTTTCATCATACCACTAACATTTAAATCTTCCATAACCACTCTATGTGGTTTTAATTTTATTACTTTGCTCGTAGATTGATGAATGTGATTATTTCTTATGTTTGATAGTTTTCTGTAAATAAGTTTAATATCTTTTTCTAATTTAATTATATTATTAGTCTTTATAAACTTATTTCCATTTTTATTCGCTTCATATTTTCTACTTACTTGTCTTTGTAATCTTTTAAGTCTTTTCTTTAACTTTCTAACTTTAACCGATTTATTAATGTTTTTAATAGGTTTATCTAAACAATTTAATATTGCTAAATCTTTAACTCCCAAGTCTATACCTATAGACAAATCTTTATTTAACTCAACTTGGTTTTCGTTGTGTTCAAATCCAAATGTTAGGTACCAGTACTTACCATCAAAATTGCATCTAGGATTGTTGTATTTAGATAAATCAGGAATATCATAATTGGTTTTATACTCAATTTTTCCTATCTTTTCTAAATTAACTTTTCCATCTTTAAATTTAATAGTATTATATCTAACATAAAATGATTTTTTTGATTTTCTCTTAATTTTAAATTTGGGATGTTTACCTATTTTCTTAAAGAAATTTTTAAATGATTGATCTAAGTCTACAAATGCTTGCGCTGTAACTTTAGCACTTACTTCATTTAACCATTTAAAATCTTCACCTTTTTTAATGGTATTATTAAATTCCTTTTTAATTACATATTTAGATGGTCTTAGCCCTTGCTTATATAACTCATTCCATCTGTTTAATCCCCAATTATAAGTAAATCTAGCTATACCACATGATTTAAACATTAATATTTCTTGTTCTTTAGAAGGTTTTAATCTTATTTTTACTGACTTTATCATTTTTTATCACCTCTTCTCTATGTCTTTATTATAACCAAATGATATCAACTTATTAAAATTTAGCTTTAATTGTACAATAAAAACATAATTTGCTTTTGAGGTGACACATACAAAAATTTTGTAAGTAGATCTCGTAATTTATAGTATATTTTATATATTTATAGCTTTTACAAATTCTATGCGTATTCACATAGGTTCGTTAATCCTATGCAGTTCTCAAAGCTCTGCAAACTTATGAACTTCTTATACTTTCATATAAGCGTAGACTATATCATCCACCTATTTCTAGGCAGTCCTCCACTTCCACCCACTTGAGTGTACTCCCATTACAGGATAGTCGTTGAAGTTTACTCTATTTCGAGTCTTACCTGCTGATTGTCGATTATTAATGCACTTAGGATTTAACCTTATGCTATACACATTCGTTTTTTCTACTTTCGTAACATTCACGCTTAGCCTTATTTCATACTTACGTTTTAGTCAATGTGCCTTTACGAGTTTCCAGCAATTCAAAGGATTTTGGATGGTTATATCAAACCAACACTCCATACTCTTTACGAATATGGGAGGCTGTCAACAATTTTCTAAGTTATAACTTATTTGTAACTGTTAGTTACCCCAAAATTATTAGAAGTATTTATAACCATAGGTCCTTGTAGGTTAGTAGTGATTTTTTTTACATCTGAATTCAATGTTACTGTAGTTAATATCATTACTTGCTCTGGAGAACCTATTTTTAAATTTTTAATGGTTTCTTCACTTAATTTAACTTCATATTCATCAAAAAATTCATATGGTGATGTTATTATTAAGGAAATTTCATCATTTTCTAAGGATTGTAGTAGTTTAAAAGGTTCATATTCTTGTAAATCTAAAAGAATAAATTTTTTTAATCCATTGAATCCTGGAATACCTTTATTAAAAGTGATTATATTATTTTCTTCATATTGCATTTCACCATGAACTTTAGAAATAAATTTCATCTTTATCATCTCCTAATTATAAGTAACTTAATATGGTCATTGGTAATATTTTTGCACTAGTTTGAAGTGCTGCTGTATATACTGTTTGCATCATTGAATATTGCATAGTCGTTTCTGCAAAGTCTATATCTTCTGTCTTAGATAATATATCTGTCATATTATAATTTTGAGTTTCGTTGTTTTCTTGTGCTGAATCCATTCTATTTTGTAAAGATCCAACTTCTGATCTTTGTTGCAATAAATTAGCCGTTACAGATTGTATGTCTGCCAAGTGAGTAGTAGTTAAATTGTTGGTAGTTCCACCGGATCCTAAATCAGTTATAATATTTTTTAATAGCTCTGAAACATTTATATTTTTTCCACTTTTATCTGTGAATTCCAATACATCAATTGCTGTTTTATTATAATCAGTTTTAACGCCTTCAGAAATATCAACTTTTAAGTCTGAATTTATTTGAGCTATAGGTATTGAGATTTCTAGCAGACCATTGATTTCAGTTTTTCTCGGTTCAACTGCTGTGTTTAATTCAGTTTGAAGCGCTTTAACATCTATCATATTTAAAGATATTTCTTTATTGGCGGTTGTAGACGAAGATGTAATTGTTCCATCTTCCTTCTTATATGCAGATGACGTTACCCCAGCTGATATCAATGCATTAAGTTCAGTCTTTCTCTCACTACTTGGTGGTGTTATAGTATTATCCAATTCAGTTTGAAGTGTTGTTATATCAGCTGCATCTAATACATATGTAGCATTTGTTATATTAACAGAACTTGTAACTGTTCCATCTTCCTTCTTATATGCAGTCATAGACTTGCCAGCTTTATCAGCATATTGTAAAACTCCATCCACAACCGTAGTTGGTTTTGAGCCAGTCTTTGTTCCTCCAAATATATAAGATCCATCAAAGCTAGTATTTAAAATCTGAGATAACTCATTAATTTTTTCCTTAACTTCGTCTTGAATTGAAGTTCTTTCATCATCTCCATAAGCTCCATTTCCAGCATTCACAAGTAAAGTTTCTATTCTTCCGAAAACATTTCCTATTTGTGATAATGCAGTGTCAGTGGTGTCCAGCAAATTTGATACATCCTTTATATTTTCATTATATTGCTTGTTCGATGAAATTTCTGCATTCAATTGCATACTTCTTGATGCTGTATAAGGATTATCAGAGGCTTTTTGTATCACTTTTCCTGAAGCTAATTGATTTTGCAATGTCTGCATATTGGTTAAATTACTTTGCATGTTTCTTAAATAATTTGAGCTTAGCATATTACTTGTTATTCTACCAGTCATGATTATTCCTCCTACCTCTTCAATCCGTTTATTACTACGTCTAATAGTTCATCTATTGTTGATATCATTTTTGCATTTGCTTGATATGCATGTTGAAATTGTATTAAGTTTGTCATTTCTTCATCTAGTGATACTCCAGAAACTGCTGATTTTTGATCCTCTAAATTTGCTAATATAGTCTCTTGATTACTCGATATTCTAGTAGCTTCTTGATTAGCTACTGCAAGATTATTTATTATAGTTTTATAATAAGAATCTACTGTTGAGCCTTCTGTTCCAGCATTTAAATTCAAGCAATTAGTATCTGAGAATCCTGATATGCCTACTTTATTTAGAAAAGTTTCTCTAGTCATTCCACTTAAGTCTAATCCATCGCTTTCACTTAAATTTATTTTTAATATATTAAGATTAGCAATTGCATTAGCTCTAGCCCCGTCTCCTTCTCCACTTGTCGATGTTGTATTACAATTTAGCTTTGTTGGATCTGTTACTAAATCACCATTAATTCTTATATTCTTAGCAGTAATTCCATCATCTGTAGTTTTATTCTTTTTATTAATATCATCATAAGTAACAAACACGAGGCTGCTACTTGCTAAATCTGGATTAGCCGTATCTAAACTTCCTACTTGAATTGCATTAACAGAATAAGCTAATCCTGCTGCAAGTCTATCCAAATTATTCATATATCCTTGTATTTTTGCTTGTACTGATTGATTACTAGCTATTTCTCCTTTTATATGGTTATTATCTACACTATTCGTGTTTCCATCATATTTATAAGTTTGGAATATGGCCTTATTTACGTCTGAAGGTGAAGGTGTTGTAAATGGAGTTGTAACAGTTGTTATTGTGCCTTTTGCATCTGTTGTTGATGTAGTTGTCCCTACTACTCCATCTTTGTCTCCTATTAGAATTCTATTTTGCATTAGACTATCAGCTAATTTATTAGCAGCTTCTTTTTGATCAGTAGCCGTTGTATCTGCAGCTATTTTAAATGTTTTAGTTGCAGAATTTTCATTTCCTAAAGGATAATATTCTACATCAACAGTACCATCAGCATTAGCTTTTGTACTTTTAACATATGAAAGTCTAGAATAATCCGTATCATTAGGATTAGCGTTAACTAAAGATGAATCTGGATATTCTGTTGATGAAAGATTTATTGTTTCAAAGTTATCTTTATCAATTTTTATCCCAAATTTAGAACTCAATTGATCTAAAAGATTATCTCTTTTATCCATTAAATCATTTGGTGCTTGTCCTACTGCTGATACGCCTCTTATTTGTTTATTTAATTCATTTATTTGATCTAAATAACTATTAACATCTGTAACATTAGTCTTTAGTACATCTTGGGTATCTTGACAAGCTTTTTCCAATTGATTATAAGTATAATTTATTGCATCTGCAAGTGATGATGCTTTTTGAATTGCTACTGTTTTTACATCTGATTTATCTGGGCTTTTTGATACTTCTTGAAATGCACTGTAAAATTGACTTATAAGTTCTTGTATCCCTGTATCTGATGGTTCTCCAAAAACGTCTTCAACTTGTGATAAAGTCTTACTAGTTGTAGTATAATATCCAGATGTACCTGTTTCACTTCTTACTTGATAATCTATAAATGAATCTCTAATTCTTTGTATAGTAGTTATTTCAGCACCTGTTCCTACTTGGCCAGCACTTGATGTATCAAATCTTGACATACCTCCAAAAGGTTTTGTTGTTTCTGCTACTGCCCTTTGTCTTGAATATCCTACTGTATCTGCATTAGCTATATTGTGTGATGTTGTATTTATTGCACTTTGTTGTACATTTAACCCTCTTTTAGCAACGTTAAATGTATCAAATAGTCCTGACATATATTTTCCTACCTTTCTTTTCAATTCGCAGTTCACAATTAACAATTAACAATTCATGAACAAGCTCCTATGGAGTTTGAAAAAATATACACCTTAGCAAAAGAGCATTAAGAACTAAAGAAAATTCCCAATGAATTTCATCCTTGATTGTGCATTGTTAATTGTCCAACTTACCTCTTCAAATTTCCATAAGAATTGTAAGTTTTTATTTCTCTACTAGGGTTCATCAAAGCTATCATTTTATTATTAAATATTATTTGTTGTTTTAATAATATATCGTTTGTTTCCTTTTTTGAAACTACTTCACTTAATGTGTTTTTTATTTCACTATACAATTCCTGTAACTCTTTATTATTTGATTTATTTATAACATCCGTTATCTCTTGAGTTCCTATTAGTTTTCTTCTTTTAACTTCTTCTTGTGCAATTTTCTTACCACATTCATTAATCTTATCAACTAATCCTTCTAAACCAAATACATCTTTACTCATTATCATCTTATATTGAGTTTCTAGTAATTCTAAGAGGTTCTTTAAATCTCCCTCTTGGTTTTGTATTAATTTAATAAGTTCATTTATCATATCTATGAATTACTCTCCTTCATTGCATTTAATAAACTTTTTGCTGTTAATCTAGCATCCACATTGTATGTTCCACTATCTACTTTATTTTTAATATCAGCCACTTTTTGAGCATTTCCAATGTCACTAGTTAATGAATAATCTTTAAGACTCTTACCAAGTTCTGAAATTTCAATTCTATCTACATCTTTAGTTTTATTCACCTTATCTACAGGCTTATTAGAATTTGATTTATATGCATTTATATACGTTGATCTATTTATTCCTTCAATACTCATATTACATTTCTCCATTCTTTACTCTATTACTATAATTATCGGCCTTTTCTTTTATAAGTTTATAGATAAATCGAACAAAATCTTCCTACTGTCAAATATAAATGTTATTCACAGCAATTTCCGCAAACTGTTTCCTATATAACAAGAAATTTAGCCATTTAAAATCCCCATTCCGATACTATTTTCTCATCCGCCCCCAAACTCATATCTTCTCCAGTAGTCCAACATAATAAATCTTCCACATTTTCTTCTTCCATAATATTTATGATATTATCCTCTCCTGTTTCAATAATATCATCTCTAATTTTCTTCTTACTTGCTTTTTTATTCTTTCTATTTAGCTTTTTATTATTTTTCATATCTAAAATTACTGGTGAATTGTTATGTTGACTACTCATAGTTATTTCCTTCTCTATATTATCATCACATTTATTTACATCATCTGAATTTAGCCCAGCATAATCTAATAGTGGCACTACATCAATTTTATTTACTTTACTATTATCCTCCTCATTTTTGGCTGTACACGTTTCATTTTTTAAACGCTCTTCTTTTTGAACTTCATTTTTCATTATGTTATTTTCTGCATCATTTACTTGATTTTCTTTATTCTTAACTACAATTTTTTCTTTAATCTTAATATTTTGATGCTTTGCAAAATTCTTTACTGTATAAACTTTATCTTCTGTAAGTGCCATCATTTCTAATTCTATTAATACATCTAAAGCAGCTTTTATTTCATTCATATCTCTATTGAATTCTATTGCTAAAGTCTCTACTGTATATGGAATATTTTTAGACATATATAAATCGCCTTCTTTATTAACCTTCCCTGCCAAAATAACAAGCCTATTCCAACAATAGTGAATAAGATCTCTTTTAATCATTCTGTCTATTATTTTAAATTTAGTATCCTCATACATATCAACTCTGAATCTAATATATTTTCTTTCTCTCATATCCATCATTCCCCTTCATTTATAAATTATTTTTTTGATTGTGCCTTCTCACTAAAATTTAAGGGTTAATTTTATTCCCTACATTTAAGATATATGCTTTATAAATAAAGTTTTACAGATTTCAATGAAATTTTTTTCCTTCAAAATAATACAATCTTTTTATTTAGTAGGTAAAACTCAGAAATAATTTTTGAGTTTTTTCGTTCAGTGTGTTACCAAATTTCATTAGCTAAGCAAAGATGCTGGACGAACAAAAAACTCCCTTTCGGGAGTTCATGATAAATTATCTTATTCTCTTTATTCTTTCAACACTACTTACTATATTAGTTATTCTTATTCCAAAGTTCTCATCAACAACAACAACTTCTCCGAGTGCTATTTGTTTTCCATTAACTAATATTTCAACTGGCTCTTCTGCAAGTTTATCTAATTCTATTAATGAACCAGTTCCTAAATTTAAGATATCCTGTATGCTTTTTTTAGTTCTACCTAACACTACAGATATATCTAAAGGAACATCCAATATTAAATCTATATTTTTTATTGGTGGAATATTGTCTTGAGGAACTAACGGTTCAAATGCAGCTGCATGAACTTCCACTGGTTGTTGCATTCTTTGCATAGGTTGTTCATATTGAGGTTGCATTTGATACTGTGGTTCCGGCTGATATTGTGGTTGATCTACTCTAACAGTATCTTGTCTCTCACTTATTTCTTTATTCACAATTGGTTCACTATATGTGGCTTTAGTTGGTTCCACTTTTGCCACTTCTTCTACTTTATCTTCTCCAGTCATAATTGCTACAATATTCTTGGCTGTCTTAATTGGGAATATTTGCATTATGTTACTATCTACAATATCTCCAATAGTCATTTTAAATGATACTCTAACTATTGGTTCATCTTCTGATATAGCATCTGAAAGTGGTAAAGATCCATCTTCTACTATTCTTGATGTTGGTGGTGATATATCAACTTTTCTTCCAAACATAGTAGCCATTGATGTGGCTGCTGAACCTATCATTTGATTCATAGCTTCTGATACTGCACTAATTTCTATTTCAGATAATTCGTGAGTATCTGCTATATTTCCATCTCCACCCATCATAAGATTTGATATAACTAAACCATCTTGAATCTTTATAATTAATATATTTCTTCCTATTATTCCTGCAACATATTGAATATCTAGAACAATATTAGGAGTTTCAAATGCTTCTTTTATTTCCCTTAAAGTTGTTACAGTTACTACTGGTGTAGTTATGTTAACTTGTTGATTTATAAGTTGATATAATGCTGTTGAAGCTGAACCCATGGAAATATTTCCAATTTCCCCCAATAAATCTTTATCAATATCAGTTATGATCTCTACTTCTGATTTATTCTCATCAGATGATGTGTTTTCGCTTTCACTAGAAGATATATCTTCTCCTGCTAATAATGCATTTATTTCTTCTTGCGATAAAAAGTTATTACTCATATTCATTCACTTCCTTATCTGTTATGTCTAAAATAATAACCCCCATGTTCTTTCCTGTTATACCCGGCTTCGCATAGTAGCACTCTTCATTACCTACATATACCTTTATTGGGGATGAACTTTTAGTATCAAGTTTAATTACATCACCTACTGTTAATCTTAAAAAATCATCTACAGTTATATTAGTATGTCCAAGTTCAGCTATTACATCAACATCAACTTTATTAATGCCTTTTTCTATTTTTTCTCTCGATTCAGCCATAAGACTTTCGTCATCATTTCTGAATGCGTATTGTACTACTAATTTATCCAATATTTTTTCTATACTTAAATAAGGAATACACATATTTATAAAAGTGCTACGTTTATTCATCTCTACTGAAAATGTTATCAATGCTACTGGGTCATTAGGGGCCATAGTTTGATTTACTGCAGGGTTTGTTTCAACTGCTTCAATTTCAGGCTCAACATCTAAAATAGATTCCCATGCTAATTTCAAATTACTTATCATTCCAGCTGTAATTTGTCGCATTATATTTTTATCAATATCTGTAAATTCCTTTGTTTCAATTTTTCTATCTCCTTTTCCTCCAAGTAAAATATCTATTACTTGAAGAGAAAATTGAGGATTAGTTTCAAATATTATTGTGCCTGATAATGGCGGCATTTTAAATATTGTAATAATAGTAGGGTTTTGTACAGAATGTATAAATTCCTCGTATGATATCTGCTCTACAGTTTCTATTTTAACTTTAACATTTTGTCTAGTTTGACCAGTTAAGTAGTTAGAAATAATTCTTGCATAATTATCATGAATCAATTCAAGAGTCCTTATATGCTCTTTTGAGAATTTCTGAGGACTCCTAAAATCATAAAGTTTAATTTTATGATTTTCTTCATCTTTTCCAACTTCTTCTGATGCTAATTCACCTGTAGATAGGGCTGATAACAAGGCATCTATTTCATTTTGCGATAATACATCTGCCATTTTATTCCCTCATTTCAATAATTAGTTCCATAATCACTTTAATAGTTTATCAATATCTATTATTGTAAGAAGTTTTTCATCATAATTCAGTATACCTTTTATATAAGGTTGTTCTTTATCTGCTTCCTTATCTAATCTTTGTATACTTTTTTCATCTATGTCTAAAACTTCTTCAACTTCATCTACTGTTATTCCTATTTCTTCATCTTTAACTGTTAAAATTATTATATTATTTTGTTCTTTCCCAGGAGTTACATTCAATAACAAATTTATGTCAACAAGAGATTTAATGCTTCCACGTAAATTTATTAATCCTTTAATATAACGTGGAGCTTTAGGTACTATTGTAATCCCCATAGTATCATTGATGCTTTGAACTTTTTCTGTTTCTACTGCAAAATGTTCTTCTCCTAATTTGAATACTACTATTTGCATTTTCTTAACCTCCTTAACAATTGTCAATTGTCAATTGTCAATTATCAATTATCACTTACTGTTCAAATCCCAAAAGGAAAAGTGCTGCCCCAAATCTTATATTTGGTTATCAGAATTTTCTCCATGAGTTTATCCCTTAATTGTTAATTGCTAATTGCTAACTGTTAATTGAATTTAGCCTACAACTTTCTTTATAGCTTCTAAAACTCTATCTGCTTGGAATGGTTTTACTATAAAGTCCTTTGCCCCTGCTCTTATTGCATCCATAACCATTGATTGTTGTCCCATTGCAGAACACATGATTACTTTAGCATCTGGATCAAATGCTTTTATTTGTTTAACAGCCTCTATACCATCCATATCAGGCATAGTTATGTCCATTGTAACAACATCTGGTTTTTCCTTTTTATAAAGATCTACTGCAACTATTCCGTTATTTGCCTCTCCTACTATTTCAAAATCATTCTTCTCTAAAATGTCCTTTATCATCATTCTCATGAATGCTGCATCGTCCACAATCAAAACTCTAGCCATATAATTTTACCTCCAAAATTTAATTTATTCCTATAGATTCTAATATTCTTTCTAATGACCCTGGCATAGGGATATAATAAAAGTGTCCCCCTATATTTTCATCTGTATCGTCTAAAAATACAGTTTCTATATCTAATATGTATTCATCATATTGATTAGATTCTATAAATGTCGTTGTAAGTATCGCACCTAGCATATCATATGATGCTGCTGGCACTGATGGTGCCATAGCAAGATTAGTTAATTGTGATATAGCGTTCATATAAGATGCTGATATTATATTTGCTATTTCACATAATACTGAACTGCCCATTTCACTTTCAGGTGACTGCTTGCTTCCCACTAATTTTTCTATTATATTTTCAGCTGTTGGTTTTTCGAATACCAAAAGAATATTCCCTGCAATATCCCCAAGTACTCTAACAACTGTACCAGCCACTTCACATTCTCCATTTTCTTCAACTATATCTTCTAATCTTACTATATTCACTGACGGTACTGTCATATCTACTTTTTTCCCTATCATCATGGAAAGAGCAGTTGCTGCATTTCCTGCACCTATATTAGAGACTTCTTTAAGTGCATCTAATTGCAAAGCGCTTAAATTAGAATACTCCACTTATACCCCTCCTTAAAAATACTTCTTATATTTAGTGGTTATAGTAATGCTCCTACATCTAATATTAATGTTACTAGACCATTTCCAAGTATAGTTGCACCAATATATTGATCTAAACTCTTTAGTGTTTTTCCAAGTGGTTTTATTACTATTTCTTGTTGTCCAAGTAATGAATCCACTAATAAACCTATAGTTTTATCACCAACATTCACTATTATAACAAATTTCTTATCAGTTGCGCTAGCCTCTATATCTAAAGTTTCATTTAATCTTACTAATGGAATTACACTTTCTCTATAAACAATAACTTCTTTTCCATTACTTCTCTTTATATTTTCTTCTTTATAATCTATTACTCTGTCTATGAAACCTAATGATATAGCAAGTGTTTCTTCACCTATTTTTACAAGTAGGGCTTGTATTATTTGTAATGTAAGTGGAAGTTTAATAACAAAAGTTGATCCTTTGCCTTCTTCACTATATAAATCTACTGTACCTCCAAGAGCTGCAATTTTTGTCTTAACAACGTCCATTCCAACGCCTCTACCTGAAATATCTGTTACTACTTCATTAGTACTAAAGCCTTGTGCAAAAATCAAGTTTTTGATATCATTATCTGACATGCCATCTGTATTTATTCCTTTTTGTTCAGCCTTTGCTTTTACTCTTTCAAGATTTATTCCGGCACCATCATCTATTACTTTTATTAATGCTTTTGTTCCTTCTTGATATGCAACTAACTTAACAGTTCCAACTGGTGGCTTGCCTTGTGCGATTCTCTTTTCTGCTGATTCTACACCATGATCTGCTGCATTCCTTAATAAATGAATCAACGGTTCCCCAATTTCATCAATAACTGTTCTATCAAGTTCAGTATCAGCACCTTCTATAATAAAGTTAATTTCCTTGTTTAATTCTACTGATATATCTCTTATCATTCTTGGAAATCTATTAAATACTGTATCTAATGGTAACATTCTAATCTTCATAACTAAATCTTGAAGATCAGATGTTGTTCTTCCCACTTGTTCTAAAGTTTCATTTAATTCTTGTGATTTATGTGAAATAACTATTTGTTCTAGTCTTGTTCTATAAATTACAAGTTCAGAAACCATATTCATTAAATTATCTATTTTTTCCAAATCAACTCTTACAGATTGATGTGTTTTTTTAACTTCTTTCTTTTGAATTGCTTTCTTTGCTAGTAATTGTTCAACTTCAGTATTTATTTGTACTGGGTTTTCACTCGAATCTTTTTTCTCTATTTTTTGTTCTTGTAGTATTTCTTTCTTTTCTATTTCTTTCGGAGCTACTACTTCAATATTTTCAAATTCAATTAATGAAGCTTCAACTTCTGTTATTTCTGAAATTCCATTTACAACAGCTATTATTTCATCAACAGTATTTTTAGTTACTAAAACAAACTTCAATTCAAAATCAAATTCTTCATTTTCAATATCTTGAGTTGATGGTTCTGATTTTAAAATTTCACCATGTTCTTCAAGATCTTTAACGATTAGAAAAGCTCTTGCAGATTTTAGTAATGTATTTTCACTTAATGTTACTTTTATTTCAATTGAATTAAATCCTTTTTCCTTTGCTTGCTTAATTACAGATGTATCATATTCATTTAGATCTAGTTCTGAATCATCACTAACTATTAAATCCATAACATTTTTATCTGAAGTTTCTTTTGTTTCAATCTTTTCTGATGTCCCACTTTTATTTCCATTATTTTTTATATCAGCTAGAGCTTTAATTATACTATCTATCTCTATTTTTTCATCACATTCTTCTTGAACATTATCAATCATTTTTTCTAAGGTATCAAGGCAATCAAATAATACTGTTACTACATCTTGAGTTACTTTTAATTTTCCTTCTCTAAACTCAGCTAATACATCCTCCATTTTATGTGTAAGCTCTGCAAGATCTGTAAATCCCATAGTTGCTGCCATTCCTTTAATTGTATGAGCAACCCTAAATATTGCATTTACTTTATCTGTATCTTCTGGATTTTGTTCTAATTCTAATAGAGATTCATTTAACGTTTGCAAATTTTCTAATGATTCCTCTAAAAACATTGACATATATTGAGATGTATCCATCTTTAGTCCTCCCTTATATTTTTTTATAGATAAAGGTAGATGCTTTTTCAAAGCCATAGTCTCTATAATTGTAAATGCTTTCTGTAGCTCCTACAAATAAAAGCCCACCTTTTTTTAATGAATTACTAAATTTTTTATAAATTTCTTGTTTACTATCATTATTAAAATAAATAACAACATTTCTGCATATTATTAAATCAAACCCAGTTTCATATTTATCCAAAATCAAATCATGTTTTTTAAAAGTCACCATATTCTTAATTTTAGACTCTATATAGTATATATCGTCTTTTATTTTAAAATATTTAGTCAAATCAGCATTATTTATGCCCTTCATTTCATTTTGAGTATATTCTCCAGCTTTTGCTCTTGCAAGTATAGTATCATCTATGTCCGTTGCTATTATATTATGTCTTCCATTTGGTGTTAATTTATTTAATATCATTCCTACAGTATACGGCTCACAGCCTATTGAACAAGCTGCACTCCAAATTTTTAAATTAGGAGTATTAGGTAATAATTCTTTTAAAATTTGCTTTTCTAAATCAAGAAACAATTCTGGATTTCTAAAAAATTCTGTTACATTTATTGTTATAAAATCTAAGAATTTTTGTTTTTGTTCAGGATTACTTTTTATAACTTTTGAATATTCATCTAATGTTTTTATTCCAACTCTAGTCATCAAACTATTTATTCTTCTATTAAGTTGCTCTGGTTTATATGCTGATAAATTTATTCCTAATTCTTTATGAACCCATTTATGAAATTCATTAAAATCCATGTTTCCTCCTATACCCCTTTTACTATTTTTATTACTTTACTAGCTATTTCATTAAGCGGAACTACCAAATCTACTTTTCCAGTTTCAAATGCAGCTTTTGGCATACCATAAATTGTACATGTGCATTTATCTTCTGATATTGTTACCCCACCACTATCTTTTATATTACTAGTCCCGTTAGCACCATCTCTTCCCATTCCTGTTAAAATTACTGATATTAAATTGCCTCCATATATTTTTATAGCAGAATCAAATAATTTATCAACAGCTGGTCTTACACCCCATATAGATGGCTCTTCATTCAAATGTATTACATTATTTGAACCAACTGTCATATGTTTACCACCTTTAGCAATATATATTGTATCTTTGCTTACCTTCATTCCTTCTGCTGCTTCTAATACCTTCATATTGCAAGCTTTATCTAATCTTTCTGAAAAAACTTTTGTAAATCCTTCTGGCATATGTTGAACTACAAAAACTGGAACTCCTAAATCTGATGGAAGTTTTGTTAATACTTCTTGAAGCGCCTTAGGACCACCTGTAGATGCACCAATCACAACCGCATCTATCTTTTTATTTTTAGGTACAATCATTGTATTCTCTCTTTTAATAGAACTTTCTTTTATTGTAGCCACATTACCAAATGCAGTCTCAGGATTAGATTTATAAATCGTTTTATTAGTTGTGTTGCGAATCCTTCTACTTGAATTTATATTATTTGTTATACTTTTAATTTCCTCTATTAAGTTTTTTTGAACTTTTATTATATCTAAAGAAATACTTCCTGATGGCTTAGTTATAAAACTGATTGCTCCATTATCTAAACAGTCCAATGTTAATTCTGAGCCTTCTGTTGTAGAACTACTAATCATTAATACCGGATAACTTTTTCCTAGTCCTTTTAACTCTTTAAGTGTTGCAAGTCCGTCTAAATCTTTCATATGTACGTCTAATGTGATAAGATCTGGATTATATGTATCTATCTTTTCAACTAATTCTCTTCCATCCCTTAATTTAGCTATAACTTCAAAGCTGCTTTCTGACTCTATCATATCTGATATTGCCTTTCTCATAAAAGCAGAGTCATCAACAACTACAATCTTTATTTTATCCATCTATACCACACCTTTCTTTATAATTCAATAATTCCAAGGCCTACTACTTTAAGTATTACTTTTCCATCACTAGCTTGAAGAATCATAGTTCTTCCTTTGTTTCCTCCTGTTTCCTCAGCAACTATTGGAATTAATTTATCTTTTAATGTTTTTTTAACTGCTTCAGCATTTCTCTTTCCAATATCGCTTATTATACTTTTATCAGAAAAATTAAACATCGAAGCCCCTCCTGCAATTTTTGCTATGAGGTTTCTCTTTTTACACCCTTGTTCCTCCATTTTTTCAATTAGCAGTGGAATAGCCAAATCTGCAAATTTCATGGGGTTTGTATTATTTTTAAATTGAGTACTATCTGGAAGCATTATGTGAGCTAATCCAGCCACTTTAAGGATCTTATCATATAAAGCTATTCCTATACACGATCCTAATCCTATTGTCATTATAGATCCTGGATCTAATACTAAATTCAAATCAGCTATTCCAACCTTTATATCTGTACTTACCATTTTTACCCCCTAGAAAATATTACCTTCATCCTCTGATGATAATATTTTTTCTAAATCTAATAAAATAACTATATTATCTTCTAATTTTATTAATCCTGCAATGTACTTTCTATCTATTGTAGTTGTTATTGCTGGTGCAGCTTCCATTAAATCGCTATTAACATCTCTTACTTCATAAACATTCTCTACAATAATTCCAAATTTATTTTCTTTTCTTTTTACAACTATTATTTTTCTATTTTCACTTTCTTTATCTTCTCCAAAATTAAACTTTCTTGATAAGCTTATTATTGGAAGTATACTTTGCTCATGGTTTATTACTCCCTTTACAAAGATAGGTGCATCTGGAAGAATTGTTGGTTCTTGATATCCCAAAATTCTTTCAACTTCTTTTATATCTGTTGCATAATATTCTCCATTTAATGCAAATATTAACATTTTAATTTCATTATTTTCCATTACTATTAAGCCTCCTATAAATTAAATTTATCAATTGCAATTTGACCACTTTTATCTAAATATGCTTGTACATTTTTAACTGATTCTTCTAACATTATTTGTTTTTCCCCAAAGCAAAAAATTGTATTATTATACGCTATATCAGCCGTAATACGACCTGTTTTAGGAACTTTTAATACAGTATTAACCCCGGCTACACTTCCTACTGCTTTTAACTTTATTTCAGAACCAGCACATAAAGTACCTCCTCTACAAACAGAATTGTCAGCAGTAAATTCTATATTATTTAACGCTGTTATATTGGAAGTATATTGTCCTTTACCTGTTATAAAAACACTTCCTGATGATTCTATATCGGCACCTTGAGCATACGCCAAATAAATATTGATTGGGATTATTACTAAAGCTTCCATCTCTTCTATTTCTTCTTCTAATATTTCTTTAAATTCCTCTACTTCTCTGCTTTTTTTTATTTTTAATGGTCCAAGTCCTAATAATTTATTTATTATAAATGTAGTTATATCACTATGTTGAACTCCTTGGGACATATTATAATTTAAAATGCTTCTTGATAATTTAGGAATTAACTTAAACTTATTTTCTATTAATATTTTAATAATTTCACCATATTGCTTGATTCCCAATAAATTATTTTCATTTATTTGTTCCACAGTAGACCCCAAATCATTTATAATATTTTTAAAAATAATTAAATTATCTATATATTGTCTTCTTTCCACATTTTCACTTCCAGCAGTTATTGTTGAGTTTAACACATTTCCCTTAATAGTAACTTCTCCTAGAGCTTTTACTACTGCTGATTCCACATTCTTTCCAACATAAAGTTCATTTCCAGCGTTAACTTCCATGCCCTCTGAAACAGCTCCAACTACCTCTACGTTACCAACAAAATCTATATTTCCACTTTTTAAATCAACTTCATCTACCTTATATAGCTTATTCACTGTAAATTTACCCCCACTAAGAGCAGGTTTCCCCTTCGTAGTTGCTATAATTTTATTATTCTCAAATTTACATCCTTCTCCGGTTTTTAGTGTGACTTTTTTAGTTGTTTTTCTTTTTATTGGCATACCTAATACGTCTATGCCATCACTACCTACTTTACCTGGTGTTACTTCCCCTATAATATCTCCTATATTTGCATTAGAAATTGAATATCTATTTCTATAATCTACCTTTTGTTCTGAATCCTCATGCTTTATTAATTCTTCTGCATCTTTAAATAAAGTCTTAATTTCATCAGGTATATCATTTTGAACTGGTAATCCTTTAGCTATTAATTTATTATTTACGTTATGTTCATTACATATATTATTAAGTTCATCTTCTATAATACCATATCGAATACCTTTACTTTTTAGTAATTCCTTTAATTCCATTAAATCATATTTAGGTGGATATTCATCACCAATTTTTTTCTTTATAAGTGTCAAGTTTTTATGATATTCTTGGTCAACCAATTCATATATATGTTTTGAAATAGAGTTTATATTAATATAAGCTTCCATCTTATCGTTTGTAATAGATATATCAATATTCCTCATAGGTTGAATTTGTTCAAATTTATATTCAATTTTATCTTTACATGTCACTATCGTTGTTAAGTCACTTTTCTCCCCATTAACAAACAGATTCACACCTGGACATGATTTAATTGTAATAATCTCATCATTATTTTCAGATTCGGTTATTATTATTTTCCCATCTTCTACCTTGGCTCCAAATACTTGTTTCTCTTCTATTTTTTGTTTTTCCCCTATTATTTCTTTTTCTTTAAATTCTTCCTCAGTATTTTTGTTGTCATTTAATATTTCTATTTCTACTTTTCTTTTGAAAAATCTCTTTTCTTCTTTAGTTACCCTATATTTTAGAGATTCTTTAGAAATAGTCAATTCTGCCGATGCTTTTTCGATGCATTCTTCTAAAGATGTTCCAGAAAATTTCATATTCATAAATACTCCCCCATAAAAATACTTCTCTTCTTAAGTATACCATAGCGTAGTTTAATTTTATATCCAAATTTATATTAATCCTCAATAAATTACATTAAATTGCAATTAAACCTATTTTAGGTCACTACCTATATATAGGTTTATCTCATTATTATATTCTTTAAACAATTTTCTAATAATACTATTATTAGGATCTAGATTTATATTATCAACCGAACTTATAGGCAATACTTTAGGAGATGTACCTGAAATAAACATTCCATCTAATTTGTCAATATCTGAATATTTATATTCTACTTCTTTAACCTTAATCCCAATTTTCCCTGCTATTTTTATAATTTCGCCTCTTGTTACCCCTGGTAATACTGCTTTTAGAGGTGATGTTAAAAGTTCATTATCTTTAACCATAAATATATTGGATTTACTACCTTCTGTTATATATCCATTTTTATCGACTAATATAGCCTCATAGGCATTTTTATCTTTTATTTCACTATTTACCTTTTTCCTAAAATTTTCATTAACTATTTTTGCGTTAGGATTTTCTCTTTCTCCGAAATATAATATTGTTTTAACACCACTTTGATACATTTCCTCAGAAGGATACGAATGTTCTATAAAAAATACTTTTAATACTTTTTCATGTACTCCGTAAGTTATTTTTATATTACCTTCAGATTTATTTTCAGTTTTTATTAAATCATCTATTTTCATTCTTAATTCTTCATAGCTGAATTCAAATTTTTCATTAATTAAACTAAATGAATTTTTCATTCTTTTTAAATGAGTTTCTAGAAAAATTGGTTTGCCATTTATAACTCTTAGTACTTCATAAATTATTTTATCTTCCATATTTATATCCCCTTTCTATTTCTGTATAAATACTTTTTTTCAATTTATACTCATCCCATTAAAATATTCCAACTAGAAATGAAGGTCATGCTTTTGTGGAAGTGTTACATTGATGATTTAGCTGTAGATATTTCTTTAGTAGAAGTTGTTCCAAAATGCTTGTTCAAAAAGTGAGAATCGAAATTTTACATTTCGTTCTTCGAACTTTCTCTGTGAGCGCTTGCCTTTGAGGCTAGCATTTTGGGTACAACTTCTGCTATTAGAAATTCACAGCTAAATCCTCACGTAACCTGAACAAATGCATGACCTTCATTTCGGCGAGACATAATTTTAAGTATGATTTTCACTGTGGGTATCTATACTTATTTCCACTTTAATATTTCTATATCATGCTTTTTTCTATAATTTATTAAATATGGTTTTCCAACTAAATCTAATAATGGTTTGTCTGATAGAGAATCTGAAAACATGTATGATTCTTTAAAATCCACCTCTATGTTTTCATTTTTAAGAACTTCTTTTAGCCTTCGCACCTTTTCCTCACCCTTACAATTCTCACCTTCCATCTTCCTTGTAAAAATTCCATCACTAAAATTAAATTTAGTTCCTATAATTTTATCAACTTCTTTTATATTATAGAATTCATTAATATAAAACTCAGGAGATGCTGAAATCAAATATATATCATATCCTTCATTTTTAAGTTTTTTCATCATTTTTAGTGCATCTTCATACACTATTGTTTTTAATTTCTCTTCATAAAAATTTTTCACAAGTTTTGATAAATCCTGTTCCTTTATTCCATCTATAAATTTTAAAAATTTCTCTTTTACTGTTCTTTCATCATATATTCCTAAAGTGTACATACTTCCGCTATATATAGCTCTAGGTAGAAATCGAATGTTTCTTTTATCGTTTTTTATCACATATTTAAATAATTCCATTAAAGTTTCGCTTTTAGTAATAGTATAATCTATATCAAATATAGCAAGTTTTCTCAATTTACAATACCTACCTTTATAATATTCATTTTTACCTTAAATCCTAATATTTAATTCTAAGCACTCACTCTTAATTATTTAAATTCCATTCTAAATATTAAGTGTTCAGAGTTAAATATTATTATAGATACCCAAATTTCAAGTTATACTTATAAGTTGAATTAAATATGCAATTTAATAGTATTATTATCAATATTCAACTTTCAATTATTGAGCATTCATCGCTAAATATTGATAATTGATATTATATTTAATGCCTACTTTACTTAGACGTATATCCTAAATTAGAAATAAGGGGGCTTGCTTTTGTGAATGTTACATTAGAAGATTTTGATGGCTGTGCTTCTTGATTATAAGTTGTTCCAAAACGCTTGTTCAAAGCTTGCCTTTGAAGCAAGCATTTTGGGTACAACTTGTAATCTTAGAAGCACCCATCAAAATCTTCAGTAACTGGAACAAATGCACGCCCCCTTATTTCGATACATTATACTCATTAGTATGATTTTCACCTCGAGTATTTATACATTTATTATTTGATTTTGCTTAAAAATATTGAAATTCTATCGATTCCATTTTCTATTATATCCATGGATGTTGCATATGATAATCTTATGTAATTATCTAATCCAAAACCAGTTCCTGGTATTACTGCAACTTTTTCTTCTTCCAATAATACTTTTGCAAAATCCACTGAATTATTAATTACTTGTTCTTTAAAAGTAGTATTTAAATATGCTGATATATTAACCATAATATAAAATGCTCCACTTGGTTTTATAATAGATATTTCACTCAACTTTTCCAATTTATAAAGCATAAAGTTTCTTCTATTTTCGAATTCTTTTATCATATTATTTAAATCTTCTATTGGTCCATTCAATGCTTCTATTGCAGCATATTGCGCCATTGTATTTACATTTGATGTCATATGACTTTGAATACTAGTCATAAGTTTAGTTATCTCTTCACTTGCAGCTACATATCCCAGTCTCCACCCAGTCATCGCATAGGTTTTAGATACACCATTTATTACCATTGTTCTTTCATATGCATCTTCATTTAAAGATGCTATGCTTATATGCTCTTCTCCATCATATATTAATTTTTCATAAATTTCATCTGATATAATTAACAGATTATGTTCTTTAGCAAAATTCGCTATTTCTAATAATTCTTCTTCATGATAAATAGTTCCAGTTGGATTATTAGGACTGTTTATTAATATTGCTTTTGTTTTATTTGTTATTACTTTTTCTAAATCACATATTGTGTATTTATAATTATTTTCTTTAGATGTTTCTACATATACCGGTACCCCGTCAGCTAGCTTTACTAATTCAGGATAACTAACCCAATATGGTACTGGAATTAATACTTCATCCTCCGGATTTAAAATAGCCATGAAAACATTAGCTAAACATTGTTTAGCACCTGTTGAAATTGTTATTTGACTTGGCTTATATTCCAAGTTATTATCATTTTTAAATTTGTTGCATATAGTTTGTTTTAATTCTAATATTCCTCCTGCTGGAGTATATTTAGTTTTACCATCATACATTGCTTTTATAGCTGCCTGAATTATATTTTCTGGTGTATTAAAATCTGGTTCCCCAGCTCCAAAACTTACTACATCAACGCCTTGACTTTTTAATTCATTAGCTTTAGCTGTAATTGCTAGTGTAATTGATGGATTAATATTCCCCGCCTTTTTAGATAATTGCATTGCTCTATTCCCTCCAGTTTAGATATTTTTAAGATGCCTTAATCCAATTGTAGATTTTTGTCACGTAATAAAAATATATCATTAATATATTAAATTGTAAACAATATGAAATACATAAATAAAAGACCTTAGTAATAATACTAAAGTCTTTTATTTTATTCTTCTCCGCCTACTAATTCATCTTGATAATAAGCTGATACTCTATCAAATTCTTCTTCATCAGGAACTACAAGTTCCTCATCATCAAGTCTAAAAAGATAAACTGAATCTTCTTCTGGATTTTGAGCTAAGTAGTATGATTTTTCTTCAAACTCAAATTCATCAATTATAGGACATGTAACTATATTCCCATTTTCATCTTCTAAATCTATAACGAAGTTTTCTTCGTCATCATTACATCCACATCCACATTCATGATCTTTATCATGATCGTGTCCACCACAGCATTCATGTTCATGGTCATCATGATTATGTCCACCACATCCACAATTACCTTCTTCACTATTACATCCACATTTTTCTAAATCCTTTTCCATCTTATAACCTCCTTTAGGTTCTAATTATCTAAAAACTTAACTTTTCAGATATATCAATTAATTTTACCCTTAAATACTTAAAATTGCAATGCAATTTTGATGAATGATTAATGATGAAAAAAGAGCCATTCTTTTTTCAAAGAATGACTCTTTTTTATTGCGCAAATTTAGTTATTTATATTTTATCTTATTGTTGATTAGCTAATTTCTTGTATCCTTCTAATCTTTCCATAGCATCTTGTTTAGTCTTTTCAAATAAAGCGTCTGCTGCTTCTGGGAATGCCTTAGCAAGTGAAGAGTATCTAACTTCTCCCATTAAGAATTCCTTGAAGTCTGCTGTTGGTTCTTTAGAATCTAATACAAATGGATTCTTTCCAGCTTCTTTTAATTCTGGGTTGAATCTGTACATTTGCCAGTATCCACATGCAGTAGCTCTCTTAGCTTCTTCTTGGCTGTTACCCATACCAATTCTTAATCCATGATTGATACATGGTGCATAAGCTATTATTAATGATGGTCCTTTGTATGCTTCTGCTTCTGCAAGAGCTTTCATAACTTGGTTCTTATCAGCACCCATGTTAATTTGAGCTACATATACATAACCATAACTCATAGCCATCATTCCAAGATCTTTCTTCTTAGTCTTCTTACCACTTGCAGCAAACTTAGCGATTGCAGCAGTTGGAGTAGCTTTAGATGATTGACCACCAGTGTTTGAATAAACTTCTGTATCTACTACTAATATATTTACATCTTCTCCAGTAGCTAATACATGGTCAACTCCACCGTATCCGATATCGTATGCCCATCCGTCTCCTCCGAAGATCCATTGTGATCTCTTAACGAAGTAATCTTTTTGAGCTAAAATTGATTTAGCAGCTTCAGTTCCTGATTTTTCTAGAGCAGCAACTAATTTATCAGCTCTTTCTCTAGTTCCTTCACCTTCATCAACATTGTCTAACCAATCTTGTAATTCAGCTTTTGCTGGATCATTTGCAGCTATAGCAGCTTCTGCTTCTCCTGCAATTCTTTCTCTTATAGCTTTAACTCCTAAGAACATACCTAATCCATATTCAGCATTATCTTCGAATAATGAGTTAGCCCAAGCTGGACCATGTCCTTCTTTATTCTTAGTATATGGAGTTGAAGGAGCAGATCCTCCCCAAATTGATGTACATCCAGTTGCATTAGCAACCATCATTCTATCACCAACTAATTGAGTTATAGCTTTAACATATGGAGTTTCTCCACAACCTGCACAAGCTCCTGAGAATTCAAGTAATGGTTGCTCAAATTGGCTACCTTTAACTGTCTTCTTGTTCATTGGGTTCTTCTTAACTGAAATATCATGAGTTAAGTAATCCCAAGCTTCTATTTGATCATGTTGAGATTCTTGTGGTTTCATAACTAATGCTTTTCCTGGTGCTGGACATACTTGAGCACAGTTTCCACAACCTGAACAGTCAAGTGGTGTTATACCCATTGAATATAATAATGGCTCTTCAGTCTTTAATGCCTTAGCAGCTACAATCTTAGTTGCACTTGGAGCAGCATTCTTTTCTGCTTCAGTTAATAAGAATGGTCTTATAACAGCATGTGGACATACTATTGCACATTGGTTACATTGGATACATTTTTCTGAATCCCATTCTGGAACATTTACTGCAATTCCTCTTTTTTCAAATGCTGCAGTACCATTTTCAAAAGTACCATCTTCCATTCCTATAAATGCTGAAACTGGAAGTTGATCTCCTTCTTGTCTGTTCATTGGAATAACTATATCTTTTACAAATTTAGTAGCATACTTAATTTCTACTGCTTCTTCATCTGCAACTGTCTTCCAAGCTTCTGGAATATTTATTTCAACAATTGATTCAACACCCTTGTCTATAGCAGCGTTGTTCATGTTAACAACTTTTTCACCCTTCTTACCATAAGAAGATACAACTGCATCTTTTAAGTGTTTGATAGCATCTTCAACTGGAATAATGTTAGCTAACTTGAAGAAAGCTGATTGCATTATCATGTTGATTCTTCCACCAAGACCGATTTCTTGAGCAATACCTACAGCATTTAAAGTGTAGAACTTAATGTTGTTGTTTGCTAAGAATCTCTTATATGATGCTGGTAATTTTTCTTCTAAATCTTCTGGAGTCCAGATAGTATTTAATAAGAAAGTAGAATTTGGCTTTAATCCTTCAAGTACATTGTATTTGTGGACATATGATTGGTTAGAACATGAAACAAAATCTGCTTTGTTTATTAAGTATGGTGACTTAATTGCTTTCTTACCAAATCTTAAATGAGATACTGTAATTCCACCTGATTTCTTTGAATCATAGAAGAAGTACGCTTGAGCATACATATCAGTATTATCTCCAATAATCTTGATTGCACTCTTGTTTGCTCCAACAGTACCATCTGATCCTAATCCCCAGAACTTACAAGCTGTAGTTCCTTCTGGAGTAGCATCTATATCTTCAGTTACTTCTAATGAAGTATTTGTAACGTCATCATTGATTCCAATTGTAAATCCATTCTTTGGTGCTTCTTGTGCTAAGTTAGCATAAACTGCAGCAATATGTCCTGGATTTGGATCTTTTGAACCTAAACCAAATCTACCACCAATAATAATTGGTGCATCAGCTTGTCCGAAGAATGCATTTCTAATATCTAAGTATAATGGTTCTCCAGCTGATCCTGGTTCTTTAGTTCTATCTAAAACAGCAATTTTCTTAACTGTCTTTGGAATAGCAGCTAATAATCTTTCATTTGAGAATGGTCTGAATAATCTTACTTTAATAACACCAACTTTTTGTCCGTTAGAATTTAAGTAGTCTATAGTTTCTTCACATACATCTGTAGCTGAACCCATAGCAACTATTACTCTATCAGCATCTGGTGCTCCATAGTAATCGAAACAGTGATATTCTCTACCTGTTAATTTAGTAATTTCAGCCATGTAATTTTCAACTGTTTCTGGTAATTCATCGTAGAATCTATTAACAGATTCTCTTTCTTGGAAATAGACATCTGCATTTTGAGCAGTTCCTCTAGTTACAGGATGATTTGGGTTTAATGCTCTTTCTCTGAAAGCTTTAACTGAATCCCAGTCAAGTAAGTTTGCTAATTCGTCATATTCTAAAACTTCGATTTTTTGCACTTCATGAGAAGTTCTGAATCCATCAAAGAAGTTTAAGAATGGAATTCTTGTTTTAATAGCAGTTAAATGAGCTACTGCCGATAAATCCATTACTTCTTGAACTGATCCTTCTGCAAGCATTGCAAAACCAGTTTGTCTTGCTGCCATAACATCTTGGTGATCTCCAAATATGTTTAAAGAAGATGTAGCTAATGCTCTAGCTGAAACGTGGAATACTCCTGGTAACATTTCACCAGAAATTTTGTACATGTTTGGTATCATTAATAATAAACCTTGTGAAGCTGTATAAGTAGTTGTTAAAGCTCCAGCTTGTAAAGATCCATGAACAGCACCAGCAGCTCCAGCTTCTGATTGCATTTCCATAACTTTTACAGGTTGTCCAAATATATTTTTTCTTCCTTGTGCTACCCATTCATCTACATGTTCTGCCATTGGAGATGATGGTGTAATTGGGAATATTGCAGTAACTTCTGTGAATGCATAAGATATATGAGCTGCTGCAGTATTACCGTCCATAGTTTTCATTTTTCTCATCGCGTTGACCCCTCTTTCTATTTTTAAAACCTAAATTTTGAATATTTTGAATTTTTTATATAAGTAAGTCTTAAAGACTACCTAATAAACACACTAAATATTTAGCTATTAAAGTCTTATTTCCAACATTGCACATATAAATAATATTATAAATAAACTTTTAAACCTTATATTATTTAACTAGTTCTTCTCCTAATTTCTTAATAAGATTTGTTTGTTTTTTAGTTGGCGAATCTTTAATTGCTAAATTTCCAATTACATTAAACCCATAAGATGTCATTTCAGCCTTCCATATTTTCATGAAAGTATCCTCAATCCATCCATAGGTAGCAAATAAAATACAATTTTTGTTTTTATTTTCTTGATTCAAACCTTTTAACTGTTCTAGAAACGGCTTCATTTCTTCTTGTTCTATTTTAGTCGAGTCCACTGCAGGACTTCCAAACGCAATAGAGTCAGCTTCTAAAACGTCTTCTATAGTAGCGTCTGTAACATGTTTGATAATTACTTCTGCACCTTGTTCTCTAGCACCATCTGCCATCACATTTGCAAGGGCCTCTATGTTCCCTCCGCAACTCCAATAAATGATTGATACCTTTTTCATTAAAATAGCACCTCATCTTCTCGTTAAATACTTAACATTTGTTTTTCACTAAAATAAACTTACCCTTTTATTATATCTCACATTTTTTTTTTTGCAAGATTTGATTGTACAATTTGTATTTTTTTAAGTAATAATTATATATTTTAGCAATCTATTTCTTTATACTCTCTAATAATACACCTATTATTGCTTCTACACCATTTTTAATTTGGCTTCTTTCCATATTATTAATAATCTCTGTTTTTCTATCTTTAAGTTCTAAAACTTTCTTGTATAGTATATCATCTTTAAGTTCTTCTTCTTCTAACATTAAAGAATAACCTTCTTTTTCAAATGATTTAGAATTCAAAATTTGGTCTCCTCTACTGGCCTTCTTAGAAAGAGGTATTAATAGAGTAGGTTTTTTTAATGCTAAGAATTCAAATATAGAATTTGCTCCCGCCCTTGAAATTATATAATCAGCTGTTTTCATCAAATCTGGCAGTTCTTCATTTACATACTCGAATTGTTTATATCCATCAAAGTTTATAAGTTTCTTATCTATATTACCGCTGCCACAAATATGAATTATATTAAACTCTTTCAAAAGATGCTCTAAACTTTTTCTTATTTCTTCGTTTATTATTTTTGACCCAAGACTTCCCCCCATAATAAACAACACTTCTTTATTATCAATGAATCCACATATTTTTCTTCCCTTATCCTTGTTTCCATTAAATATTTCTTCTCGTATAGGACTTCCTGTAAGTACTCCCTTATTTCCATTTATAAAGTTTAAACTTTCTCTAAAAGTCACACATAACTTATTACAAAATGGTGCTGATAATTTATTGGCAAGACCCGGAGTCATATCAGATTCATGAGCTACTACTGGTATTTTTTTTATAGATGCTGCAATAACAACTGGTACTGCTACAAAACCTCCTTTTGAAAAAATAATATCTGGTTTTTCTTTTGATAATATTTTTATTGATTGTGCAACTCCCTTCAGAATCTTAAAAGGATCTGTAAAATTTTTCACGTCAAAGTATCTTCTTAACTTTCCACATGAAATTCCAAAGAAAGGAATATTATTTCTTGTTATTATTTCCTTTTCAATACCATCAATACTACCAATATATTTAATTTCAAAACCACTTTCTTTCAATTTAGGTATTAACGCTAAATTAGGAGTTACATGCCCTGCTGTTCCTCCACCTGTCATTATTATTTTGTATTTATACAAAAACTATCACCCCTTCTTCAATTGACAATTTACAATTATTGATAAAATCCCGCCCGGATTTCTTTTTATTTTATATGTTCTTGGTTGCACTTCATACCTTTTTCATATGTGCGCATCTTTTTAATATGCGCGCTTTTTAACTATATAATTTTTTCCAAACTCCAAAGGAAAAGTGAGAATCAAAATCTATGATTTTGTTATTTGAACTTTCTCTGTGAGATTTGTTCCTAAATTCACAATTGCCCATTGTCAATTGTCAATTACTATCTATAGTTTTGTACTACAATTTGAATACTGGTATTTCCATTATATTCATTAACACTCGGATAAAATACTAAGTCCATCTTTACATCATTATATGTCCCATCATAAAGTTTTTGTAGTTCTTCGTTGCCATATTTATCATTTATAACTTCTTCAAACTCATAAATATCACCAAAATAAATAGCATCCAAAGCTTTATTAAATTTTGTCTTCAATTTAAACTTCAATACATTTTTATTTTTGCCCAATATTGTAGCTTTTAACAGATTTACATTTTTTTCTGCAAATAATGGTTTAGAATTTGCTTTACCAAAAGGTTCCAATCTTTCTAAATCATTAATTAATTCATAATTTATTGAATCAAGGGGTAAAGCACAATCTATAGTAACCTTTCTCAGTAAATCATCATCTTTTAATAATGTATTTTGATTTAATCTTCGTCTAAACTCATCTATATTCTCTTCCTTCAAAGAAAATCCTGCTGCCATGGGATGGCCACCAAAATTTCCAAGTAAGTCTTTACATTTAACGAGTTCTTCAAACATATTATATTCTTCTATGGATCTGCCGGATCCCTTTGCTCCATTTTCACACTTTGTTATTATTAAAGTTGGAACATTATATTTTTCTCTTATTCTTCCTGCTATTATTCCTGCTAAACTTTCATGTACATCCTTAATATATATGACAAATACCTTATCATTTATCATATTATTCTTTTCCACAATTTCTATAGCAGTTTCCATACCCTTCATAGTCATGTCTTTTCTTTCTTCGTTTAATTTAACTAATTCCTTTGCAAGCTTAATTGCGTCCTCTTCTTCCTTTGAGAGTAACAACTTTAATCCTTTTTTAGCTGAATCAAGTCTTCCACACGCATTTATACATGGTCCTATTATAAATCCCAAATGATATACTGATAAAGTTTTTTCAGTCATTTCACATTCTCTTATTAATTCTTGCATTCCTAAAGTAGTAGTATTATTTATTAATTCCAATCCTTTTTTAACAAAAATCCTATTTTCATCAATTAAATCTACAACATCACAAACTGTTGCAATTGCAAGAAACTCTATAAGTTTATAACATTCTTTTTTATCTATACTTAATTTCTCATAAAGCACTTCTATAAGTTTAAATGCTACTCCAGCTCCACATAATTGCTTAAATTTATAATTGCATTCCTCTTGTTTTGGGTTTACTATAGCATCTGCACTTGAACTTATGAATTTTCTAGTCTTATTTTCATCTTCAACAAACGGTATATCGTGATGATCTGTAACTATTACAGTAAGTCCCATATCCTTAGCATATTTTATTGGATCTATAGCTGATATTCCATTGTCACAAGTTAAAATAGTATCTACCCCATCTTCTTTGGCCTGTTTTATTATATTTATATTTATTCCATATCCATCTTTTATTCTATCTGGAATTTCATAATCAACATTTGCATTACATCTTTTTAATGCCGTATATAAAATGTAAACACTTATGACTCCATCTACATCGTAATCTCCAACAATTCTTATCTTTTTGTTTGATTTTATTTTGTTATCAAGTATGTCTACAGCTTTCTCTAAATCTTTCATTTCTCTTGGATTATGAAGTTTATCAAAATCTGGATTTATATAACTTTTTATCATTTCATCATTTATAATATCTCTATTTATTATAATCTTACTCATAAGCTCTGTAATTCCATATTTATTTGATATTTGCTTATAGTTAGCTTTTTTATTTTTTATAAACCAGCGTTCTGCCATTTCAACCCCCTAAACTCAATTAACAATGCATTATTAACAATGCACAATTGATGAAGAAACTTTTTCAGAATTTCTTAAAAATATATTTTTTCAAACTCCTTTTGGAAAGTGAAAATCCAAAAGTAAAGCTCCAAAAAGTGAGAGTCCAAATTTTATATTTGGGATCTCGAACATTCTCTTTAGAACTTTTATATTTGGTTAGCTGCACTTTCACACAGTGCATCTTGTATTCAGTCATTCGAACTTTCTCTGTGAGTTTTGTTCCTTAATTGTTAACTGTTAATTGAATAAAGCATTCCTTGGAAAATAGTTCTTGCTTCATTAACATATCCAAGCTTTTCTAATAATTTATATGAAAATGCCATTGCTGTTGCTGGCCCCCTACTAGTTATTATGTTCCCATCAACCACTACAGCTTCTTCTAAATACTCACATTTTGGCAACTCGTCTTCAAATCCTGGATAAGAGGTTATTTTTCTTCCTTCTATAATTCCAGCTCTTGCAAATACTATAGGTCCTGCACAAATTGCTCCTATTAATTTACCTTCTTTATTTTGTTTTTTTACAAAATTTATTACTCTTTCATCATCTCTTAAATTAGGAGCTCCTGGAACTCCACCTGGAATTACTACTAAATCATATTCCATATCTTCATGAAAAAGTTTATCCGCTTCAACTACTAACCCATGGCTTGATTTAACTTGTTTTTCCTTAATAGATACTAAATCACAAGTTAAATTTGCTCTTCTCATTACATCTGATACAGTTAGTGCTTCTATTTCTTCAAAACCATCTGCTAATAATACACATACTTTTTTCACACTAAGTCCTCCTCATATAATCTAAACAATGAGGATATCCTAAACAACATTTAGAATATCCTCACTCTATTTTTTTATTTATATCTTTATTATACCCCATTTACTAACCCACTACCATAAGTGAGAATCGAAATTTGAAGTGAAAATCAAAATTTTATATTTTGCTTTTTGAACTTCCCCAGCGAGCGAATGTGAGTCGGGTTTCCTTTATTTCGTTCTTCGAACTTACTCCGAGAGCAAGTAGAGAACCAAAATCTTTGGTTTTGTGTGAATCACTTACTCTGTGAGAAAGTGAGAATCGAAATTTGAAGTGAAAATAAAAATTTTATATTTTGTTCTTTGAACTTCCCCAGCGAGCGAATGTGAGTCGGGTTTCCTTTATTTAGCTCTTCGAACTTACTCCATCAGCAAGTGCAGTGTGCACTTTTTTTATAGGTGAGAAGTTCTTGGTTGCACTTCGTGCCTTTTTTAAATGTGTACATCTTTGATTTCGTCATCAAGTATAATCATCATTATATTTGTACCTCTACCTGCTCTATTTTGTAATTTAATATCATTTATTTTAATTACTAATTTTTCTTTAGATTTAGAAGTCAATACTACTTCTGTTTTATCTGCAGATAAAATTATACTATTCCCGTCACTACTCATGTAATTACTATGATACTTTCCAAAAATAACTTCATCTTCATCTCTTAAGCTCATTCCTGTAACACCTGAAGCTAATTTTCCCATAGTATTAACATTTTCAACAGGGAATCTTATTCCCATTCCTTTTTTAGTAATCATAACTAAATATCCAAGTTTCATTTTATCTATCTCTGCTGAAACTACTTCATCATCTTCAAATTTAAATTTATGGCATACTTGCTTAAAGTACTCCCCTTCAAATTCTTTTAATAATGTCTTCTTAACCATTCCTTTTTTAGTAAAAGTATATACTCCAAGCTCTTCATCGTAAGAATCAATTGAAACTAAACTAACTATCTTTTCTCCCTTTTCTAGCTTTCCTAAAAATGCTTCTACTGGGATTTCCTCATTAATCACATTTTTCATTAAAAATACTGGTACTTTATAAGCATATCCTTTATTACTAAACAGTAATAATTCTTTTAGTGAATTAGTTTTAACCTTTAAAGAATCTTCTTTAATTCTTCCATAAGATTTAAGCTTATTCTTATCTGTAATTCCAAGGCTCAGCTCAAAATATTCAATTTCATTTGTATCTTCTACTTCAATAATTTCATCGTCTTGTGCAAAATTGAATAATTGAATAGGTAATATATTTCTAGAAGTATCTTCAAGATTTTGCACCTCAAGAGTAAACTCTAAACCTAATTTGCTTTTAACTCTTAAGAACTTACTTTCATCTTCTAATTTTCTTATTGATACATTTATTAATTCATCATCATCTCTAAGCTTTAAAGCTTGAAGTCTAGTATATGCAGTTTGGAACTTATCTATTGAACTTTGTTTAATTCCTCCATGCTTAGTTATAAATCTAAATACTTTACTTGGATTAAAATTATCTAAAGATACAGCTCCAACAATCTTCTCATTATCCAGATTTATAGTTTTAATTACTGTATCTAATCTCTCTCCTTTTTCCTTCCACTTCATTTCTGGTATATTAATACCCTTTGTTTGATACATAAATCCTTTATCCGTAAATATAAGTAACGTATCCTTGGTATTGGAGCTTATTAAATATTGTAATTTATCCCCTTCTCTATATTCAATATCCTCTGGATTAGAACTTGATCTATTGTAATTCTTTAGTGGCATTCTCTTAATGAAACCATCCTTCGATATTGTAATCATCACTTCTTCTACTACAATTAATTCTTCAATATCAATTTTACTTTCACTTTCATCTTTTACAACTGCAGTTCTTCTCTTATTTCCATATTTATCACTTATTTCTTTCAATTCAGTTTTTATTACTTTTGAGAGTTCCTTTTCACTAGATAAAATCTTTTCAAGTTTTTTAATTAACTTTTCAAGAGTTGCATATTCTTTTTCAAATATTTCTATTTCAAGTCCTGTTAATCTATATAACATAAGCTCTAATATAGCTTGTGCTTGAGCTTCTGAAAATTCAAATTTACTTATTAAATTATCGCTAGCATCCTTTTTAGATTTTGAACTTCTAATTATTGCTATAATTTGATCTAAAACATCTATCGCTTTAATAAAACCCTCAACAATGTGAAATCTCTTTTTTGCTGTATCAAGTTCTTTTTTAGTTCTTCTAGTGATTACTTCTTTTTGATGCTCTACATAATATTTTATTATAGCCTTTAAACTCATAGTTTCTGGCTTTCCATTTGAAAGTGCAACCATGTTAAAGCTTATATTAGATTGTAAATCAGTCTTTTTAAATAAATATTTTAATACCTTATCTGCAATATCTTCATCAACATTTTTCTTTAATTCAATAACAGCTCTTATTCCATTTCTATCAGATTCATCTCTAATATCTGTTATTGACTCTAATGCCTTTGCATGTCTTTTATCTCCTGTCATTTCAGATATTAGCTGAAGAAGTTTTGCCTTATTTTTTCTATACGGAAATTCAGTTATTACTATTCCCACTCTTCCATTTTCTAATTTTTCAATTGAAGTCTTAGCTCTGTATGCAACCTTTCCTTCTCCTGTTTCGTACGCTGACAACATAGATTTTTCTCCAATTAAAATTCCACCTGTAGGCAAATCTGGCCCTTTTATATACTTCATAAGTTCTGAAGTAGTTATTTCATTATTATCGATGTAAGCCAACACTCCATCAGTTACTTCTTTTAAATTATGTGGTGGTATATTAGTTGCAAGACCAACTGCTATACCGAAAGTACCATTTACTAAAAGATTAGGATATCTACTTGGTAGCACCTTAGGTTCTAATTCACTTTCTGAGTAATTGGGAATCATATCTACAGTATCTTTTTCAATATCACGTAACATTTCCATGGCAATAGGTGATAATCTTGCCTCGGTATATCTCATTGCCGCTGCTCCATCCCCATCTATTGAGCCCCAATTTCCATGACCTTCTATAAGAGGTTCTCTAGTTGAAAATTCTTGAGCTAAAATTACCATAGCTTCATATACAGATGTATCTCCATGAGGATGAAACTTACCTAAAATATCCCCAACTATTCTAGCAGATTTAAAATAAGGTCTATCCGGAAAAGCTTTAAGCATATATGCTCCATATAGAATTCTTCTATGCACAGGCTTAAGCCCATCTCTAACGTCTGGAAGTGCTCTATCTTTTGCAACTTCTATTGCATATGGTAAAAAATTTTCAGGCATTGCTTCTTCTAAAAGAATACCGATTATATTATTATCTTTAGGTATATCATTTTTCTTTGCCATACTGATCTCCTTTCAATTCACAATGCACAATTAAGGACGAAGTTCCAGTGGAACTTTTTCCTCCATTGTGCATTGTGCATTGTTAATTGTTAATTGCTAATTAAATTCTCCATACTTATAAATATATTTCTTTCTAGGTTCCACAATTTCACCCATAAGTAATGAAACCATCTTTTCAGCTTTTGCTGCATCTTCTATATTAACTTGAAGAAGTGTTCTGCTTTCTGGATTTAATGTTGTATCCCACAATTGATCTGGATTCATTTCTCCAAGACCTTTATATCTTTGAATCAATGCACCTTTTCCTATTTCCTTCTTTGTCTTTTCTAGCTCTTCATCACTATAAGCATACTTCATTATAGTTTTACCTTTTGTTTCTTTATATACCTTATATAAGGGAGGTTGAGCTAAATACAAATGGCCATTTGCTATTAATGGCTTCATATATCTATAAATATAAGTCATCCAAAGTGTTCTAATATGATATCCATCCACATCAGCATCACTCATTATTATTATCTTATCATATTTCAAATCTGCCTCTTTATAGTTATCTAATGTTCCAGTTCCAACGGCTGTATTAAATATTTTCAATTCTTCTGATGCCAATACATTTTCAAGCTTTTGTTTTTCCGTATTCATTATTTTACCTTTAGAAGGCATTATAGTTTGAAATCTTCTATCTCTAGCTTGCTTTGCAGAACCACCTGCTGAATCTCCTTCCACAACTATAAATTCATTTACAGTTTTATCTTTTAATGTACACACTGCAACCTTGCCCGCAAGTGGTGCAGTTCCTTTACCTATCTTCTTTTTTTCTGCATCATTTATTTTCTTAATTTTATCTCTTCTTTTTGCTGCTTCTAATGCATTATTTATTAGATTTGTCGCTAAAGGTTTATTATCTTCAATCCATTCAGAAAATTTAGTATAAACTAAATCATTCATCATAGTATACGCTTCATTATTACCAAGCTTAGTTTTAGTTTGACCTTCAAAGATAGGATTTGTTATTTTTATTCTTACAATAGCTGTCATACCTTCTCTTAAGTCGTCTCCTTCAAAGTCCTTATCTTTTTCCTTAACTAGTCCAAGCTTCTTTGCCCATTCTTTAAAAGACCTTGTCATTCCAGTTTTAAACCCTGTTTCATGAGTTCCTGCTTCAGTTGTCGGAATGTTATTTACATAACTTGCAATATATTCAGTAGTTGAATCTGTAAATTGCATGCAAACTTCTCCATACATTTGAAGATTTCCGACTGTTCTTTCACCATCAAAAATTATAGGTACTTCATGAATTGGTGTTTTACTTTCATTTAAATAATTAATAAAATCTAAAAGACCATTTTCAGAATAATATTCCTTAGTTATTTCTTGTCCTTTTCTCTTATCTATTAACTCTAAAGTTATACCTTTATTTTGAAATGCTAATTCTTGCAATCTACTATCTATTATGTCAAATTTAAAATCAGTTGTTGAGAAAATTTCCTTGTCTGGTTTAAATGTAACTTTTGTTCCCATCTTATCTGTTTTCCCAATTATCTTTAAGCTTCCAACTGCTGTTCCTGGCATATCTCTTTTTAATTCTTTATCAAAAGCATATTCAAATCTTTGTCTATATATATTACCATTTTGATATACCTCAGCTTCTAACCATTCTGATAAGGCATTTACAACAGCTGATCCAACTCCATGAAGTCCTCCAGAAGTTTTATAATTTTTATTATCAAACTTCCCCCCTGTATGTAATTCTGTAAATACCATCTCAACTCCAGATTTCTTCTTAATTGGATGAATTCCTGTAGGTATACCTCTTCCATTATCTAATATTGTTACACTTTTATCTTCATTTAAAGTTATAGTCACCTTATTTCCATATCCATTAGCTATTTCATCTATGGAGTTATCAATTATTTCCCATATACAATGATGTAGCCCCTTGCTTCCTGTAGAACCTATATACATTCCTGGTCTTACTCTTACAGGTTCTAATTTTTCAAGCGATGTTAAATCTGTCACATCATAAGTATTAGTATTTTTTAATTCCACAAAATCCCTCCATCTTGAACACCAGTTCTTATTTATTTATAAATTTCTATTCTATAAGAATATACTTCCTTTCTGCTTTAATGTCAAAAAAACTTAAGTAGAGAACCAAAATCTATGATTTTGTGTGAATCACTTACTCAGCGAACGAATGTGAGTCGAGTTTCCTTATAAAAGCTCTCTAGCATTTCTTATTTTTTCATTTTTCAAATCTTCTAAGATATTTACTCCTTTATTGTACATATTGAATTAAAATAATTGTTTACCCAGAATCATCCCTACATTCTATACCATAATAAAAGAGTGTACTATCAAAATAATACACTCTTAAAATCAAAATTCCAAAGTTTTATACATCACATATTTCTATCTTTCTAACATGTTTTGTATGACTCCATTCCTTATTATTCTTATTTAAAATGCCTTGAATTGTAATTGGTATCCATGTTACTGTATAGAATGCATATAACCAGAATCTAAAGAACAATATTAATTCTTTTTTCCCTAAGAATATTCCAGTTATTATTAAAAATAGTAAGTTATATCCTATTCCTATTAACCATGAAATAATCCAATTATCTATATTGGTAACTAAATATGGAACTACAAAAACATTGCTTGAATATAATGCCATCATAAATAAAAATGGTTTTGTAACCTTCTTATCAATTGCGAGTACTAATGGCGTAATCAAAAATTGAATAACTGCAAATGCTTTAAACACTGTATCACTAAATAAATAGTTTATTATAAATATATTCACACCACTAGTATTGGCCTGTATTAACGTAAGTACTGCTGAAATACCTATTAACAATGTTATAAAAGGTTGCAATACATATAGTGCGCAGTCAAATACATAAAATTTTCTATCTATGATTGATTTCTTAATTAATTTAAAGAAATACCTTGAAGCAACATCTGTAAATCCTTGCATCCATCTTTTCCTTTGATTCCATGATTGCTTAAGCTTTAATGGCTTTTCATCATATATAATAGCATCATGAGCCCAACCTACTTTTTCTCCATTTAATACAAGTTTACAAGTAAATTCTAAGTCTTCAGTTAAACAAGTAGCTCCCCAACCTAATTTTTTTAATGTATTAGTTTCTACCGCAAATCCTGTACCACCAATTTGATTAGAAAATCCAACATTTGCTCTAGCTAATTGGAACATTCTATTTTGAGTCCAAAAAGCTATAGAATATGCTGTAGCAATCCATGAATCCTCTGGATTTTTGCTATCTATATATCCCTGTACAACTTTGTATCCATCCTGTAATTTAGAATTGATTTCTTTTAAGAAATCCTTATGTACAAGATTATCTGCATCAAATATAGCAACAGCATCATATTGTTTTTGCATCTTAAATAACTTTGCAAACATCCATTCTAATGCATAACCTTTTCCTTTTTTATCTTCTGCAAATCTTTCACAAACATTTACTCCATAGCCTTTAGCTATTTTGGCTGTATCATCTGTACAATTATCTGCAATAACAAAAACATCATACATATCTTTAGGATAATTTAGTTTTAACATACTTTCTATAAGACTACCAACAACTACTTCTTCATTATGTGCTGCAATTAATAATGCAAACTTATTTTTAGGTGTATAATTTTTCTTTTCTTCTCTTCTAAAAAGACCTATTAATCCTAAAACTAAATAATAACATGTTATTGCAAAAACAAAAATTTGAAAAAAAGCAGTTATGGTAAAAATATATTTTCCCATTACATTCACTCCTAATATTCAATGAGAATTATTCCCATTCATTTTATATATATTTTCTTTCATATTATTCCTATTTAATAATATTTCAATAGAAATAAAAAATCAACCCTATATTTCTTAAGATAAAGTTAATATTTAAATTTATTTTTTTAATACAGGTTAATATTTGTTGTATTGGAATTTTTTGAGATAGTGTAAATTCTTTAAAAATCATAAAAATAATGAGTTATTAAGTTTACTTTTAACGGCACTCTTAATAACTCATCAATTTATTTAGTAGTATATATTTAAAATTTCTTTAAATTACACAATTCCTTGTGCCATCATAGCTTCTGCAACTTTCATGAATCCAGCTATGTTACAACCTGCTAATATATTACCCTCACAACCATATTCTATAGCTGCATTTTTAGAGTTGTGATAAATATTTTTCATTATATCTTTAAGTTTTCCATCAACTTCCTCAAATGTCCATGCTAATCTCATGCTATTTTGTGACATTTCAAGAGCTGAACAAGCAACTCCACCTGCATTAGCAGCTTTAGCTGGTCCAAAAAATACATTGTTTGATTGGAATATTTCAATTGCATCAAGAGCTGTAGGCATGTTCGCACCTTCTGAAACAACTTTAACTCCATTTTGAACTAATATTTTAGCGCTTTCAGCGTCTATTTCGCCTTGAGTTGCACATGGAAGAGCTATATCACATTTAATAGTCCAAATTCCTTTGCATCCATCATGATACTCAGCTGTTGGAACTGCATTAACGTATTCACTTATTCTTGCTCTTCTAACTTCTTTTATATCCTTAATTACGTCTAATTTAATTCCATCTGCATCATATATGTATCCAGTTGAATCGCATAACGCAACTACTTTAGCACCTAATTCTTGAGCTTTTTGTGTTGCATATATTGCAACATTTCCTGATCCTGAAATTACAACTGTTTTATCTTTAAAACTGTCACCATTGTCATTAAGCATTTCTTCTGTGAAGTATACTAAGCCATAACCCGTAGCTTCAGTTCTTGTTAAGCTTCCACCATAAGTTAAGCCTTTTCCTGTTAATACCCCTTCACTTAAATTTCTTATTTTCTTGTAATATCCATATAGGTATCCTATTTCTCTTCCACCAACACCGATATCTCCAGCAGGAACGTCTGTATCTGCTCCTATATATTTACATAATTCTGCCATGAAACTTTGACAGAATTTCATTACTTCGTTATCTGATTTTCCCTTAGGATCGAAATCAGCTCCACCTTTACCTCCACCTATTGGAAGACCAGTTAAAGAATTTTTAAATATTTGTTCAAATCCCAAAAATTTAACTATGCTTAAGTTTACTGATGGATGAAATCTTAATCCACCTTTGTATGGTCCTATAGCACTATTAAATTGAACTCTAAATCCTCTATTTACTTGTACATCCCCATTATCATCTACCCATGGTACTCTAAACATAATTTGTCTTTCTGGTTCAACTATTCTGTCTAACAATGCAGCTTTAGTAAATTCTGGATGCTTATCAAAGACTGGAATTAAAGAGTTTAATACTTCTGTTACCGCATCTAAGAATTCTTTTTCTGCAGCATTAGTTTTTTTCACTTTTTCTAAGACACTTGATACATATTCTTTACCATTCATAGTTTACATCTCCTTATTTCTTATTGTTAATTCTTATTACTTTAATATATTACTGCATTTTTTATCATTTTCCAATAATTCTTTTTCATTTTTTAATCATTTTGTAAAATTTTTTTCACTTTTTTATGCAATCATTTATACTGTATTTCTTGTATTCTTTTACTTGATACTCTATAAACAAGATATCCTACTAATGCACCACCAATTAGACCACCAATATGCCCAAAATTATCAATATTTTTAATGCTTAAACCTATAAATAAATTTATTACTATTATTTGCATTAAACTTGATATATATTTTTTATCTATTTTATGCCTTTCTATAATAGCAAAAGATAATAATGCTCCCATAAGACCAAATATTCCACCTGATGCACCCACTGATATGCTACTCGGACTCATTAAATAACTTAACGAACTTGACGTTATACATGAGATAATATATATAATTAAATATTTTCTAGTTCCATAAATTTGTTGAATTTGTGGTCCTATTATATATAACGAATACATATTACATGCTATATGAATTAAATTAGAATGTAAAAAGGCACAAGTTAATAATCTCCAAATCTCACCTTGTTCAATTAACACATTATATTTAGCTCCAAAATTTATTAGTACCAAATTATTTATCACTTCGTTTGATATCCCATTTGAAGAACCACGCACAGTATTAGTAATATTCATAATAACAACTTGCATAACAATAAATATTATTATATTTATTATTATTATAACTAATGTAGTTATTTTATCTTTAAAAAAACTTTCTCTTGTACGCTTAATTTTAAAATTATTTTCTTGCAAATTATTTTCAAATATCTGTTTTAATGGTATACATGATTTATCACATGAGATAATATTATTGTTTTCCTTATTTATAATAAGTTTATGTCTCATTGATGAATACTCCATTTGTACATATTCTTTATGTGATAAAATTATCATATTTAAAGAGAATGGTTTCGCTAATGTTTCTATATACTTAATTGCTTCTGAGTAATCTATATTTTCACTTTCATCATTACTTATCAAAGCACAATATATACCATCATTAAGTTCCTTAATAGCTAAGAACTTATCTTCACCATGAAAATTGCTATAGTATTGTTTTATATAAAAATTTTCTTTATTTATTAAAATCTTATAAAAACTTTCTTCGAATTTTTTCATATTATTTACCTATCCTATATAAGAATTCAATGCACAATTAACAGTTCACAATTCATAATTAATAAACTTTCTCTGTGATCTTTGTTCCTTAATTATGAATTGTACATTGTTCATTGTGCATTGTTCTAAGATTTATTTATTTTTTTATGAAACTCGACTCATATACACTCGCTGAGTGCTCACAGAGTAAGCGACCATCATCAAATCACAGATTGGGATGTCTGCTTAACTGATTCACACAAAATCATTTTTCAATGAGGTTAACGCCCTTTGGTTGTTAACTAAGTTGGAGGAACCAAATGTAAAATTTGGATTCTCACTTATCTACTTATCTATCATATCTAAAAGTTCATTAAATCTCTTTATAGTAGCTTCTATAGGCATATTCGTAGTCATATCTACTCCCGCATTTTTTAAAATGTTTATTGGATAATCGCTACCGCCTGATTTTAAGAAACCTTTATATTTTTCTACTGCATTTTCTTTTCCCTCTAAAATTGATTTTGAAAAAGCTGATGCAGCTGCATATCCTGTAGCATATTGATAAACATAGAAATCAGAATAAAAATGCGGAATTCTTGACCATTCTACATCTACTTCTTTGTCTATTACAATCTCATCTCCAAAATATTTAACATTTAAATCATGCCATACCTTATTATAATCTTCTGCTGTTAAAGGCATTCCATTTTCTAATGTTTCATGAGTATAAAGTTCAAATTCTGCAAACATTAATTGTCTGAATACTGTTGTTCTTATTTGCTCCAATTCTTGATTTATTAAATAAAGTTTTTTCTTTTCATCACTTTCTTTTTCAATTAGATAATGAATAAGTAAAGACTCATTTGTTGTTGATGCAACTTCTGCACAAAATAAAGTATAACCTGCATAATAATATGATTGCTCTTTTCTTGAATAATATGAATGAATTGAATGCCCCATTTCATGAGCTAGAGTCGATACATCGCCAAGTTCATTATTATAATTTAATAGTACATAAGGCATAGTATCATATCCACCCCATGAATAGGCTCCACCTTTTTTACCTTTGTTTTCATATATATCTATCCAGCCATCTTTAATCCCACTTTTAAATATATCTAAATATTCTGCTCCAAGTGGCTTTAATGCATCTAATACTATATCTACACCTTTATTAAATTCAATTTTTTCTTTTGGTAATTCGATTACAGGAACATATAAATCATACATATGCAGTTCATTTAATCCTAGTAACTTTTTCTTAATTTTAACATATCTATGAAGTGAATTTAAGTTATCATTTATGACTTTAATTGCATTTTTATAAACTTCGAGTGGAATATTATTTGGTTTTAATGATGCTTCTAATGCACCACTATAGTTTCTTACCTTACTACTAAAATTAAATGTTTTTAGTGATGAAGTTAATGTAGTAGCTAAAGTATTTTTTAGTTTGTCATATTCTCCAAATAATTTTTCAAATGCTTCTTTTCTTACATTTCTATTCTTACTTCTTATGAATGAAGAATAGTTTCCTTCCGTTAATTCTACTTTATTGCCTTCTTCATCTTCTATTTTCCCAAATGTCATATCTGCATTAGTTAAAATATTGTGTATTGCTGAAGGTGCATCTAAACAATCTGATGCGGCTGCTAATAGTTCTTCCATTTCCTTTGATAATATGTGTGGCTTTTCTTTTAATATATCTCTAATTAAAAATTCAAATTTCTTAAGTTCATCTAATCTGTTTATTTCACTTTCAATAAATTTATCTTCTAAAGTTAAAATTTCTGGTACAAAAAAAGCTGTATAACTTGCAAATTCAGCCATATATATATCAATTTTACTCATTAAACTTTGATAAGTAGAATTTGAAGTATCCTCATCAGATTTTAAATGTGCATAAATATATATTTTTTCTGCTTTTCTAGATATTTCTTCATTTAATTTAAAATATTCTAAAATCTTTTCTCCATTTACTAGTTTTCCAGAATAACTTTTCAATTTAACTGCTTCATTTTTTAAATCTTCAAAATCCTTTTCCCATTCTTGTATATTTTTATATACTTTCTCTACATTCCACTTAAACTTCTCTTCAATTTCTTCCCTTTTTTTTAACTCACTCATCTTAACACACCTTTCTTTTCAGAATTCAATTATCAATGCCCAATGTTCAATGGTCAATAATTGAACATTGAGTATTGAGCATTGACAATTATCACTTCTAAATTACCAATTTAATATATAAGTATATCTTATGAATTGTTATATATAATTATTCTGCATACTCCGATTCTTTTCCTTGTATCGCTTCAAATACTGAGTTCATTTCTCTTTCTATTGTTCCTACTGCTTCTTGTATCTTTTTCTTCATTAAATCATAATCATCCTCATACTTAAATTTTATTATATATGCAGGATTATATTCTTCTAAATCTTCTTCTATCTCATAACCACTTTCTGTAAATGCTTCGCTATTAAATAAATCATATATTGCTGAGTATTCCCATTCTTCCACATTTTTATTTGTATCAAAATGCATATACACAATTTCATCTAGTACATAAAGCTTTTTCACAAACAAAGCTCCTTCATTTACTTCAAAACTTCCTAATTCCTTTTTTATAAATCCTGTTTCTTTATCTTTCTCCATTAATACTAAACTTGAAAAATCCATAAATTCACCGTCCTATTATTTTTTTGAATGTGTCTTAAATAAAATTATATCAAAAAAGACATTTTATAACCATATAAATAAAATGTGCACTTTTAATTACTGGAATTTGCTCATATTATTATATTTTTTACCTTACATTGTCATTGATTTTTAATTTTATTATATGTAAAATTATGGTAATATTTTCGTATGGTTATTTTTATTCTAAAAAATATTTATTACATCAAATAATCTTTCCAAAAATCTATTTAATCATTCAAAGCTTTAAAATAAAGGAGGTCTCCATTGTGATAAATAATCTACAACTAAAAAAGGAATCCCTTGTCTATAAAAAAAGACGAAGACTTGAAAGAAAAATTATATTAAGAGCTAAAAGACAAGTTATGTTATCTGCAATAATTTCCTTAGGACTTATAACCATAGTTTCTTTTTTCATAACACATGATCTATATATACGCAGTAATTCTAAAGACCTTGGATTTGCTGTGGAATATAATTTCACTAGTGATTTTTCATCAGAAAGCGAACTTCTTAGAGTTCAAAAAATGTCTTTAATTTACTGTGATGGTGAAACTGCTGTTGTAGAGGCGTCTGGTCTTTCTAAAAATGAACCACATAAAAATGTCTCTGTTAAAGGAAGTTTTAAGAAAGATAATAAAAGTTGGTATTTAGAAAAAATATTTACTCAATAATCTTTATTATTTTGGCAATATGGATTATGCACTATTGCAAATCATTTGCATTTAAGTGTATAATATAATAATGTTTTAAGGAGTTGATTATTTGATAACTATAAAAAACCTATCATTTTCATATACAAAAGCAAATGATTTATTAAAAGATGTTAATCTTCATATACCTAAGGGGATTTATTTATCTATTCTTGGTGAAAACGGAAGTTGTAAAAGTACATTGATAAAGCTTATATTAGGTATCTTAAAACCTGATTCTGGGTTAATTACTTTAGCTTCCAATAAAATTTCTTATGTTTCTCAAAGATTAGATAATTTCAATTCAGAATTTCCAATCACAGTTAAGGAAGTATTGTCTTGTCATGCAAAGACTGTTGGTATAAAAAATTCAAGAAGCGTTCAAGAATCTTTACACAAAGTTAATATGTGTGAATTTGACAGTACTTTAATCGGAAGTTTATCAGGTGGCCAACAGCAAAGAATTTTTATTGCAAGAGCTTTACTTGGAAATCCGGATTTAATAATATTAGATGAACCATCAACTGGAGTAGATGAAAAAAGTCAAAATGAAATTTATCCATTACTCCAAACTTTAAATAAAGATTTAGGAAAAACTATAATTTCTGTTGAACATAATACTAAGATTGCATTAAAATATTCAACACATATTTTAAAAATAGAAAATGGTACTCTAAAATTATTTACGAAAGAAGATTTTATAAAGTATTTAGAAGTTGAAGATTCAATTTCTAAAATAATATAGGTATTAGGAAGGTAATAATATATGTTTCAATTAGGTTTTATGCAAAATGCATTTATTGCAGGTTTTATTGTTTCTATTCTATGTCCGTTTATAGGACTTTTTATTGTGCTTAGGCGTTATTCAATGATTGGTGATACCTTATCCCATTCTTCTTTTGCTGGAGTTGCAATTGGCCTTGTTATAGGCACAAACCCCCTTTTAACTGCGTTTTTATTCACTAGTGTTTGTGCTCTTGTTATAGAGGCTTTAAGGACTTATTATAAAAAATATGCCGAACTTGTAATGTCCATTGTTTTGACTCTAAGTTTAGGTATAGCCATTATTTTAGTAAGTAGTGGCAAGGCATCCGCTAAGGTAGATTCGTTTTTATTTGGTAGTATTTTAACTGTTACAAAATCTGATATATTATTAATTGCTATTGTAGGTGGAATTTGTCTTATAACACTTTTATTCCTATATAATAAATTAATTTATGTAACTTTTGATGAAACAGGTGCAAAAACATCAGGCATTAATGTTAAGTTAGTAAACTATATCTTTACATTACTCGTTGGTGCTACAATTTCTCTTTCAATAAGAGTAATGGGAATCCTTGTAGTTTCTTCAATAATAGTTGTACCTGTAGCAACTGCTATGCAACTAAAAAAAGGATTCACTAAAACCTTGATTTTTTCAATTTTATTTGGATTTTTAGATGTTATGATAGGATTAGTACTCTCTTATTACATAAACAGTGCTCCAGGAGGCACAATAGCATTAACATCAGTTATCTTCTTGTTACTAACTCTAGCTTTTACAAGATTTTTCAACTATGAAAATTAATAAAATACGGGGATTGCGAATCAGACGAAATATAAAAATACTTGCAGTTTGAGGATAATTTAAATCTATTGCTTAACAACCGAAATCAGAGTTATGCGTTTGCTCCAGTTGCTGAGAATTTTCTGGATATTTCTAACATTAGAAGTTGCGCCCAAAGTGATAGCCTCAAAGCCACAGCTTTGAACAAGCATCTTTGGAACAACTTCTAATGAAGAAATATACCCAGAAAATTCTCTGATGCAACGTTGCGCAAAAGCATAACTCTGATTTCTTTGTTTAGTGTAATTTTAAAGTATGCCTATATTCATGCAAGTATTTTTATATTTCTGAGGTTGACAATGCCTATAGTAAAGTATTCTATAGGCATATCTTAATGATAAATTGTCCTAAGCTTGTCTTTAGGAACATGCGGAAATGGGTACAACTTTTGCTGTTAGAAATTCACAGCTAAATCCTCAGTAACCCGAACAAATGCATGACCTTCATTTCGGTAGTTTATTCAATTAACCCTAATTTTCACTTTGGGTATCTATGTTGCGCAATACCCACAAAGTATTCTTCTAATATTTCTATGAATTTATTCATGTCATCCGGATAGATTTTTCCTATGTTTGCTATTCTAAATGTATTTTTAGAAGATACTTTTCCTGGATAAATTGTGAATCCTTTATTATATAAGTAATCATGCAAATCATTGAAGTTATACCCTTTAATTTTAGGCTCAATAATTGAAGTTAAAAGCATAGATGATGCTTTTTCATTTACTAATCTTTTTAATTTAAGTTTATCTAAGCCATCCCAAAGGATTTTACAGCAATCTTTATATCTTTTATATCTATTTTCTATCGTTTCTTCTTTTGCTTCTACTATGGCTTGTTTTAAAGCATAAAGAACTTGCACTGGTGGAGTAAATCTCATTTGGTAGTTATCTTTAAAATATGAATATTGTTTATATATATTAAGATAAAGATTTCTTGGTTTAATACTCTTAGTTTTCTCTAAAGATTCTTTATTAGCTATTACAAAGCTTGTTCCTGCAATTCCTTGTATACACTTATTTGAACTTGAAGCTAAGTATTTTATGTTCATTTCATCCATATTTATAGGAATCCCTGCAAAAGAACTCATAGCATCAACTATCATATCTATTTCATACCTTTCACAAATACTTCCTATTGATTTTATATCATTTAATATTCCTGTTGTAGTTTCATGATGGATTACTGCTATATGGCTTATAGATGTTTTTTCAGATCTTATACTCTCTAAGTTATGTATTTTTATTATTTCTTCTAATTCAATTAAGCTTATTTCTTCTATAGGTGAACTTTTAAATTCTATATAATTTAAATTATATATTTCTGCTATTTCACACATTCTTTTTCCATAAGCACCATTATTAATTATTATAATTGTTCCATCATCTACTACTGAACTTAAAATAGCTTCAACTGATGCTGTTCCTGATCCTCCAAACAATATAGTTGTATGCTTATCATTAGTACCTACAAAATTAGTAAGCTCTTTTGATACAAACTCCATAACATCTCCAAATTCTTTTTCTCTTGGACAAATATCAGGCACAACTTGAGCGAGCTTTACTGTGTCTGAAGTAGTTGCAGGCCCTGGATTTAATAATATATTTCTCTTAATCTCCACTTTGATTCCTCCCTATTATGATTAATCTTTTATTTATCTAAAAATTCCATAAAGGCTTCTTTGTTTTCAATTGGCGTTGTAGTAGGTCTTCCTAAATCCTTTCGTGCCCCTTTCTTAACTTTAATTTCTAACAATACAGGGCCTTCTACATTTGTTATTTTTTCTGATAAATTTACTAACTCTGCTTTTGAGCTACATGAATAACATTCCTTATATCCACAAGCTTTTGCAATAGCTAAAGTATCTATTTTTAAGCCAACAGTTTCTTGACCTCCCACGGAATCATGTGCTCCATTATTAATTAAAATATGTCTAAAATTCTTAGGTTCTGCATTTCCTATTATAGCTAAGCTCCCAAGATGCATTAATAAAGACCCATCTCCATCAATGCAATAAACATATTGATTTTTATTATTTAATGCAATACCCAAAGCAATTTGAGATGCATGTCCCATAGAGCCTACAGTTAAAAAATCTTTGTTATGATTTTCTTTATGCTTTTCTCTTAATTCAAAAAGCTCTCTAGATGCCATTCCTGTTGTTGACACTATTACTGAATTTTCTTTCATCTGAGATACTACAATTTCTATAGCCTCTTCTCTAGTCATTTTAAACTCAAAACTAGTATTACTCTTGAGTTTGTATTCATCAAAGGTATCCTTTTTTATTATCAAAGCATATGGCTCATTATTTTCTTTCATATAACTATATGCTTTTTTTACTTTTAATTTCATTTCATTATTATTGGTATATTTATCTAAAATCTCATACTTAATTCCTAACATTTCTAATGTTTCAGTAGTGATTAGCCCTTGTTTCTTATGTTGAGGTTCATCTTTCTTATTTGGCTCACCTCTCCACCCAATTACTAAAAGCATTGGTATACTGTAAACTAATTTATCAGTAAGGGAAGCAAGTGGATTTACTGCATTCCCAAGTCCTGAATTTTGCATGTATACAAGTCCAATTTTTCTTGTTCCTAAATAATATCCAGAAGCTAATCCTATAGCATTTCCTTCATTAGCTGAAATGATATTCTTATGGGCACTTACATTATCCTTAATATAAGCACAAAAAGATTTTAACAAAGAATCTGGTACTCCTGTAAAAAAACTTATATTATTATTTAATAATTCATTATAAAACTCTTTAACTTCAACCATTTAATTCAACCCCCTTTTCAATTAACAATTGAAAATTGACAATGTACAATTAAGGATGAAAACCGCAGGTTGTCTTTAAAAATATATTTTAAAAATCCCTTAAATGGATTTTATCCTTCATTATCAATTGTTTATTTTATTTTCTAACTGTTAACTGTTAACTGTTAATTGTTAACTGAATCACATTCCACCTGGAATTAAAGTAAGAATTTCTTTTATAGGCATACAATTTATTGAAGCTTCTTTTGATCTTTCATTTTCTAAGATGCTCTTTGCAGTATTTACCATTGCTGGATATGCACTTCTTATTAGGTGATTTGCATAAATAACCACATTAATTCCTAAGTCCACTAATTCATCTTCTTTCATGAAATTATATGAAGTTGGTACTACTACTAATGGAACTCTATTTTCAAATTCATTGTATATTCTACAGAATTCAACTATCTCTTTTCCATCCTTTTCTTTGCTATGAATCATTATTCCATCTGTACCCGCTTGAATATATGCTTTTGCTCTATTTATTGCATCGTCCATTCCTGCCCCTGCAATTAAGCTTTCAATTCTTGAAATTATCATAAAGTCACTTGTTGCTCTAGCTTCTCTTCCTGCTCTTATTTTGTCACTAAAATGTTCTATAGTATCTTGAGTTTGAGTCACATCAGTGCCAAATAATGAATTTTTCTTAAGTCCTGTCTTATCTTCAATGATAATTGCTGACACGCCTAATCTTTCTAATGTTTTAACTGTATAAACAAAATGCTCAATTTGTCCTCCTGTATCTCCATCAACAATTATAGGCTTTCTAGTGACCTCTAAAATGTCATTAATTGTATTTAATCTTGATGTTAAATCTACTAATTCTATATCTGGTTTTCCTTTAGCTGTCGAGTCACATAAAGAACTTATCCACATACCATCAAATTCTTTTATTTTCCCATCTTTTTCAACTTTAGTTTTTTCAACAATAAGTCCAGTCAATCCATTATGAGCTTCAAGTATTCTAACTGGTTTTTTTGAATAAATTAATTCCTTAAGGCTTTTCATTCTCATTTGAGGTGTTATACCTATTTGCATTAATTCCTCATCTAATTTTGAAATAGAAACCCCTTGAGTATATGGTACTTCAACAAGTTCTCCTCTCCATTCCTTTATTGCATTTATAACTTTTTCTCTAAGTTTTTGTTGAGAGCCCTCTAGCCAATCATCTCCATGAACAACATAATCAGGTTTAAGTTCTATAAGATTTGGAACTTGATCTAAACTATCTTGAGGTATTACAGATAGAACTCCCTTAATATTACTAACAACTTCTTTTCTTTCTTCATACTTCATTATAGGATTTCTCCAATAGCCTCTTATAACCTCATCAGTATGTAAACCTACTATTACATCTCCAAGATTTCTCGCCTCATTTATTACATTCAAATGCCCTTGGTGAATTATATCAGCACTCATAGCAATGTAAACTGTTTTCATATATTAACACTCTCCTAAAATTCATAATTTCTTAATGTGCTTAATTTTTATATATTAGAAAATTTAATATTTTCAACTTTAAATAGAATTCTTCTAAATATTAAATTATTTTCTCTTCTGTATTTTTCTCTAACTTAGGAAGTACAATTGTTTTTATTCTCTCAAGATGACTTTTATCATCAATTTCTCCCCATACTAAATTTTCTATTTTTAAATATCCAACTTTTCTTTTTTTTGCAACATCAAATATTGCATTTTCATAATCATATTTCTTTGATTTTTTATTTTCACTTTCAAAAAAATTATCTTCATTTTTATAATCATTTATTTTATTATTAAAATCTTTATATTGTTTTAACATCTCTCTATATAGTTCAATTGATATTTTTGAAATTCCAACCAATTCCCCATATACTCGTTCTATCTCTTGTATATTTTTAGAAATCTTATATAAGTTGTCCTCCTTAACTTCCACATAACATTCATCACCTGAATTTGTCTTTCCACTTAGCAAAATGCAATCATCTTTTTCATAATTAATAACCTTAATTAATCCATAAACTTCATATATAAGATCACTTTCAAGTAATAAAAAATCTTCCTTTAATTCATTTTCTAGTATTGATAGAGAAGTCATACTCCCTGTAGCTCTATATTTTCTATTTTTTCTTGTTTCTATATAATTATTTTCTTTTGCGAGTTTATCATAAAATTCATTTAAATGACCTGTGACTATATAAATTTTTTCAATTCCTAAGCTTCTTAATTTTTCAATAGATCTTTCTACTAAGCTCTTACCATTTATCTTCATAAGACCCTTTGGCAACATGTCATTAGTTATATCTTGTAATCTTAATCCCATACCAGCAGCTAAAATTACAGCTGTTTTTATTTTTTTCATTGATTATCAGAACTCCTTTCTATTTATAAAGTGAAACTTTTCAATTGGAGTTTTATGTCCAGCTGAATTTATTTAATGATATAAATTATTTTTTTAATCCTGAATTCTCATTACCCATTTATATCTAATAAAAGATATATTAACTAAGTTCATTTTATGAACAATATTATATTATCATCTTTCATTGTTCAAAACAATATGTTCATACATAAAATGACTTATATTTTAAAATATGTTTTAAAATAAAAAGTCTACATCAAAACAATTTTAAAAATCATTTTGATGTAGACTTTATTCTAACTATAATTTTTTATCTTATATTATTTGGCTATTACATTGGTAGTTGCTGGTATAGTTGTATTTGTTGGTGCTGATATCTTAGCAAATTCTTCTGCTGTAAGTTTAATCTTGCTAGCTGGAAGAGTTACTTCTTTAACTTCACTCTTAGTGTTTGTTCCTTTCACTGAAATTGAAATCTTCCCAAAATCTTTAACTTGTAAATTCATATTAACTTCTGAAGTATAATTAGTATCTGTAAATACATCTTTTGAAGTAATAGTTGAACCAGCTAATGCTGTCTTAACATCATTTAAGCCTGCATCAAAACTTGCATCGTTAACTGCTGTCTTAATTTGTGTGATATCATCAGTAGTTAATCCTAATTTAAAGGTGTTATTAATATTATCTACATTGTTACCTGCAACTTTTATAGCTTTAGCAGATAAATTTACTGCTCTATCTGCATCAAGATTAATTGTGTATTCTCTTCCATTTTGAATAAAAGGTAAATCAAGATCACTATTCTCTCCAAATATTATTTTCCCAAGCTCCACCATTGAATTTGATTGGTTACTTAATGCTTTTATTTTATTTATATCCATTCCTGTAGCTGTTGTATCATCAATTGCTATATATTCTTCTTTAATACTAGCTAACCCTGTTGATTGAGCTTGTCCATTTAAAGCGAATAATCCTTCATAAAAGCTCTTATTAATATAACTTGTAGTTCCATCTGAATATGCTTTAAGTTCTGGGATTTTAATTTCGCCTGATGTATTATTGAATTTCATATCCACATATGATTTATCATTTGCTGTATATCCAGTAGCAGTAAATGTTACTTCTTCCTTTATTCCTTGACCATCAATACTAATTATTCCAGTTGTATCAGACGTTGTTGTCTCCCATTTTGCTGTATTAGAAATTTCCTTTGAATAATTGATCGTTGTTTGACTACATCCAGCCATTGTTCCAATTGTTAAAGCCGCTGTCATAATTAGTACTAAAGTTTTTTTCATTTTCATTTTTATTCCCCCTTATAATGCTTATCTTCTTATGATAAAAATACAATACATGTTAATAATTAACTTTATATCACACTCTTATTATACATATTTTTTATTAGTAAATACCACTTTAAATATTAAATTTATCTTAATTTATACTTAAATTTTCATAAGTTTCCATCACACATGGGTATTAAGAAATATAAGAATGTTTGTATTAATGTAAAAACTTAAACTTACTGCAAATGCTATAGATACTACTGTTTATACCATATTATCTTATATCTATTTAACTTGTTGTAAAAACTCTCTAATTAAGTATTTTGATCAGAATTTTTTCTTTTATTATAAACAAAAGGCAAAGAATCTCATTTTTTGAGTTTCTTTGCCTTAATTTAATATTGCTTATAAAGTTTTGTTCTTAATTAATTTTACTTAATAATACTTTAATGCACAATGTACATTTATAAGTAGAATTTTACTTATCTTCAAATAATCCAGTTGATAAATAACGTTCTCCTGTATCAGGTAATAATACTACAATTGTCTTTCCTGCATTTTCTGGACGTTTAGCAAGTTCAGTTGCTGCAAATGTTGCAGCTCCTGATGAAATACCAACAAGTAATCCTTCTGATTTAGATAATTCTCTAGCTGTAGCAAATGCATCTTCATTTTCGATTTTTATAATTTCATCATATATTTTTGTATCTAACACGTCTGGAATAAACCCTGCACCAATTCCTTGTATTTTATGTGGACCAGGCTTACCTTCTGATAATACTGGTGAAGCAGCTGGTTCTACTGCAACTATCTTAACGTTTGGATTTTTAGATTTTAAATATTCTCCAACCCCTGTGATTGTTCCACCTGTACCAACACCTGCAACAAAAATATCAACTTTTCCATCTGTATCTTCCCATATTTCAGGTCCAGTTGTGCTTTTGTGTATTTCTGGATTAGCCGGATTCTTAAATTGTGCTGGTATAAATGAATTTGGAGTTTCAGCTGCTAATTCATCTGCCTTAGCTATTGCTCCCTTCATTCCTTTAGCGCCTTCTGTTAAAACTATTTCAGCTCCATAAGCTTTTATAAGACTACGTCTTTCTACACTCATTGTTTCTGGCATAACAATTATAACTTTATATCCTTTTGCAGTTCCTACAGATGCAATTCCGATTCCTGTATTCCCGCTAGTTGGTTCAATTATAACTGATCCTGATTTCAATAATCCTTTATTTTCACCATCTTCAATCATAGCTTTTGCAATTCTATCCTTAACACTTCCTGCTGGATTGAAGTATTCTAGTTTAGCTAATATAGTACCTTTTAAATCTTTGCCCTTACTATAATTTGATACTTCTAACAATGGTGTTTTCCCCACTAGATCTGCTAGATTCCTATATATTCTTGACATTTTAACCACTCCTTATCTTTTTCGCATAATTCTTATCTGTTTACTATACTATAAGTATATTCTTGTATTATCATATAGTCAATAGTTTTGTATATTTTTTTAAATTTTATACTAATTCATAAGAACATTTTAGCTTTTCAAACGAAAAATAAGCAAAATCCTTTTGTTTAGGTTATTTGCTTATTTATATATTGTTTATTAATTTTTTCTCACTTATTTTATAAATTTAATAACTCCTTCTTTTTTCCTATGTGATTTTGACACACTATCCGCATATCCAATCGATGCCATTCCCCAAACAATATGATTTTCCGGTATGTCAAAGCTTGTTAATACTTCTCGTACTTCTTTTTCATTACAAATAGTTTTTAATTGATTAATCCAACATGAACCTATCCCTAACGAATTTGCCATTAAAAATATATTTTCCAGTGCACAAGAACAATCTGCTAACCCATTGGTATTATCCTTTTCATTCGATAACATAATTAGAGTTGGAGGTTCATAAAAATTATATCCAACATCTCTTCCTAAGGATTCTCTAACCACTTTTGCAAGTAATGCTATTTTTTCTTTGTTTTGAATAACAGTAAATTGCCAACTTTGTTTATTCATACCACTTGGCGCATATATACCTGCTTCCAATATCATGTTTAGTTCATCATCCTTTATTTGTTCCTTCTTAAATTTTCTTACACTCCTTCTTGTTAAAATGTTTTGTAATACTTCATTCATAATAATATCTTCCTTTCATCTGTTGATTATTTTTATCTGATAGCTAGCATTCGTAACACAGGCACTTATATGAAAATCCTCTTCCTAACGTCAGAGGAGTAATCAATTCCACACTAAATCATTCTTTTATAAAGCTAACATCCTTTGGTTGCGCTTCGCGCTTATTTTAAAGGTGTATATTTTCTTAACACCCATTGTTTAGATGCATAATCACCTTTAAGTTCAGGTATCATTAATCCAATATTCATTAATTCATCCCCACCAAATATTATATCTTGATTAGTTATTTTATACTTAGCTTCTTCTTCTAATCCTATTAACTTTAGTGGTTTATTCCATTTATTAGGTTCTGCATATTGTTTAATGTAGCTAACAACAATTTCACATCTATCCTTAGAAATATTCATCCATGCAACTTCATTACTTTCAAATGGACTTAATAACCTAAAAGTATCTCCACATTGAACTGTTTCTCTTATTTCTTTATATAATTTAATTTGATATTTTATTGCGTCTTTTTCCTCTTCAGTTAATTTTGTAATATCAAGCTCATAACCAAAATTCCCTGCCATGGCAACTATTCCTCTTATCTCAATAGGAGTAATTCTACCCACTTGGTGATTTGGTACTGCTGATACATGGCATCCCATAGATGCACTTGGATAAACTAAAGATGTTCCAAATTGGATTTTTAATCTTTCTATTGCATCTGTGTCATCACTTGTCCATGTTTGTGGCATGTAGTAAAGCATTCCCGGATCAAATCTTCCTCCACCACCAGAGCAACTTTCAAATAAAATTTCTGGGAATCTTGTTGTTATTTCCTCAAGAATTCTATATAGACCTAACATATACCTATGTGCTGTTTCTCTTTGTCTTTTTATTGGCAATCCAAGTGAACCTATTTCACTCATATTTCTATTCATATCCCATTTTACATATGATATTGAAGCATTTTCTAAAACATCACTTACCGATTTTATTATATAATCACATACTTCTTCTCTTGATAAATCTAATATAAGTTGCTCTCTTGCTGTTGATCTGATTCTTCCTGGTACGTGTATGCACCAATCTGGATGTTTTTTATATAATTTACTACTTGGAGATACCATTTCTGGTTCAAACCAAAGACCAAATTGTAATCCTAGATTATTTATTTCTTTAGATAGTTTTCCAAGTCCACCTTTTATTTTTTTTTCATTAACAAACCAATCTCCAAGGGACGTAGTATCATCATCTCTCTTGCCAAACCATCCATCATCAAGAACAAACAGTTCTATTCCTAAGTTACTTGCTTCCTTTGCAATTTCTTTTATATTAGTTTCATTGAACTCAAAATAAGTAGCTTCCCAATTATTTATAAGTATTGGTCTTACTTTATCTCTATATTTTCCCCTACATAAACGTTTTCCATATAAATTATTGTATATATGAGACATACCTGTTAACCCGTCTGGAGAATATACAAGCACTGCCTCTGGAGTTTGGAATTCCTCTCCTTTTTCTAATAACCACTTGAAATCAAATGGATTTATTCCAATTTGAGCTCTGGATTTACTATACATATCAACTTCAACACCAGCTAAAAAGTTTCCACTATAAACTAAACTAAATCCATACACATCTCCATTTTGTTCATTTGATCCCTTTCTTGCGAGTGTCATAAAAGGATTTTGAGCATGGCTACTTGCCCCTCTTCTACTTTCTATTGACTGCATACCAGATCTAAGATTTGTTCTAACAATATGTCTTTCTCTTGCCCATGCACCAGATAAGTGTATAAAATCAAAGTCATCCTCCTTAAAATCTACATTGGCGCTTAAAGCTCTTAATATATTTACTTCTTCTTTACTTTCATTTATTATCTTAACTGATTTTGTTATTGCATCAAAATCCTTAAACACATTATATGTTAAAATCACTTTTATATTCTTTAAGTCATCCTTTAAATATATTTCTAAAGTTTCTGCTTCTTCGTCATTTTCAACATATGTTGATGGTAATCCCTTAAGAAAATGTTTTCCTTTATAGATTTTGTATCCACTGTACCTTAAGTCCGTTGTTGTACTACCATCTTCAAACTGAAGTTCAATAGCTGGTGAACGTAAATCTGTATGCCCATAGACCGGATATTCTTGCATAGTTGCTTCTAACTGAAATGTTCCTACATTATCCGTATTAGTAAGAAAACTTCCCCATAAATTTTCTTCTATAAGATAATCTAAATTATTAGTGTTTATCTTTTTCCCCCAATATAAATGAGATAAATGATTACTTTTTAATACCTTTAATATATAACTTGTTTTTTTTGTTCTAAGATGAAATGTTTTTATATCTTTTTCATAAATAATTGCCATGTCAATTCCTCCGTTTATTCTATTTCGATGTTGAGCTATATTTATATCCCGCTTAAGAAAATATTAACATAAATAGTAACATTATGTAAATGATTTCAATAATGCTATTGTTTTGACGTGAATATCTTATTTTTAGATTAGCCCTAGGGATATGACACAAAATAAACTAGTTACTAACTTATTATTTTTCAATGTATTTTATTGTATGTATTCATTATAATCTGATATACTAGCAAATCATATGGTATTATGTATGTTTCTTATGTAAAAATTTTATATTCGAAATTTAATTTTGACATATATAAGTTGCAAGAAATAATTTACATCAATTAGGTAACAGTATGTTAATTTTCTAAAGAATTAGACATTCTTCTCTTTATATTAACTGAGAATTGATTCTCTTTATGGCACTCATGAATAACAAATAAAAAAATGAATCGTGTATATTAATATACACAATTCATTTTCTATTTATATATAAATAACTTTTTTACTAAATTAACAACTTTCTTTGTTTCTTCCGTTTGCTTCTTAGGAACTTTAAATGAAATACTTTTAATATTATTTTAGTTGAAAATTCACCTTATTTATATGCTTTATTAATATATGCTAAGTAATAATTCTCTTAAAACTTTGCAAGCTAATGCTGTTGAACTTCCGCTTTGATCATATATTGGTGATAATTCATTTACGTCCATTCCAACAACATTTAATTTTGAAACCTTTAAAATTGCACCTAATAACTCCATGAAAGTTACCCCTCCAGCTTCTGGTGTTCCTGTCCCTGGGAATACTGATGGATCTAAAACATCTAAATCTATTGTAAAATATATTGGCTTCCCTTTTAATTTCTCAATAACTTCTTCAAGTCCTACAAAATTAAACTTTTGGGTAAATACATGATCTTTTCCCCAATAAATTTCTTGTCTATCTCCAGATCTTATTCCAAATTGAAATATTTTATTATCTCCAATAATATCCCATACCCTATGAATAACTGAAGCATGTGATAATTTTTCGCCTAAATAATCATCTCTTAAATCAGCATGTGCATCAAAATGAATCACATGTAGGTCTGGATATTTTTTAGCTACAGCTCTAACTGCACCTAATGTAACTAAATGTTCTCCCCCTATCATGCAAGGAATTTTATTATCATTAACTATTTCTTCTGTAAATTCTTCAATTTGATTTAAAGCTCTACTAGGATTTCCAAAAGGAAGTTCTAAATCTCCTCCATCAAAGATAGATATGTCTTCTAAATCCTTATCTTGATATGTGCTGTATGTCTCTACTCCAAAAGATTCACTTCTCATAGCTTTACTTGCAAATCTTGTTCCTGGTCTAAAAGAAGTTGTCGAATCAAAAGGGGCTCCAAAAATAACTATTTTAGATTCTTCGTATTCATTATCACAACCTATAAAAGTTTCGATATTTCTATTCATCAGTGATCTCTCCTTTTTATAAAATGATTCAAGCAAAAATCCTCATTTTGTTCTAGATTTTAAGATAACCTACCTTTAAAATCTTCATATCCAAATTGTTTTATTACTTCAATACCTTTTTCTTCACTATACTTTACAATAGCAGGAAGATTTACACCGTTAAAAGTATTGTTTTTAACCATTGAATAAATAGCCATATCACAAAATACTAATTTGTCCCCTGGTTTTAATGGTTCTTTAAAAGAATAATCTCCTATTATATCACCAGCAAGACAAGTTGGTCCGCCGAGTCTATAAGTAAACTCAAGTTCATTAGGCTTTCCTGATCCTATAATATTAGGTCTATATGGCATTGCAAGTACATCTGGCATATGGCATTCTGCTGAAGTATCTAGTATTGCTATATCAATTCCATTTTTCATTGTATCTAGAACTGTTGATACAAGAAAACCTGTATTTAAAGCAATAGCTTCACCTGGTTCAAGATATACCTTCACTCCATACTTATCTTTTATGAAATTAATAGATTTGATTAGAGTTTCTAAATCATAATCTGGTCTAGTAATATGATGTCCACCACCAAAATTAATCCACTTCATCTTTTTTATGTATTTTCCGAATTTTTCATCTACCACTTTTATTGTACGTTCAAGAGTATCGGAATTTTGTTCACACATAGTATGGAAGTGTAATCCATCTATTCCCTCAAGCTCATCTTCTTCGAAATTATCTAAAGTAACCCCCATTCTTGAATTTTCAAAACATGGATTATATATGTCTGTTTCTATTTCAGAATATTCAGGATTAATGCGAATAGCACACTCAATTTTTTTCCCTTGAACATTTTTAACTTTATTTTTAAATTTTTTCCATTGGCTAAATGAATTAAACACTATATGATCAGAGTATTTTATAATTTCATCAAATTCATCTTCTCTATATGCTGGAGCATAAATATGTACTTCTTTGCCCATTTCTTCATATCCAAGTCTAGCTTCATGTAAGGAACTTGATGTAACCCCATTTAAATACTTTCCTATTAAAGGAAAAGTTGAAAACATTGAAAATGCTTTTGTTGCAAGAATGATATTCGCCCCTGTTTTCCTTTGAACATAATCTAAAGTTTCTAAATTCTTTTTAAGAAGTCTTTCATCAACCAAATAACATGGCGATGGTAATTTATTTAAATCTATATCTTTCATAGTTGTTATCAACCTCCACTCTTAACTATATAGATAACCACATTATAAGTTGTGCTTATACATTAATTAATTCGATAATTTTAAAGTACTAATTGTAAATGCTCAATAATCAATTTTCAATCGTTAATCATTGATAATTAAAGTTCTACGTATAAGTACGATTTCCAATATAGATAACTATAATTAAATTTATCCTTAATATTAAGAATGATGAAGAAAACATATTCCCTCATCATTCTTAATTGCATTGTAATATACTATTTAACTAAAGTTGGAGAGAAATCTTCTTTCCATGGTAATCCCCATTTATTTAATTCTTCCATAAATGGATCTGGATCAAATTCTTCAATGTTATTTACTCCAGCTTTATTCCATATACCTTTCATTACAAGACTTGCACCTATCATAGCTGGAACTCCTGTTGTATATGAAATTGCTTGTGATCCAACCTCTTTGTAACATTCTTCATGATCACATACATTGTATACATAATAAGTCTTATCTTTTCCATCTTTTTTACCTTGGAAAATACATCCTATATTCGTTTTACCCTTTGTTCTTGGTCCAAGTGATGCTGGATCTGGTAAAATTGCTTTTAAAAATTGTAATGGAACTATTTGTTTTCCTTCATATTCAATTGGTTCAATAGAAGTCATACCAACATTTTCAAGTACATTTAAGTGTGTTATATACTTTTGTGAGAATGTCATCCAAAATCTAATTCTCTTGATACCTTTAATGTTAAGAGCTAAAGATTCTAATTCTTCATGATGTAATAAATACATATCCTTTGGTCCTATTTCTGGGAAATCATAAACTTCTTTTAATTCAAGAGGTTCTGTTTCTATCCATTTCCCTTCTTCCCAATAGCTACCATTAGCTGTAATTTCACGAATATTAATTTCCGGATTAAAATTAGTTGCAAAATGATATCCATGATCTCCAGCATTAGCATCTAAAATATCAATATAGTTAATCTCGTCAAAATAATGTTTTTGAGCATAAGCGCTAAATACACCTGTAACTCCTGGATCAAACCCACTACCAAGTAATGCTGTAATCCCTGCTTTTTCGAATTTTTCTTTATATTCCCATTGCCATTTATATTCAAATTTAGCTGTATCAAGTGGTTCATAGTTAGCTGTATCAACATAATGAACTTTTGTTTCTAAGCAAGCATCCATGATTGTTAAATCTTGATAAGGAAGAGCAAGGTTTAGAACAACTTCTGGTTTAAATTTATTAATAAGAGTTACTAACTCTTCCACATTGTCAGCATCTACCTTCGCTGTATGTATTATAGTTTTAGTTTTTCCTTCTAATGAAGCTTTTATAGCATCACATTTTGATAAAGTTCTGCTAGCAATACAAATTTCTTCAAATACCTCTGAGTTTTGACAACATTTATGAATAGCAACACTAGCAACACCGCCAGCACCAATAATTAAAGCTTTTCCCATTATATAATTCCTCCAATTCATTCAAATTATGTATAAATATATATCTTAATTAATAATATATACTTTAAAATAAAATTCTAACATAATAAGGCATCTCAAAAATGCCTTATTTTTCATACATTATTTTGAGAAGTTTTACTTTATTCAGTAATACCTTCTAACATGTCTTTCACATAATTAGGTAATGCAAAACTTCCCACATGAAGATCTGTATTATAGTATTTTGTTTTTATGCCTAATTTATTCCAAGCATCTGCGTTCAAATCTTTAATAGGGTCATATTTTTTCGAAGCAAATCCAAATAGCCAATGTCCTGATGGATAAGTTGGAATATGTGCTTGATATACTTTATTAATTGGGAAGTAATTTACTATTTTTTGATGTGCATCTTTCATTGCCTTAGCATGATACTCATAATATGGACTTTCATGTTGATTTACTAACATTCCATCTTCCTTCAATGCTATATAGCAATTTCCATAAAATTCTTTTGTAAATAATCCTTCTCCTGGTCCAAACGGATCTGTTGAATCTACTATTATTAAGTCATATTTATTTTCTTTGCCTCTAACAAATTTTAAACCATCTTCAAAAAATATTTTTATTCTTTTATCATCAAGTTTACATGCTGTTATTGGAAAATATTCTTTACATACGTCAACAACTCTTTCATCTATTTCAACCATATCAATTTCTTCAATAGTACTGTATCTTGTTAGCTCTCTTATAGTTCCACCGTCTCCAGCACCAATAACTAAAACTTTTTTAATATTAGGATTTGTTGCCATTGGTACATGTACTATCATATCGTGATAAATAAATTCATCTTTTTCTGTTATCATCATTAATCCATCTAAGGTAAAAAACCTTCCGAATTCCTTTGCTTCCATAACATCTATTCTTTGAAACTCTGTTTGCTCACTATGTAATTGTTTTTCAACCTTAATTGAAAACCTGACATTTTCTGTATGTTGTTCTGTATACCACAACTCCATAATAACCCACCTTTCCCAATTAACAATTTACAGTTAATAATTAACAATTAATGTTACAATCCTGTAAGGGTTTCTTCCTTAATTGTTAATTGTTCTTTGTTAATTGTTAATTGAATCAACTATATTAATATTCTCAATTTTAACATCTTCTGTCCCAGTTAAAAAACAGCCCTTTTCTTTTGCATAATCTATATAATCTAAAATTTCCTTAGTAATTCTTTCTCCTGGAGCAAGAATTGGTATTCCTGGTGGATAACACATTACAAATTCAGCACATATCTTTTCATCACTATCATTCATAGGTACAGAAATCTTTGAAGAGTAAAATGCCTCTTGAGGAGTAAGTACAACTTCTGGATTTATATACTCATGATCAAACATTCCTGTTTTATCTTTTGAATGTAATCTCTTAATTTCTGATAAAGAAGATATTAATCTTTCAATTGCTAGATTACGATCCCCCACAGAGATGATTGCAAGAATATTTCCAATATCACCAAATTCAATTTGTATTCCATACTCATCCCTCAAAAGATCATATACTTCAATTCCCGCAAGTCCTATTTCTCTTGTAAATATAGATAACTTTGTTACATCAAAGTCATAAACTGTATCTCCATCTATTAATTCCTTTGAAAAAGCATAGTATCCACCTATTTTATTTATTTCATTTCTTGCATATTCTGCAATTTGCGTTACCTTTTTAAATATTTCCTCGCCATGCAACACAAGATCTCTTCTTGCGAGATCAAGTGATGACATTAAAAGATAAGAGCCACTTGTTGTTTGTGTTAAATTAATTATTTGACGAACATATCCAACATGCAAATCACAGTTTAATAATAAGAAAGAACTTTGAGTTAATGATCCACCTGTTTTGTGCATACTAACTGCTGCCATATCTGCTCCTGCTTCTATAGCTGATACTGGCATGTTCTCTCCAAAATAAAAATGTGTTCCATGTGCTTCATCTACTAAAACATACATTCCATGTTCATGAGCAAGACTCGTAATTTCTTTTAGATTTGAACAAATGCCATAGTAAGTCGGATTGTTTACAAGCACAGCTTTAGCATCTGGATTTTCTTTAATTGCTTTTTTAACATCTTCAACTGACATTCCAAGTGGTATACCAAGTTTTTTATTAACCCCTGGATTTATATAAATTGGAACTGCACCACTAATTACTAATGCATTAATTGCACTTCTATGGACATTACGTGGCATTATAATCTTTTCTCCCTTTTTGCAAACACTCATAACCATAGCTTGAACTGATGAACTTGTTCCATTTACCATTAAAAATGCATATTTAGAACCAAATGCATCTGCTGCAAGTTCTTCTGCTTCTTTTATAACTGATACTGGGTGACAAAGGTTATCCAGTGGCTTCATTGAATTCACATCTACTGAAAGACATTGTTCACCAAGAAATTCTCTAAGCATAGCATTTCCACGGCCTTGCTTATGACCTGGAACATCAAAAGGAACCACTCTAGCCTTTTTATATTCAATTAGAGCCTCATAAATAGGTGCTTTTGAGTGGGATTCTTTATTTTTCATTCTTAACTCATCCCCCCATTAATATATATTAGTTCCACTAAAAATCTCAATCATCTCTTTGCGTAGGTTGCTTTCAATATCAAGTCTTTCTTTTGGCTTAATTTCATAAACATCCCTATTAAAAAGATAATTTTGAAGTTCAATTTCTTTTATTAACATTTTAGTATGGAATATATTTGATTGATATACATTTATATCCATAGCATCATATCTCTTTAAAGTACCTTCATCAATATAATCTTGTATTGATGCAATTTTGTGATCTATAAATAATTTCTTACCATCAACATCTCGAGTAAAGCCTCTGACACGATAATCTATAGTTATAATATCTGAGTCAAAACTTCCTATAAGGTAGTTTAATGCATTTAAAGGCGAAACTTCTCCGCAAGTGGCTACATCAATATCCACACGAAAAGTAGCAATTGAGTTATCTGGATGATATTCTGGATAAGTATGCACAGTTACATGACTCTTATCTAAGTGTCCTACAACAGTTTCTCTTGTCTTCAAAATGTCAATTTCACCTTTATTACAAGATGCATCTATTTCCTTAACTGCTAAAGTTTCTTCTGATATTAAAATAGTTACACTTGCTCCTTGAGGGTCATAATCTTGTTTTGAAATATTAAGTACATGTGCACCAATACTTTCTGTTACATCACACAAAATCCTAGTAAGTCTTTCTGAATTGTATTGCTCATCTATGTAAGCAATGTAGTCCTTTTGCTCGCGCTCACTTTTTGCATAGCATACATCATAGATGTTAAAGCTAAGTGTTTTTGTGAGGTTGTTAAAGCCGTATAATTTCAGCTTGTTGTCCAACCCTAACATCACAACCTTTCTGATTCAATTTAAATTCTATTTGTAATAGAATTTATTCGAAAAATTTATTAATTAAAAGCTTATTATTTCAAGTTTTATAATCTTACAAATGTTTAACTTTTAGTTTACGCAGATTCAAAAAAAATAACAAGTACTTATGATAGTAAATTTATTTAATATGCTTTTACTTGAAACATTTTTATCATACAACATTGACATTTTACTATATTATCTTTAAAATTGCTACTATTTATCGCAATATTTCTCATATACATTTAAAAATTGATTTCAAGTCGCTTATGCTCCATTTTATTTTAAAATACTTCCTATTTCTTATAAATATAATTAATTCATTTTTTTCATAGCCTTATCTTTTACATATTGATTATATTCTTCTATTGTATACAGTTCTGGTTCTCTTACTTCTTCTAAGAAATGTGATGCTTCTGCATCAGAATTTGTGAATGCTAGAACTGATTTATGCATTTCTATGGCTTTATTATAATCTCTATACTCATCTTTAGGTACATAAGCCCCCATATGCCATCTTATCATTAAACATTCTTCTAATGTTAATTTAACAAATTGTTGTAGTAAAATTACACTCTTTTCTCCATGCCCTAAAGGAATTTTCTCATCAAATTCATAAGAAGCATATCCTATCCATTTTCCTGTCAATTCATCTTTTTTTAATCGCATTGTTTTTTCATAAAGATTACATTTACAAAGATCATGCAAATATCCTGTTAAATATATTGTATCATTACTTAATCCAAGCTTATATTGTTTATTCTTCTGAGTTAATAATTCAACAACATTATCTGAATGAAATGCTAATCCTCCATCAAAGTTTGAATGAAACTTTGTAGATGCTGGTGCTGTAAAATAATCTGTTCTATCCATAAGATATTTTATCAATTCATCTATTCCATCTCTTTTAATCGAGCTTAATCTTTCAATTATCTTATCTTTTAAGTCTTGCTTTTCTTTTGCTGCTTTAGCTTCCGTTAATTCCTTTAAATCACTTAAATCACTCATTAATACATCCCCTAACTTTAACTAAGTTCTTATAATTATTATTAATTTTTCGCATTAATATATATATATATATATTAATTATGCCTCTTTTATCATTTTAACACTTTTATTATCCGATTAATATTGATGTTAAATGTTAACATTTAATTTTTCTAATTCTATTTTCAAATCCTTTGGATTCTTCAAAAGAATTACTTTTAAACCTGCTCTTATAGCAGCTTTCACATTTTCTTTCATATCATCAACAAATACCGTTTGACTTGGTTCAAGATCATATTTATCTATAATTTTCTCATAAATTTCCTTTTCAGGCTTAAGAAGTTTTTCCTTATATGAAACAACTCCACCATCAAAAGTTCTAAAAAAATCATGTTTTTTAGTTACATGCTCAAAAGCAGCTAAATGAAAATTAGATAAGTAATATACACTATATCCATTTTGTTTTAATTTTTTTAACACCTCTACACTGCTTTCTATAGGAATTAAAATATCATACCAATTTTCAAAAACTAAATTTATTAATTCTTGATTTTCAATATTTCTATTAATTATATTTGTTTTAGCTTGTTCTTCACTAATCGTTCCTCTATCAAGCATTGGCCATTCATCACTTTGAAAAATGCACTTATATATTTCTTCTACTTTTTCTTCGGTAATTTTTGATTTAACGTACACTTCAGGATTAAAATCTAATAGTACATTACCAAGATCAAATATTATATTTTTAATCATTTTAAATCTCCCTTTCCAATGTGATCTTTTTATTGTCAGAGCCTAAATTTATAATCCAATTATTTCTGCGACACTTCTCATTCCTAAAATTGTATTTTCTATAACCTTATCTAATTCCATATCTATCATGGTGCATCCATTTAAAATTATATTTCTATCAACCCCTGCTGCAAAACCTTTTGATTTAAATTTCTTTTTTACAGATTTAACTTCTACATCCATAACACTTTTAGATGGTCTCATTAATGCTGTCGCACCTATAAGTCCTGTAAGCTCATCAATTGTATAAAGCACTTTTTCTATGTTACTTTCAGGCTTTATATCATTAACTATTCCATATCCATGGCATGCAACCGCTCTTATATAACTCTTTGGTAAATTCTCTTCTTTCATTATTTCTTGACATTTAAAGCAATGCTCTTCTGGATACATTTCATAATCAATATCATGAAGAAGTCCTATTACACCCCATATATCTTGGTCTTCATGATAAAGTGTTGCAAAGTGTCTCATTGCTCCTTCTACTGCTAACCCATGTTTTCTAAGTGCATCAGTTTTATTATATTTGCAAAGTAACTCCCATGCTTTTTCTCTTTCCACTTTTTCTTCCATATTTATGGCCCCCTATATATGTGTATATTAATTTAATTTTATATATTTAATTAATATACACATTACTATTAAAATAATATCACTATAATTTTTCCGTATCAATATTTATATTACATAATCAAAATAACCCTTATATTATTTCAAAATTTACACTTAAAAACTTTAATTTCTCTAAATTCTTTTTATTTTTTTCTTATAATTCATATAATACCTTTTATCAGTTTTTTATGCTAAATTATAATATTTTAACGGATAAAAAAATAACTTTATTACATTCTTAATATTCAGTGTAAAATTCTAATCGTTTGTTAAAATTTCTGTACTTTTTATGAATTTTAAATTATTATAATTCTTATATGGTAATACATTGATATTAATTTAATTATTACTAATTAAGGAATAATATAATTAAAAACAATGTTAATTGTAAAACTCATACTATTTTTGATTAAATATTTATTTATAAAAAGGGGACTTATACTAATGAACATTTTAAAAAAAATTCACATCAATTCTATTCGTAGCAAAAATTGCTTTAAAGAATTCAAATTAAAAAAACCTTCTTTTCTATTACATTTAGATTTACTTAAATATAATAGAAAATCTACACCGTCTAATAAAAGTGTTTATAAAGTTAATAAGAACTCTATTAGCTTCAGAGTTCTGCTAATAGTACTTCCTATTGTAATTTTGACTTTAACTACTCTTATATTTTGTACATATTCCTTAGGAGAAAGAGCACTTTATTCTAATAGTAGGGATTTGTTAAACCAAATTAGTAGTGTTGCAGCACAAGATATAAGTGATGTAATGTCTGAAAAAATAAAATCCATTGAAAGTTTAGCACATAATCCAATTGTTATTAATTCCGAAACACCTATACAAGATAAATTAAATATATTATTAGAAGAAAAGAAATTTCAACAATATTCTGATATGGGTATAGCAAATCCTGATGGAACTTTAACTCTTCTAAATGGAACTAAGGTAAATATTCGCTCATATGATTATTTTAATGTTGCACTTTCTGGACACTCTTACATTTCAGAGCCTTTTCAAAGTAATTTTAGTAAAGATTCCTTAATAGCAATATCTTCACCTATAAAAGACATGAATAAAACACTTGGAGTTTTAGTTGCCTTTAGATATGGAGATGATATCTCCAACTTAAGCAAAAAAATATCATTTTTAGATACTGGGAAAGCATTTGTAGTAAATTCTAGTAGTAAAATTATTGGACATTCTAATAATGATTATGTTAAGGGTGGTTCAAATATCGATCAAATATTAAAAAATACTGATGGTTCAAGTGATTATGATTTAATTAGCCAAATCAGTCAAGGAAAAAGTGGATCTACTGAAGTTGTTTCTGATAATAAACTTCAAACCTTATCTTATGCTTTAGTTCCGAATACTGGATGGTGTGTTATAGTTACAGTTGATAAAAGTGACTTACTAAAATCACTTGTGAGCTTAAAATCTGCAAATATTATAACAGGTGCTCTAAGTCTAATATTAATATCTGTAGTATTAATATTTGCCATATCAAAAATCTCCAAAAAGATTTTATACGTTGCAAGTATAATGAAAGAGTTTGCTAAAGGAGATTTTACTACCAAAATAGATAATAACGTTCTAAAGGATTCTTCTGAAATTGGAATTATGTGTAATTCCTTAGTTGCAATTCAAAATTCTCTAAATGGAAGCATTGATATAATTAAATTAAATTCTTACAATCTTAACAATGAATCTATGGGACTTTCATCTATATCTCAAGAATTATCTTCATTAATTGAAGGCATTTCCCAATCAATTAGTGATATTTCTCAAGGTGCACAAAGTCAAACAGATAATTTAATAGACAGCACTAGCAGTTTAAATGAATTTGGCGACAAAATTTCTGCACTGACTGAAAAAATAAGCAATGTTACTATTACATCTTCTAACATTGGAGATAGTGCTAAAAAAGGTAATTCTGAACTTGAGTCATTAATATTTTCAATAAATTCACTTAATCACAATTTTGATGATTTCACCTCTTCATTAAGTATAATGTCAGCTGATATTAAAGAAGTTAATGAAATGACTAATATAATAAATAATATAGCAGAGCAAACTAATCTCTTAGCTTTAAATGCTGCTATTGAAGCTGCAAGAGCTGGAGAAGCTGGGCGTGGTTTTTCTGTTGTTGCTGATGAAGTCCGAAAACTGGCTGAAATGAGTAAAAATTCTGCTCAAAAGATTTATACTATTGTATCTAATGTTATAAAAAATACCAATGGAATAGTAACTAGTACAAATAGCATAAATGATGATGTAAAGAATCAGACTGAAGTTGTAAATAATACAATAGCTACCTTTAAAGAAATTTCTTTAAAGGTAGAGGAAATGATACCTAATATGTATTCAATTGCAAAAGACTTTGTTAAATTAGATAATGAAAAAGACTCCTTAGTAAGTAATATTTCTAATATTTCCTCTGTATCTGAACAAATCTCAGCAACTACCCAAGAAATTTATTCATCATCTGAAGAGCTAAGTGCAGCAAGTTCTGAAGTGGCAAATACAGCCCAAAAAGTTAATACATTATCAAATGAATTAGATGCTAATTTTGATCAATTTACATTTTAAATTGGTGAATATCATAAGTTTCATAAAAGTACCTTAAACATTTTGCAATGTTTAAGGTACTTTTATAATTACTTTCTTTAATTTTATCCACAATTTAATTAAATTTAATCATAATTTCATCATCAATTATCTGGTATAAAAAAAAAATATATATCACATAATAAATTTGTTAAATACATTCATATAATTATTTATATAGGAGGTGAAAATCATGAGTCCAAAAGAATTGTCATATATTGAAGATGCCTTAAGTCATGAAAAACATATGAAAACAAAATGTACAGATTATGCAAATCAAATTCAAGACGCTGAACTTAAATCTTATGTTAATCAATTAGTTAATGCCCACCAACAAACATTTGGACAATTTTATCAATTATTATAAATTATAAGGAGAAGTAAGATATGAATGATAAAGATCTACTTGAAGATATTCTATTAACAGTAAAAGGTGCCTCTGATTTATATTTACACGGAACCATAGAATCTGCTACTCCAAATGTTCATTCTGCATTTGATAAAGCATTATGTGATTCCTTAAAGATGCAAAATGAAATTTATAGCAAAATGAGTGCAAAGGGCTGGTATCCAGCACAACAAGCTGAACAAACTAAAATAGATCAGGCTAGACAAAAGTTCTCTGCACAATAGAAATTTACTATAATTTTATTTTTAAATATCTAATATACATATAAAAAATAAATGCAGGTTTATTTATAGATACATATCTATAATTTAGAACCTGCATATTTTTTTCAATTTTCCTTATATTCTTTTTGTAATTTATTTATTACCTTTTCTTCATTATATCTACTAAAGGGCCACATTCTAGTTTCTATTTTACATCTGATCCATTCTGCTTTTAAATATATTTGTACAATATGATCTATATCCTTATTTAATCTTTCAATGTCATTTTCTAAATCATTTATTATATAATAACTTTGCTTAAGTATTTCTTTTATTAACAATAAATCATCCTTATAAGCTACTTTAACATTATTTCTTAAATCTAATAACTTTACATCTTTTGTTTCAGCTATCTTTTGAATTTTTTTATTATTTATTGCTATATTTAAGAGCGCCACCAATACTTTTTTCTCACTTATTATATCCACAGCTTCATTAAATTTGGTCACAAGTTCATCATCATTATCAACAGATTCAATAGTATTTCTACAATAATATATTAATAAATAACTATTAATTATTGCTTTTAATTCCTCTATTTTAGATATTAATTGAATATCAAACTTAGATGTAAAATCAAGATACATTCTTATTAATGATACATTTTTCTCCAGTTCCCTTCTATAAGCTATTTTGTTAGTTCCATCCTTAGTTATAATATACAAATTAGTTATGTTACTCAATTCTTTCAAATTGGCAATATGTCCCCTTAATGTAGTAATCCATATTACTCTAAACTTTGTAATATTATTTATATAAAGACTTTTTTTATTTTGAAATAAGTTAAATACTCCCGTTAAAAAAGTAATTATAATTCCTATGAATGTTATTACATCAATTATTGCTACTTCAACTTCTCCAATTCTCATACTTTACTCCTAAATCTTTAAAATTATATTTTCTTTTTATTTTCTTCTATGGTAAAACAGATAAAATTATTAGTGTCTTAATTATTTTATGTATTTTTACACCTAGGAAGAAAAAAAGAACTAAGATTATCTTTCTCAGCTATTTAAAGTTATATTCTACTTTTATTTATTTTTCGTTTGATTATTCAAATAATTTATTAAATCTGAAATACTTATTTTTAGTTTTTGTATCGTTTTTCCCTTAACTGCAATAGATTATATTAAAGTAATTAATAAAAAAGGTGGTAATATGAATCCTTTATTAAACATGATCCTTTCTTCTATTTTTTCTGGAATTGGAGGCGGTATGGGAAATAACATGATGAATCCTATGATGCCTAATCAAAATAGAGGAAATAATTCAGGGCAAATGAGTGGAATGAATCCTAATATGAATATGATGGCTGGTAATCCTTTATTAAATATGCTTATGGGAGTCATGGGCGGTGGCATGAATTCTATGAATGGAAATCCTTTAATGAATATGCTTATGGGAAATATGGGTAATAATAACAGTACTCCATTTAATAATATGAATATGAATAGTAATAATAACAATAGGGGTAATGTTAATAACGTTCCTTTCAATAATATGAATGGTAATAATCCTAATATGGATAATATCGGTTCACTTTTAAGCATGTTAATGGGAAACCAAAACGGTATGTCCATGAACAATATGAATTCTACAAATAGCATGAATCCTATGACTAATAATTCATCTAGACACTCTCATTCAAAAAAATAATGAGGATACCAATAGGTAGCTTAATTTTTAAGCTACCTATTAAAGTTAACCTTTTCTAGAATATTTAAAAAGATTAAAATCTTCAAATTTATAAAATTATTTCATTTCTGATTTTCGTGTAAAATAATTATAATTTATTACTCTCTGCAAATACAGTAAGCCTTTTCTATAATATCTTATATTTTTCCTTGTAAAACTATGTGAATCCAAATTCTAAGTTATTCTTATACCTTGCATATGGTATACCAAATTTCAAATAAGCCATGACGTGACTTTTTGGAGCATTACATCAATATTTTCAGTAACTGCAACAAATATATCCCCTCTTCTTTCTGTAAATCCGTCGTCTAAGTGTAGTTTTTACTTAGGTATGTATAATTAAAATTATTTTTAATTATCTCTTTACTTTTTTATAGAAATCGCTTACTATAAAATAAAAGGGAGGCGTTAATTATGGATAATATTAATGTATTGAAAAATGATTTTAAGGAACTATTTCAAAAGGATTCTGAAAATGTTTTCTTTTCACCAGGTAGAGTTAATTTAATTGGGGAACATACTGATTATAATGGTGGTAATGTTTTTCCTTGTGCACTAACTATTGGTACTTATGCTGTAGTTGCTAAAAGAGATGATAAGAAGGTTTTGGTTCATTCTTTAAATTTTAAAGATTTAGGAATTATAGAATTTTCTTTAGATAATATGGTTAACGAAAAGGAACATAATTGGGCTAATTATCCTAAGGGTGTAATTAAAACTTTTGAAAATCATGGTTATAATATTCCAAGTGGTTTTGAAATAATTTTCTATGGTAACATTCCTAACGGGTCTGGATTATCATCTTCTGCTTCACTTGAAGTTTTAATGGGTACTATATTAAATGAATCCTTCGACCTAAATATTGATATGGTTGATATAGTTAAAATGTGCCAAGAGGCTGAAAATAAATTCATAGGTGTAAACTGTGGAATAATGGATCAATTTGCTATTGGAATGGGTAAAGAAGGTTGTGCAATACTTTTAGATTGTAATACTTTAAAATACTCTTACAGCAAATTAAATCTTGCTGGTCATAAAATAGTAATTGCAAACACAAATAAAAAAAGAGGTTTAGCTGACTCTAAATATAATGAAAGACGTAGTGAATGTGAAGATGCATTAGCTAAAATACAAACAGTTAAAAATATCATAGCTTTAGGTGAACTTACTGAAGAAGAATTTGAAGAAGTAAAAGATTGTATCGGCGACCCAATCAAAATAAAAAGAGCTAAACATGCTGTATATGAAAACCAAAGAACTTTAAAGGCTGTAAAAGCATTAGAAGAAAATAATTTAGAATTATTTGGTCAACTTATGAATGCATCTCACGTTTCTTTAAGAGATGATTACGAAGTTACTGGAATAGAATTAGATACTTTAGTTGAATTAGCTTGGGGAACTGAAGGTGTAGTTGGTGCACGTATGACTGGAGCAGGCTTTGGTGGATGCACTGTTAGTATTGTAAAAGATGAATGTATAGATAATTTCAAAGAAACTATCGCAGTTAAATATAAAGAAAAAATAGGTTATGAACCAGATTTCTACGTAGTTAGTATTTCTGATGGAACAAGACGAATCAGTTAACAGTTAACAATTAACAGTTATTGATGAAAACCAGAGGTTTTCTGTTAAAATATTGATTTTTGAGCTATACTTATCTAATAAGAATATATATTACAATAATAATTAACAATGTATAAATAACAGTTAACAATGAATTTATCTTAAATTCAAATCACGTAGTGATTTGTTCCTAAATTGTTAACTGTTAACTGTAAATTGTTAACTGAATTAAGGGAGATGTTAATATGTCAATTTTAGTTTGCGGTGGTGCCGGATACATCGGTTCACATACAGTACATGAACTTGTAAATCAAAATAAGGATGTTATAATAGTTGATAATTTACAAACAGGCCATATGAAGGCTATAAATTCTAAGGCAAAATTTTATAAAGGTGATATAAGAGATGCTGAATTCTTAGATAAAGTCTTTTCTGAAAATAACATTGAAGCTATAATACATTTTGCTGCCAATTCCTTAGTTGGAGAGAGCATGGAAAAACCTCTATTATATTTCAATAATAATGTATATGGAATGCAAGTTTTACTTGAAAGCATGGTAAAGCATGACATTAAAAATATAGTTTTCTCTTCAACTGCTGCAGTATATGGGGAACCTAAAAAAATTCCTATCCTTGAGGATGATGAAACAAATCCAACTAATACTTATGGAGAAACAAAATTAACTATGGAAAAAATGATGAAATGGGTTAGCAAAGCTTATGGAATAACTTATGTTTCTTTAAGATACTTTAATGCATGTGGTGCTCTTCTTGATGGAAGCATAGGTGAAGATCATTTTCCTGAAAGTCACTTAATACCATTAATTCTTCAAGTTCCATTAAAGAAGAGAGATGCTATAACTGTTTTTGGTGAAGATTATGAAACGCCAGACGGTACATGTATTAGAGATTATATTCATGTGCTTGATTTAGCAGATGCACATATAAAAGCAGTTGACTATTTACAAAAAGGTAATGAGAGTAATATTTTCAACCTTGGTAATGGTGTTGGCTTTAGTGTTAAAGAAATCATTGATTCTGCAAAACAAGCTACTAATGAAGACATTAAAGTTGTCATTGGCGAAAGACGTGCTGGAGATCCTGCAAAATTAATTGCTTCAAATGAGAAAGCTAAAAAAATATTAGGTTGGGAGCCTAAATATACTGATGTAAAAGATGTAATCAGCACTGCTTGGGGATGGCATAAAAATCATCCAGATGGCTATGGAGACCGTAAATAAGGGGGACTTTAAATGATAAATTATGAAATAAACAGACTTATAAATTTTGCTATGCAACAAAACCTTATAAGCGAAGAAGATAAAATATATTCTACTAATATGATTCTTGGAGTACTTAACTTAAATGAATTTAATACTACAGAAGTTAATGAAACATTAGAAACTCCAACCCCCATATTAGAAAACATATTAGATTATGCCACAGAGCAAAACTTGATAGAAAACACTGTGACTGAAAGAGATTTATTGGATACTTTAATAATGAATTGTGTAATGCCTAGACCTTCAGAGGTTATAAACAAATTCAACGAATTATATACGGCCTCTAAAGAAAAGGCAACACAGTATTATTATAATTTGAGCATAGCATCTAATTATATAAGAAAAGATAGAATTAATAACAATATAGTTTGGAAGTCCGCTACAGAATATGGTGATTTAGATATAACAATAAATTTATCAAAACCAGAAAAAGATCCAAGAGATATAGCAAAAGCTAAATTAGTTAAATCAAGTTCATATCCCAAATGTTTGTTATGCAAAGAAAATGAAGGATTTTATGGACATATAAATCATCCTGCTAGACAAACTCATAGAATTATACCTTTAGATTTTACTCAAGGGCAAAAGTATTTTTTGCAATACTCTCCTTATACTTACTATAATGAGCATTGCATAATCTTCAATGACCAACATATACCTATGAAAATAAACAAGGATACTTTTAGAAATCTACTAATATTTACAAATATATTACCTCATTACTTTGCTGGATCTAATGCAGATTTACCTATAGTTGGGGGCTCTATACTTTCTCATGATCATTATCAAGGTGGTCATTATACCTTTGCTATGGCAGAGTCTCCTATAGAGAAAATATATACTGTATCTGGCTATGAAAATGTGGAAATAGGCAGAGTTAAATGGCCTATGTCTGTTGTTAGACTTTCAGGTAATGATAAAGATACATTACTAGATTTAGCAGATCATGTATTGACCTCTTGGAGAAATTATTCTGATGAATCAGTAAATATACTAAGTCATACAGGTGATGAACCACATAATACTATAACTCCTATTGCAAGAAAGAGAAATGGTAAATATGAGCTAGATTTAGTACTCCGAAATAACAGAACTAGCAATGAGCATCCTCTTGGTATTTTCCACCCTCATGATGAAGTTCATCATATAAAGAAAGAGAACATAGGACTTATTGAAGTTATGGGACTTGCGGTACTTCCTGCAAGATTAAAAGAAGAATTAAATACTTTAAAAGAATATTTAATTAACAAGACTCCTGATGTTTCAAATGATGAAACAGTAGAAAAACATTCTGATTGGTATAAATATCTTTTAGAAAAACACTCAAATATTTCTGAGAAAAATGCTTATGAAATATTACAAGAAGAAGTTGGACTTAAATTCCTAGAAGTATTATGTCATGCTGGAGTTTTCAAGAGAGATGAAACTGGCTTTGTTGCTTTTGATAAATTTATAAATACATTATAAGGTGGAATAATTATGAAAATTACCATAGTAGATGTGGCGAAAAAAGCAAATGTATCTGTTGCAACAGTTTCAAGAGTAATGAACGGAAATTACCCTGTAAAGGCTGAAACAAAAAAGAGAGTATTAGAAGTAGTAGAAGAGCTTAATTATATTCCTAATATGCAAGCACGTGAACTTACACAGCAAAAGTCAGCTACTATCGGTGTTGTAGTTCCTAGTATTAATAATATGTTTTTTCCTGAAGTTATAAAGGGCATTGAAAGTAACTTAAAACTTAATTCTTTATCTTTAATCTTAGCTTGCAGCAACAATGATGCTGAAGAAGAAAAATCATGCGTTAATAATTTATTATCTAGGAATGTATCTGGAATAATAGTTATTGACCCTAATACAGATAATGTTAATTCTAAATTTTATCATAATATTTCAAAGCAAACTCCACTTGTCTTTGTAAATGGTCATTCAGTATCTACCAATATTTCATCAGTTATTAATGATGAAGCTATGGGTTCAACGATTGCTCTAAATTATCTTTTAGAAAATAATCATAAGGATATATTGTTTGTTAGAGGAAAAGATAGTTATTCTTATGATGTAAAAGAAAAAGTATATAAAGAAACAATGAAAGACTTACATAATTTTAAAACTGAAAATATTATTAACATAGGTAATGGGAATAGTAATGAAACTGTGGATAATACTGTTAATATATTTCTTAAAGTATTAAAAACAACTTCTGCAACTGCTGTTTTTGCATGTAATGATCTTATGGCTGTCGGTGTTCTTAACGCTTGCAAAAAATTAAATTTACATGTCCCAAACAATCTATCCATTATAGGATTTGATAATATATCTCTGAGTAAGTTTGTAGAACCAAAATTAACAACTATAGATCAAAACATGTTCCATCTTGGAACTAATGCAGCAATGTTATTACTAGAAAAGATAGAATATAATAATTCTTATAGCAAGAGAATAATACTTGTAAATTCTCTAATTGAACGTGATACTGTAGGCCCAATTTAAAATTAGTAAAGGGTATATTTATCAATGTAAATGGAAATATACCCTTTCTTTTTTCAATTGTTTAGATAATCATATATGTCAACATATTTTTGCTTTATAATTATTTATTTATATCATTAAAACATTGCACAAGAACATACATTCTTATATAATCTATATATAAGAATATATGTTCTCTTTTTATTTTTATTATAAGGAAGGTAAGTACAATGGATTTAATGGATAAATTAAAAATTCTATCTAATGCTGCAAAATATGATGTTTCATGTTCTTCTTCTGGTTCAAAGAGAAAGAACTCTAATAATGGAATTGGCGATGCTTCTGAAAGTGGTATTTGTCATAGCTTTACTTCTGACGGACGTTGCATTTCTCTACTTAAAATATTATTTTCAAATGATTGTGTTTTCGATTGTAAATATTGTATAAATGGTGCTTCTAGAGATTTCTTAAGAGTTAGTTTCACCCCTGATGATGTTTGTAATCTTACTATTAATTTTTATAGACGTAATTATATTGAAGGGCTTTTTTTAAGTTCTGCTATTATTAAAAATCCAAATTACACTATGGAACTTTTACTTAAGACTGTTAAAAAATTGCGTTTAGAACAAAACTTTAATGGATATATTCACCTTAAAGCAATACCTGGAACAAATGAGAATCTAATTCAAGAAGCCGGTACATATGTTGACAGAATGAGTGTTAATATTGAACTACCTTCTAGTGATAGCCTTAAACTTTTAGCACCACAAAAAAGCAAAGATAAGATTTTAAAACCTATGGGTATCATTAAAAATTCTATAATCAATCATAATGAAATGAAAAAAAGTATAAAGAGTACTCCCCTTTTTGTTCCGGGTGGTCAAAGTACTCAGTTAATTGTTGGTGCTACGCCTGAAAGTGATAGGAAAATTATTAAGCTTTCAGAAAATCTTTATAACAAATATAGTTTGAAGAGAGTTTACTACTCTGCTTATGTTCCTGTTATTAAGAACAATAAACTACTTCCTGATATAACTCATCCGCCTATGCTCCGCGAACATAGGCTTTATCAAGCTGATTGGCTTCTTAGATATTATGGCTTTAAAGCTGATGAACTTTTGAAAAATGATGATGATAATTTTGATTTGAATTTTGATCCAAAGACATATTGGGCATTGTCAAATTTAAATGAATTCCCAGTTGAAATTAATAAAGCCTCTTATGAAAAATTATTGCGTATACCTGGCATTGGTGTTACTTCTGCTAAGAAAATTTTGAAAGTTAGAAGAGTTCATAATTTAACTTTTGAGGATTTAAAAAAATTAAGGGTAGTTCTTAAAAGAGCTAAATATTTTATTACTTGTAGTGGTAAATATTGTGGTGATGTTTTATTTGATGATGTTAGAATAAAGAATAAGCTTTTAGAACAAAATCTCCCTAAACATAATAGTATAAATCCTAATCAATTATCATTTTTTGATAAACCATCAATAGAAGAAAAAACTACAGTATCCGGTATTATACTACCCAAAGAAACTATTTCCTCTCCAAGTATTATCTATTCTATAAAAAAAGATAGACCTTCAAATATTATATTGCCTGAAACAAATATTCTTAGGATAAATGATAGACTTACTTCTATGCATGGAGAGTTTTGATTATGAAAATATTAATATATGATGATACTTTTGAAGGATTATTAACTGCTATATATGATGGTTTTTACTCTAAAAAATCACCAACCTCTATTTATGGGAAAAATGAAACTAATGCTCCACTTTTACTTGGCGACATTATTGAAATTATTACTGACAAAGTTAAATTAAAAAAAGTTAGAGATGCAATTATAAATAAACTAGATCTTCTTGCATTAAAAAAGATATATATGGTCTATTTATGTAACGAGAAGGATAAAGCTATGATTATATTTGAATATTTGAAAATAGCATTTAAGCTTGGACACGATGTTCATAGTTTTTTGAATATATATGCAATACGACTTGTTGATGATATAAATAGAAGAGTTTCAATGGAATGTCATAGGTTTGAAGGTTTTGTTAGATTTAATTATATTGACGAAAAATTTTTATATTCCTCTATTGAACCTGATAATGATATTTTAGAACTTCTTGGTGATCATTTTAAGAATAGATTCTCTAGCGAATATTTCATTATTCATGATATCTCTAGGGAAAAAGCTTTAATTTATAATGGAATTTTTTATGAAATAATTGCCATGGATAAAGATACTTACGAAAAACTTAAGTCTTATGAGGATGAATATGCAAACCTCTGGAAATCTTACTTTAAATCTACAACGATTGAGGAAAGAAAAAACCTCAGATTACAATGTAGAATGATGCCCAAAAGATATTGGAAACATATATTGGAAACATAAAAATTATAAAAATAAAGGATGAATACTTAATTTTTCATCCTTCATCATTCATCTACTAATCGTCTCCATTTACTATTATATCTATTTCCCCTGTTTCGGGACTCATAATAAGACCATGTACTTTTATATCTTTAGGTAATAAAGGATGTTCTTTTATCATTCTTACACTTTCCCTTATAGATTCTTCAACAGATTCAAATCCATGAAGCCAACCCTCAACATTAATTCCTGCATTATTTATGGTTAATAAGGTTTCTTCCTTTATTTCTCTACTTATCATTTTATTAACAAGGCTTTTTGTATCTAAATTACTCATTCCGCAACCATGATGCCCTACTACAAAAACATCTTCTGCACCAAATTCATATACTGCAACTAATATACTTCTCATTACCCCACCAAAAGGATGAATAACAGTTGCTCCTGCATCTTTGATTATTTTTGCATCACCATTTTTTATATTCATAGCTTTTGGTAATAATTCTGTTAATCTAGTATCCATACATGTTAATATTGCCATTTTTTTCTTAGGTATTTTAGTTGTTATGTATTCTTCATATTCTTTGTTATTTATAAATTTTCTATTATACTCTATTATTTGTTCTAATTTACTCATTTAGCCCCACATCCTCGTAAATTCAGTTAGAATTTTAAATATACTTTTCATTTTTAACTTAATATTAAATTAAGTTATGAATGTTGTAAAGTTAATTATTTTATATTTTTATAGAAATATAATTACTTACTCATATATTCTTGATAAGGAAGACGAATTGAAACTCCTGTATTATCAAATTTATATTCTGTATCATAAAGTGGATTTCTATTATAAACTAAATTCACTCCAACAGTATAAAGAGCTTTAGCCAAAGCAGAAGAATCTTGAAGAACAGAACCTGTCATAATACCTTCTTTAATTAATTCTTGAGCTTCTGGTATTGCATCAACTCCAACAACTGTTATTGTTGGAGTTTCCCCTCCTTTGTTATAGCCATATTCTTGTAGTGCTTTAATAGCACCTATTGCCATAGAATCATTATTGGCAATTATTGCTTCAATTTTATTACCAAATTGTAAAAACAGTGCTTTAGTAGTATTTTTAGCTTCTTCTTCACTCCAGTTGCAAACTTTTAATGCAAGTTTCTGCGTTTCTATTCCTGCATTATTAATTGTTAAAATAGAATATTTTGTTCTTGTTATTGCTTCTAGATTATCATTTTCACCCATTAACATAATATATTGCAGCGCATTATCATTATTTTTATCTGCAGCTACTTTAGTATTATTCCATGCCTTAATAACAACTTTTCCTTGTAACACTCCAGCCTCTTCCACTTGTGTTCCTATATAACAAGATTTATTGTAGGATTGGATAGAATTTATGGCAACAGGCTCCCTATTAAACAGAATCACTGGAATATTCTTTTCTTTAATTTTATCAATAACTAATCGTGTACTGTTTGTTTCCACTAAATTTAATAATAAAAGATCTACATCATCTTTTTCAAGTAATGTATCAAGATTCTCATTTTGTATGGATTGATTATTTTTTCCATCATAGAACGTAAATTTAACCTTTCCTTCATTTTCTCTTTGAATCTCTTCTAAACTTTGATGAACTAGAGAAATATAAGCATCATCAAATCTATATAATAATACTCCTACTTTTACAAGCTTTTCTTCAGCAACCCGTGAATTAGTGCTAATCACATTATAATTACAACTTGCTATCATTGTGATTATAATAACTGAAACTATAATAATTATCGGTATTTTTTTTAATACTTTCATCTTGATCCTCCATATTGTTTTCTAAATAACAATAGTGACTTTATTTTTAAGTTGCATTAGGATTATATATATATTCTTTATAAGGAATACGAACTACAACTCCAGTATCATCAAATTTATATTGTGTACCTTCAAGCGGTGCTCTACCATAAACTAAGTTCATTCCAATTTCATAAGTTGCTTCAGCCATAGAATAAGCATCTTGAAGAACAGAACCTGTCATGATACCCTGCCTAATTAGTTCTTGAGCCTCCGGTATAGCATCTACTCCAACGACTATTATTTTTTTAGTTGTACCACCTTTGTTATATCCATACTTTTGTAATGATTCAATAGCACCAATTGCCATTGCATCATTATTTGATATTATAGCTTCAATTTTATCACCATTTTGTAAAATTAGTTGTTCCATAACATCTTTAGCTAGATCTTTTTCCCAATCACAAACTCTTGAAGCAATTTCCTGTGTTTTTATTCCTGCATTATTAACTGTTAAAATTGAATTCTTGGTTCTACCAATTGCTTCAAGATTATTACGGTCTCCCATTAACATAATATACTGCATTATATTATCTTTATTTTTATCTATAGCGGCCTTATTCTTATTCCATACATCAATGAGAATTCTCCCTTGTAGCATTCCTGCTTCTTCTGGGCTCGTTCCTACAAAATAGGCTTTCTTGTAGGATTTAATTGACTCTATGCTAGGTGGCTCTATATTAAATAAACCTACTGGAATATTTTTTTCTTTAACTTGATCAATAATAAATTGTGAACCTCCTGTCTCTACTAAATTTAGCAATACAAGATCTGTTGCCTGATTTTGTATTACTAAATTAAGATTTTGATTTTGTATATATTGATCATTTTTACAGTCATAAAAGGTAAATTCTACTTTATCTTCATTTTTCTTTTGAATTTCTTCGAAACTTTGTTTAAGTAACAGAGTGTATGGATCATCAGTTGTGCGTAATAACACACTTACTCTAACAATTTTTCCTTCAACAACCTGTAAAGTAGCACCAATTGTGCGTTGACTATAAATTACCAGTCCCGCAGTTATAATAAATGATATCATTATAGTTACTAATGTTCTTTTACATCTTCTCATATTAATCCTCCATATCATTTTACCGAATAATAATGCAGAAACTTTAAAGTTTGCTTAAATAAACTCTTCACATAATTATTGTAATATTAATTCAATATAAATCTATATATATGAATCTATAAATCTATTATGCATTTTAACAGAGGAGTTTATACTTTATTTGCTGATAAATTAATTATAGATATGGAGAAATTAAACTTGTTATGATTAACGATCCTTTTGAAAAAGAATAAAGGAAAATGCACTCTACTTTATAGAATACATTTTCCTTTATTTCAGTGATATATGAAATCCAAGTATTACTTGTTTTCTAAATATAAATCTACATTGTCACTTGTAACCTCAGTATGAGATGTTCTAATATATTTTCCATTTTCCAGTCCTTCAACTGAATTTATATTTCCATGTGTAGCTAATGTATAAGCAATATTAAAAATTGCATTTGCCTGTTTTTTAGAATCATTTATAATAGTCCCAATCATAGATCCATTCTTAACGGCTTCCAAAGCTTTTGGCAATCCATCAATCCCAACAACAAGAGGTTTATTTCCAGTTATGTTGGCATTATTTATTGCATTTATTGCTCCAAGTGCCATATCGTCATTATTACTAAATACCACTTCTATTTTATCACCAAATTCTTTGATCCATTGTGTCATTTTTGTGCTTGCTTGTGCACTTTGCCAATTTGCAGTATCATCTGCTAACTTTTCTAATTCAATTCCATTTTTAGTTATAGTCTTAACACAATATTCTGTTCTAATAGAAGTATCCTGATGACCAGGTTCGCCTTCAAGCATTACATATTGAATCTTTCCATCTCCATTCATATCTACTCTTGAGATATCTTTTTTGTAAGCATTTATAATAATATTAGCTTGCATTTCTCCTGATTGTTCTGCTTGTGATCCAACATAATATAACTTATTCCATCGCTCCATGTCTTCTTCTACTGGTTCACGATTAAAAAAAACAATAGGAATATTTGCTGATTTGGCTTTATCAATAATCATTGATGAAGCAGTACGATCAACCATATTTACACAGATAACATCATAATTTTGTGAAACAAATTTATCTACTTGGTTACTTTGATTGTTTAAACTACCTTTTGCATCTAGAACATTAATAGTTATTTTATATTTACCTTCCTTTTCTTTTGCTATCTCTTCGATATTTTTAGTAATTGTGGCTATAAATGCATCATCTTGTTTGTATAATGTTACACCTATTTTTATCTCTTTCACGCCAGAACCATTTTTCATTATATTTGCATTAGTAGTACATGCCGATAATGAAGTGAAAATTGAAAATATTGTTAATATCCCTGATAATTTCCTAATTAATCTCAATATAAATCCCTCCCGCAATATGATTACCCCAGGCACTTCTTAATTAAAATAACACAATTAAATATGTGATGAATATTTTATATGTGATGTATAACAGTTCTAAAATTCCATCTGGAAAATTTCACTTTATCTAAACTTAATATATAATGTTCTTATTAAAAACTTTTCCAAAATATTATGCCAATACAATATTAATTAATTTAACTAACATACTAACTAACTATCTATCTTTAATATGCCTGCTTCATCTTATGAAAGGAAATAATAATCTTTGATTCTCCTCTGAGTACATATCCTTGGTATTAATAACAGTTGAATATATAATTTCATTATTTACATATTTCCTATTAATTACACTCACTGCAGTCTTTACTCCTAAATATCCAATATTAAATTCATTTTGCATGGCAGTCGCATTAATTACATTATCTTCCAATAGTGAAATTATTTTATTTGTACTACCCGTCCCATAAATTTCAATAGATGTTTTCTCTTTATTAATACTACTCAAATCCTTTTTGGCCTCCGCAACCAGTTCTAGTATTTTGGGATCAAATGTTACTACAGCATCAACATCATTATATTTTAATAATTGCTTTGCTTCATTATAATAAGTGACCTCTTTTCCGTCTGAAATTTCCCAATATATACAGTTATTCCCTGTATTATTCATAATGCTCATAAATCCATCATATCGTTCTTTTATACTACTACACTCTAAATTATTTTTAACAATAGCAATATTAGAATTTATATTTCCCATCTGTATCATTTTTTCTCCCAAACTTACTCCAAGATTATAATTATCGCATGAAATACTTGATCTTACATTTTTCGATTTAACAGTTGATTCAATTAATATAACTGGAACCTTCTTCATTGCATTTTCTATAGGCTCTATCATTTTTTCATAATCTACTGGAGCTATAATTATAGCATCTGCTTTATTGTTAATTTCTCGTTGAATAAGCTCTGTCTGTTCTAGATAACTGTTTTCTTCTGACAATGTAACAAAACTTATATTGACATTCATTTCTGAAGCCGCCTGATCTATTCCTTGTTTCATTATCATTAAACTTTCACTATTTTTGCCTCTAACAATAATTGAAATGTTATATATTTTTTTATTATTTGCATTTAGTATTGTATCATTCAGAAGAAGTAAGAAAGATAGTACTAATAATATAAATAAAATTATAGAAATTTGTTTTCTTTTCTTTTTCACTATTTTTCTTCCTCCCTTTTCTGAATCTCATAAAAATCTATCCCTGGCATATGAATTCGAATTGTTGTTCCTTCATCTGGCTCACTGTAAATTTCAAGACCATAGTTTATACCAAAATATAGCTGTATTCTCTCGTGAACATTTTTCAATCCAATACCTGAGCTCTTTCTTTCAATTTTACTATCATTTGTTAAAAGAGTATCACAAACCTCCGGTAACATTCCAAGTCCATTATCTATAACATCAATATACAAATCATTTCCTTTAACATATGTCTTTACTAGAATCTCACCATCTCCCCCCATGAATTCCATACCATGATAAATAGCATTTTCAATTAAAGGTTGAATAATAAGCTTAATACTTGCAAAATTAAGAGTTTCTTCATCCACTTCCATATCATATGTGAATTTATTTTTATAACGTATATTTTGAATCGTTAAATAATTACGTGCATGTTCTATTTCATCTCTTAATGTTATTATATTTTTTCCTTTACTTAAACTAATTCTAAAAAGTCTTGCTAAAGCTGTTACCATAATAATAGCTCCATCATAGTTTTCATTTTCTATCATCCATATAATAGAATCTAAAGTGTTATACAAAAAGTGTGGATTGATTTGTGCTTGAAGTGCATCGAGTTCACTTTTTCTTTTAGATTCCTGTTCAATCATTATGTTATCCATAAGTGTATGCATTTGATTAACCATGGATCTAATTGCTTTTCCTAAATGCTGAATTTCATATGACCCACTTATTGAAATATCTACATCCTTAACTCCATTTTCAAGTTTCTTTACACATTTTTCTAAGGATTTTATTGGATTAGCTATACGTGAAGAAACAAACATATTAAGAAATACAAGTATAAAAATAGCAAAAAACATAATAAATACTGCAAAAAGACTCATTTGGCGGTAATCAGATGTAATATCCTCCATTGGCATAATACCGACAATTTTCCATCCAGTATAACCAACAGTTTTAATTGTAACTAATCTTTTTTCATTTTGAAAAGTTTCTATATGATTTCCATCTTCATAGCTAGCTACAACCTTATTATTTTCTTCTATTAAATTGGAGTAAATTAGTTGCTGTCTAGGATGATATATAATTTCACCTTCTCTATCAACTAAATACACATACCCTGATTTTCCTACATTTACATTCTTACAAATCTGCTCAATTCCACTAAAATTCATATCTACTAATAAAACTCCAGAGGTAATCCTTTTATTATTAGTTAGCTCTACTGCACGACTTAGTGATACAACCCAACGATATTTGTTATCTGGATCTACAAATAAGTTTTGAACATGTGGTGTTGAAAAATGCAGATTTTCCTTCTTATTTACAGCTTTAGAAAACCATTCGTTTACCCTTGGATTAACTGAATTTTTTAACTGGCCAACTGGAGATGCTGATACAACCTCACCATTTTGTGAAAAAACACATATACTAATAAGATAATCTTTATTTGTTTCATATAATAAATCCATTTCTTTATTTATACTCTCTGTTGATAAATCTTTCTTTTTAATAACATTGTAGTAAGTTGCATCAGATACTTTCATCATATTCCGAAGATAACTATCTAAGTTTAAATTTACCTGATCCAACATAGATTTATTATTTTCAGATACCATCGATTCAGTAGAATTTATAAAACGTAAATATAGTGCACTTCCTACCATAAGCATTCCCATAACTGCAATTACTGTAAATGAAATTGATATTATGTGCTGTATACTTGCATTTTTACATTCCTTCACTATTTTTTCCATTCTCAATTTCATTAAATTATACATAGATATCAGCTCAATTCTTTCTATACTTTGAAGGTGATACTCCAAACTTTCGTTTAAAGACGTAACTAAAATAGTTGGCTTCCGGATATCCAACTTTATCGGCTATCATATATGTTTTATCATCTGTGGTATTTAAAAGTTTCACTGCTTGCTCTAAACGTACTGTAGTAAGAAAGTTCACAAAATTCATTTCTGTCTCCCGTTTAAAAATTGTAGAAAAATACGTTGGACTAACATGCAGCTCAGAACAAAGCTTTTCTACAGAAATATCATAATCACTATAATTATCTTTTACATACTGTTTTGCCTTTTCAATAAGTATCATAGAAGAGTTTATACGTTCTTTCTTTATTAAAGTGTTTACTCTAATAGCTTTGTTTATAAACCACTTTTTTACTTCATGTATCGAATCAAAAGAATCTAAATAACTATAGCAGTTAAAGTTTTCACCAAAAATTTCATCTATATTTAAATTGTATGCTTGTATTAGTTTCAAAAGAGATGTCATAATTTCCATAAGATAAATCCTATATTTATTAAATGGTAAAAGTAAATCTTCAATTTTTCTAAATAACTTATCTATTGTTTCTGTAATTTCTTCTTCTGAAGAGATTTTAATAGCATTTAACATTGAACGCTCTTCTTGTTCGTCAAATTGAAGCTGAATAGAATTATCCGGCTCAACATCATCAATATAAATAGCTTTGCCTGTTCCAAGTATAAATCTATAATCTAAAGCGCTTTGTGCACTCCTGCATGATAACCTTATTTCTAAAGGATCATTATAAACATGTCCAACTCCTGCTGACATTGTTAATCCAATAATTCGTTCATAAATTTTGCATACTTCATTTATTCCTTTTATAAATAACAGTATATCTTCTTTTTTAGCAAAGTTTCCTATAACCACAACCATATCAGAATATGGAAAACTAACAAATTCACAATACTTCCCCATATTTTCATCTACTATTTTTTTTATTGAAATAGATATTAGTGCTGAATCTTTTTGAATTGAAACACTATTTACATTTTGTGATATTAAAGTTCCATCTGCATGAATTAATGCTACGGACAAATACTCTGATTTAAAATCTATGTCTAGCTTCTCTGATTGCTCATCCCATTGATTTTTACTTATTCTCCCCTCAATTGCACCAACTAAAAATTGTTCTCGAATTACTGGTAAGCTTTCCACATAATGCTTATAAAGTGTTTGCAAGTTTCGCTTCTCATCATATTCATGATCTAGCTGTACCTTTAATCTTTTTAACACTTCAATAAGTTCAATAGAGTTAATCGGTTTCAAAACGTACTCAATTACATTAAGCTTGATTGCTCTATGAGCATACTCAAAATCATCACAACCAGAAAATACAATAATCTTTGTGGATGGCATTGACTCCAAAAGTCTTTTCCCTAATTCTAATCCATCCATAAATGGCATTTTAATATCAGTCATTATAACATCTGGTTGAAGTTTCTCAGCCTTTTCAAGTGCGTCTTTACCATTTTCTGCATCACCAACTACCACAAAACCATTAGCTTCCCAATCAATTTTTTTAATAATTCCAAGCCTTATTTCTTCTTCATCATCCACAACCATAATCCTATATAAATTCATTTAATTCCCTCCTATAGATGACTTATTCAATTCTATAATAAATACCAAAATATTTTGTTCTCTAAATTTACGCCCTCACTATATTTAAAATTTCTATAAGTAAAATTTATTAACATTATCAATTATACATTAAGTATTGGATTATTGCTAGCATAGGTATAATTACTCTAATAAATCTACCATATTAATTTAAAATGAAACTAAAAAATACAGGTAAATCCCTTGCTTATATAGCCTAAGGATTTACCTGTACTTCTTTAAGTCTTGTACTAAATATTCTACATTAAAATTAAATATTTATATTTCAATTAAATTCTATTTTCTTCTATATTTACCCATATCAATTGCAACTGCAACTGCAATAATAATACCCTTAATAACTTGTTGCCACATAGGACTAACAGCTATGAATTGTAATCCGTATTGAATAACTGTAAAGATTAATACACCGACTACGATTCCTCCTACTTTACCAACACCACCATTAAGTGAGACACCACCAACAACGCAGGCTGCGATTGCATCGAACTCATATCCATTACCATAATTGTTTGTTGCACCAGCCGTTCTAGCGGCTTCAAGAACTCCTGCAACACCATATAAAACTGATGCAAAAATGAATATTCCTAGAATAGTTACAAATACATTAACTCCAGAAACTACTGCTGCTTCACGGTTACCTCCAATAGCATATACATTCTTACCAAATATAGTTTTATTTAAAATGAACCAAACTAAGATAACAAATAGAAGTGCAATTGGAACTAGAATTGATATTCCAGGGAAACTTCCTACTTGTAATATTTTTGTTTGACCAAGAGCTATAAAGTCTGGACGAATACCTCCAATAGGTTGTGATTTATTGGGAGGTAAATCAAAGTATAAAGAACATACACCATATACCATAACTTGTGATGCTAATGTAGCAATAAATGGATGCATATCATATTTAGCCACTAAAAAGCCATTAAATACACCAAACACCATACATGCAGCAATTGATATCAATATAGGAATGATAATTGCAAGCTCAGGCAAATTAGGGAAAAAGCGATTTGCATAGTCTGAATTTTGCAACATAGAAGTTGATATGACCGCTGCAAGTCCAACCATACGTCCAGCTGATAAATCAGTACCTGCAATTAACAATGTAAAACAAATACCAAGTGCAACAATCATTCTAGTTGATGATTGTGTTAAAATATCTAAAAATACTTGATATTGCATAAAACGTGGCTCAATTATCATAATTACAACAATTAATAATAACATTGCTAAAATAATTGCATTATTAGTTAAAAAGTTTTTTACATGCTTTGAGGAAAAAGAAATACCTACATTTTTATTACTTTTATCAACAAGCTGCTTTGTTCCATAAACAACAGCTCCTATTCCAATTGCTTCTATATACATGTATAGATCAAAAAACACACTAGGGTCTAAAATTAATTTAAAAACAATTCCTAAAATAATAAGAAAAGCACCAATACCTAAAAATGCTTTTGCATAATCTTTACGTGAAATTAACTTAGCTTCTTGCATACTTATACCTCATTTCTTTATTCTTATAATAATCATTTGTAATAAAAATTTATTCTATTTCATAAATTGTGTCGCATAATGCATAATCTTTACTTGATCTGCTTCACTTTGCTCTAAAATTCCAGTAACTTTACCTTCGCACATAACCATAATTCTATCTGACATTCCAAGTAATTCTGGCATTTCAGAAGAAATCATAATAATTGATTTTCCCCTTTTAACCAATTCATGCATAATTGAATAAATTTCATATTTAGCTCCTACATCAATTCCTCTTGTTGGTTCATCCAATATGAGGATATCTGGATTTGTAAGAAGCCAACGTGCAATTAAAACTTTTTGTTGGTTACCACCTGAAAGGTTTTGAATCAACTGTTCCATATTTGGAGTCTTAGTCTTTAATTCATCATTAGACTTTATAGCAGCTTTATAACGTTTTGCATCTTGTAGTACACCAAATTTAGAATATTCCTTTTGACTAGCAATTACTGTGTTATCTAATACTGAAAGAATACCGAATATTCCACTAGCACGTCTCTCTTCTGTCAAAAGAGCAAGTCCTTGCATTTTAGCATCTTTTGAAGATCTTATTTTAATAACCTTACCATCCTTTTCTATGGTTCCAGATTCTATCCCGCGAAGTCCAAACAAAGCCTCTACTAGTTCTGTACGCTGTGCACCAACAAGACCACCTATTCCGAGTATTTCTCCTTTATGCAAATTAAAACTTACATTCTGAAATGATTTTGGAAGTGGAGAACATAGTTTTTCTACCTTTAATACAACATCTTTACTTGGTTCATATGTTCTTGGTGGAAATCTATTAGTCATATCACGACCTACCATACGATTTATAATTAAATCTGTTGTTAACTCTTTAGCTGGCCATGTTCCTACATATTGACCATCTCTCATTATAGTTACTTCATCTGATATTCTTAATATTTCTTCCATTTTATGAGATATATATATAATTGCACACCCCTTGTCTTGAAGTTGCCTTATTATCTTAAATAAATGTTCGGCTTCAGTTTCTGTTAATGATGAAGTAGGTTCATCCATAATGATAATTTTCGAATTATAGCTAACTGCTTTTGCCATTTCAACCAATTGAAGATTAGATGGTGAAAGTGTTCCAGCTAATGCTTCTGGATTAATATCTAATCCAATTTGCTCAAATAATTCCTTTGTTTTACGAATCATAGTTTTTTTATCTACAGCAATTCCTTTCATTGGAAATCTCCCAAGCCAGATATTTTCCATGACTGGTCTGAAACGAATTGGATGTAATTCTTGATGTATCATTGATACACCTAAATCTAATGCTTGCTTTGAAGTATTTATTTCCATTTTATTTCCATCTAATATTATTTCTCCGCCATCTTCATGATATATTCCGAAAAGACATTTCATCAAGGTTGATTTACCCGCACCATTTTCACCCATTAGTGCATGTACGCTGCCCTTACGAACCTTTAAGGATACATCATCTAGAGCTTTTACACCCGGAAATACTTTAGTTATATGATTCATCTCCAGTACATATTCACTCATACATACATCCTCCTTCTGTTAAACAATAATTCAGGGATGGGAACTTATAAAATTTCACATCCCTGCTTATTTTTTTATTTATAAATTTAATTATATCTTACTTAAGATAATCTTTATAATTGTCTTGAGTAACCTTTACATAATTTATCCATACATATTTTGAATCTGTTACTGGGTAACCAATATTTGCTTCTGTAATATCTTTACCTTCAGCTGCTGCTTGAGCAATATTTACTGTAGCCTTACCTTGGTTAGCTGCATCATTTAGAACTGTTCCAAGAAGTGATCCTTCTTTCATAGCTTGAAGCGCTGGTGCTGTTGCATCAACTCCAACTACTGGAGTATATTTAGTTGCATCGCCTTTATTATATCCTTCTGCCTTTAGAGCTTCTACTGCGCCAAGAGCCATATCATCATTGTTACAAAGAACAGCTTCTATTTTATCAAGTCCTTGACCTGTAATAAATGCTTTCATAAGGTCAGTTGCTTTTGCTTTGTCCCACATTGCTGTATCTGCTGCAAGTTTTTGTGTTTTAAGTCCAGCAGCTTCTATAGCTTTTATAGAATATTCTGTACGAAGAGTTGCATCTTGATGTCCTGGTTCACCTTGAAGCATTACATATTGTACTACTCCATCTTTATTTTTATCTGCTTCTGGATGTGCTTTGAAATAATCAGATATAATTTCTCCTGATTGTGTTCCAGATTGTTCTGCATGTGCACCGACATACCAAACTTTATCATAACCATCCATATCTGCTTTCTCTGGTTCACGGTTTAAGAATACAATTGGAATACTTTTTTCTTTTGCTTTTGCAATAAGTGGACCTGCAGCTGTTCTATCAACTGGATTTACTGCTAAAGCATTTACACCTTTTGTAATAAATGTATCAACTTGTTCGTTTTGTGTAGGTTGTTTGTTTTGTGAATCCACTAATTCAAGAGTTGATCCTTTTTCCTTAGCTTGTCCTTCCATAGCAGTACGAACGCCTGTCATGAATGTATCATCAAACTTATAGATAGCAGAACCTATTAAAACATTTTTTGTTTCAGCCTTTTTAGCTGTATCTGGTTGAGCAGTCTTGCTTGCTCCGCACCCTACCATTGTTGCAGCAATCATAGTTGCAGCCATAACAATTGTTAATAAATTTTTAAACCTTTTCATTTTTTACCCCTCCATATTCTTATCTAACACTTATCTAATCTTCGTAAACGAAATGTATTATTTGTTATTTGTTTACAGTATTCATTATAAACCCTTTACAATTTACTCTCCATACGAAATTCTTCACACTTTTATCGAATTTCTTAAGTAGATAAGTGAAAGTCCAAAAGTGAGAATCGAAATTTTATATTTCGTTCTTCGAACTTTCCCCTTGTGGGCATCTTTGATTTAGTTCCTTGAACTTAGTTAACTTATGTACATAAGTTAACTTCCTTTTAAAAAGATTTGGTGTGAATCACTTAATCAGGGGGCGCATTCGAGTCGAATTTCCTTAAAAAGAAAACCATAGTTATACCTCAAATCTACACAGGAAGGTAACCACTATCTTTCACCTACACACATAATAAACTTGTTAATTATATTAACAAGTTTATTATGTGATATATATAATTTTCCACACTACATATTTTATGATACTAATTATAAAAACAACAAAAAACAGAAGATAATGTGCCTAAATCATTTTTACATGTAATGATTAAATCTTAAACCTTTGTACAATTTCATTAAGTTTTTGAGCAAGTTCTGATTGGCTTTGTGCTGTTAATGACACTTGTTCTATAGCTTTTGTAGTTTCATTCATACTGTCTTTTATTTCTTCAGCTTGTTCAGTAGATTTTTGCGATGTGTATGCCATAGTTTGTATAGCTTTATTTACTTGACTTACTGTAGCTGTAATTTCTTCTGACATAGATGCTATTTCTTCCGACATTTTACTTACAAAATCAGAATCATTATAATACTGTTTACCTGTTTCTGCATATGCATTAAGTTGCTTATTCACATCAGTATTAATAAATTTCAGTATATCCTTTCCAGTATCAATACTATTTTTAAACGCCTCCTGAACAGTAATAATAGTATCCTTAATTCCTATTACAGCTTGTGATGACTGCTCTGAAAGGTTTCTCACCTCGTCTGCAACAACTGCAAATCCCTTACCTTGTTCGCCAGCTCTTGCTGCTTCTATAGCTGCATTTAGTGCAAGTAAATTTGTTTGTTCAGCTATACTTCCTATAGTATCCGCCATAATCTTAATATTATCTACTACTTTTCCATTCTCAATAACCTGTAACATATTTTTTTTCTTTTCATCATATAGTTTTAGTGTTTCATCAATAGCTTGCCTACTATTATTTTGAACTCCTGAAGCTCTTTCTTTAGATTCAATTGCATTATTACTTCCTTCCATAGCCTTTTCTGAAAGTTCATTAATACTTGAATCTACTTCTTGAACCGAAGCACTTATTTCTTCTGATGTAGCACTAGACTCTTGCATACCAGCTGCAATATTATTTACTGCTTGATCTACGCATACAACTTTAGAGGATAATTCTTCCGCTGTTGCTGAAAGCTCTTCGCTAGATGCACTTATATCCTGAGATTGTTCAATGATTTGCTTAACTAAATAATTTACATTTTCTTGTGCTTTATTTAAAGCAACACTAGTTTGTCCAAATTCATCTTTTCTATTAATAATAATCGGATTGGAGAAATCATATAACGCTAACCTCTCTGCAAAAGTTTTTATTTTTTTTAAAGGTTTATTTACATTGTTTGACATAATCAAACCAAGTATAATTGCAATTATAAAACCAGTAAAAGTTAATATAACAATTGTTATATTAGCATTTGAATATGTATACGTAATATTTTCTTTTGCTAATTTAGCTTGCAATAAATTCATATCAATAACTTTACTAACATTATAAATCATATTCGTCTGAACAGGTACCATTTCTAAATACTTTTTTTGTGCCTCATCTAAATTATTAGACGAAACATATTCCATTACTTTGTCTCTAATATCTTTATATCTTTTCATACTTTCATTAAACTCTGCCCATACTATTCCTTCTTCTTTTGTCATTTGAGAGTTTTCATAATCAGATAAGTATTTGTCATTCTCATTTATTGCAGAATTGATACTTTTTTTTGACTCTTCAACTTTATATTTATCCTTTTCATAGATAATAATTAAAATATCACTTTTAATTTGTAGAACATTAGCCTTTATGGATAATATTTGATTAACGTGTTGAAGACTTACCGTATACATTTCTGTTGCTTTATTATTTACATTTTTTAACGATACTACTCCGATAGTACCCACTACTCCAATCAAAATAGATACAATCAAAAATGCAACTATTAATTTAGATTTTACTTTCTTCAATATATTCATATTAATCTTTCCTCCTAATATATAATATCTCTCACATACTTTTTACTCATTTATTATGCTAATTCTTTATATAAAATAATTATTTGTATTATTATTTATTTAATTGTAATAGTTTGGACTATTATTTTATTATAATCTAACATATTAAATCTGTAAACGTTATATTGGAAATATATATAAAAAAATGAAAAAATAAGGTGAATTAATGCTAATATTAGCAATTATCCACCTTATTTCTTCATTGTTATTAAAATCTAAAATCACGTTTTCCTTCATTTAACTTACTTAAATTTTCTTCAGCAATTTTTCTAACTTTTTCATTTGAAATCCTTGGAATTTCATTTTTAATTACTTCTTCACCTTTTCTTTTTGTGTCTTCAGATGCATAGTCTTCTAAATACTCTTTTAAAGTCATAAGTGCATTAGGTTGACAGCAGTTTGCTATTTGCCCAGATTTAACAAGACTCATAAATCTGTCACCTGTTCTTCCTTCTCTATAGCAAGCAGTACAGAAGCTTGGAATATATCCTAGTTCAAGTAACCAATTTACTATTTCATCTAAAGTTCTATCATCACTGATATCAAATTGAGCTGAATTCTCTTCTTTTTTCTCTTTTTCAGCATATCCACCAACACTTGTAGATGATGCTCCACTTATTTGAGAAGCTCCAAGTTGAAGTACTTTTTCTCTTGACTCTTGAGATTCTCTAGTTGAAATAAGAATACCAGTATATGGTACTGAAATTCTAAGTACTGCAACTATCTTAGCAAAGATATCATCTGAAATTCCATTTGAAAAGTTTTCTGGATCTATATCATCGGCAGACCTTATTCTTGGTACACTTATTGTATGTGGTCCAACGCCCTTTGCCGCTTCTAAATGTTCTGCATGCATAAGCAATCCAATAAAATCATATCTATACATGTTTAATCCAAATAATACGCCTATTCCAACATCATCAATTCCACCTTCCATAGCTCTATCCATTGCTTCTGTATGATACGCATAATCATGTTTTGGACCTGTTGGATGAAGTTCTTCATATATTTTCTTATTATATGTTTCTTGAAATAAGATGTATGTTCCAATTCCTGCTTCATTTAATTTCCTATAATTTTCAACAGTTGTAGCTGCAATATTTACATTAACTCTTCTAATAGCGCCATTCTTGTGTTTTATGCTATATATAGTCTTTATACTTTCAAGTACATATTCAAGTGGAGAATTTATTGGATCTTCTCCTGTTTCTAATGCAAGTCTTTTATGTCCAAGATCTTGTAGCGCAATTACTTCTCTCTTAATTTCTTCTTGAGTAAGTTTCTTTCTTGTTATATGTTTATTTTTATGATGATATGGACAATAAGTACATCCATTTACACAATAATTAGAAAGATATAATGGAGCAAACATTACTATTCTATTTCCATAAAATCTTTGTTTAATTTCTTGTGCAAGTTTGTACATTTTTTCATTTTCATCTTCTAATTCACATTCAAGCAAAACTATTGCTTCTCTATGTGAAAGTCCCTTACATTCTTTAGCCTTTTCTAAAATTTCATTAATTAATTCTCTGTTGTTCTTATTTTTCTTAGCAAATTTAAGACTTTCTAGTATTTCTTCATCATCAATAAACTCTGTTGCTACTTTTGATTTAACATTATACATTATTTATCTCTTCCTTCTTTAATTAAATTTTTCTTTGTTATTAAGGTGTTCATAAGATAAATTTATTTATAGAATGCATTTTTTATTTATATTTTTTTGAATGGTTATGTTATTTTCCTGTTTTAGAATAAACTGTTTTAACGCTTATCCCTTCAATCATGCCTAATTTTCCAGATAATGAACTTATAACATCATTAGTAGCATCTATAACTACACTTATAATACTGACATTCTTTTCTCTATAAGGTATACCCATTCTACCAATAATATATTGTCCATACTCATGCAAAATAGTATTTAATTTTTCTGTTGAATCAATATTATCTACTATAATTCCAACTAACGCTATTCTTGTATCCATATTAGTTATTTCCTTTCAAAAAAATAATCTCTATACCCCAAAAAAGGCATAGAGATAGTGTATTCAAAGCTATCTTATAATACCGCCTTATCATTTGGGACTAACCCTAATGTACTTCAGAACGATTTCGTTTTATATATCTTCCTTGTTGGATTTGTCCTCAAAGTCAGATTATCTTATTATTTTAACATAATTTTAATCCTGTAGCAAAGCTTTTACCTTTTATGTTAACCACTAAATTGTGTATTATTTTTTATTATTAATATCTGTTTTTCTTATATTAACAACTCTTGAAAAACAACCGTAAAAATATTACTTAATATCTATTTTTAATATTACTCCATTTGATATTTTATATAAAAATAAAAGCCAGTTTTGCACTTTCATTGAAATGATTTGTTGCAAAACTTGCTTTCATTTTTATTTATTATTTTATACACACTATTCTCTTTTAATTTATACATAATTAATTTTATTATTTACTAATAGATATATTTAATGAAATTACTCAAAACATTTTTTAAGGGAAACTCGACTCACATGCGTTCGCTGAGTAAGTGACTCACACAAGATCATAGGTTTGCTTCCCTACTTATGTAGAGTACTAATTAAACATTATTTCTTTTTCTTTGAATATAAATCAAATACTACTGCAAATAGTAATACGAATCCTTTAATAGCTTGTTGCCAGTTATTATCAACTCCCATTAAAGACATACCATTGTTAAGAACTCCCAATACTAGTCCACCAACAACTGCTCCCATAATTCTTCCAGTACCACCTGCTGTAGATGCACCACCTATGTAACAGGCTGCTAAAGCATCTAATTCAAAGTTAACACCGGCTTTAGGTTGGGCTGAGTTAACACGAGCTGCATAAGCAAGTCCTGCTACTGCTGCTAATAGTCCCATATTTACAAATACTAAAAATGTAGTTTTATCAACCTTTACACCTGATAGTGCCGCTGCCTTTTTATTACCACCAACTGCATATACTTGTCTACCAAATACTGTTTTAGTTGTAACAAATGAATAAATTGCTATTATTATTCCTGCGATTACTAATATATTAGGTATTCCTTTATAAGATCCTAATACAAACGTTGCAGCAATAATTACTATAACTATAGCAGCATTTTTAGCCATAAACGATGTCTTATTTTCAACAGTAAAATTGTATTTTTGAAGTTTATTTCTACTTTGTATATTTTTCAATACCATAACTACTGCTAATATAATACCAATAATTATTGATGATCCAACTAAATAACCCGAACCCATTTGCACATAAAATAATGGTGGTACAAATCCTGATCCTAGATTAGCAAATGATGTTGGAAATGGTGCAATTGTCTTACCATTTAATATTATCATTGTAAATCCTCTAAAGATTAATTGACCAGCTAAAGTTACTACAAAGCCAGGAATTAATTTATAGGCAATCCAATATCCTTGAATAGCTCCAACAGCCATACCTATTAAAAGTGATATAATAACAGACATTACAGGGTCCATTCCTCGGTTAACCATAACAACCCCTGCTACAGCTCCAATAAAGGCACAAACAGAACCAACTGCAAGATCAACAGTACCAACAATAACTACCAGTAGCATACCTACCGCAAGAATAAGTACATATCCATTTTGTTGAATTAAATTTGTTATATTAAGTGGTTTTAACATAATTCCTTTAGTCAAAATTTGAAATATAGCTACTACTGCTAACAATGCAATAAACATACCGTTTTCCGTCATAAATTTACTTAATGAACTCTTTTCAACTTTTTTATGTTCTTGTTGATCATTATTTTTTTTTATAATTTTTTCCTCACTCATTTTACTGCCTCCTCGTTTTTTGCTGCAACTATTTTACTCATAATAATTTCTTGAGTAGCATCTTTTCCATCTAGTTCTCCTATCATTTTCCCTTCATTCATAACATAAATTCTATCGCTTATTCCAAGAACTTCTGGTAATTCAGAAGAAATTACAATAACAGCTTTTCCTTGAGCCACTAAATCATTTATAATTGTATATATTTCATATTTTGCTCCAACGTCAATTCCTCTGGTAGGTTCATCAAGTATTAATATGTCTGGTTCTGCATAAATCCATCTTGAAAGTATTACTTTTTGTTGATTACCTCCACTTAAGTTTCCTGTAATTTGTAATATGCTTGGAGTTTTTATTTTCATTGATTTCCTAAATTCTTCTGATGCTAAAATTTCAACTTGTTCATTTATAACACCTTTATTAGAAATTTTATTTAATGAAGCAATTGTAATATTATGACGTATATCATCAATTAAATTTAACCCTGCTTCCTTTCTATCTTCAGTTACATAAGCAATACCTGCATCAATTGCATCTTTAACTGTTTTTATATGAATTTCTTTACCATCTTTTATAAGAGTTCCAGAAATTTTTTCTCCGTATGTTCTTCCGAAAATACTCATTGCAAGTTCAGTTCTTCCTGCGCCCATAAGTCCAGCAATTCCAAGAACTTCACCTTTCCTTACATTTATATTTACATTATGAACCATTCTTCTATCAGGATAATCTGGATGATAAACATTCCAATTTTTCACTTCAAATAGTATATCTCCTATTTTAGGAGTTCTCTTTGGATAACGATCTGTAAGTTCACGACCTACCATCCCTTTAACAATTCTATCTTCTGGGACTTTCCCACCGGATGCATCTAAAGTTTCAATAGTTGCTCCATCACGCAATATAGTTATAGAATCACAAACTTTTGAAACTTCATTTAATTTATGTGAAATCAAAATAGATGTAATTCCTTGTTCTTTCAACTCTAACATTAAATCCAATAAATGCTCACTATCATCATCATTTAATGATGCTGTTGGTTCATCTAGAATTAATAATTTTACGTTCTTTGATAATGCTTTAGCAATTTCAATTAATTGTTGTTTACCAACACTAAGTGTATTGACAACAGTATCTGGATCTTCATTCAATCCAACTTTTTCAAGTAATTCCTTAGTTCTAATTTTTACCTCATGCCAGTTAATAACTCCATATTTTGCAACTTCATTTCCAATAAAAATATTTTCTGCTATGCTAAGATAAGGACTCAAAGCTAACTCTTGATGTATAATAACTATTCCATCAGCTTCACTATCTTTTACACTTTTATATTTACAAGCTTTCCCATTATATAAAATAGCGCCTTCATATGTCCCATAAGGATATATTCCACTTAGAACTTTCATTAATGTAGATTTACCTGCTCCATTTTCTCCACAAAGAGAATGAATTTCTCCGGACTGTACTTGTAGATTAACATTATCTAAGGCTTTTACCCCTGGAAATGTTTTTGTTATATTTATCATTTCAAGAATAATATCATTATTATTCACCATATGTTACGCCCCTCCTTATTTCAATTATAGTGGCAATAAGTTGCCACTATAATTGCTATAATATAATTCTATTTAGAAAGATCTGCTTCTTTTATATATCCTGAATCAACTAAAACTGCCTTATAATTAGTTTTGTCTACTGAAACTGGAGTACATAGATAAGATGGTACAACTTTTACGCCATTGTTATAAGTTTTCTCATCATTAACTTCTGCTTTTTGTCCTTTTAAAACTGCATCAACTGTCTTAACAGCTTGAGCTGATAGCATTCTTGTATCTTTAAATATTGTTTGTGTTTGTTCACCAGCAATAATAGATTTAACTGTTGCAGTTTCTGCATCTTGTCCTGTAATTACTGGCCATGGAAGATCAGCAGATCCATAACCAACACTTCTTAATGCTTCTACAATACCACGGCTTAATCCATCAAAAGATGAAAATACTGCATCAACTTTTTTACCAGCTGAGTAATTAGCTGTTAATAAATTTTCCATTCTTGCTTGTGCTAAAGCACCATCCCATCTTAATGTACAAACTTCATCAAATGAAGTTTGTCCTGAAACTACATTTAATTTTTTAGAATCTATATAAGGTTTAAGTACACTCATTGCACCATCGTATAACATGTGTGCATTGTTATCATCCGGAGAACCTGCAAATAATTCTATATTGAATGACTTACTTGCATTTTTTAGATCTAATGATTTTTCAATGTATTGACCAACTTGAACCCCTACAAGAGTATTATCAAAAGAAATATAATAGTCTACATTTTCAGTATTTTTAATCAAACGGTCATAAGCAATAACAGGAATTCCTGCATCCTTCGCTTTTTGACAAACATCAGTTAAAGATTCACCATCAATATTAGCAATTACTAAAGCACTTACACCTTTTGTGATTAAGTTTTCAGCTTGTGATACTTGAGTTTCTACAACATCTTCTGCATATTGCAAATCTGTAGAATATCCAAGGTCTTTTAATGCTTTTACCATATCATCTCCATCTTTTATCCAACGTTCAGAAGATTTAGTTGGCATAAGAATACCAATAGTTTTTCCATCAGCCTTTGTTTCTTTTGAGTCTGAACTAGAACTACTCTTCTCGTCTGTTGCACCCCCTGGAGCAGTAGTTGAAACCCCACATCCTACTAATGATCCTAGAAGTGTCATTGATACTAACATTGCCATTAATTTCTTTTTCATAATTATTTCTCCCTTCAATCTCCATATATATTTTTTTAATTTATATTTTCTTCTAATCTATTTAATCGTTATCACTTATGATAAATTAAAATATACTAAAAGGTAATATACTAACTTAATAAATACAGTTACAACTTTGCATTATGTATCTCTTATTTCGAACCAGATTTTTTCTTTACTGATTACAAATTTATTCCTATTTATAGAAATTATATGAAAGTTCCAAAATAACTAATACAGCCATAATATTGGCATATTTACTACTAACATTAAACTTATACTCTGTATTCTTTTTCTTATATATCGTCGGGATAGCTACACCCAAAACTATGCATATTCCAAATATCAATAACATCCCGAAGGAAGTAGTAAGAAAACCTATATCTATCATAATGAAATATAGTAATAAGCAAGGCGCTATTAAATAGTATAATAATTTGTTACATAAAGTAATGTACTTTTCATTCATTAAACTTCTCTCCAATCTTAATAGATATTATTATTTTATATTGAATTGATACTCTTCTCATAATTTAAATATGAAAAATTGTAATATATACTCTTTATATATGTATCTTGTAAGTACAGCAATATTTTCTTGCTTTCTCACTGGATTAAAGACTTCCGTTTCACCTTTCTTTACATATTCAGTCTGCTTGTCCAAATTAAATACTTGTTTTATCATTCTCAGTTACTTACATCTAATTAAAGCATTCCATAAATTCTTAATAATTATAACTTTATAAAATGGTACTTGTTAATAAGTTGTACGTACTTGATGTTTTTATTATATATCGTTTTCATTATTATATCAATAGTTTTTCATTTTTTTATTTAATAAATAACTATAATCTATTAATATTTTTTTTATTTTAATATCGTATGTACAATATCATTGTATTATCCCTATCATGTACATACATCTAAAATTCATTTGTATTTATGAAATTTCATAATAAACTAACTACTCTTTTTAAATCACCATTAGTTGACAATCACAAAAGGAGCTTCGCTTATGATTAAAACTTAAATCATTTTGCGACAACTCCTTCATAAGTGTATTATATTAAATATTTATTTGAGATTATCTACTGCTGCTCTTTCAATAGCAAGTCCTTTAGTGTAACGTTTCATAAATTCGTTAAAACCTTCAACATCCTTACTATCAGGATCTATCTTTGTACCCATTTTTCCTATAAATACTTTATTTGTAAGATAGTCTTGTAATGTTTCATTTGACCCTTTGTTTAGCATATAAGACGCAAGTAATGCAATACCCCATGATCCGCCTTCTCCAGCAGTTTCCATAACAGAAACTGGAGCATCAATAGCAGCAGCCATAATTTTTTGTCCTACATCTTTAGTCTTAAATAAGCCACCGTGACCTAAGATTTCATCTAGTTGAACTCCTTCTTTTTTAAGAAGAATATCTAAACCAGTTTTTAGTGCACCTAATGATGTGAATAAATTAACACGCATAAAATTAGCTAGGTTGAATTTGCTTTCTGGTGAACGCACAAACAATGGACGTCCTTCTTCAAAATTAGTTATATGTTCACCTGAGAAATAATTATAAGCTAATAAGCCTCCACAATCTGCATCTCCTTCAAGTGCCTTGTTATATAAAGTTGCAAATAACTTATTCATGTCAACTTCTACACCCATTGCTTCTGCAAATTCTTTAAATAATCCAACCCATGCATTTAGGTCTGAAGTACAGTTATTGCAGTGAACCATAGCTACTAAGTTACCAGTAGGTGTTGTAACTAAATCGATTTCTTCATATGCTTTTGACAATTCATTTTCAAGTACAATCATTGCAAAAACAGATGTTCCAGCAGAAACATTACCAGTACGCTTTGCTACGCTGTTAGTTGCGACCATGCCTGTTCCTGCATCGCCTTCTGGAGGGCAAAGTGGAATACCTGGTTTTAACTGTCCTGTGACATCTAAAAGCTTTACTCCTTCTTCAGTAAGAACACCAGCCTTTTCACCGGCTAATAAAACCTTTGGAAAAATATTTTCAAGTTTCCATGAAAAATTTTTAGAAGCAATCAATTCATCAAACTGCTGAATCATATGTGAATTATAGTTCTTCGTATTTATATCAATAGGGAACATTCCCGATGCTTCACCAATTCCTATAACCTTTTGTCCTGTTAATTTCCAATGTAGGTATCCTTCTAAGGTTGTTTGGAAATTAATATCAGCTACATGTTCTTCCTGATTTAATATAGCCTGATAAAGATGAGCAATGCTCCATCTTTGAGGAATATGGTAATTAAACAGTTTTGTCAATTCTTCTGAAGCCTTTTCAGTAATAGTGTTTCGCCATGTACGGAATGGTACTAAAAGTTCTCCCTCTTTGTTGAAGGCCATATAGCCATGCATCATGGCACTAAATCCGATTGCTCCTATATTTTGAAGAGTTACTCCATATTTTTGTTTAACATCCTCAGCCATATTCTTATAACTGTCTTGTACACCAGTCCAAATGTCATCTAAGCTGTAAGTCCATATATTGTTAATATATTTATTCTCCCAATCATGGCTACCAGAAGCGATAGGTGCATTATCTTCATCAATCAGAACTGCTTTAATTCGAGTTGAACCAAGTTCAATGCCAAGTACTGTTTTACCATTGATGATGGCATTTTTTATATCATTAATTTCTATACTCATAAAAAAACCTCCATTATATATCTATTGATTTCATTTAAACCATTTAAGAAAATGTACTCTATAAAGTACACTTTCTTTTATTTTTGTTAAAACTACATAATTACTATTTTACACACATCTATACATATATTTTTTATATTTAACTACTTATTATATTTATTAGGTATATATTGTTATAATTATTTGTTAACTACCTTCATGGCCTTATCAACAACATTTTCTACAGTAAATCCAAATTGTTTAAATAATGTATTTGCATTTCCTGATGCTCCGAAAGTATCTAGTGAAATAACATCTCCATCTAGACCTACATATTTATGCCATCCAAATGATGTTAATGCTTCAACAGCAACTCTTGCTCTCACTTTATTTGGCATAACCGATTCTTTATAAGCTTCATCTTGTGCTTCGAATAACTCGAATGATGGCATACTTATAACTCTTGCATCTATTCCTTTAGTAGCTAATTCGTCAGCTGCTTTAAATATTAATTCAACTTCTGAACCTGATGCCATAAGAAGTACATCTGGAGTTTCCTTTTTAGAATCTTTAAGTATATATCCACCCTTTAATGCTCTCTTAGGACATCCATCATATAGTGGTAATTTTTGTCTTGTTAATACCAATGATGTTGGTGTAGTTCCATTAGTTACAGCATAATACCAAGCTGCTGCTGTTTCTTTTGAGTCAGCTGGTCTAAATACCGTCATGTTTGGCATACTTCTAAGTGCTGATAATTGTTCTATTGGTTGATGTGTTGGACCATCTTCTCCCACTCCAATACTATCATGTGTTAAAACGTAAGCTATTGGAAGATTCATAAGACTTGATAGTCTCATAGCACCCTTCATGTAGTCACTGAATACGAAGAATGTTGAACAGAATACTTTAAGTCCACCATGTACATACATACCATTAACTATAGCTGCCATTGCATGTTCTCTTACTCCAAAATGAAGATTTTGTCCGCTTCTGTCAGTATCTGAGAAGTCTCCCTTGCCAGCCATATAAGTTTTATTTGAAGGAGCTAAATCTGCTGATCCTCCTATTAAATTAGGAATTAATTTAGCTAATCTATTTATCATTATTCCCGAAGATTCTCTTGTAGCCATTTCTTTATCAAAGCTCCAGAATTCTTCATTATTTAATAATGCTTCCTTATCAACTTCATCGCTAAACCATTGATCGTATTCTTTTGCTAATTCTGGATATTCTTTTTTATATTCTTTAAATAATTTGTTCCAAGCTTCTTCTTTTGAAACGCCTTCTTCTATATGTTCATTCATATTTGTATATACTTCATCTGGCACATAAAATGCTGGTTCTGTCTTCCAACCTAAGTTTTCTTTCATAGCTTTTACATTTTCAGTTCCCAATGGTTCCCCATGTGCTGATGCTTTTCCTTGTTTTGCGGGGCATCCGAAACCAATTTGGTTTTTAACTATTATAATTGAAGGTTTTAAAGTTTCTGCTTTAGCTTCTTCAATAGCAGCTTCTATTGCATCTATATCATTTCCATCAGCAATGTTTAATACTTGCCAGCCATAAGCTTCATATCTCTTAGCTACATCTTCTCTAAATGCTATATCAGTACTTCCTTCAATTGAAATATTATTTGAATCATATAATACAACTAATTTTCCAAGACCTAAAGTTCCAGCTAGTGATGATGCTTCTCCTGAGATTCCTTCCATAAGACAACCATCTCCACAGATTGCATATGTATAGTGTTCAACTACACTATAGTTCTCTTTATTAAACTTTTCTGCAAGATGTGCTTCTGCCATTGCCATTCCTACGGCATTACATATACCTTGTCCAAGTGGTCCTGTTGTAATTTCAACACCTTGAGTATGACCATACTCTGGATGTCCTGGTGTTAAACTACCTACTTGTCTGAAATTTTTTATATCTTCAACTGTTACACCATATCCAAATAAATGTAATAATGAATATTCAAGCATTGAACCATGTCCTGCTGACAATACAAATCTATCTCTATTTTCCCAATAAGGGTTTTTTCCACTATGATTCATCTTTGTCCATAGTGTAAATGCCATACTAGCTGCGCCAAGCGGAAGTCCCGGATGTCCAGATTGTGATTTTTCAATTGCATCTGCTGAAAGCACCCTTATTGCATTAATAGATAACTTATCTAACTCTCTACTCATTTTTTTCCTCACTTTACATTACTAATTTTATAAATTACATTCTAAATATATTAATCTTCAGAAAAGCTGCAAGCTTTTCCTACTTAACTGTTAATTGTTAACTGACCCAAACGCTGCCGCCCAATCTGCCTTAAACTTTTCTAATCCTTGATCTGTTAACGGATGTTTTATCATTTGTAGAACTAAGCTATATGGTATTGTTGAAATATCTGCTCCAGCTTGTGCTGCTTGAATAACATGAATTGGATTTCTTACACTAGCTGCGATTATTTCTGTTTCTATTCCATGAATTGCAAATATATCTGCAATATTTCTAACAAGTTCCATTCCATCCATTGAAATATCATCTATTCTTCCTAAGAATGGACTTACATATGTTGCTCCTGCATTAGCAGCAAGTAATGCTTGTGTTACTGAAAAAATTAAAGTTACATTTGTTTTAATTCCTTCTTTAGATAGAACCTTAGTTGCCTTAAGTCCTTCTGCTGTCATTGGAATTTTTACAATCATATTCTTATGAATTGCTGCAATTTCTCTTCCTTCTTTAATCATTCCTTGAGCATCTTCACTTATAACTTCTCCACTTATTGGTCCATCTACTATTTCTGTTATTTCTTTTATTACTTCATTAAAGTCTCTACCTTCTTTTGCAACTAATGATGGATTTGTAGTTACACCACATATTACTCCCATTTCATTTGCTTCTTTTATATGTTCTATGTTTGCTGTGTCTAAAAAAAATCTCATTTTCTCAACATCTCCTCATTAATTTAGTTAACAATTGACAATTAACAGTTAATAATTTAGGATGAACCTCAAAGAGAAAGGTCTGATAACCAAATACAAGATTTGGATTATCACTTTTCCCTAATGGAATTTCTAAATTTATATATTTTTCGAAAAGCTATAAGCTTTTTTCCCTCAATTGTCAATTGTACATTGATTTTATTGTCCATAATATGCATTTGCACCATGTTTTCTAAGATAGTGTTTATCTAAAAGATGTTGTTTAACACCTTTTACATTATTATTTAAAGTGATTGTTTTATATGCCATTTCAGCCACCTTATCTAATACTACTGCATTATAAACTGCTGAATTAGCATCTTTTCCCCAAGCAAATGGTCCGTGATTTTTAACTACAATAGCAGGAATTTCTAATGGATTTTTATCTCCAATTGTTTCTACTATTACATTTCCTGTTTCTTTTTCATATTCTCCACTAATTTCTTGATCAGTTAAGTCACGAGTGCATGGAATATCTCCATAGAAATAATCTGCATGAGTTGTTCCAAAAGCTGGTATAGACATTCCTGCTTGAGCAAAAGTTGTTGCCCATTCTGAATGAGTATGAACAACTCCTCCAATACTTGGATAAGTGTTATACATAACTAAATGAGTTGCGGTATCAGTTGAAGGTTTATATTTTCCTTCAATTATATTTCCATCTAAGTCTATAACTACCATGTCTTCTGCTTTCATAGTGTCATAATCAACACCACTTGGTTTTATTACTACTAGGCCTGTTTCTCTATCAATTTCGCTTACATTTCCCCATGTATAAATTACAAGTCCTTTTCTTTGTAGTTCCATATTTGCTTCATAAACTTTTTTCTTTAATTTTTCTAACATAATATCCTCCTTAATTCAATTAAGAGTTAATGCCCTTTATTGGTATCCCCTGTGGGCAATGTATAGTTAACAACTAATGATAAAACCACTACGTGGTTTCTATTAAATGGTCTTATATATGCTTTAAAAAGTTCTCTATTGTGCTTCGCACTTTTTTAGCTGTGTATATCTTTAAAATTTACACATACCCTCTTGTTGTATGTTTGTACGTACAACAATATGCATAATAATATATTAAAATTCATCTTTGCTTCAAGCATTTTAAAATTTAAATTACTGTGAAACAAAGATAAAATATTAAACTCTAGAACATGAATCTCTAACAATAAGCTCAGCATTATATGTATATTGAGGTTTATCTATTCTTCCTTCAATCATATCAATAATACATTTTGCTGCTTTTATCCCCATTTCTTCCTTTGGATGTTTTATTGTTGTAAGCTTAACATCTGATGAAACTGCTAAGCTAGAATCATCAAAACTTACAATTGATAAATCTCTAGGTATTTTTATACCTTCTTTTCTACAATTGTCTATTACTCTTAAAGCAACTTTATCATTATAGCAGACAATTGCTGTTGGTTTATTTTCAAGACTTAATATCTTTTTTGTAAATTGATTTATGTACATTTCTTCATTATCAGTTATATATTCTCCTACTATATTTTTATCAAAACTCAAATCGTATTCTTTAAGAGCTTTTATATAACCTTTTCTACGTTTTTCACCTTGTAAATCATCTGCTTTAAATATTGCAGCAATATTCTTATGACCAAGTTCTAACAAATAATTTGTTAGTTTATATCCACCTTGTTCATCATCCACTATAATGAAAGCAGAGTTTTCTTCATCACAATTAGCATTTATTGCAATATATTTTATGTTATTCTTTTCTAATTTTTTTATGCTTTCATGGTGTAAATTATTTATAGTACTTTGTGCTGGTTCTACTATTAGCCCCGCTATATCTTGATTTATAATATTTTCAAAACAAATTCTTTCATTTTCAATATCATTATTACTATTAAATAGCAATAAATTATATCCCTTTTTTCTAAGTTCCTCTTCTATACCTGCTATAATTTTAGGAAAAATATAATCTGATATATACGTTGTAAGTACCGCAACATTCTTCTTAATTTCATTTGTTTTTTTATTAGAGTAAAAACTTCCTTTTCCTCTTTCTTTATATATCCACCCCTCTTGTACTAAATAACTAAGTGCCTGTCTTACTGTATGCCTGCTTACATTAAATAGAGTGGCTATTTCATGCTCAGAAGCTAATTGTTCTCCTGATGAAACCTTATTCTCTTCTACAAGATTTATATAATATTTTTCAATAATTTCGTGTTTTGTTTCAGATTCTTTCATTATTTATCAACTACTTCCATTCAAATAGAGTATGCACTACTTTTCTTAAAATATTAAATTTCAGAAGTTGTACGCACTTGATGATTTGATTATATATCCATTTTATTATTATATCAATAGTTTTTACGAATTATTTATTTAATTAAATTGAAACATCTCACCATATCGCATGTTTTTACTAATACATTGTACAACACAGTGTTTACTCAAATCATAAATATAAATCCATCTTAATATTTTCTCTATTTTTCTTTTATTTTATAAAAAAATTATCAATAATTTTTTCGCTTTCCTCTTGTATGTACAATACTATTATATTATAATATACTTGTACATACATCTAAGTTTGTTTGTATTTATGAAAATGTATATTAAAATCTAATAAATATTTTATTATGTAGGAGGAATTTTAAATGATAAAGTTAAAAAATTATGAATTTTGGTTTGTTACAGGAAGTCAACCTCTTTACGGTCCTGAAGTAATAGATCAAGTGTCCGATAACACTAAAAAAATTGTTGAAGGGTTAAATTCTAAAGCTCTACCGTATAAAATTATATTTAAAACAGTTGCTACTAATTCTGATTCAATTAGAAAAGTATGTAATGATGCTAATATTTCTGAAAATTGCGCTGGTATAATCACTTGGATGCATACATTCTCACCAGCTAAGATGTGGATTCATGGTTTAACAGAACTTAGAAAACCATTACTTCACCTTCATACTCAATTTAATAAAGAAATTCCTTGGGGAACAATTGATATGGACTTCATGAATTTAAACCAAGCAGCTCATGGAGATAGAGAATTTGGATATATCGGAGCTAGACTTGATATAGCTCGTAAAATAGTAGTTGGTCACTGGACAGATGATTCTGTTGCTGCTGATATAGCTAAATGGATGGCTCCTGCTGTTGCTGTTACTGAAGGACGTAGCATTAAAGTTGCTCGTTTTGGAGACAACATGAGAGATGTTGCTGTTACTGATGGTGATAGAATTGAAGCTGAAATTAAATTTGGTTGGACTATAGATTACTATGGCGTTGGAGACTTGGTTAACTCAATGGCTAATGTTACTGAAAGTCAAATTGATGAGCTTATGGCTGAATATGCTTCATTATACGATATAGATCCTAAAGCTCCAGTAGATTCTATTCGTGAGCAAGCAAAAATTGAAATTGGTATAAGAACTTTCTTAGATGCAAAAGGATATACAGCTTTCACAACTAACTTCCAAGCGCTTCATGGATTGAAACAACTTCCAGGACTTGCTGCTCAACATTTAATGGCTGAGGGTTATGGATTTGGTGCTGAAGGAGATTGGAAAACTGCTGCACTCCTTAGAGCTATGAAAATCATGGCTGAAGGAAAAGGTACAGGCTTAATGGAAGATTATACTTACAACCTTGATTCTGAAAATGGATTAATTCTTGGCGCACATATGCTTGAAATTTGTCCAACACTTGCTGCAACAAAACCAGTTATTGAAGTACATCCACTTGGAATTGGAGATAAAGAAGATCCTGCTCGTTTAGTATTTAAAGGAGCTTCAGGTCCTGCTGTTGCTGCTTCATTAATAGATATGGGTAATAGATTCCGTCTGATTGTTAACAGTGTTGATGCTGTTGAAGTAACTGAAGATATGCCTAACTTACCAGTAGCAAGCGTTCTTTGGAAACCACAACCATCATTAAAAGAAGGTGCTAAAGCATGGATTATTGCTGGCGGTGCTCACCATACTAGTTTCTCTTTCATAGTTGATGAAGAACAATTAGTAGATTGGGCTGATATGGTTGGTGTCGAATGCGTATTAATTAATAATGATACTAAACTTTCAACTTTCAAAAATGAATTAAAATTTGCTAGCGTTGCTTGGAAATAAGTTAAAATCTTCCCCTAGTTATTTTATTTCATAAAAATTCAAAAACAAACTTCATTCACTTTGTTTGTTTGTTTGTTTGTTGAGTAAGTTCGATTAACAAAATGTAAAATATTATTGTTCTAAAACGGATACCCCCCCGTTAATAATATTATTTTTATTATATTTTCCCAATTAGTAAAAGACAAAGTCTGCTTTCAGACTTTGTCCTTTTTATTCTTTAGGAATTAACTTTAGGTATAATAGAAAAGTATTCATTTAATATACCTTATTCAATTATAGGATGCCTTAACTCTACAATAGTTCCTTCCCCATAAACACTCTTATATTTTAGTCCATATTCTTCACCATACATAAGTCGTATTCTTTCATTTACATTAAAAATTCCATATCCCATTTCTGTTCTTTTTTCACTACTATTTATAAGCATTCTATTTATTTTATCTAATGCTTCCGCTTCTATTCCTTTTCCATTATCCTTTATAATAAAGCATAATAAATTGCCTTCAATCTTGCCTATTATTGAAATCTTTCCATTTCCTCTTTTCTCTTTAATGCCATGATAAATTGCATTTTCTACTAATGGCTGCAATATTAATTTTATTAATTTGTAATCAAACATGTTTTCGTCAAAATCAATTTCATAATCTAACTTGTCTTCATATCTTATTTTCTGTATGGTTAAATAACTTTGTACATGATTTAATTCTTCTTTTACACTTATTATTTCTTTTCCTTTACTTAAACTGATTCTAAGCAAATTAGTAAATGCCTCTATTATTTCCACTATATCCTGTTCATTGTGTTCTTCTGCCATCCATCTTATTGTATCTAATGTGTTATACATAAAATGTGGTTTAATTTGAGCTTGAAGTACATTCATCTCAGCAATTCTTTTATTTTTCTCCTCTATTTGTACCAAGTTTATAAGATTATTAATTTCCTTTACCATTGTGTTAAATGAACTTCCAAGTTCACCTATTTCATCACTATATTTAGTATTAAAAGATACTGTCAAATCTCCTTCTTGAGCTTTTTTCATTAACTTTTTCAATTTTTGAATTGGCTTTACTATAGATTTTGTAAAAATCACAACTAACCCTTCTGCAATTATTAGCGCTATAATACCAAGAACTAAAGAATAATATTTTATATATTTTATTACACGTAGCCCTTCACTTTCCGGGAATACACCCATTGTTTCCCATCCTGTATATTTTGATGAAATCTTGGTTAATTGGTAATTGTCTCCGTTTATATTTTTTATTATTATTTCATTATTAATATTTTCTATCCACTCATTTTTAATTCTATAAACTATATTATTAACAGGAGTATATACTATATTTTTATTACTATCTATAATATATATGAACCCGGCTGTTCCTGGTTTTGAATTTTCGATAAAACTTTTTATGACATCCAATTTTATATCAATAAGTATTACGCCTTTTATTTCTTTGGTATTATAATCTATCACTGCCTTGGACATTGAAAAAACTTCATCAGCAGAATAACGAAATATATTATCAATATTTCTTCCTATTGGTTTGGTAAATAAATGTATTTTGTCTGGCTCATTATATGATTTTGAATACCAATCTTCATACACTAATGAATCTCTTGATACCTTGTTCATAACATCACTTATATATCCACCGTTAGTGTTTACAATCATTATTCCAGCTATTTCTGGATTGAACTCAATGAAATTATATATTGGCTTATAAGCATCATCTTCTATATCATTGCTTTTCAGCTTATTATCATTAAAAAACTTTAATATTCTTGGATCAGTAGACATATAATTAATTATATTTTCAGTGTTATTTACATAAGACTCCATACTATTATTTATTTGCTTTATTATCTGATTTGTATTTTCATTTTGTGAATGATTTATAGAATCCTTATATAGTAAATTTCCTAAAGTAGTTATTGTAATTGTTACTGCTAAAATTACTACAAAAAAATATAATATAAGCTTATAACCAATACTTTTATTCATAAAATGTATTTTTATATTATTCAAATCATCCACTCCAATCCATGCATATATATTATATTCCTTATATAAAACAAAGTGTAGAGTTTTAAATCATTATAAACTCTACACTTTGTTTTTCTGCACATGAAATACAATAACAGCTTAGTGTTTTTGTTTGTTTTATTTCATATACCCTTATAGATATTTTATTAACTTATTGGTATTTGAACTTTTCGTTTCTCATCCCTAATAACAATTATTCTTTGTAATACTATAAATATAAATAATAACATTCCAACAGCTATCTTAGTCCACCAAGAATTTAGTGTTCCATCGAACATTATAAGACTTTGTATAATTCCTGTTGTTAGCACCCCAAATAATGGTCCTATAATATATCCATAACCTCCAGTTAAAAGTATACCTCCTATTACGCAAGCTGCTATTGCATCCATTTCCATTCCATTGCAGTGGAGACCATATCCTGAAAGTGTATATATTGTAAACAATAATCCACCTAATGCTGAACAAAATCCTGAGAATGTATATACAAGTATTTTTGTTCTTTCTACTGGTAATCCCATTAGTTTAGCTGAATTTTCATTACCACCAACAGCATATATTGTTCTACCAAACTTTGTGAACTTAAGCATATAAGCTGCTCCAATTACAACTACTAAGCTTACTACCACATTAATTGATATAAATGCTCCTGGTATTATTGGTATTCTAAATGATGAGATTTTAGTAAATACAGGATTATCAATAGTAATTGTATCTATGCTTATAATATAGCTTGATCCCCTTGCAAAGAACATACCTGCGAGAGTTACTATCCACGGATGTAATTTAAATTTTTGAATTAAGAATCCTTGAACTGTTCCAAAAATTATTCCCACCGCAAGCACTATTATCATTACTAAAAATGGATTTACTCCTTTTTGTAATAAACTTGCAGTTATCATGCTTACAAGAGCTATCATAGCACCTACTGAAAGATCTATTCCACCAGTTAATATTGCTACTGCTTCTCCAATTGCAACTACTATCAAATATGCATTGTCTATAAATAAATTTGTAAATACTTGTGGTGATAAAAATCCTTTGTACAAAACTGATCCTATTAAAAATAATCCAATAAATAATGAGATTGTAGCATAAATTGCAATATAATCTTTATTTATTTTAAGTAATCTTCTCTTCTCTATGGATTTATTCATGCACCAATCACCTCTTTTTCTTTTAAAGTGGACTTATGTGTCTTGTTTATATTTAGCATTTTTCTTAATTCAGGAGATTGAATTATGCATACAACTATAACAACTATAGCCTTAACCACTAATGTGATTTCTGGTGCAACTCCTAAACTATAAATTGTTGTTGTTAATGTTTGAATAAATAAAGCGCCTACCACAGTACCTCCGAGATAAAATCTTCCTCCAGACATAGAAGTTCCTCCTATAACTGTTGCAAGTATTGCATCAAGTTCTAGCCATAATCCTACGTTATTAGCATCTGCACTTTTTATATTAGAGCATAGAATTATACCTGCTATACCTGCAAGCATTCCGCATATAATATAAAGCGAAAATACAACTTTTTTAGATTGAATGCCTGCAAATTCACATGAGTTACTGTTAACACCTATAGATTCTATAAACAATCCGAGTGCCGTTCTTCTTATTAATATATACATAGTAAATGCAGCTATAAGTGCAATAAATATTGCTACTGGAAGTAGCATATATCCAGTTCCTATAAATATAAAATCTTTATTAGTAAAAGTTAATATTTGGCCTCCAGTTATGAGTTGGGCAATTCCCCTACCTACTATATACAAAATTAATGTTCCAACCATGGGTTGAACTCCAATATAAGAAACCAAGAATCCATTCCATACTCCACATAATATTCCACTAAATACACCTATTAATATAGCTAGTGGCACAGAACCACCATCAACTATGACAGTTGCAGATAATGCTGCACTTATTGCTATTATAGAACCCACTGAAATATCAATTCCTTGAGTTGCAATAACAAGTGTCATTCCTATAGATATAAGGATAAGAGGTGCTGCACGGTTTAATATATCTATTGTGTTTCCAAATAAATGTCCATCTTTCATAGTTATACTTAAAAAACTTGGTGTCATAATAAAATTAACTAAAAGTAAAACTATCAAGCTTGTTACTGGCCAAAATATTTTTACACTATAAAATTTTCGAAAAATATTTTTGTCTTTTTTATTTTCCATATTAATTTGCACCTCCTGCTATAGTCTTCATTATGTTCGATTCTTCAATTTCATCTCCAGCTAATTCCCCTATAATATTTCTATCTCTGAGTACTATTACTCTATCACAGCACTTAACAACTTCTGAAAGTTCTGAAGAAATAAATAAAATTGTCATACCTTGCTTAGCTAATGCTAATATTAATTCCATTATTTCTCCCTTTGCTCCAATATCTATTCCTCTTGTTGGTTCATCTAAAATCAAAATCTTTGGCTCTGTTGCAAGCCATCTAGCTAAAATTACTTTTTGTTGATTACCACCACTTAAATTACTTATTTTTTGTTCCATACTAGGAGTTTTAATTTTAAGTAAATCTATATATTTTTGTGCTATTTCTTGTTGTTTTTTCATTGATAAATATTTAAATATACCCTTGTTTGCTTGTAAGGCTAATATTATATTCTCTCTTATTGTTAAATCTCCAACTATTCCCTCCACTTTTCTATCTTCTGGACAAAATCCAAGTCCCTCTTCAATTGCTTTTTGAGGATATATATATGAATACTTCTTTCCATTTATCGTTATATTTCCACTAGTTGATTTATCTATCCCAAATATTGCTCTTGCACATTCACTTCTACCTGATCCAAGAAGTCCTGCAAAGCCAAGAATTTCTCCTTTTTTAATCTCCATATTAAATGAATTTATTGTTCCAACTCTACCAAAATTATTTATTGTTATTAAATTTCCTCTTTTTATATCATTGCTTTCTTTCTTTATTCTTGTACTCTTTTCTATTTCACCATAATCTTTACCTATCATTTTAGAAACCAAATCAATTTTAGAAAGTTTGTCAGCATCATATGTTCCAACTAATTCTCCATTTCTAAGGACTGTAATCTTATCTGAAACTTCATATACTTGTTCTAAAAAGTGAGTAACGAATATTATTGACATTCCTTCTTCTCTAAATTTTCTCATAATTTTAAATAATTGTTTAACTTCATTATCATCTAAGCTAGATGTTGGTTCATCAAGAATTAATATCCCTTTTGAAATATCTACAGCACGTGCAATTGCTACCATTTGTTGTACTGCTACTGAATAATTATTTAATGCTTTTTTTACATCTATTTTTAAATTCAACCTCTCTTGTAGTAATTTTGTTGCATTCTCATTTATTTTTTTCCAATCAATGCTTCCATTTTTTATAGGCTCACGACCAATATATATATTTTCAGCAACTGTTAAATTGGAACATAAATTAACTTCTTGATAAACAGTACTTATTCCATAGCTTTGAGCTTCTTGTGTACATGAAATTTTTATTTCTTTTCCTCTAAGTATAATTGTTCCTTCATTTATCTCATAAACACCTGTAAGTACCTTTATTAAAGTTGATTTTCCAGCTCCGTTTTCTCCCATAAGCGCATGGATTTCTCCCTTCTCAAGAGTAAAATCAACATTTGAAAGAGCTCTAACCCCCGGAAAAGTTTTACTTATACCTTTCATTTCTAAAACTATATTAGAATCGCCCATTTATATCCCTCCTCTTATTTTATATGTACGTACTACTATCTTCTAAAATTGTGCTTATGTTTTAAATGCATATCCACAACTGGAAATAAAGGGTATTCTTTTGTGCAGTATTACATCTGAGAATTTGGCTGTAGGCATTTCTTCATTAGAAGTTTTTCCATTTATGTTTGTCCTGAACTTACCTCAGAAGTAAGCATAAATAGTGCAACTTATGATGTTAAGTGAGAATCCAAATTTCACATTTGATTATTCAAAATTACTAAGTGAACAAAGTAAATCGAATTTCATTTTCCCACAACCTAATTCTCAGTAACCGGAACAAAAGAGTTCCCTTTATTTTTTGTTAGTTATATTAATAAGTCTAGTATTTTCTATTAGGTAATTCAGCAGCGGCATCTTTTTGTAAGAATTGGCTTTCTTTAGACTTTATAGATTTCTCTACTTCTTTACCATCTAATATATCTTTAGAAACTTCTAATAATTGAGGTCCAAGCAATGGATTACATTCAATGATTGCATTTGATTTACCAGCAGCCATTAATTCGAACATATCTTTAATACCATCAACTGAAACTATAAATATATCTTTTCCTGGTTTTTTGCCGTATTCTTCTATGGCTTGAACAGCTCCAACTGCCATATCATCATTATGAGCCCATAATACATTTATCTTGTCTCCATCTGATTTTAAGAAAGCTTCCATAACTTCTTTACCTTTTGCACGAGTAAAATCACCAGTTTGTGATTTTATAATTTTATAGTTAGGACAATCTTTTATTGCATCATTAAATCCTTGTTGTCTTCCAACCATAGCAGTTGATCCAACAGTTCCTTGAAGTTCTGCTATGTTAAGTGTAGCATCTTTACCAAACTGATCTATTATTACTTGAGCTGCTTTTTTACCTTCTTCAACCATGTCTGAACCTAAGAAAGCTTTGTAAAGTGATTCATCTGAAACTGTTACTTTTCTATCAACAATTACTACTGGGATTTTAGCATCCTTAGCTTCTTTTAAAACTGTATCCCATCCTGTTTCAACAACTGGATCTAACGCTATTATATCTACCTTTTGTGCAATAAATGATCTTATTGCTTTTATTTGATTTTCTTGCTTTTGTTGACCATCAGAGAACTTTAAGTCAAAATTAGGATCCAAAGTTGGAATTGTTTTTATAGAATCAGTTTCTGCCGTTCTCCAACCACTTTCTGCACCAACTTGTGCAAATCCTATTACCTTTTTAGCTGATGAGCTACCACTTGCTGTTGATCCTGCTGAACTTGAAGTTGCTGTGGTTGAACTCCCACACCCTGCAAGCATACCTACACATAAAATTGTGCTTGCCATTAATGCAACCATTTTTTTTAATTTCATAATTAATTCCCCCTACATTTATGATTTCGTTTTCATATATTCATTATATAACCTCAATCCTAAATTGTATTTGTACTAATCAGCACTTTTGTACACTTTTTGTTAATATTACTATAATTTACATAAATATATATTTTATTCTAGTTATTCAAACTTTCTTTAGTAATCTTATTACATTCCAATATTACTTTTTTAGGAATTTCCTCTTTTTTATTTAGTATTTTAAGAGCATACTCTACGGCTTCTTTTCCGCCTGTTTCACAAGTAAAAGTTCCTTGCAGTATACCATTCCTAACCAATTCTCTTCCACCGTCACGACCTTCAAGCCCATCAATTCCTATTATTTTAACATTGTTAGATTTTGTTACTAATTTAGCATAATATGCACCTAACGCCATATAATCACTATGAGCAAATATTATATCTATATCAGTATCTTCTTTTAATATTGCTTCTATTTTATCTTGTGCTTCATTTTTTTGCCAATTTGCTACAATAGTTCTATCAATAGTAATGTTTCTATACTTACTAATTGAATCTTTAAATTCACTCGTTATTTCTTCATCTGAACTTGAATTAAGCATTCCTTGTACTTCTATAACCTTTGCATTATTGTTTCCTGCTAATTCTGCTACTAATTCACCAGCTTGCACTCCTATAGATTTAGTATCTGAACCTATATATAATGTATAATCATATCCTTCCACTGCCCTATCTAGTATTATAACTGGTATGGATTCATATGCCTTTTTTACTATTCCCGTTAATTGTTTAGAATCGTTTATTGATACTATTAACAAATCTGATCCAAAATTAATTAAATCCTGTATATCTTTTTTTTGTTTTTCCACATCTCCGCCTGCATCTTTATAAATTACCTTTACATTACTATGCTTTTTTGCTTCTTCTTCTACTTCCTTATTCATAACAATTCTCCACGGCTCATAAAGATTAGATTGAGACATTCCAATTATGAATATATCGTTTTCATTAGAGCTTGTCTTATAGAAATAAATTGCTACAGTCATTGATAAAATTGTAATGATTCCAATTATATATACTATATTATTTTTAATCTTCATCTTACTTCCCTCTCTTATATTCTGTAGGAGAAAAACCAACAACTCGTTTAAAAGCTCTACAGAAATAATGTTGATTACTATACCCCACTAATTCAGCAACATCATAAATCTTAATTGTAGGATCCTCCATAATATACATAGCTTTTTTTATTCTTATATTGGTTAAATACTCAATAAATGATAAGCCTGTTTCTTTCTTTAATAACTTACTTAAATACGAAGATGTTACTTCCAATTTATCTGAAACATCATTTATATTTAACTCATTTGAATAATAATTTTCTTCTATATATTTAATTGTCAATAATGCCATTGGACTACATTTCTTTTTTTCATTTACATTATTTTTTATTGTTAAGTAAACATCTTTTATCTTTAAAATTCCACTTGATACATTTGCTTGTTCAATTATTACATTACACTTTAAATATTTAGATATTTCTACTTCCAATTGATTCCCAAGAGTAATCCACTCAAGCATATCATCTATTTTACTCACTAATATAACATTTTTCTTATCATCAGCAAAAATAAATTTTACATTTGATTCCTTAAACTTATCATTTAGTAAATTAGCAATTGCAAATTCTAATAATTCTGTATTCCATTTCTTATCTATTATTTCAATATTTAATTTATCTACAATTTTTATAACTATAATGCCTATGTTCTTTCCGAAATCAATATTGAAAAATTCCATTTCTCTTAATACTTCATCATCACTTAATTTGTTATTTAGCCATTCACTAAAAAAAGTCTTTTTTAATGCATCTATATTTTCAGTCACTTGTTTATTTATCCATTGTAAGTAATTGTTTTCTCTTTCAATTTCATTAAGTTTATAAATTGCTTTCGTTATTATCTCTTCCATACTCTTTTTATTTACAGGTTTTAAAATATAATCAAATACATTAAATTTCAAAGCCTTTTGTGCATATGAAAAATCATCATACCCACTTATTATAATTACAATACTCTTATTATTAATCTCTTTTAATCTTTGTAAAAGGTTTAGTCCGTTTAAAAATGGCATATTTATATCTAATAGAATAATATCGGGAGTTTTTTCTTGAATTATCTCCAATGCAAGTTCCCCATCTTCAGCCTCTCCTACTATATCAATATTAAATTCATTCCAGTTTAATATATTTTCAATTCCTCTTCTAATTTTCGGTTCATCATCAGCAATAACTAATTTCCACATAAGAAACCTCCATTTTTCTGTATTACCTAACTATATAGCAAACATTTTATTATTTCTATTTTTTTACTTTACCTAATAATATCTATATTAGATATATATTTATATTATTTCAATATATTTTGGAAATTTATTATAAATAGTTGTATGCACAATACTAATATACTATAATATACTTGTGCATACATCCCCATCAATCTAGCTTATGTAAATGTATACTTAACGAAATAAATGATTTTTTCATTAAATTGGGATGTGTTCATAATTTCAATAGAAAAAATGGATTGTTTATCTAAATCACTTAATTGTTAAAGGAGTAGAGTTAAATATGTATAATAAATTAAAAGAACTGATGAGAAATTATTCCATACACACTAAATTAAAAAGAACATTTTCATCTATACTTGGATTAACACTTTTTCTCATGATAGTTGTAATCTGTGTTTTACTCTTTATATCTTCAAGAACAAATTCATTATATGATGGACCATATAAAGTTTCTCAAAATATATCTGATATTAGAGTTAACCTACAGACAATAAAGATGAATATGTATAGAGCTATTGCTGAGACGGATTTAGAAATCAGAATGGTATATTTAGAACAAGCTGATACTGAATCTATAGCTCTTACAGATAATATAGAAATTCTAAAAGAAACATTTAAAGAAAACCCATCATTATTAAATGAATTTTTATCAAATGTAAAAAATTCTGAAGAGAAAAGAGAAAAATTACGTAATTTACTTAAATCACCTGTCAATCCATCAGTACTTAAAGTAAGTCAAGATACTTATTCTTCCCAAATTAAAACTGCTCAAGATTCTATACTTAAGCTTTTTGAAGTATCCCAAGAAAGTGCCAAATCTTTTGTTAATAGCTCGAACATATATAAAAATATATCCCTTGTACTTATTATTCTTATTACGATTATTTTAATAGCAATATCACTCTTATTAAGTAAATTGTTAGAAGACGTATTGCTTGAAGGCATCCGCCATATTAAATATATAGCAAAAAACCTATCTTCCGGAAATCTTAAGATAGATTCTAAATATAATTCAAAAGATGAAATGGGTGAGATGTCAAATGATTTGACCAATTCTATAAACATGTTAGTTTCTTATATTAATGATATAACTACTACTTTAGAGAAATTAGCAAGCGGTCACTTAGATATACACTTAAATAAATCAATAGAATACATAGGTGATTTTACTCCTATACAAAATTCACTTGAAAATATTATTGATTCCTTAAATACTATTTTCCTTAATATGCATCAATCAATTTCTTCAATTTCTAATGGTTCAGAGCAGATATCTTTGACTACTCAAATGCTCTCTGAGGGTTCTTCAGATCAAGCTGGCTCTGTAGAAGAACTTTTAGCAAGTTTTACTGAAATACTAGATCAAGTTAAAAAAAATACTGAAAATGCTGAGAAAGCTAATGAATTTTCAAACAATACTAAACAAATTGTTGTGGATGGTAATAATAAAATGCAAAAATTAATGGATTCTATGAAAGAAATAACTATTTCTTCAAAACAAATTGCTGTCATTATAAGTACAATAGAAGACATAGCTTCTCAAACAAATCTTTTAGCATTAAATGCAGCTATAGAAGCTGCTAGAGCTGGTGAAGCTGGCAAAGGTTTTGCAGTAGTTGCCGATGAAGTTAGAAATCTTGCTGAACAATCTGGTACCGCAGTAAAAAATACTACAATAATTATAGGAAATTCTTTGTCTGCTGTAACTAACGGAGAAAATTTAGCTAAAGAAACAGCAGCTTCATTAGATATTATAGTAAAAAATGTCGAGGATACAGCAACTTTAGTAAAAGAAATAACTATAGCATCTGAAAATCAGACTGAAGCTATAAGTCAAGTAACTGCCGGAGTTGAGCAAATTTCCCAAGTAGTTCAAATGAACTCAGCAACGGCAGAAGAATTAGCTGCATCTACCGAAGAATTAGTTTCTCAAACCCAACTCATAGAAACAGAAATTGCAAAATATTCATTAAAATAATAGTTCATCTTAGAAAACATTCTATGCTTAATATCTTTTCCTTTTTATAATCTAACTTTTATGAAATATTATCATATGACTAAAATAATTGCTTGTACAAATTTCTTGTATTATAATATGTTTGTGCATACGTATACAATAATGTTTATCCTATGTAAATGTATGCTAAAACAAATGATTGTTTTAGACGTATTTATAAAAATAATAGACTAGTAAGTTTGTCTATTGATTCATGCGTCTTATTAAATTTGGAGGTGTTCATATAATGGCAATAGAAAAAAAACTTTTTGGTACAATGTCTAATGGAAAAGAGGTCTATATTTATACATTAAAAAATTCTAACGGAATGGAAACAGGAATTTGTACTTATGGTGGTGCAATTGTTTCATCAATTGTTGCTGATAAAAATGGTAAATTTCATGATGTAATACTTGGATATGATAATTTAGAAGGCTATTTAAAAGGAGATAAATTTTTCGGAGCTTTAATAGGACGTTTTGGCAATAGAATTCAGTATGGTAAGTTTACTCTTAACGGTCAAGAATATAACTTAGTACAAAATGATGGTGAAAATCATCTTCATGGTGGAACACAAGGTTTTGATAAAGTAGTATGGGATGCAAAAATAATCGAAAGTTCACCTAATACATTAGAACTTTCTTATTTTAGTCCACATGGTGAAGAAGGATACCCTGGAAATCTTAATATTAAAGTCACTTATGTGCTTACTGAAGATAACGCCTTGGAAATAAGTTACTTCGCAACTACTGATAAAGATACAATTGTAAATCTTACAAATCATGCTTATTTTAATTTGTCAGGTCATTCTTCTGGTGATGTTCTTAATCATAAATTAATGATTAATGCAGACAAATTTACTGTAAATGATAAATATTCAATCCCTACTGGAGAAATTAAGGAAGTAAATGGTACTCCTATGGATTTCAGAACATTAACTCCTATTGGAAAAAATATAAATAGTGACTATGATCAAATTATTTTCGGAAAAGGATATGACCATAATTGGGTATTAAATACTAATGGTTCTGATAAATTGAAAGCAGCTCAAGCAATTGACGAAAATACAGGTATAGTAATGGATGTTTATACAACTACCCCTGGTATTCAATTTTATAGCGGAAACTTTCTTGATGGATCTGATATTTGTAAAAATAAAGCCATTTATAACATTAGAAATGGCTTTTGTCTTGAAACTCAGTACTTCCCTAATTCTATAAATTGTAGTAATTTTGAATCTCCGATTCTTAGGGTTGGAGAAGAATATAAACATAAAACAATTTATAAGTTCTCTATACTATAAGACTTAAAATATCATTTAATAAAAAAAATAATTCCTTAATAAAATAGGATATATATTTGTGCAAGATGACTATTAGAGTTTCATCTTTTACACAAATGTATATCCTATTATTTATTTTTGTTCTTCTAAGATTTTGTAAATTGCTTTTGCAACTCCTAAATTGTCGTTAGTGTCAGTTATATACTTTGCTATTTCTTTTATTTCTGGAATAGCATTTCCCATAGCAACTGATTCTGTAAATTCTGTAAACATAGAATAATCATTGAAGCTATCTCCAAGCACCAATACTTCTTCTCTTTTAAATCCCATTTTTTTAGCTACCTTTGCAAGTATAATTCCTTTTTGTGCTGTTATATGTGTAATCTCTATATTATCTCTAAAAGAAGATGAAACAGCAATTCCTTCTAATTTCCCTATAATTTCTTTCATTTTAGTTATAAGTTCTGTATCGTTATGAAAAGCTACAAATTTTCTAATTTCCATGTCACTTTTTAAGAATTCATCTAAATTGGAAATAAATTTAAGCTGAGTAAAATATGGTTGAACCTTAGCTATTTCTATAGCTTCCTCTTGAGTCAATTGTGGCTCAAATGATAAAGTTCTATAAACCATTTCTTTTAATGCTTCTTCCTTAGTATCAGTAGTATATATTCCTTTATTAGTAAATATTCTTGCAGTTACTTTTTTTTGTTGTAGTATACGTATAATTTCAGTTGCAGTTTTTTGTTCTATATTTATTTCTTCTAAAATATTTCCATCTTCATCTCTATACTCTGCACCATTCATAAGAACGCATTGACATTTTATATTATTTTCCTTAAGAAGTGACTCAACAGTTTCATATTCTCTACCTGTTGAAATCGCAAATACAATACCTGCTTCTTCTGCTTTTTTTATAGCAACTACAGTTTCTTTATCTATTTTATGTTTTTCATTTAACAAGGTTCCATCCATATCTGATGCAATAAGCTTTATCATCTGAAATCATCTCCTAAATCCTTTTAATTAAATTTTCCATTATATATATTATACCAAAGTTTATATAATTATAAAATTTAACTATTCCAAATTGATTTCTTGTGTCCGTTTTCATAATTGTTTATTTCTATTTCTATATTTGCCTTATTTAGACTTTAAATTTTCTACGTATTATTCACTAATTTATAATATTATATTTTTTATATGTAAATTGTTTTTTTAATTACTTCTGAATATAATAAGTACTCCTTTAAAATCATTTTCAGAAAGTTCTTATCATATTATATTTAATTAATAAAAACTTTAATTATTAGTTATTGCTAGTTAAACTTATTATTTTCATTTTAGTATAATTGTATTTTTCTAAAGATACATCGAACACTATACCACTACTTAAAAATACAGTGTTATTTAAAACTAACGTTGGGTCACTTTTGTTTAAATTTAAAAGTTCTGCCTCTTCTTCATTTAATTTTTCGCAACTTATTACCCTATCTGCAAATCCAATTTTTAATTTCAAATCATCTATAATATAACTGTATATAGAATTGTTACATATTTCTTCATTTAAATATGGAACTACATCTTTATTATAATAAGATTCTTCTATTTCAATTGGTTCTCCATTTAAATACCTTACACGTTTGACATAATATACTTTATTCTTAACTTTACATTTCATCTTACTTGCTAGTTCTTCATCAGCCTCTATCAATGAAAATTTCAAAACTTTACTTTCTAACTTTTCGCTAGGGTATGTCTTAGTTAATCCATTCATTTCTTTCATATCTACACAACCTAGTTTTGAAAATTCTCTTAAAAATATTCCACTCCCCTGGACTCGATAAATATAACCTTTACTAACCAATATTTCTATTGCTTTTCTTATAGTATTTTTACTAACATTAAGTTTTTTCATTAACTCTTCTTCTGTAGGAAGTTTCTTGTTATAATTATATTTTTCTTCTAATATTTCTTTTTCCAATATATTTACAATTGTTTCATATTTTTTCTCCATATTTATAGTTACCTCACATCAATATTTGACTACTTTAATATTAATATAACAAACTTTAATGTTTTTATCAAAGCATCAGCTCTCATAATAAGTATTTTGACTTATAACATTTTATAACTTTTTACTTTTGATAAAACACAAACTCCATATCATCAAAACCAATGCCATATTAATTTTAATTTAATAGCTTTTTAATAAGCAAACCCAATATTTCTTTAGCATATTACACTTAGAAATATTGGGTTTAACTAATTATATCTTTATTAAATAGTTGTATTTTTTATTAATAATTATTATGCTTGTACATTTTGTGTTTCTTGTACATTTTGTGCTGCTTGTTCATTCTTAAAGTTTATATTATCTTGTCTCTTAAAGAATGGAAGATAAATAAATATTGATAATGCTAAAACTACTATTTGTAATATAGCTGTTCTAGGTCCACCTGTTAAAAGTCCTTAAATTGGCGCTGGAGTTGTCCATGGAACCATTACTCCTCCAAATGGTGGTACTATTCCTGTTGCAATTGCAAAATAAGTTATTATACCTGATAATGTTGGGGCAACTACAAATGGTATTGCCATAAATGGGTTCATTACAATTGGTGTTCCAAATGTAATTGGTTCGTTTATATTGAATATTCCTGGTACTAAAGCTAATTTACCTAATTGTTTACATTGTGCTGATTTTGCAAAGAATAGCATACATATTACAAGTCCTATTGTCATTCCTGAGCCTGTTACTGTCATAAATTGATCTAAGAATTGTTGTGTTACTATATGTGCTCCATTTGCTATTGTTAATTCTTTTCCACTTGTAACTATAGCTGCATTATCTAATGTATTTGATTGTAATATTCCTGACATTACACCACTTACAATTGTTGCACCATGAACACCAAACCACCATAAGAAAGGAATCAAGAATCCCATAACTAAAACTCCACCTAATGAATCTGTCATTCCTTGTAATGGTGTTTGAAGAATCTTATATATACATTCAATAAATGTTGTTTGCATTCCAAATTTAAATATACTATAAAGTACAGTTGCACCTAAAATTATAACTGCTGCTGGTATTAATGCTGCAAATGAATTTGCAACTCCTTGTGGTACACCAGCTGACATTTTTATTGTAATTTTTCTCTTCATAAACCATGAATACACTGCACCGACTACTAATCCTATAATAATTGCTGTAACCATGCCTTTTCCGCCAGTCCATGCTGTTGGTATAACATCACCTACTACTTCTCCGCTTTTAGTTGTTACAGAAGAAGTAGTTGTTACCAAAAATACCACAAAAGATATTACTCCTGCGGATAATGGTTCATGTCCTTCATTTTGAGCATAAATATATGCTATTCCTATTGTTGTAATTAATGCTATTACATTAAAAGTTGCTCCAAATGCTTTCCATAATGGATCCTGTCCATCCTGCACCAAATATATTAGCTATTGCATCATTTAAAGGTTGGTAAGGTATTTGAGCAAGTAACAAGAATAATGACCCTATCATTGTTAAAGGTAATGTGTATAAAATTCCGTCCTTTAAGGCAATAACACCCTTTAAGTTAACAAATTTCATAACGACTGGTATTACTTTTTCATTTAACGTTGTTTCGAATGATGACATAATATAATTCCCCCTTATAAATTAATGTGTTATTATATTTAGTGTAATAATTACAAATGTATCAGATTTATAATCATTACTTTAAAGTTACAGATTTCCATGTGATTTCATCATTAACACATGCATTAAGTCACATAGAAATTCCATAACTAACACTAGCTTTTTTAATTAAAGGTTTTCTCCTCTTTCTTCTATTATCTTCTTGTACCAATATCCTGATAATTTTATTTTTCTATCTAAATTGTTCTTGTGGTCAACATATATAAATCCATATTGTTTCTTATATGCATTTAACCAGCTTAACAAATCTATTGATGACCAAGCATAATATCCTTTTAAATTTATATTTTCTTCAATAGCTCTTTTTGCTGCTTTTAAATGCGCTTCAATATATTTTATTCTTGGAACATCTACCACTGCATCTTCAATAATAGGGTCTTCATCTCCTAGTCCATTTTCAGTAATATACATTTTTATATCACCATAGCTTTTCTTTAACATTCTCAAGCCTTCTAAAAATGCATCTGGAGCAATTTCCCAGCCCCATTTTGTATAAACTTTATCATCCATCATAACCGTTTTATAGACTCCGTCAAATGAAGGATTACCTGGCGCCCCTGTAGAATTCTCTCTAGTTCTTTCTTGACTCTCATTTAAAACATCATTTTTCATTACTCTTTGTGGTTGGTAGTAATTAAGACCTATAAAATCATTTTTTTGTGCTGATTCTTTTATTATGTTTAGTTCTTGTTCAGTCCAATCCGGCGTCCAGCCATTTTCCTCTAATTGTTTAACCACATATTCAGGATAATTTCCTTTTAGCACTGGATCATAATACCAATTGATACCATATTGATTAGCATGTTCTGTTACTTTTATATTTTCTTCATTGTCATCTATGCTAAATGCTGGTGAAAATACATGTGTTATTCCTATTTCACTGAATTGTTTCATTTTCTTGTAATTTTGCACGGCTTTAGCATGAGCTGTAAATACATTGTGAGTTGCTTGGAAGTACTTCTTAGGATTGTTTTTTATACCTGGTGGATGTGCTCCTGATAAATATCCTAACGTTGTAAATACAACGGTTTCATTAAAGGTAATCCAATGTTTTACTCTATCACCAAAGGCTTTAAAACATACATTTGCATACTTTACGAAAGCATGGACTGTTCTTTTATTCGTCCAGCCTCCATCTTCTTCTAAGTTTTGAGGCATATCCCAATGATACAGTGTAACAAAAGGTACTATTCCATATTTTAAACATTCATCTATTAAGTCGCACTGTTATAAAAATCAATTCCTTTTTTGTTTATCTCTCCATCACCATCTGGAATTATCCTAGGCCATGAAATTGAAAATCTATATGACTCCAATCCCATATCCGCCATTAATTTGATATCTTCTTTGTATCTATGATAGTGATCTACCGCTACATCACCATTTGTGCCTTCAAAAGTCTTTCCTTTAATTTTGGAAAATACATCCCAATTAGAAATTCCTTTTGCTCCACATATTTTTTTTGCTTTTGCTATTGTATATGCAACTTGTGGGCCTAATAACGCAACGTTAACATTCTCTAAGTGGTTGTCCATTTGGCTTTCTGGGAAAGCCTGAATATCTACTTCTATTCCTTTGGCTTTAGCTGCATCTTTCATTTTACTAACCAAAAGGCTTGTTGACATCCCTGCTGCGCAAAATAATCTAATTGTTATCATAGTTTATTCCTCCTTAAATTCACAATAATTTTTTTATAATAAAATTTGATTTTTTATAAATGCTCTCTAATTTAGCTCTAGATATATATCTATCCTAATTATAAGTTTAATACTTACATTTTATTTAACCAAAGTATTTATGATTTTTCTTAATTCAATTATTTGTTCAATTAAATTCTTTTCTGTTATTGCTGTCATCAAATGATCTTGTGCATGTACAAATAAAACCGACATATCTATCTTTTCACCACTTGCTTCTTTATGAAGAAACATTGTTTGTCCATCATGAGCTTTTCCCAATGCATCATTTGCTAATTCTAATTCCTTATCCGCTTCTTCATATTTCCCTTCGTTTACATTATTAAGAGCCATGTACGCATGATTTTTGCAGTCTCCAGCATTAATTATAATATTCATAATTGCCATTTCAATTTCATCCATATTTAATCCCTCACATCTAATTATTAAAGTGTTATTGTTTTATTTATAAATCATACAAATTTATAACATTTGGTTTATATATCCATAATTCATAGGTATGAATTTATTGTATACCTGTGAATTATATTTGTAAATTTTTTCTCGAAATGTTTTTTAAATTATTATTCACAAAAAAAATCATAAATAGACAAAAGCTACTAATTATAATAATTAGTAGCTTTTAGTTGTTTTTATAATATAATTTAGTTTTTATTTAATATTACTTGTATTTTTAAATATTAGTTTGAAAATTCTTGTGTACCCATATATTTGCCATTTCCATTAAGTACTCCTACACCGACTTTAGTATAAGAATTATTCATCATATTTGCTCTATGTCCTGGTGAATTCCACCATTGGTTGAATAATTCAACTGCATCGTAGGTATTATATGCTATATTTTCTCCAGTTGCAGTATATTTATAACCGATTGTTTTAAGCCAGTCAGTCCATTTTGTTCCATCTGGATTCGTATGATCAAAATAATCATATTGTATCATATGGTTACTCTTATATCGTGATACTTGTAATAAAGTATTATCCATAGTTAATGGTTGTAATCCTGCTTCTGTTCTTTTTTGATTCATTAATTCTAGAATTTTATTTTCAGCAGTAGCTTGTACACTTATGTCATAGTTTTGTGGTAGCTTAGATAATCCGTTTACATCTGTTGTAGTAAAACTATCATTTTCTGTTGTTCCATCTGAATTTTGTTTACTATCTATATTGGTTATTTCTTTATTTTCATCTGATTTAGTAGATATCGTTACCACTGAATCTTGTCCACTTATTTCTTGGTTATTATTTACTGACGTATTTTCTGTTGTTTGGCTTGCATTATTAACAGTTAGTAGCTCACCTGATTTATTAAAGATACATGTTTTACCACCAATATTTATGGCACCTGTCTTCATTGCTCCTGTATTGTCGAGATAATACCATGTTTCATTATCATTAACCCAACCTTTTTCCATTGCACCTGAATTATTATTATAGTACCATTTTCCATTATCACAAATCCAACCTATATTCATTTTTCCATTTGAATTAAAGTAATACCATATATCAGAAATATTTTCCCAGCCCTGCACTATTTTATTTCCTTCTATGTAATTCCAAGTACTATCAGTGTTTTGTCTCCACTGTGCAGATACTCCTAATGGTGATAGAGTAGTAATTGTTGCAGCTGCAACAACTGCACTCACTATCTTTTTTAAAGAAGCTTTATTCATTAGTTTTTCCTCTTTTCTAATTCTTATTTAGACATTCCAATAAATTCAATATAATTGTGTTTTATTAATTTCCTTTCATATATTCAAATTTATTACAAGTTTGTCCATGCACTAATCTTAACATATACATTCGACATTTTTCAACCTTTTCTTTGTTTGTCTAATTCTAGCAACGAAAATTAGCTATGATTATCTCCAAAAAACTATGGAATTCCTTCTATTTACAGTACTATATCACCTTCCCCCCCATTTTATCAAGCTTTACATAGCTTTTCTTTTGAATATATTTTTTCAATTTAATTATATTTTTCTTTGATTTTGTGAATTTGTGATTTAACAATTCAAATATAATCTCATATATTAAAAAGTGGATAACATTTAAATAGGAGCTGTAATGTATAAAAAAGGTGATTTTCATATTCACTCTACTTGCTCAGATGGTGCATATACCTCTAGGGAAGTCGTTATGATATCTAAGAAGAAAAATGTAGACATTATTTCTTTAACAGATCACAATAATACATGTGGTATAGATGAAGCTATCCTAGCTGGCAAAGAAGTTGGAGTTAAGGTTATTCCAGGTGTTGAACTATCTACTAGATATAATAGTACTAGGGTACATGTTTTAGGATATTTTAAAGACGATAGCTATAAAAATGAGCTTCTTGTTGAAGTGCTAAAAAATGTAGCAGCGCATAAGATCTCTACTATTAGGCACCTATTAGGAACTCATATAAATTTTTATGATAAAAAAGATAAATTATATGTAAAAACAGGAATTGAAATTCTAAAGTTCTTTGGGGCTACAGTTATTTTAGCTCACCCCGTGCTTTTAAATAGAGATGATTTTAATGATATTATAAAAATGAATTTTGATGGATTAGAAGCTAAATACTTCAGCAATAAAGATGAAGATACTGAGTACTTTTTAAAAATAGCTAAAGATAGAGATTTACTTTACACAGCCGGATCAGATTTTCATAGCTGCAATGAATTTTATAGAACCCATGGAATAATAGGTGATGTTTATCTTAATGGAGAAGAAATATCTAATTTTTTAGTTGGTGGCAATTTAACTTATTCCTAATTTTTAAATTTAAATTCACATAATATAAAATTGATTTTATATTAAATCTTAAAAGTTCAAATAAATTATTATACAAAAAAATTGTAACTATACTATAGAAAAAACTATATATAGTTACAATTTTAATTATAAATTTTTGTTACTATTTGCCCCCAATTTTCAAGCATACATTCGGCTATTTGGGAATCATACATTACTCCTTGATTTTTACTTATTTCATCTCTACATATTTCATCACTTATGCATTTTCTATATGTTCTATCACTTTTCATTGCATCTATAGAATTACAAATTATTTCCATTCATCAAATTCTAATTTACTTGGTTTATTTAAAACATTATCTGGCACTCCGATTTTCCCAATATCATGGAAATCACCTGCAATATATATAATTTTTAATTTCTTCTCTGTAATTCCTAAAGCTTTTCCTAAATTATATACCATATTTGCTACTCTTATTGAATGACCAGATGTATAAAGGTCTTTTGCTTCCAATACAGCAACCATACTCTTTATAATATCATGATACATATCATCTTTATATTCTTTCAACATCTTTTTACTATCTCATCACCTATTTTATTTCCACATATTATAATATCATTTGGTTGTTTGCATAATTATCCATTATAATCAAGTAAATATTAATTATTTTGTTAATAACAAAACTGAAACCGTTATTTAATATAAACTAAAAGGAATGGATTTTACCACTTTAATATTAACTATTGCAATTTTTATGAAATACTTTATTTTCGTCTTTGATATTTTCTTAAAAGAAATTTTACAACAATTTTAATAATTGTTGTCATGAACTTATTTTGGCAATTAAAAAGACTCTAATATATAACTTCACTTTACCCTCGCACTTCTTTTTCGCCAACTACTTGTATTATATTTAATAATTCTTTTCCATAAGCCTCAATTTTCTTAGTACCAACACCTCTTACTTCTAATAGTTCATCTAAAGTTTTAGGTTTACTATTTGATATAGCAATTAAGCTTGTATCAGAAAATATTATATATGGTTTTATTCTTTCTTTATAAGATTTTTCTTTTCTCCACTTCTTTAAGGCTTCAAATAATTCTTTATCTAAAATTGGTTCTTCCTTATCTAAAATCTTAAACACTACTGTTTCCTTACTTTTTAATATTTTCATTGATCTTGGATTAAGTTTTAGCATTGAGTATGTACCTTCCTTTAAATCAACACACCCTTCATTTAATAAGCTCTTAATTAAATCTTTTATAAAACCATTGCCATACTCCTTCATTATTCCATATGTAGTTACTTTATCTAAATTATTTTGTATTATCTTAGGTCCTTTAAATCCCTTTAAGATATCCACAAGAACTGAAATCCCGTATTGTTCTTTAGTTCTAAAAACTGTGGATAAAATCATTTGGCTCTCTCTTGTAAAATCCTTTAATTCATCATCATTTAAACAATTGCTACAATTATTACAGTAACTTAATTTACGTTTATTTCCAAAATAATTCAATATGTATTTCCTATAGCATTCCTTTAAATTACAATAATCAATCATAGCTTGAAACTTTCTAAGTTGTATTTCTTTTCTATTCATTGAAGCACTTTTGTTTATTATATATTCCACTCTTCTTATATCAGCTTCACAATAAAACAAATAACAATTACACTGTTCCCCATCTCTTCCCCCTCTGCCTATTTCTTGATAATAGGATTCTATATTTTGAGGGAGAGTAAAATGCACTATAAATTTAATATTAGACTTATCTATTCCCATGCCAAAAGCATTAGTTGCAATAATTATATCCAAATTCTCATATAGAAAATCTTCTTGAAATTGTTCTTTTTCTTCGTCTTTAAGTCCACCATGATATTTTCCCACATTATATCCTAAGTCTTTTAAATAATAATGAAGATTATCTACTTCTTTTCTAGATGCACAATAAACTATTCCTGCCAAGTTTTCATTATCTCTTATTATGTCTTTAAGTGTTTCAAGCTTATCTACTTCTCTTAGAACATTAATATTTAGATTCTCTCTATTAATATCCCCTATATATATATATGGGTTATTCAAACGTAAAAGTTTTATTGAATCTTCTCTGACTTCTTCAGTTGCAGTAGCCGTAAAGGCTGAAATAATCGGCTTATTTCTAAGAATTTTATAAAAGTTTGAAATTTCCAAATAACTTTTTCTAAAATCATGGCCCCATTGTGATACACAATGAGCTTCATCTATTGCAATTTGAGAAATATTAAGATCTTTAATCATATCTCTGAATATTTTAGATTCAAGTCTTTCCGGGGAAATATAAATTATCTTATATTCTCCAATAGAAGCTTCAATCAATATATTTTTTATCATGTCCATGTTTTGTGTACTATTAATATATGCCGCCTTAATTCCAATACTTATTAGATTATCCACTTGATCCTTCATAAGTGAAATCAACGGTGATATTACAATAGTTATCCCTTGAAATATTATTGCTGGAAGCTGATAACAAACAGACTTACCACCACCTGTTGGCATAAGACAAAAAGTGTCTACACCACTTAAAATGCTATTTATAATTTCAAATTGGCCTTTTCTTAAAGTATCAAAACCATAATATTTTTTTAAAGCATAAAAAATCTTCTGTTTATTATCCATGTTTAATTACCTTTCCGCATAATGACTTGTTATTTTTTGAATAGGCTTTAATAATAGTATATACCACAAATTCAAATTCTTAAACAAAAAAGAGCTACCTATATTTAATCTATAGATTAAATAACTTGAAACAATAAAAATTTATATTTCAATTCTAAATCATATTAATATTTTGTCGAATAAAACAATTTTCTGTTTCATTGTTAATTATTGAATCTTAATTTTTAAGAGCAAATCTTTATCATTGTGTTAATAAATATGATAAAATAATATTTTTTTAATATACAATATGCTATTTATATGCTATAATTCAAATATGTTAATTTATTCATTTTAATATTATCTAAATCAATTTAGGATAATATTATTTAAGCTATTCAAAGGTGAACAGCATTCTATAATATTTATTTTTAATTATTGTAGTTTAGTTGTTTATCTTTTTATAAACATGTATTTCAGTAAAAAATCTGCATGTAAATTTAGTATATAAACACTTATTAAATGTAGACCTTTTATTAGAATACGTAATATAAAAAATTTTTAAGGGGGCTACTTTTATGAAAAAAAGAATTTTAGCATGTTTGTTAGCAGGTTTACTTGCTACAACTGCACTTGTTGGCTGTGGTGGTGGACAAACTAACACATCTAACCCTGCTGGTAAAACATTTATATTTGCACAAGGAGCAGATCCAAGAGGATTAGATCCTGCTTTTGTTGATGATGGTGAATCAGCTAAAGTAATGTGTAATATTTATGAAGGCTTAGTTGCATATGGTGATAATAATACAGATATTAAACCATGTTTAGCTGAGAGCTGGGACATTAGCACAGATGGCAAAGAATATACATTCCATCTAAAAAAAGGAGTTAAATTCCATGATGGCACTGACTTTAATGCAGCTGCAGTAGTTAAGTCTGTTCAAAGACAACTACCTCCAAATGCAACTGATGATATGCCTTATGCATCATTTACTTATGCAGGAGTTAAAAATGTTGAAGCTATTGATGATAACACAGTTAAATTCACACTTGAGGCTCCAAATACTCCATTTTTAGCTAATCTTGCAATGACACTTGCAGCACCAATTGTAAGTCCAACTGCACTTGAAAAGTATAATGGTAACTTAAATGAAAATCCAGTTGGAACTGGTCCCTTCAAATTTGTATCTTGGGAAAAGGGAGAAAAAGTTACAATTGAAAAGAACAATGAATACTGGGGTGAAAAACCAAAGTTAGACAAAGTAGTAATTAAAATTACTAAAGAAAACTCAGTAAGAGCTAGTGAACTTATGACAGGATCAATTGATGCAATGGATGGTTTAGATCCAAATGATGTAGATAAATTAAAAGAAAAGAATATGACTATATTCTCACAACCTGGAATGAATATAAACTACATCGGTTTTAACTGTGAAAGAGCACCATTTAACAATCCAAAGCTTAGAGAAGCTTTATCACATGCTATTAATCGTGACGAATTAGTTCAGTACCTTTACCAAGGATATGCAGATCCTGCAAAAACTCAACTTCCAAGTTTCATACCTGGATACAAAGATAATGTAGCTGCATATAATTATGATCCTGAAAAAGCTAAGTCAATGCTTGCAGAACTTGGTGCAGAAAATCTTACTATAAAAATGATTACTTATTCAAATCCTAGACCTTACAATTCTGTTGGAGGTCAAAAACTTGCAGAAGCAATTCAAAACTACTTAAGTAAAGTTGGTGTTACTGCAACAATTGATGTTTATCAATGGACTGAATACAAAGAAAAGACTAAACAAGGCGAAGGTGATATAGTATTCTACGGTTGGAATGGCGATAATGGAGATGCAGATAATTTCTTGTCATTACTTGACAGTAAAGAAGTTGCTTCAAGCTTAAATGCAGCTAGATACTCAAATCCTGAAGTAGATGCTCTTTTATTAAAAGGTAAGCAAACTCCTAACGGTGAAGAAAGAAATGCTATTTATGGACAACTTCAAGATTTGCTTGCTAAAGAAGCACCATGGGTTCCAATTTCTTACGCAAAACTAATGGCAGCTTCAGCTCCAAATGTTAAAAACTTTAGTATTCATCCAACTGGTTCAGCATTCTTTAAAAACGTTGATAAAGAATAACGAATAACTTTTAAAAAAAATTGGCTCCGATACATATCGGAGCCTTATAATTAACATTTTAAAAAGAGGTGAATTTATGTTCAAATATTTTATTAAGAGATTATTATTACTAGTACCTGTAGTTCTTGGTGTTTCAGTACTAGTATTTTTAATTATGCATGTCCTTACTAGTGATCCTACTTCAATAATTTTAGGACAACACGCAAGTGAAGATCAAATTGTTGCATTAAGGCAACAATTAGGATTAAACGATCCTTTGTATATACAATATTGGGATTTCCTAAAAGGTATTCTTCAAGGAGACTTTGGTAATTCTCTTATAACCAAAAGTTCTGTAGCCAAAGAAATTTTCACAAGATTTCCTGCAACTATTGAGCTTGCAATTGTGTCTATTATTGTAGCTTCTATTGTTGGTGTAACTCTTGGAGTTCTCTCAGCAGTTAAGCAAAATTCAATTATAGATTATCTTTGTATGGGTGGATCCTTAATCGGAGTTTCAATGCCTATATTTTGGCTTGGATTAATTTTAATTGTTATATTTTCAGTTGGATTACATATACTCCCAGTTTCTGGCAGGGCAACAATCGGCATGGAACCTGTTAAAATTACTGGTTTGTATCTTTTAGATAGTTTAATGGCAGGAAATATGACTGCATTTTGGGATTCTTTAAAACATTTAGTTTTACCTGTAATTGCACTAGCATCGTACTCTACAGCAATTATTGCTCGTATGACTCGTTCTGCTATGCTTGAAGTACTTGGACAAGATTATATAAGAACTGCAAGATCAAAAGGACTTGTAGAAAATGTAGTTATTAAAAGTCATGGACTTAGAAATGCTCTAATTCCAGTTACTACTGTTATTGGACTTCAACTTGGTTCTCTTCTGGGCGGTGCCGTTTTAACTGAAACAGTTTTCTCATGGCCTGGAATTGGTAGTTATACAATTGATGCTATTTTAAAATCAGATTATCCAGTGGTACAAGGTGCTGTTATGATAATGGCTGTAGTATTTGTTTTAGTAAATTTATTCGTAGATTTACTTTATGCGTATATTGATCCTCGTATCAAATATTCTTAAAGGAGGATTAATTTTTATGAATACTGATTTAACTAATGAAGATATTTCATCTTCAAATGAAGTATCTTCTGAAAAAAACACAAAACTTACTAGATTTAAAAATTTCATGGGGATACTTGTATCCAATAAAGCTGCTCTTATTGGTTTGATTATTATTGGGATTATAGTTATCGTTGCAATCTTCGGTAAATTTTTAATGCCTTATGATCCTTATACTGGAGAATTATCAAACAGTCTTCAGACTCCATCAGCTACTCACTTTTTTGGTACTGATGAACAAGGAAGAGATATTTTTTCGAGAGTAATTGACGGTACTAAAATTTCATTAAGAGTTGGTATTATCTCAGTTGCTATTGCACTTTCAATAGGAACTGTAATTGGTTCTATTTGTGGATATTTTGGTGGAAAGCTTGATATGTTTTTAATGAGATTAATGGATGTAATACTTGCCTTCCCTTCACTATTACTTGCAATCGCATTTATGAGTGCTTTAGGTAAGGGCCTTGATAAAGCAGTTATCGCAATCAGTATAGTTACAATTCCAGAGTATGCTCGTATAGTTCGTGGCTGTGTGCTCTCTGTACGGGAAAGCGAATATGTTCAAGCTGCAAAGGCCATAGGTAATAACGAATTTACTATAATTTTTAAACATGTACTCCCAAATATTTTATCTCCAATAATTGTTCGTGCTACACTTGGTATCTCAAGTGCAATTTTAGACACAGCAGCACTTGGCTTTTTAGGACTTGGAGTTCAACCTCCACTTGCTGAATGGGGAACAATGCTTGGATCAGGCAGAAGTTATTTCTACAATGCTCCTTATATAATACTATTCCCAGGACTTGCAATTACACTTACAGTACTTGCTTTTAACTTATTTGGAGATGGGCTTAGAGATGCACTTGATCCTAAGCTAAATGCATAGGAGGGATTTTAAATGCTACTTGATATAAAAAACTTAAAGACAGAATTCAAAACTAAAAAAGGCATAATTGCTGCTGTCAATGGTGTTGATTTTTGTGTAGATAAAGGTGAAGTAGTTGCAATAGTTGGTGAGTCTGGTAGTGGGAAAAGTGTTACATCTCTATCTTTAATGAGACTGCTTTCAAAGACTGACAATACAAATGTAACTGGTGAAGCCTTATTTAAAGGGGAAAATTTACTAAGCAAATCTGAAAAAGAAATGCAAAAAATGCGCGGAAAACAATTATCTATGATCTTCCAAGAACCTATGACTTCTTTAAATCCTGTTTTTACAATTGGAAAACAGATTTCTGAATCGATTATAAAACATGATGGTGTAACTAAAAAAGAAGCACGGACTCGATCAATTGAAATGCTCAAACTTGTTGGTATTCCTTCACCTGAAACTAGAATTGACAATTATCCTCATCAATTAAGTGGTGGTATGAGACAAAGAGTTATGATAGCTATGGCACTTAGTTGTAGTCCTGAACTTTTAATTGCCGATGAACCTACAACTGCCCTTGATGTTACAATACAAGCTCAAATACTTGAACTTATGCTTGAACTTAAAGAAAAGTTTGGTACTGCTATACTTCTTATAACACATGATTTAGGTGTTGTTGCTGAAGTTGCAGATAAAGTTGTAGTTATGTATTGTGGAAGAGTTGTTGAAAAGGCATTTGTTAAAGATCTATTTAAAGATCCAAAGCATCCATATACTCAGGGATTACTTAACTCAATTCCTAAAATAGATGAAGATGCAGAAAGATTATTTATTATACCGGGTACTGTTCCCAACCCACTTGACTTACCTACTGGCTGTGCCTTTAGGGATAGATGCCCAAATTGTTTTGAAAAATGTAATAATAATACTCCTCCTTTAATTAATCTAGTAGAAAGAGAAGTTCGTTGTTTCTTATATGAAAATAAGGAGGATAAAGCTAATGGATAAATTAATGGAAGTTAAAAATTTAAAGAAGTACTTTCCTGTAGCATCCTCAGGATTTTTTCAAAAGGCAAACTATGTGCAAGCAGTTGATGATGTTACCTTTGATATTTATAAAGGTGAAACTTTAGGAATTGTTGGAGAATCTGGTTGTGGTAAATCTACCATGGGAAGACTTCTTGTAACTTTACTTGATTCAACTTCTGGTGAAATTCTTTTTGAAGGTAAAGAAGTTAATGCAATTCGTAAGAATAATAGAAAAGATATAAGTAAAAACATACAAATTATATTCCAAGATCCTTATGCATCTCTAAATCCAAGAATGACCATTGGAGATATTATAAGAGAACCTATGAAAATCAATGGTATTGCAAGTGGAGATGAATTAGAAAATAAACTTGATATTCTTTTAAAACAAGTTGGCCTTGCTTCTTACCATAAAGATAGATATCCACATGAATTTAGTGGTGGCCAAAGACAAAGAGTTGGAATAGCTCGTGCTATCTCAGTTAATCCTAAACTTATAGTTTGTGATGAAGCTGTTTCTGCACTTGATGTTTCTATTCAAGCACAAATTCTGAATCTTTTGTCAGATTTACAAAAAGATTTGGGCTTCACTTATTTATTTATAGCTCATGGTTTAAATGTAGTTAAGCATATAAGTAATAGAGTTGGTGTTATGTATCTTGGTAAATTGGTAGAAATTGCAACTGTAGATAAATTATACAGTACTCCAATGCACCCATATACTCAAGCTCTACTTTCAGCTATACCTATTCCTAATCCTGAAAAGAAAAAAGAAAGAATCATATTAACAGGTGATGTACCAAGTCCAATAAACCCACCAGCAGGTTGTAGATTCCATACTAGATGTCCTAAGTGCATGGATATCTGTAAGCAATCTGAACCTAATTTAGTGGAATTAGAATCTGGTCATAAAGTGGCTTGTCACCTTTATGATGAAAAATAGTTTTATAGTTATAATGGAAAATATTATATTACAAAACAGTAGTAAGTTTAGGTTTATATAAAGTCTAAACTTGCTGCTGTTTTTTACTTGTTATATTTTTATAGATTCTATATTTAAACATTTTTAATATATTAATTTTCAATTCAAATTTTATGTTTATTTAATATCCAAAGTTCTATACCCTGTAGAAAAATCAACAATATTTACAAGCCTATCTCCATTAATAAAATTCCTTAGATTTTTAGCGCTGATTTGAGCAATCTTATCTAAAGTTTCTGGAATGTGATATCCTCCAGAAATATGAGGAGTGATTATTATATTATCTACATCCCAGATTCTATGATTTTTAGGAAGTGGTTCTGGATCAACTACATCTAGTCCAGCACCTAAAAGATGTCCACTTTCTACTAGATCACATAGTGCATCAGTATCAAGTACATTGCCTCTGCCAACATTTAATAGTGCTGCTCCATTTTTCATAAGTTTAAGTTTTTCTTTAGAAAACATTTTATAGGTTTCTTTTGTACCAGGTATCGTAAGTGCTACAACATCTGCTAATGGGAGTAACTCATCTATTTTATCCATTAAATACAATTCGTCTATAAAATCTGGTTTATCAGTGTTGGTTCTCTTTACTCCTATTGTATAGCCCCCAAATGCTTTTATCCTCTTTGCAAATTCTCCACCAATATTTCCAAGTCCTATTATTAAAACTTTAGAGTTATAAATAGATTTAACTTCACCTTCATCTTTCCAAAGATGTAGCTTTTGATTATTTCTATAAATATGAAGTTTTTTAAATAGTTGAAGAAGAAGCCCTATCATATGTTCAGATATCGCTAGACCATATGCACCTGTTGCATTTGTTAATAACACTTCTTTTTTTAGTATACCTTCCTCTATATAAGCATCACTTCCAGCACTATTTAATTGTAACCATTTTAAATTTGGAGAACCCATAAGCATTTCTACTGGTGGATTTCCAATGATTATATCTGATTTTTGAACTATTGATTTATCTACCTCAGCATATGTTTTATATATATAATTAGCATTAGGTGCTTCAACTTCTATTAATTTTCTTTGTCTTTCATTTATAGGTAACAGTATAAGTATATTACCAACATTCATAATTTTACCCTCCATTATTCTTTAATAATCATATTATATATTATATATATCTACATTGTTTTATTAAAAATATAGGTTGCACTTTTGTCTGTTATGCTAATGTTTCCTATAAATTGTTATATTCTTTTGTTTTTATATGCTTTTATTGCAAATCATATAAATTTTAAAAACATCTATTTAAAAAGAGTTCTATTTTTCCATTTTAATTTAACCTTGTGTGAATATTTTTTTTAATTCTTTTGTAGCCTCTGCAATATCATTCTGAGCAATAATAGCTGAAACTATTGCAAGCCCATCAATGCCAGTACCTTCGAAATCCTTAACTCTTTCTTTATTAATTCCACCTATTACAACTATAGGCAAAGATATATTTTCTCTTATTTTCTTTAACTCTTCCATTGATGTTGGCTTTGCATCCTTTTTAGTACCAGTAGAATACATAGCACCAACACCTATATAATCTGCTCCATCATCTTGTGCTTTAAGTGCTTGTTCTAATGTTCCTGTTGAAACTCCAATAATCTTATCTTCACCAATAACTTTTCTAACAACTACCAATGGTAAATCACTTTGTCCTACATGTACTCCAGCGGCATCAACAGCTAGTGCAATATCTAATCTATCATTTATTAATAATGGTACATTATATTTATCTGTTATTTGCTTTACCTTTACTGCTGTATTATAAAAATCAAGAGATGAACAATCTTTTTCTCTTAATTGAACTAATGTGCAACCTCCAATTATAGCTTGTTCTACAGCCTCTTCTAAAGTTTCTGTACTCATTAAATCCCTATCTGTCACAAGATAAATACTATAATCTATTTTTGCTTTCATTAATATTTCCTCCTCTTATATCATTTCTATTTCTAATTATATACTAAATATAATAAAGCGTGTACCTCTCTAAATATGATACACGCCTTACACTCTATTTCACTTCAATTTTAGCCATAGTTCTAATTATTTCAGAATTCAAATTGCTTATAGCATCTATAATTGCTATATGAAAACTTCCAATACCAAATTGCCCAGCCTTTTCAAAAGCAATTTCTCCAGCAATCCCCATAGATATAATACCAGAAATAGCTCCTATAAAGTAATCTGAACTTGCTCCACAAAAACCTCCAACTAATGCACTTGTCATGCAACCTGTTCCTGTAACATTTGATAACATTTTATTTCCATTTCCAAGTATAGCTACTCTTTCTCCATCAGATATAATGTCTGTTGCCCCTGTAATGGCTACAGTGCATTTAAGTTTATTTGCTAAATTTTTAGCTACATGAACACATTCATCATTACTATTTTGCATATCACTTTCAGAGGCATCAACCCCATTAGTTGTAGATTCCAAACCACTTATAAATTTAATCTCAGACATATTTCCACGTAAAACACTTACTTTTACTTCTTCTATTATTCTCTTAGTAGTTACATTTCTAAACTCAGATGCACCTGCACCTACTGGATCAAACACAACTGGAATATTTAATTCGTTTGCCTTCTTGCCTGATGCAATCATAGATTCAATTGTTCTTTCATTTAATGTACCAATATTTATTACAAGTGCAGATGAAATATTAGTAATATCAGCTGCTTCTTTAATATCATCAGCCATAATTGGTGATGCACCTAATGCAAGTAATATATTTGCACAATCATTAACTGTAACATAATTTGTTATATTGTGTACAAGAGGTTTCTTATTTCTAACCTCATCTAATAATTTTTCTATTTCTACAACTATTTCCTTACTCATAACTATTTCCCCTCTTTATCAAAAAGTTCTACTTTTTCACCATTTAGAATTTTATTAGTTGTTCTTACTGCACACATTTTTCCACACATAGAGCAGCTATGTTTTTCTTCTGGTGGCAAACTTTCAAAATATGTTCTAGCCTTTTCTCCATCAATAGCAACCTTGAACATTTCTTCCCAATCAAGTTTTTGACGAGCATCTGCCATTGCATTATCTTGGTTTCTTGCTCCTGGAAGTCCATTAGCTATATCTGCCGCATGAGCTGCAATTTTCGATGCAATAATTCCTTCTTTAACATCTGATAAATCTGGAAGCCTTAAATGTTCAGCTGGTGTTACATAACAAAGGAAATTTGCTCCATGTGTTGCTGCAATAGCTCCACCAATAGCTGATGTAATGTGATCATATCCTGGAGCAATATCTGTAACAAGAGGTCCAAGTACATAAAAAGGTGCACCATGACATAATCTTTTTTGAATTTGCATATTAGCTGCAATTTCATTCATAGCCATGTGCCCTGGTCCTTCAACCATAACTTGAACATCTTTTGCCCAAGCTCTCTTTGTTAATAATCCTAGTTCTATAAGTTCAGTAATTTGTCCTGCATCAGTTGAATCATCAAGACAGCCTGGTCTCATTGCATCTCCAAGACTTATCGTTACATCATATTCTCTTAGGATTTCAAGTAACTCATCATAATATTCGTAAAATGGATTTTCGTTTCCTGTCATTTCCATCCAAGCAAATAATAAAGATCCTCCACGAGATACAATATTTAATCTTCTCTTATCTTCTTTAAATAATTCAACTGTTCTTTTATTTATTCCAGCATGAATAGTAACAAAATCAACTCCTGCCTTTGCATGAGCTCTAACTACTCCAAGAAAATCTTCTGCTTTTATATCTAAAAGATCCTTTTCAAGGTATCCAATTGCATCATACATTGGAACTGTACCTATCATAGCTGGCGAATACTCAATAAGTTTTTCTCTAAATTCTTGAGTCTTTCCATAGTTACTTAAATCCATTATAGCTTCAGCACCAAATTTAATTGCCATTTTTACTTTTTTCATTTCATTAGAGTAATCAATGCAATCTCCAGAAACACCTAAGTTTACGTTTATTTTAGTTTTAAGTCCATCGCCAATACCTTCTGCGCTAAGTGATTTATGATTAATATTAGCTGGAATAGCGACCTTACCTTCTGCTACAAGCTTCATTAATCTTTCTTCTGAAATCTTTTCCTTTTCAGCTACCACCTTCATTTCTTTAGTGACTATACCCTTTTTAGCTGCTTCCATTTGTGTTTTATAATTCATTTTTTCTTCTCTCCTCACATTCATTTTTTAATCTAATTATGCCTTGACTTGTATTTGCAGAAGTTCTTAATTGTGCTATAAAAAGTTCTTGGTTGTGCTTTGCACTTTTTTTAGCGGTGCATATTCTGAAGAATATATATGGTAATATTCTTCAGAATATATGGTTTTAATTTTTGCCATATTAGAATATATAAAATCCCCTTAGGGTTTCTAAAATATTTTTTCAAATGCCATAAGCAAAAGTGAGAATCGAAAAGTGATGATCCAAATTTTATATTTGGCTAGCAAAACTTTCACACAGTGCATTTTACATTTCATTCTTTAAACTTTCTCTGTGGGCTCGTTCCTAAATTGTGTATGGTAAATTGTTAAAGCATTCCTGCTTTCTTATAAAGTTCATAAAAATGATTAGTAGGACCAACACCCTTCCCAAGATCAAATCCATGTTCAATGGCACACGTTATGTATCTCTTTCCTTCTCTCACAGCTTCCTCCATAGTCATGTTTTTAGCTAAATTAGCAGCTATAGCAGAAGATAAAGTGCATCCTGTTCCATGAGTATGGGTAGTATTTATTCTTTCTTGCTTTAAAAATATAAATTCTTTTCCATCAAATAATAAATCAGTAGCTGCACCTTCTAAATGTCCACCTTTAACTAAAACAGCTTTTGGTCCAAGTTCCATAAGTTTTAAAGCCGCTTCCTTCATTTGATCTAAAGTTTTTATCTCAATTCCTAAAATTTCTTCTGCTTCTGGTAAATTAGGAGTGATTAATGTTGCTAAAGGAAATAATTCTTTAACTAAAGTATCTTTTGCATCCTTTGATAATAAATTAAATCCACTTTTTGAAATCATAACAGGATCTAAAACTATTACTGGTAACTTTTCAATTTTTCTTAATGCTTTTGATATAGCCTTTATAGACTCAATCTTAGAAACCATTCCTATCTTTACAGCATCCACTCTAATGTCTTCAAAAATAACATCAATTTGACCTTCAATTATTTCTGCATTTATATCTTGAATGCCAAAAACACCCATAGTATTTTGAATAGTTACTGCTGTAATAACACTCATTCCATAAACTCCATTAGCTGAAAAAGACTTTAAATCTGCTTGAATTCCTGCTCCTCCACAAGTATCAGATCCTGCAATTGTCAATGCTCTAAACATAAAATCATCCTTTCATTTTAATTATTTTTACGCAAAAAAAATGTATTCCTTAAGGAATACATCAATAAACTATGCACAAATATACTTCAAAACTATACATAAATATTAATATACTTCCCTACGTTGGCATTAACCAAATCAGGTTATAAGAGTCAGGAAATCAATCTTTCCAATCTCAGCTAAAATATTAGCCCCTCTAGTTATCTAAATTATTAAATTGTTTTGTACAAGGTAAAGATTATACCATTACTTGCAAAACGTCAAGTATATATTTTTTTACTTATTCTGTGCTAATGCATAATATTTTCCATATTTTTAACAGGTTTAATTACTTCAAAACCATTAACAAATTCGCCTATAACTTGGTTTTTTGCAACTTCAATTAAAATTGTATCCTTCTTTGTTTTTATTTGTTTTATTGGTATCATTGTAGACTGCCTGATATTTCAAAATTTATTATAGTACCAAGAGCATATCTACTCTTTACTACTTCTGGCCTTTCCTATTTTCCAGTAGCAAATATAAAAATTAAACTTACTATAATTTCAATTATTAATAATTCAATGCTTATTGTACTTATAGTCAAATAATACCTCCGTGGCATATGTTCAATGCCCTAAATACATCAACTAATTAATTTATTATTTGAATTATAACAAGGTAATCTTAATACTACCTTAACCCAAGCTGAGAATTTGCTGGGAAAAATAGAATCTATAAAATAAAGGGCACTCTACAAAAGAGTACCCTTTATTTCATTTCTATTTATATTATCCTTTAATTCTAATTGTAGTTTTCTATTTTCACAAAGAATTTTAATCTGTGGATGAATTTCTTCTATCTATTATCTTTTCCAAAAACCTTTTCCTTAAGTCTTAATCCTTCTTTTGTTGTTGCCACTCCACCTAATGCTGTTTCTCTAAGAGCTGGTGGCAAACTTTTACCTACTTTATACATCGCACTTACTGTATCATCAAATGGAATTTTAGATGCTACACCAGCCATTACCATATCAGCTGCACATAATGCAGTTATGGCTCCTTGAGCATTTCTCTTAGCACAAGGTATTTCCACAAGTCCTGCAACTGGATCACATACAAGTCCTAACACATTTTTAAATATTATAGCTGCTGCATCTAAACTCATTTGAGGAGTTCCTCCCATCATCTCAACAGTGGCTGCTGCCCCCATTGCTGAAGCTGAACCACATTCTGCTTGACATCCACCTTCTGCTCCTGATAATGTAGCGTTTAATCCAATAATAATTCCAACTGCTGCTGCTGCAAATAATCCATTTAAAAGTCCATCTTCATCTAAGTCGAGTTTTTTACCTACTGATAAAATTATAGCTGGCAATATCCCACATGAACCTGCGGTTGGACATGCAACTATTTTTCCCATAGATGCATTAACTTCTGATGAAGAAAGTGCCATTGCCATTGCCATATTTGTTACAGTACCTGTAAGAGTTTTTCCTTCTTTAGCATAATTATATAACTTAAAGCCATCTCCTCCTATTAATCCGCTAACTGAATAAACTTCCTTTTCCATTCCCTCATTAGCTGCTGAAATCATAACCTTTAAATTCTTTCTCATCTTTTCTATGACTTCATCTCTTGTTAATCCTTTTTCCTCTACTTCGCATCTTATAGCATATTCACTTAATGTAATATTATGTTTCTCACATATTTCTAATAATTCTACGCCTGTCTTTGCTATCATAAATAACTATTCCACCTTTCTTAACTAGTCTTTGTTCACTGTAGATATTAAATTCCAGCATAATTAATTTAGATATCTTACCAAGCAACTGTTAACTTATTTCCGCTGGGCTTATTGTGATTACATTATGTAGCAATTCAATATTCTTAATTTTCTCTATTAATTCATCACTAACCTTATTATCCAGTTCAAAAATCATTGTGGCTTCTTGACCTTTCTGATGTCTAAAAACCCTCATAAAAGCTACATTTATATTTTCACTATAAAGAATACTGGTGACACTATTAATAACCCCTGGAGCATCTTTATGAGATACTATTAAGGTTTCATACATTCCAGTAAAATCAACTTCATTATCATTAACCTCTATAATTTGAATACTTCCTCCACCAATGGAAGAGCCCATAACCTCACAATGTTTATCATTTATTGTCTTCATAATAAATTTCACTGTATTAGGATGAACATCACCTAAATCAGCTTCCTTAAATAAAAATTTAATCTTCTTTTCTTTTGCTATATCCATAGAATTCCTAAGTCTTTCATCACTTGGTTCCATTCCTAGAATTCCAGCAATCAATGCTCTATCCGTTCCATGACCTTTGTATGTTTTAGCAAATGAGCCATGTAATAAAAATGTTACCTCTGCTATATCTCCACCAGCTATACTCATTGCAATTTTGCCAAGCCTAGCTGCACCAGCTGTATGTGAACTTGATGGGCCTATCATAATAGGTCCTAAAATATCAAAAACTCCGATTCCTTTCATTGTCACTCCTCTTTCTTATATATGAATATATCATTAATTTGTATGTTTTATATATATTAAATCATAACATCACTAAATTTAATATATTAAATCACCATATAATTTAATTTTCTATTATAACTTACTAATTTAAATTACCTTTTTTAAAATTAGAAAGAGTGAGTCTATATATCAAACTCACTCTCCAAATTATTTTCATTAAATTCTTTCCTCGATGTCTAGCTACTGTAATGCTTCCATCACTATCTAAATAAAAAAGTTATTCATAAGAAGTTGAAGATACGATGTATATTTGACTTGATATAATGTGAAGTATGTTTATCTCATAATTTACTATTAGATAAACATCATCGTTCATCCATATCAACGTATTTCTTTCTTTTAATAACATTCTTATATGCAGGTCTAATTATTTTACCCGCATTCACAATTTCTTCAATGCGATGAGCGCTCCACCCAGATATTCTTGACATAGCAAAAATAGGAGTAAATAATTCTGGAGGTATATCAAGCATTCTATATACAAAAGCTGAGTAAAAATCCACATTTGCACTTACACCCTTATATATTTTACGTACTTTGCCAACTACCTCAGGTGCTAATTTTTCAACTTTTGCGTACAAATTATATTCATTTTCAAATCCTTTTTCCTTTGCAAGCTTTTCAACATGTTCTTTGAAAATAACAGCTCGGGGATCTGATATTGAATAAACTGCATGACCTATACCATAAATTAGTCCTGAACCATCAAAGGCTTCCTTATTGAGTATTTTCATAAGGTATTCTTCAACCTCTCTATCGTCTGTCCAGTCCTTGATGTTTTCTTTTATATCTTCGAACATCTGTACAACTTTGATATTTGCACCACCATGCCTTGGACCTTTTAACGAACCAAGAGCCGCAGCCATAACTGAATATGTGTCTGAACCAGATGATGTAACAACGTGTGTCACGAAGGTTGAGTTATTTCCTCCACCATGCTCTGCATGCAGAACAAGTGCAAGATCAAGAAGAATTGCTTCAAGTTTTGTATATTGGTTGTCTGGTCTAAGCATATAAAGAATATTTTCAGCAGTGCTTAATTCAGGTTGTGGGCTGTGTATAAATAAACTGTTGTTGTCATGGTAATGAGTACAAGCTTGATAACCATAAACTGCCATCAGTGGGAAACATGCTATTAGTATTAAGCATTGCCTTAATACATTTTCTATAGAAGTATCATCTGCTAAATCATCTAAACTATAAAATGCCAATACACTTCGTGCCATTGAATTCATAATGTCTTTACTAGGCATTTTTAATATCATATCACGCACAAAACCATCAGGTAAATTCCTATATACTGACAAGAGTTCTTCAAACTCCTTCAATTCCTGTTCCGTAGGAAGATTACCAAATAAAAGCAAATAGCACGTCTCTTCAAATCCAAAAGAATCGTTTTTAAGAAATCCATTAACAATATCAGAAATGTCAAATCCCCTATAAAATAATTTCCCAGGCATAGGAACCATTTCATTTTCTTCAACTATATATGAACGTACGTCTCCAATTTCTGTAAGCCCAACAAGCACGCCTCTCCCATCAATATCCCTAAGTCCTCTTTTAACTTGATATTTACCAAATAATCCGGCATTAATTTTGTTATTTTCCTGTGCCTTATGACTAAGGATTTTTAACATTTTCTCTTCAAGCTCTATATTGTTTTTCAGTTAGAGCACCTCCCCAAATAAATTCTTTTAGTTATATTTACTTACACTATATTAGTATTGCAAAATATATAAATTATAATAATAGTTTTGAAATCATCAATTGTAGAGAATATATAAGAAAGATTGTAATTTCTTTAGACACTTTTGTCCCCATCATAGAAAATACTTCTAAATAAAATGAAATGTTTGCTCGTAGGTTGTAGCAAAAGTAGAATATGCCATTATTACTATCATAACACATATTTAGTTAAGACATATTATAAATATAGTAATCTAGCTATATTTTTTTAAAAAAAAATTCCATTATTAAGTTTATTGATACTAATTTCATACCATTTAAAATAACTTATGTTAAATATTTATTAATTTATTTCTTATTTAAAATCAAAAAAACGACATCAACTTGAATTCATTGATGCCATTTTTTCTTGCAATTGAGTTATTATTTTTCCTTTATGCCCTTAATGGGCACTTATTATTTTCATCTAATATTCATAGAAAGCTGACCCACCAATAAATTCTCTTAAAATAGAATTATTAGGTACTTCCTCAACATGAATTTTTTTAAAAAAACTTAAGAAAGTCTTTAATCTTATAGCTTCTGAATAAACTGGACTTTCATCAGTTATTTTATTTAATTCTTTTAATGCATATGGTTTTAATACTCCAAGTTCATAAACCAATGTAGAATTAAATGCAACATCTGCTTCCTCTTGATAAACAAATATGTTGTTTTTTTCTCCAATTTTTATAGATTTCCACATTTTTAAAGTTTCCTCTGCTCGATATCCTCTTGATAATGAATCTCTAACTATTCGCCTTACTTTTCTTACATCCGTTGTGGAAATCCTATTATGATTATCTATATTTAATTGGGTTAATGCTGATATATATATTTTAAATACATTACTATTCAGTTCACTTGAAATTAAATTTGGATTTAATCCATGAATTCCTTCAAGTATTAACACTCCATTTAGTGGTAGTTCTACTTTATAATCATTCCATTCCTTTTCTCCAGTTTTAAAATTATAAATTGGTAAATCAACCTTTTCCCCATTCATTAACTTTTCTAAATTTTTATTTAATAATTTTAAATCTAATGCATTAATAGATTCATAATCATAATCGCCATTTTCATCTCTAGGTGTATCTATTCGATTAAAAAAATAATTATCCAGTGATAATGGAATAGGTATTAATCCATTTACCCTAAGTTGTATACTTAACCGATTTGCAAATGTTGTTTTTCCTGAAGAAGATGGTCCTGCAATAAGTATAATTTTCACATCTTTTTTATTTGAAATATCATCTGCAATATTAGCTATCTTCTTTTCATGAAGAGCTTCTGAAACCATAATTATATTTCTTAATTCATTATTAATTACTTTTTCATTTAATGCTCCAACATCCTCCAACTCTAATATATTTAACCATTTTTGTGCTTCTATAAAAATCTTAGTTAAACTCTTTTGTTCCTTGAATTTAGGAAGTACATTTAAATTTTTTATTTCTGGTCTTTGCAAAATAAATCCTGATTCATACTTAAAAACATCAAAAATTTTTATTATACCTGTAGAATATCCCATTGGCCCATAAAAATAATCGTATCTTCCTTCAAGTTCATGAAGTTGTACATCTTTTATATTACAGTACTTTAAAAGATTAACTTTATCATCCATTTTGTAACCCTTGAAAATTTCTATTGCTTCTTCTTTTGATGTTATAATGCTGTTTATTGGTACATCCTTATTTATTATATCCTGCATTCTTGTTTTAATTTTATTAATATCATCTTTATTTAAAGGAATTTCTTTATGCACTTCTCCATATATGGCCTTACTTATAGCATGTTCTATTGTTATTTTAGATTCTGGAAATAAGTCTAACGCTATTTTAATAAAAATGAATTGTAATGTTCTAGTATAAATTTTTATTCCCAATTCTGTATCAAAACCTATAATTTCTACTTCTCCATCATCTTCAATCACTTCAGTTAATTCATGATATCTTCCATTTAGCTTACATATAGCAACATCTTTAACTTTATCTTTATAATTATCAAGAATTAAATTATAAAACGTTATTCCTCTTTTAGCTTTAATAGTATTACATTCTGATTCTAATCCTTTATTAATCATATAATTCAATACCTTTCCTCTCAAATTAGTTATAAATCTTAGGTATCCTCAAATTTTTAGTAATAATTTAAAAGTAAATTTCCTTTTAATACATAGGTATCCCAAGCTAAAACTATATTTATTCTTGGTGATTTTATTATTCTAATATATTTTAACCATCTAAATAGTTTCAAATATATTATATACATGTTTTCCAAAAATGATAAAACTATTTTTTCTTTGTATATTAATTTTATTATTGCAAATATTAATTTTTAGAGGTGGTTTTTTATGTTTGTAGTGTCAATTAGAACTGCAATATTATACTTATTAGTAGTACTCACAATGAGATTAATGGGAAAAAGGCAAATTGGTGAACTTCAACCTTATGAATTTGTAATAACAATCATGATTTCAGATTTAGCGTCCTTACCCATGCAAGACTCAAGATTACCATTATTGCAAGGTATTATTCCTATAATAACCCTATTATTTTTGAAAACTATTTTAACCCAAATAGGATTGAAATTTCAATATACAAGAAAGTTTGTTGATGGAGAACCTTGTATATTGATTCATAAAGGAAGAATTAATTATTCGACTTTGAAAAAACAACAATTAAATATAGATGAATTATTAGAAGAATTACGACTTGCAAATTATTTTAATCTTGATGAAATTCAATATGCAATATTAGAAAATGATGGCCAGATGTCTATATTGCCCGTAGATTATAATTCATCTAAAATCAATTGTGGAAAAAGTACCCAAAATGCTGAAGTTACATTGCCTAAGGTATTAATTTCTGATGGTAAAATAAACAAAAATTCTTTAACGTCCATAGACAAAGATGAAAAATGGATACTTAATTTACTTAAAAATCATAATATTTTATCAATAAAACATGTATTAATAGCTTTATACGACACTGAAGGCAAATTTAAATTTCAGCTTTTTGATGAATATCAAAAGGAGAAAACATAATGAGAAATGCAATATTATCAATACTTCTCTTTCTCTTCACTATGATATGTGTATGTTTCTTAAATAATTCTATCCTCAATTTATGTAATGATATTAAAACGCAAGCTGAAGATATAGAAATTAAAATTACAGGCGGTGAGCTTGAAGAAGCTTATTCTAAGTCTCTTGAATTGTTAAACTCCATTCAAGAGAAAAATTTGGTAACATCTATATATCTTAGTCATCAAGAATTTGATAATTTACTAAATGAGGCTGTAAAATTATCTACCTACATAATTCATGAAGATGTAACAGAGGCTCATACATCCCTACATTTACTAAAACATAATATTGATCATATAAGAAAGTTACAAATGCCAAATTTAGAAAATATACTTTAGCCATATGAAAGAAAAAAGCACAGGGTAATTATTCTTGTATATACTAGGATAATTATTTTACAGATACCTTAATTTAAAATTATCTATTAACCTCCATACATTATCACGTTTCATAAATATACATCATCTTTATAACTTTGATATATATAATATTTCATGCATAAAAATTAATATTTAATGCATAATCATTGTGTTTTTATGTATATTCTTTGTATTTTTATGAATATTATTACTTATACCCCTTGATTATTGTTTTGTTAGAATGTATAATTATAAATAACACATTAACTTAGAAAATTATATTAATTTATATTTTACATAAGGCATATTTTAAAAATAGTAAATTGGTATGTCTAATATTTGAGGAGGGCTTTTAAAATGACAAAATATAACAAGGTAGTTTTAGCTTATTCAGGAGGACTAGATACATCAATTATAATTCCATGGCTTAAAGATAATTATGGATGCGAAGTAATTGCTGTTTGTGGTAATGTTGGTCAAAAGGACGAATTAGATGGTTTAGAAGAAAAAGCTCTAAAAACAGGAGCATCAAAATTATACATCGAAGATTTAACTCAAGAATTTGTTGATGATTATATCTTCCCTACTATTCAAGCCGGTGCTATATATGAAGGAAAATATCTACTAGGAACTTCATTTGCTAGACCAATAATCGGGAAACGATTAGCTGAAATTGCTAAGGCTGAAGGCGCAGATGCAATTTGTCACGGATGTACTGGTAAAGGAAATGACCAAGTAAGATTTGAATTAGCAGTTAAAACATTTGCTCCAGAGATGGCAATAATTGCTCCTTGGAGAATTTGGGATATAAAATCAAGAGAAGATGAAATAGATTATGCGGAATCTAAAAATATTCCATTAAAAATTAACCGTGAAACAAATTATAGTAAGGATAAAAATATCTGGCACTTAAGTCATGAAGGATTAGATTTAGAATTTCCTGAAAATGAACCAAAGTATGATAAAATTTTAGAACTTTGTAAGACATTAGAAGCTGCTCCAAATGAAGCAACTTATATAACTTTAACTTTTGAAAAAGGAAACGCTGTTGCTCTAAACGGACAAAAAATGAAAAGCGTTGAATTATTAGATGCATTAAATAAAGTTGGTGGAGAAAATGCTATTGGTCTTACTGACATGGTAGAAAACAGACTTGTTGGTATGAAATCAAGAGGCGTTTACGAAACTCCAGGTGGAACTATACTTTACAGAGCACATAAAGATTTAGAAGAACTTTGTTTAGATAAAGAAACTTCACATTATAAAGAACAAATTGCATTAAAATTTGCTGATATAGTATATAACGGACAATGGTTTACTCCTCTTAGAGAAGCATTATCTGAATTTGTTACTAAAACTCAAGAAACAGTTACAGGAGAAGTTAAATTAAAACTATACAAAGGGAATATTGTCAATGCTGGTATGACAAGTCCATACTCATTATATAGTGAAGAATATGCAACCTTTGGAGAAGATGGTGTATATGATCAAAAGGATTCAGCTGGATTCATAAATCTATTTGGTCTTCCATCTATTGTTAGATCAAAAATGCAAGAAAAAGTCAAGAAAGAGGAAATATAATGAAGCTTTGGGGCGGACGATTCAAAAAAGGCACTGACAAATTAGTTAATGATTTTAATTCTTCTATAAATGTTGATTCAAGAATGTATAGAGAAGATATTGAAGGAAGTCTTGCTCATGCTTCAATGCTTGGAAATCAAAATATAATTCCTAAAGGAGCTAGTAATAAAATTGCTTCTGGTCTTCTTGAAATATTAAAAAGACTTGATAGTGGGGCTATTGATATAGATGAAACATCTGAAGATATTCACAGTTTTATTGAAGGAACTTTAACTTACTATATTGGTGAAGAAGGTAAGATGGTTCATACTGGAAGAAGTAGAAATGATCAAGTAACATTGGATTTAAGATTATATTTAAAAAAAGCAATTGCAGGCTTAAAAGAAGATATCATCGCACTAGAAGAAGTTCTTTTAGAAAAAGCAAATGAAAATATAGATACTATAATGCCTGGTTATACACATATGCAAAAGGCACAGCCTATAACTTTTGCTCATCATATTTTAGCTTATGCTGAAATGCTTAAAAGAGATTTTGGAAGACTTTCTGATTGTTATAAGAGAGTTGATGAAATGCCTCTTGGTTCTGGAGCACTAGCAACTTCTACTTACCCTATTGATAGAGAAGCTGTTGCTCGTGACCTTGGATTTTCAAAAGTTACATTAAATAGTTTAGATTCTGTATCTGATAGAGATTATGCCATTGAAACACTTTCTTGTCTTTCAATGATAATGATGCATTTATCAAGATTTTCAGAAGAAATAATTCTTTGGTGTACTAATGAATTTAGTTTCGTTGAACTTGATGATGGTTATAGTACTGGAAGCAGTATAATGCCTCAAAAGAAAAATCCAGACGTTGCAGAATTAGTTAGAGGAAAAACTGGCAGAGTTTATGGAGATCTTATGACACTTCTTACTGTTATGAAAGGAATTCCTCTTGCTTATAACAAAGATATGCAAGAAGATAAGGAAGCTCTTTTTGATGGATTAGATACTGTTACTCTTTCACTTAAAACTTTCTGTGGAATGGTTAAGACTATGAAAGTTAAAAAAGATAATATGAGAAAAGGTGCAGGACTTGGATTTACTAATGCTACTGATGTAGCTGATTACTTAGTAAAGAAAGGTATGGCATTTAGAAATGCTCATGAAGTAGTTGGAGAAATAGTTCTTGAATGTATTAAAAGAAACAAGATGATTGAAGAATTAACACTTGAAGAACTTAAAGGCTTCTCTCCTATCTTTGAAAATGATGTATATCATGCAATAGATTTAGTAACTTGTGTAGAAGAACGTAAAGTTATTGGGGGTCCATCTACAGAATCAGTGAAAATACAAATTGCATCATTAGAAAAATTTATAAATGAATTTAAAGAAATATAATAATTCTAAGTATTAAAGAAGAAATTTAAAGTTTCTTCTTTAATGCACATTAAAAGTTTCAATTGTCTATGAAATTTAAACTATAAACTTTCCATCATGAAATTTTATAGACAATTGAAATATAATAATTGAAAATTCATGCATAGAAAAATAATTTATCAATAAATTAAGGAGGCTAATTTTAAAATGGTTAAAATTGGAATAATAGGTGCTACAGGATATGTTGGTGCTGAACTTTTAAGATTATTATTATCTCATCCAAAAGTTGAAGTTACTGCTTTAAGTTCAGTTTCTTTTAAAGGACAAGAAATTAGTAACGTATATAAAAACTTTTTAAATAAAACAGATTTAATTTGTGAATCTTCAGATGAAGTTATTAAAAAATGTGATGTAATCTTTACTGCCCTTCCTCATGGATTAAGTGAAGATATCGCAAAAAAAGCAATTGATAATAAAAAGATTTGTATTGATATGGGGGCAGATTTTAGATTATCTAATGAAGCTGAATATGAAGAATGGTATGGTAAAAAATTTACACAACCAGAAATACATATTAACAGTGTTTATGGACTTCCAGAATTAAATAGAGAAAAAATTAAAGAATGTTCATTAATTGCTAACCCTGGTTGTTATCCAACAACTATAGAACTCGGATTAATGCCGTTGTTTAAGAATTCATTAATAAAATTAGATAACATTATTTGCGATTCTAAGTCCGGAACTACAGGCTCTGGAAGAGGCTTAACTTTAAATACTCATTTTCCTGAAGAAAATGAAACTTTTGCACCATATAAAGTTGGAGCTCATAGACATACACCTGAAATTGAAGAAACCTTGTCTACAATGGCAAATGATAAAGTTAATATAACTTTTACACCTCATTTACTTCCAATAAATAGAGGTATACTTTCAACTATTTATTGTACTCCTAAGAATAAAGTAAATCTTGAAGAAATTCATAAATTATATGTAGATTGTTATAAAAATGAACCTTTCGTTAACATCTTACCACTTGGAGAAACTGCTTCAATAAAAAATGTAAGGTTAACAAATGATTGTTTTATCTCATTACATTTAAATCATAGACAAGATCAAATCATAGTTGTAAGTACAATAGATAATATGATTAAAGGTGCTGCTGGACAAGCGATTCAAAACATGAATATTATTTTAGGTTTTAATGAAACAGATGGCTTAAATTTGATTGCACCAGCGTTTTAATAAGTTAATAGATTAATGAAAATTATATAAAATTCTAAGTTCTATATTAAAAATAACAAAAAGCAATAAAGTAATGCAATAAAATCGTAGTGAATAATTAGTTAACAGTCTAATTTCCTATTTTATAACTGTCTCAGGAGTTTGTTTCTTAAACTGTTAATTGTTAATTGTTAACTGCCAACTGAATTAAAGGGGGACTAAATTTGAATATAAAATATATAGATGGTGGAGTTACATCTCCTAATGGCTTTTTAGCTTCAGGTATTTATTGTGGATTAAAGAAAAGTAATTTACAAAAAGATTTAGCTTTAATTTATTCTGAAGTACCAGCAGCAGCTGCTGGTATGTACACTAAAAATAAAGTTAAAGGTGCTCCAATTTATATTACTAAAGAGCATCTAAAAAATAAAAAAGCACAAGCTATAATTATAAATAGTGGTAATGCAAACACTTGTAATGGTGATGATGGCTTACATAAAGCAGAAAAGATGACTTGTCTTCAAGCTAAAGCATTAAATTTAAAAACAGATGATGTTTTAGTTGCATCTACAGGGGTAATTGGGGTTCCTTTAAATATAGATGCTATTAAAGATGGTATTCCTTTACTTACTGAAAAATTATCAAAAGAAGGCTTTGATGATGCTTCTTCTGCCATTATGACAACTGATACATTTAAAAAGCAATTGGCTTTAGAATTTTATATTGGAGGCAAAAAGGTTACTATAGGTTCAATGGCAAAAGGTTCTGGAATGATTGAACCAAACATGGGAACAATGCTTTCTTTTCTTACAACCGACCTTTCTATTTCCCCAGAATTATTGGCTGAAGCTTTAAAGTCAAGTGTTACTGTTACCTACAATAGAGTTAGTGTTGATGGTGATACAAGTACTAATGACATGATATTAATTTTAGCTAATGGTTTAGCTGAAAATCCTACTATAACTGAAAAAGATGAAAACTATGATTCCTTTCTTAAAGTTCTTACAGAGTTAAACACAATTATGGCTAAAAACATTGCTAAAGATGGCGAAGGTGCTACAAAATTATTAGAATGCCAAATCATTGGAGCTAGTACTGAAGAAGATGCTGTTATTTTAGGTAAAAGCGTTATTAATTCTAGTTTAGTAAAAACTGCAATGTTTGGTAGTGATGCAAACTGGGGACGAATTCTTTGTGCTCTAGGATATACAACAATTGATTTTGATTCTGAAAAAGTTGATGTTTCCTTTGAAAGCCATGCTGGTACTATAAAAGTTTGTGAAGCAGGTAGTTCTTTACCTTTCGATGAGGATATCGCTAAAAAAGTTCTAAGTGAAAATGAAATTATTATTAAAGTTAATTTATTCTTAGGTAATTATAGTGCTTATGTTTGGGGCTGTGATTTAAGTTATGAATATGTAAAGATTAACGGAGATTATAGAAGCTAATTCTAGGGAGGGGTTGTAAATTGAATAATAACGAAAGAGCTGAGGTTCTAGTTCATGCATTGCCTTACATTCAACGTTACTATGGTAAAATAATAGTAGTAAAATATGGCGGAAATGCAATGATAAGCGAAGAACTTCGTGAAACAGTTATAAATGATATTATATTAATGAAATGTGTTGGCATTGAACCAGTTGTTGTCCATGGTGGCGGACCTGATATTTCAGACTTTTTAAATAGACTAGGTGAAAAAAGCGAATTTATTAATGGTTTAAGATACACTGGTGAAAGTACTATTGATATAGTTCAAATGGTTCTTGGTGGAAAAGTAAATAAAAACTTAGTTTCTCTTATAGAGAAATTTGGTGGCAAGGCTATTGGTTTATGCGGAATGGATGGTTCTCTTCTTAAAGCTAAAAAATTAAAAACTGATGCTGATTTAGGTTATGTAGGTGAAATAACTAAGGTTAATACTGAAGTTATAAAAATGGCTATAAATTCAGGTTATATTCCAGTTATTGGAAGTATCGCTTTAGGCGAAGAAGATAACAAACCATATAACATCAATGCAGATATATGTGCATCTAAAATTGCAGCTGCACTAAAAGCTGAAAAATTAATGTTGCTTACTGATGTACCTGGTGTTCTTATGGATTCAAAAGACCCTTCATCATTACTTAGTGTTTTAAGAATACATCAAATTCCTAAGTTATGTTTAGAAGGAGTAATAAAAGGTGGTATGATTCCTAAAATTGATTGTTGCGTTGAAGCAATCAGAATGGGTGTAGAAAGAGCACTTATTATTGATGGCCGTATTCCTCATTCTATTCTTCTAGAGTTGTTCTCACCTGAAGGAATTGGAACAATGATTTATTAATCAGTTAACAATGCACATTGTACGATTAACAATTAATGAATAAATTCCAAAGGAATTTCGTCATTCGTTGTTCATTGTTAATTATATTTAATATGGGAGGTAATTTTATGTCATATGATTTTAATGAAGCAAAAGAACATATTGTCAATAGCTATGGTCGTTTAGAGCCTGTAATCAATCATGGTGAAGGTGTTTATCTTTATGACTCAGATGAAAATAAATATTTAGATTTTACAAGTGGTATTGGTGTTAGCAGTTTAGGATATAGTCATGAAAAATGGATTAAAGCTACTAGTAAGCAATTAAAAACTCTTGTTCATTGCTCAAATATGTTTTACACTGAGCCAAGTGTAAAACTTGCTAAAGAATTAACTGAAAAATCTAATATGAATAAGGTATTTTTTGGTAATTCCGGTGCTGAAGCTAATGAAGGTGCTATTAAACTAGCTAGAAAATATAGCTACGACAAATACGGTGGTGGAAGAAGTACAGTTCTTACTTTGATGCAATCTTTTCACGGTAGAACAATAACTACTTTAAAAGCAACTGGACAAGAAAAATTCCATAAATACTTCTTCCCTTTCACTGAGGGTTTTGATTATGTAAAAGCAAATGATTTAGAAGATTTTAAAGCAAAACTTACAGATAAAGTTTGTGCCATAATGCTTGAAGCAATTCAAGGAGAAGGTGGCGTAATTCCACTAGATAAAGAATTTGTACAAGAAGTAGTTAAAATATGTAATGAAAAAGATGTACTTGTTATCTTTGATGAAGTTCAATGTGGTATAGCTAGAACTGGTAAAATGTTTGGATATAATCATTTTGATGTAGAAGCTGATATTGTTACTGTAGCTAAAGGTCTTGGAGCTGGACTTCCTATAGGTGGTTTCCTATGCTCTTCTAAAGTAGATGATGTATTTAAACCAGGTGATCATGGTTCAACTTTTGGAGCTAATCCAGTTGTGTGTGCTGGTTCTTTAGTTGTTCTTGATGAGCTTTGTAATGAAAAGTCTTTTGAAAAAATAACAAAAAGAGGTGCTTATGTAAAAGAACTTTTAGAAGAATCTAAAAATCCACAAATTGTAGATGTACGTGGTATTGGATTAATGATTGGAATAAAGGTAAAATGCGATCCAACATTAGTTCAAAAAGAAGCTATAAAAAAAGGATTATTAGTATTAACAGCTGGAAAAGATGTTGTAAGACTTCTCCCACCACTTGTTATAACTAAAAAGGAATTAAAGATAGGAATAGATATTATTCTTGAAATATTATCTAAAATTGAAAAATAATTATTAATGAACAAGTGATAATTAGCAATTTGTAATAGAGAATGCAATATTTTAAGTTTTTATTAACTTTTATTATTAATTATCCATTGTCAGTTGTATATTGTTTAGGGGGTTTATATGAAAAAAGATTTATTAAAAATGGATGATCTTTCTAAAGAAGAAATATTAGATATTTTAAACTTAGCAGATCAATTAAAATATGAACAAAAACATGGTATAGAGCATCACCACTTAAAAGGAAAAAGTTTAGGTATGATATTTGAAAAATCATCTACTAGAACCAGAGTTTCTTTTGAAGCTGGTATGTATCAATTAGGTGGAAATTCATTGTTCCTAACTGATAGAGACTTACAAATCGGCAGAGGTGAACCAATAGAGGATACTGCAAGGGTTCTTTCAAGATTTATACAAGGCATAATGATTAGAACATTTTCTCATGAAGAAGTTGAGAAATTAGCTAAATATTCATCAATTCCAATTATTAATGGTTTAACAGATACTGAACATCCTTGCCAGGTTTTAGCTGACTTAATGACAATAAGAGAAAATAAAAACATCCTTGAAGGATTAAAAGTTGCTTACATCGGCGATGGTAACAATATGGCAAATTCTTTAATGATTGGTTGCTTAAAAGTTGGAATGAATTTTTCAATTGCTTCACCAAAAGATTATACTGCAACTGATGAATACTTAAACAGAGCAAAAGAAATTGCAGAAAAAGAAGGGGTTAACTTTACAATAACTACTTCCCCATCTGAAGCTGCTAAAAATGCTGACGTATTAATTACAGATGTTTGGGCTAGTATGGGACATGAAGAAGAAACTGAAATCCGTGCTAAAGTTTTTGAAAGCTTCCAAATAAACAAAGAATTAATCACAATCGCTGATAAAAATGTAATGGTGCTCCACTGTCTTCCAGCTCACAGAGGTGAAGAAATAACAGCCGAAGTTTTAGAAGAACATGCGGATGCAATCTTTGATGAATCTGAAAATAGATTACATGCACAAAAAGCTGTACTTGTTAAATTGATGAAATAATATGGTTATAAAATAGAAGACATAGATGTTTACAATGCATGTAAATCATCTATGTCTTAATTTTTATACCATAGTATATTTTCTTTCAACTGTTATCTTTACAATGTCTACTCAATATACATTAAATATAATATTAGCGTATCCCTAAAAAATCATTCTATTGGTATAAAAATATTATTGAATCAAACGGTGAATGTTTATGCAAGTTATATCTTCTAACATTATTTTGTTGTATATTAATAATTGTTACAGTGGTGAGAAATTAGATAAAAAAATTATAATGAGGTGTCAAAAATGAAAGTATTACTTATTAATGGTAGTCCAAAAGCCAAAGGATGTACTTATACTGCTTTGTGCGAAGTGGCTAATGAATTAGAAAAAGAAAATATTGAAACAGAAATTTTCCATATTGGAAACAAGCCTATTAGTGGTTGTATTGGTTGTGGCGGTTGCCATAAGAATGGTGAAGGTAAGTGTGTATTTAGTGATGATATCGTCAATGTTGCTTTAGAAAAAGCTAAAGAAGCTGATGGCTTTGTCTTTGGTTCTCCTGTACACTATGCAGCTCCATCTGGTTCAATTACATCCTTTTTAGATAGACTTTTCTATGCAGGAGGAGGCTCATTTCAATATAAACTTGGCGCTGCAATTGTGAGTTGCCGCCGCGGTGGAGCAACTTCAGCTTTTGATCAGTTGAATAAATACTTTACCATTTCTAATATGCCTGTTGTCTCTTCTCAATATTGGAATATGGTTCATGGAAATACTCCTGAAGAAGTAAAACAAGATTTAGAAGGAATGCAAACAATGAGAACATTAGGCAAAAATATGGCATGGCTTCTAAAATGTATACAAACAGGTAAAGAAGCTGGAGTTTCACTACCTGAAAAAGAGCCTAGAGTAGGTACTAATTTTATCCGTTAGTTATAGATATTAATGTAAATTAAAGAAGATAGCATCTGTACAAGGTGCTATCTTCTTGTTCTAATAGAAAGTGACCTTCACCAAATCGTAGATTTGGGCTATCTACTTGCTTACAGAGAAAGTTCGAGTAACCAAATGTAAAATTCGGACTCTTACTTTTCTATATAATTCATTACATTTTTTACTATCATGTTTATAGTTCCATCACCATTTCTTTGAATTTCAAATTTATTGGAATCATGGTAAGTATCTTCATTTATGTACAAGTCAATTTGCTTATCTATATTAAGCCTAACTCTTTTTAGTTTTTTATCAACCCAAGTTTTATCAACTGCCACTTCTTCACTTAAACCTTGTTGTTTTATATAATTTGAAAAATCTTCTTTTACTTGTGGTTGTTCATTGAATAACTCTTCTGAGAATGAATCTATATTTATAGTATCTTCTTCTTTTAATTTAGTTTTAATAGCAGTCCTAATTTCTTCTGCTTTTCCTGCATCTTCAGTAATATTTTTTCTAGTCCAGTTTTCTGCGGCTTTTACAAAGGTTTTCGTCATATCTCTTTCATTAGTAATAATACTTGCACCTAAAAATGTATTTATAAAATAATTTGCTCCATATTCATCTTCTTTACTACTTTTTTGCTTATCTAAAATCATCAAGTTATATTTTTCATCTTCCCTAATTGGCTTAAGAAATGCAGCCTTTTGTATCTTTTGTCCACTACCTGGAAGTCCAGCTACTTGTGGCACTATTCCTATCCCAATTTTTTGATCTACAAATTGGATTTCATGAGTAAAATTCTTAACATAATCCATTTTTAGTATCCCTATCATCGGTCCTTGATCTGTAGATATTGATACTATTATTAGATCCCCCGCTGGAATATTTACATTTCCTTTCATTATTATGAATAGTTGCCTAGCAAGCTCCTTCGATAAATTAATTAAATCACTATCTATTCCATTTAAATAGTCTTGTACAACTTCTTTGACTATATTTCTTTCAGGGTTAAAACGTGCATATTTAAGTTCATCATCATTTAAACATCTTTCTATATGTCTATATAAAAATTTATGTATATCCTCATCTAGTTCCAAACTGTATTCATTAAGCACAGGTTCTTCCCCATTACTATCTAATATGTGTATAACTGCTTCGTTTATGTTAATATCATTTATATATTCCATGTATTTTCACCATCCAATTAAATTTGTTACATTAGATATTATAAACTTTAATCAAAGTAAAAAAAAGCCTTTAAACATAGACAACCTCAATAAGTATTTTTAGTTTATTAACTAATTTACTTATTGAGGTTATTAAAATATTTAATAAGTTAAGGATAGATTTTATTTTTTCTAAAACTATATAAATTTAAATCCCATACCGTCAGTAATATAATCTAAATATTTAATATCATTTATATCAACTTCTCCAATAATATTTACTTTAGGTTCTGGTTCAAGATTTTGTCTTGCAATTTCAAGTTCTCCTGAATATCTTAAATAATCAGCATTTCCTATTGAAATGCTACCTTTCTTACGTTCTTTTGGTGATTCAACTTGAAAAATTTTTCCTTGTGAACTAAACTCACGTGATTCTTGAGACCTAATTACATAGTCGCTAGAATCTGGTCTATCATGATGTATTATATCTTTAACAAATGAATACTTTTCATCAATTCTAGCATGTAAAGAAATATATCCTTCTGATAATTGCTTTAATTTAATCCAAGCTTCATCCGTAATATCTATATCACCAATTATGCATATCTCAGTTTCAGTATTTTTTGTTAATTGCAATACATTAAACAATATATCTCCGCTTCTATGTTCTTCAACAGTAGGCAATCCCATATGAAGAGGTCCCCGTAAATCTTTATCTCCGGCTACAAATGCCATTATAGTAATACCGAGATTTTTTAATTTCTTATTAATTTTATTTACCTTTTTTAAAGATAATCCTGTTAATGGTTTAGGATAAAAATTATGGCATGCTGAAAACCTTGAAAAATCTGCATTTAATCTTTTAAGCTCATATATATCATTATCTAGTAAAGTTGATGCATTAAACACAATATTAAAGTCTTTAGATAATTCAATGATTTCTTCATAAGTAAAGCCATAATCTAAACGTAAATGAGTTATACTTGTTTGTTTTAGTTCCTTAAAATCTTTAAATCCGAGCTTTTCTAATGTCCTTGGTCCAACATCAACTATTAAATTAAGATTATTTACTTTGCAAATAGTTAATAAGGATTCCACCTCTTTTTGATAATCACGTACTATCTCTTCTGGTATATGAAGGGAAGTGAAAGCATACTTAGCATTATTCTTATGAGCTTTCTCAATTATTTCTTTATTTTTCTTGTATCCTGTTCCAAGATATAATGATATTCCAAATGAATTCATTTCTATCACCTTTTCCATAGTTATTTTCCATAAACTTCATCAATTCTTTTTTCATCAACACCAAAGAAATATGTGAATATAAATCCACCTACGTAAGCGCCTAACATGGCAATAATATAGAAAATTTGAGTTCCCGGTATAACTATTAATAGTCCAAATAATCCTGATACTCCTTGAGATACTGTACCTAAATGGAATATAGATGCTAATATACCTCCAATTCCAGATCCTAAACATGCAGTTATAAATGGTTTTCCAAGTGGAAGTGTTACTGCATACATCATTGGTTCACCAATACCTAATATACCAACTGGTAATGAATCTCTAGTTAATTGTTTTAATTTTTTGTTTTTTGTTTTTAAATATAAAGCAAGACCAGCACCAACTTGTCCTCCTCCTGCCATCATAAGAATAGGTAATAAATAATTTATTCCTTGTGTAGCCCCATTGGGATCATTTAACATAGCATGAATTGGAGTTAATGCTTGATGTAAACCTACTGCAACTAAAGGTAAGAATCCAGCAGATAATATGTATCCACCAACTACCCCTAAACTTACATATATAAAATTTAATATTCCGAATATTGCCATTGTTAAACCAGCACCTATTGGTTGAAGTACTAATAATGTAACTATTCCACCTATAATAACTGTTAATAATGGAGTAAAAAATGTTTGAAGTATATCTGGCATAAACTTGCTAATTTTACGTTCTAAAATAGCAAAGAACATACCGGCAATAAGTGCAGCTAATAATCCACCTGATGCTGGGTTAAACACATTACCTGTTAATGGAAGAACCACTGGTGCATCTTTAAATTTAGAAAGAAGTGGCATAGCTACATTGGCAATTGACATAGCTCCTGCCATTGCACCTAGTACTGGCGATCCTTTAAATTCTTTGGCTGCATTCATAGCAACAAGAATAGGTAAATAAACGAAAAGTGCCCATCCCATTGTTCTTATACATTCATACCACCATTGTCCACTTACTGCACCATGAGTTGAAACATTTACAACATTTGTAATACCATTTATTAAACCTGCTGCAATTATTCCAGGAAGTAACGGCACAAAAATATTTGCAATTTTTCTTAAAAATACTTGAACAATACTTGTTTGGTTAGCTTTACTTGCTGCTTTATTTTGCTTTGCAAGATCTTCTGCATTTACTTCTTCTGAGCTCCCTAAGGAAATACCTGTTAACTCTGAAAATTCTGCACCAACCTTATTTACCTTTCCAGGTCCAAAAACTATTTGTAGAGTGTCTGATTCAACAACCCCCATAACACCTTCTATTTTCTTTAATCCTTCTAAATCTACTTTAGATGAATCTTTAGTAGTGATACGAAGCCTTGTCATACAAGTTGCATTTCCAGAAACATTACCATTTCCACCTATACAAACTAAAACTTCTTGAGCAATTCTTTTATAATCCATAATAAATACCCCTTTCTGCTATAATAATTATCAAATAAGAAAACGTTATGATAAAATTTTTAATAGCCTCCTACTTTGTTTATTATAATAACATCGCCTAATTCTTACTGATATATTTTTATTATAACCACCCTAATATTTATGTCAATAATATTTCAATTATTTTTTACATTTTTTAAAATTTTATTTCACAAGAGCTCATTTTAGTTCAACTGTTTCAAATAATAATTTTTTATATTAAATAATTTAGTAATTAACATTAATCTATCTTAATATAGATCTTCATTTTTAATATATTATATATATTAAATTATATCTTCTTTAAATTTCTCTTATCTATATAAGTTGTAATACAGAACCATTCTATTATTCGTTATGGAACTCCGTGATTTATGTTTATAGAAATTATTATATTATATCGATGTTATTGAAATTTACATAAATAGAATTAAATAAAATATTTTTCATAGTACTCTAACTTCCTTTGAAAATTAATTACATAAATTTTAATAATATATTGAAATTATATTTTATTATTTGTATAATATGTTTTATAAAGGAGTGATTGTAATGAAAGTAAATCTAAACGTTCTTGATACAGAGAAAATTAATGAAGATAGTATAAATATCGATATTATGGATACAAAGAACATACTTAATATAATTAACAATGAAGATAAAAAGGTGGCACTCGCTGTAGAAAAAGTAATTCCTTATATTGAAAATTTAATAAATCTAGCATACGAAAAAATGTTATTAGGTGGGCGTATAATATATATCGGTGCTGGTACAAGCGGAAGATTAGGTGTATTAGATGCTAGTGAATGTCCCCCAACTTATGGAGTAGATCCATCTTTAGTCCAAGGATTAATTGCCGGAGGCTATAGCGCACTGCTTAAAGCAAAAGAAGGCGCAGAAGATTCATTAACTCTTGCCAAAGAGGATTTAGAAAATATAAAATTAAATAAAAATGATACTGTAATAGGATTAGCTGCCAGCGGAAGAACACCTTATGTAATTGGCGGACTTGATTATGCACATGAAATTGGTGCATTAACTGGAGCAATTTCATGTGTACATTCTTCTGAAATTAGCAAGCATGCAATCGTGTCAATTGAGGCCATAGTAGGTCCTGAAGTTGTGACTGGTAGTACAAGAATGAAAGCTGGAAGTGCACAAAAAATGATTTTAAATATGATTTCCACTTCATTAATGGTAAAACTTGGAAAAGTTTATCATAATTTAATGGTTGATGTTCAGCCAACTAACGAAAAATTAGTAGAACGTGCTAAGAATATTATAGCTACAAGTGGAAAATGTACAATAGATGAGGCTTATAAGTATTTGGTGCAAAGTGACTATAATGTTAAAGTTGCAATATGCATGGTTTTAACAAAGGAAAATAAAGAAGTATGTAACGAAATCTTAAATAAAGAAAATGGAAATATATCTAAAGCACTTCGAAATATAAAAAATTAATTTTTAATGTAAGTTATCAATAAATTTGATACAATTATTATATATTTTATAGATATCAACAGTAAAACTCATACTTATGCAATAAATCCATAGAAATTATTTTATAATATAAGTATAATCTTGTCTTTTGATATCCATAGTAATTTTATTGGTAGAATTTAAAATTTCAGATAGCGTTTTTACTCTATCTGATTTTACTTAAAGTGAGGTCTTGTAATGAGTTGTTTATATAAAATTAAATCATGTGAAAATTTTACAAAAACAGAAGAAAAAATTTCTAAATATATTATAGAAAATGTTAATAGTATAATATATGATTCTGTTCAAGATATTGCTGCTAAAACAAATACATCAGCTGCTGCAGTTATAAGATTTTCAAAAAAGCTTGCATATAATGGGTTTGCTGAACTAAAGCTTGATCTTGCAAAAGATAATACGGAAGAAGTTCCTTTATTTTCTGAAAAAATTTGTCAAAAAGATTCTTTAAAAACAATAGTAAAAAAATCAATGGCATCTGATACTTCCGCTGTTCAACAAACTTATAAACTTCTAAGAATAGAAACTTTAAATAATGCAGTGCAAGCTATGAAAAATGCTAAGCGTATCTACTTATTTGGAATAAGCAGTTCTGGCATATGTTGTTATGATTTAGCCCAAAAGTTATCTCGTGTTGGTTATGATGTAGTGTTTTATAACGATTTTCATATGCAATTAGCAGCAACAACCTATATAACTAAACAGGATGTTGCTCTTGCAGTTAGTTATAGTGGAAATACAAAAGAAATAAATGTAGCAATGGAACATGCCAAAAATCAAGGTGCAACTACTATTTCAATAACTCAGTTTATAAAAAGTCCATTATTAAAATTCTCAGATTTAGTTTTATATGTGCCGTCTCAAGAAAAAGATTTAAGGCTTGGAGCTGTTTCATCAAGAAATGCATCTTTAATTTTAACAGATTTATTATATTTAGGTATGATTAAAGATGAATTAGATGATTACAAGAAAAATTTAATGGCTTCGAGAAATTTAGTAAATAAATTACGATCATAAATTTTATAAGCTATCTACTTTTCACCAAAATTAATAGCTTATAGGTTTGCATTCTATAGGAAACTTATGCCTTAGTGATAATACATATAAAATAACAAATGAAAGGAAGTGAACATTCCTGATTAGTTAGGAATATAAACATGCTTAATTTTTTTAAGAAGAGTTCAAATAAAGAAGTAAAATTAATTGCGCCTGTAACTGGTGAAACCATAGATTTATCTAAAGTACCTGATACTGTATTTGCACAAAAAATAGCTGGTGATGGAATTGCTGTAGATTCTACTGGTGATGTAATAGTTGCTCCTGCTGATGGAGAATTGACATTAATATGTGAAACACTGCATGCCTTTGCCATGACACTTTCAAATGGCGCTGAGTTATTAATTCATATAGGAATTAATACTGTTTCTTTAAATGGTGAAGGATTTGAACTGCTAGCTAAAGCTGGAAGTAAGGTTAAAGCTGGAACACCAATTATAAAAATAAATAGAGATTTTATTTTAAATAAAGGTTTTTCATTAATAACCCCAGTTTTAGTTACCAATATGGATATTGTAAGCGAATTACATATGAATGTTGATCAAGCTGTTGTTGCAGGACAAGATGAAGTAATTAACTTTAAAGTATACTAGCACTAGTTTTGTAATACATTTAAAGTTTACAATAAAAAGAATATTAAGTGTTATATATAAAATTATTTTTTATAAGAAGTACCCTGTCAATTAACACAACCTCTTTTTCTGTGTCTAACTGACAGGGTACAGTTTACTTCTTTTCTATAATTTATTCTCTATCTATATAATTTGCCTATTATTTCAGCAAATTGATGCAAATAGTCTTTATGTGCTATTAATAATTCATCTAATACATCTCTAGCAATAAATCCACTTGGAACTAATGGATTTATTGTAAAGGCGTGGATCGCTTCATCATAGCTTCCTGTAATAGCTGCTGATATTGTTATTTGTTCCATTGATTTCATTAATAGAAGCATTCCTTTTGCTTCTACATCTAACTTGCCAAAATTTATTGGTTCTGGCCCATGTGCTGTTATTATACTTGAAACTTCTGCAATTGAATCATATGGAAGATCTGAAACCGAACCATTATTAGGAGTGCAAACCACCATTGTTGTCTTCTTATCATTATATATTGAACATATAACTTCACATGCAGCATCACTATAGTAGGCCCCTCCACGTTTAGTTAATTGTTCTGGCTTATAATCTAGTTTAGGATCTTTATATAATTCAAATAACTCTGCTTCAGTTCTTTTTACAACTTCTGCTCTTGTTTCCCCTTTTGAAAAACTTTCTAATTCTTCTTTCAACATATCATCTGTAGCATAATAGTAATTGTGATATGGACAAGGTAATAATCCTAAATCTTTTATTTGTTCGTATATAAACTTTGATTCCTTAATATTAGCTACTACAGCTTCATTATTTGAATCTGCATTTTCTGGATTATATAGTAATTCTATTAATTTTAATAGGCAATTCATTACTACGTTTTATAAATCCTTCAATTAATTCTGGAGTATAACTTGATCCTCCTCCAATAGTAACTATCTTTATTTTCTTATTTTTCATATTTAGAACCTCCATCTAAAATACTCTAAATATTTTTCTATTGTTCTTAACATAAAACATTCCAAATAATCATTATAAGCTTTACTTGTTTATATAATCTGCCTATTAAATTTCTACTCCTGCGCCTTCCTCAACTTTTATCTCTGCTTTACCTGCAATATATACAAATGGAAGATATATTATTACACTTACAGCTAAGCAAATAACAGACGTAACTGCACCCATAATTGAATTAGTAGATATCAATGCATTTAAAATTGGTGGTGTTGTCCAAGCTGCCATTATTGATACTTTTGGTACAAATCCTATATAAGTTAATACATATGCTATAATTGTTGAAACCATAGGTGCTAATATAAATGGAACGCAGTACATTGGGTTTAATACTATTGGCATACCAAATACTATTGGTTCATTTATATTGAAGCATCCTGGTGCTAGTCCTAAGTTAGCAATTGTTCTTTGTTGAGTACCTGCTTTTTTCCCTAATATATATATTGCAATTATTAAAGCTATTGTAGCTCCTGATCCACCCATATATACAAATGAATCTAAGAATTGACTGCTTAATATGTTTTCTGGTTGTAATCCATTTTTAATTGCTTCTGTGTTAGCCATAAGTAGTGGAAGTAATAATGCATTTATTACTGGTGCAAGTATGTTTGACCCATGTAGTCCAAAGACCCATAATACTTGTGTTAAGAATACTATTATCAATACTCCACCTAAGCTTCCTGCAAATCCTTGTAATGGCTTTTGAATTGTAAAGAATAGTGCTTGATGCATATCTGTTATGCTAAATGTTATAAATAACTGCTTAATACCTGCTGCTATTGCTAGGATTATAATTGATGGAATTAATGCTGCAAATGATTTAGTAACAGCTGGTGGTACTCCATCAGGCATTTTTATTACCAATCTAGGATTTCCTATTAATTTAACAAATAGTTCTGTAGATACTAATGCTACTATTAATGCAATAAATAGTCCTTGTGCTCCTAAGAATGTAAATGGTAATGCTCCCCCATCCGGAGTTGCTGCATATAGAATGATAGATGCTGCTTCAGCTACTATTCCAGCTGCTAAACCATCTTTTTCATATGATCTTGCTAAATGATATGATACCGTAAATACAACTAATATAGACATTATTGCAAATGATCCAGTCCAAATATTGCCTCCCCAGGCTTGCCATCCTACAGGTAAGATTGAATTCAATAAGTTTTGATACCATTGAAAGCCTAAATTATTAAATAATACTGCAAATGCTCCTGCCATAATTATTGGCATAATTGTAGCGAACCCATCCCTGATTGCCATAAGATGTCTTTGTGAACCAATTTTAGCTGCAATTGGCACAAAGTGTTCTTCCATCCATTCAAAAAATTTGTTCATAATATTTCCCCCTTATCAATTATTATTTTTTATTTGCTTGTATGAATTTTACAAGCGCTTATTTCCCTAACTTTTTTAAGTTAGATATTTATATTTTCCTCTATTATGTTAAAATATTAATAACAACAAAAATATAAAAACATAATTGAAGGTAAATAGCATAATTTAAAAGAATAAGATTTTTTGCTACTTTTAGCTTGTTTTTTGCCTTCAATCACAAAATACAGAAAACATAGCAGCTATGCATTTGGGCTCTTATTTAAGTTAAAACCAAAGTTCATCCAAGGTTCAATATAGTCTAATAGAAATATTTCCTCATCTGCTATCTTACCCACTACATTAGTCTTGCCACTGTTCTTCATATCTTTTAAAGCAACTTGAAGCTCACCTGCATATTTAGTATATAAATCTGAATCTATTAATATATCTCCTCTTTTTATATCAATAGTATTAACTGCTGGAAAACTTTCACCTTTATATTTAACTCTACTTTGAGTAGACCTTAACATGTATTCTGAGACATCTCCTCTATTATTATGAAACTCTTCAAGAACAATTTTTTTATCTAGTTCAGTTGCGCTTTCATTAAATTCAATCTTAAATATTAATTTTTCTTTATTTAATTCACTTAATGCCTTAAGTTCTTCTTCACATGCAAATGAATTTGCTATTATAATATCATCAATTAACCCTGTTGATAGAAGATGTTTAGCTTGTACATCTATTGGTAAATCCCTATGGATTTCTAATGTGCATAAACCTTCTGAAACTGGCCAAGGTCCATACTTTGCACTGGATGAATTTACAAATGCTGCTGTATTTAACCCTAGTTCCTTAAATTGTTTTGAGCATTTTATAAAATGTTTAAATGAAAGTCCTGTATATTTATGAGGATAAAAATTGTGACATGCATATAAATTATTAGTATTAGCTTTATATGATAGAATATTATCAATGTACTTAGTTCCACTACTCATATTTAATTCTATTTTCAATCCATATTCATTAAAACTCATAATAGACTCTTCATAACCACTAAAACCCATATCTAATCTTATTCCATCTAAACCCATATCCTTAAATACCTTTAAGTCGTATATAGATGCATGTAATTTTTCAAATATTGTTGGATCTAAATCTGCAATAACCTCCATATTTTCTTCTTTTGCTGCTGCCACCATAGTTTTAAACTCGCCTATTATATCTTCTACTTTTTTATCAGCTACTGAAATCAGACATGTAAATATTCTCTTAAATCCATACTTTCCTGCTAAATGTATATACTTAATTATTTCATTTATGTCATTATGGCTTGGATAAACTGAAATTCCTAATCTTTTCATATCTTCACATTCCTTTTCTTATTTAATTTTGTTTATATAGTAAGCTCCTATTGTTGGAGAAATTTCTTCATCTACAATGTCTTCAATTACTATACTTTCTCTTAAATAATCTTCAAAAGCATTTCTAAGTACTTTAGCTTTTCTAATAACTCCGCCAACTAATGCTATAGAGCAGCTTTTAAACTTTAATTTCTTGTATACATTTATAACTGTCTTAGCAAGTTCTCTTCCTTCTTTAATCAATATTCCAGCTGCTATTTCATCACCAGCTTCTCCGAGTCTTGCAACTATTGGAGTTAAAGCTGCTATCTCATCCTTAGTTGATGAATATACAAACTTTGTTACCTCTTCTACTGAAATAATTTCTAGGTGTTTCATAATCTTTTTAGTTAACTCTGATTTTTCAATAGAATTTTCTTCTTCATATATCATTCTCTTTATTGCATCTATTGAAACTCTATATCCGCTGCCTTCATCTCCTAATAGATTTCCCCAGCCTCCGCATCTCGAAGTAACATTATTATTAATTCCAAAAGCCACTGAGCCCGTACCAGCTATAGTCAGTATTCCATCTTTTCCTTTTAGCATAGCCTTTAATGCTATTTCTGCATCATTCATAACCACACAATTAATTTTTAATTCTCTTTTTATTGTATCTGAAATTATCTTTGAATTTTCACCAACCTCTGATCCAGCAATCCCTAAATATACTCCATTAAGATCATTAGTTCCAAATCTATTTATTATTTCCCTTATAGCACTTACTATATTATCTAAAGCTATTTCTTTATTATTTAATAAATTTGCAAAGCCTTTTATTGATGTTGCTATAACTTTTCCATGTGAGTCATAAGCACTAGCCTCTGTTTTTGTTCCTCCACCATCCACTCCTATTACATACTTCATATTCTCACCACCATTCTTTGTTTTACATAAAAATAAATTTGAATCTATTTCTTGTGTAATTCTTCATGTATATCTATGATTTCTACTGCAAGAGTTTTTAATGTCATACTTGTCATCAAATGATCTTGAGCATGTACCATAAGTAGTGAAACTTCTGTCTTTTCTCCACTAGCTTCTTTTTGTATTAAAGATGTTTGAACATTATGTGCTTTGGATAGTTCTTCTTCAGCTTTTACTATTAGTTCTTTTGCTTCATCTATATTTCCTTTTTTAGCACATTGAATTGCTTCCATTGAATAACTTCTAACTTCTCCACTGTGTACTATAAGATTCATTATTATTTCTTCCATCATGTTTTACTCCTTTTAAACTACTTATTTTCTATAAGCTCTAAAGCTCTCTCTAAAACTTTTTCTCCGTTCATTGTTCCATAATGAACTGTATTTATTACTTCTACTGGTATATTTTTTCCTTCTAAACTCTTTTTGAATTTTGATAATAAAAATCTAACTTGTGGCCCTAATAATAAAATATCTGTATCATCTATATATTCCTTAGCATCTGTTTCACCTATAGCTTGTATTCTACACTCAATCCCTTTTACTTTTGCTGCTGCTTCCATTTTTGAAACTAATAAACTTGTAGACATTCCTGCACAACAAACTAATAATATTTTCTTCATTGTTGAATCCTCCTTTAAACTTTTGATTTAGTTTTATTTATTATTTATCTTTCCTTACACCATTATATAAAGCAATTAACATGCCAACTTTTAATATATTAGTTTTAAAAAGCGAAATAGCTTTATTACTACATTTCAGCTTACTTTTTAGAGTGTAAAAATAAAAAAAATAGTGTGTAAACTATATTTACACACTATTCCCATTTTTACACAATAACTATATTTTCTGTAACCATCCTAACTATATATGCTAATTCATCATCTCCAATGTTTATCTCATAGGTTTGTTCTAAAACTCTTAAAGCCTTTTTAATTAATATAAATTCTTTATTATTTTTATATCTATAATCTTCAAGATTTTTAAATGTTATTTCATTTCCACCATGTTTTAGCTTATCTATAAGGAAACTCACATGAATTAAAATTCCTACTTGTGCATCATTCTGTATTCTTACTTCTAAGCTTTCTTCTATTTGTTTTATCATATCTCTAATATTAGTAACTAATTTTATACAATCTAATCCCGTTATTTGAGTTATTAATGCTTTCTTTACCTTAAAAAAGTCTTGTTCAATATCAAGTAAATGTTCTAAATATTTTATTCCTTGTTCTATAAAAATATCTTGGGCAGATATGAATGGCACGCCTTCAATAAATATGTTTACGGTTCCTACAACTGCTAATATTGTATACTTTTCTTTTAATTCACTTACCTTTTTTAAAAAGTCTTCTTTATCTAAAATATCAAGAGGTATTATCTTTACTTTCTCTATATTTCTCAAACTACAACTTATTCTTGTTTTTATTCTTTCTGCTGCACCTTCACCTGTAAAGCATGTAGTAATTATAATAAGTTCTTTATCATCCTTATAATCTTCTTTAGGCATTTGTATAGATGCCCTTCCTATCTCCTGACATGAATTATATATCGAATCTAAACTTCTACCATTTAAAGCTTTTCTCCCTGCTTCAATAACAGTTAAAGTTGTTACCATATCAATTGTTTTAATTTTGATTCCCAACTCATTACTAATAATATTTCCAAAGTTAATTAATGATCCCATATCAACTAAGATTAATATACCCTTTTCATTGTATATTTTTTTAATCTTTTCCTTAGCCTTTTCAAACATATATTCTGTTTTCATTGTTAGTGGCATATCCAATGCTTGTATATATTCTTCTCCTATCAACGAATTAGCTACTTCTACCATACTGCTAGCTGTACTTGTTCCATGCATCATAACTAATACACTAACTTTTTCTTCTAATTGTACACAATTATCATCATTACTTGTAGATAAAAACATAGTTATATAACCTATTTCATCTAATGGGACATCTAAATTAAATTCTTTTTCAACAATCTTAACTATTTCCATGGCTACAATGAATTCTTCTCTGTATTGAACCCTGACAAAATTAAGTTTAGGATGATATATCTTTTTTTGTGAAGTAATCCTTTCAATGCTGCCTTGCAAATGAAGTGATAATCCAAAGTAAACTTTTTGATCAAATTCTCTGTGTAATTTTTCTGATGCCATTTTTAACATTTTTTCAACAACTGTTATTACTCTTAAATCCACAACCTTTGAAATTTCATCTTTTTTAAAGTTTGTAGTTATAGTACTAATATATTTTTTAAAATACTTTTCAAAATCAATATTTAAAATATTATTTATCCTAGTTTCGTCCATGCCTTGGTTTTTTAAGTCTTCCATCTTGTTTTCTATAATTGAGTAAAAACTCTTATTCTCAGAATTTTCTGTTTGACTAACCTCTAATTCAAAATTTCTTAATACATTATCTTCATTAGAAAATCTTAAAATATCCGTCATGTTTTTGGATAAATAATCTATTTCTTTTCTATATTCTTGGATTTTCATTATTCCTTTTTGAACTCTAGGTTGCAAGTCACCTTGATCTATTAAAATATAACTATTTTTATTTATTTTATAATTTAAAAATACCTTAGCACAAGAAAGCTGAACATCACTTTTCAATTGACCTATATTACTCGGACAATCATATAATAAAAATGATATAATTGCATTTTTACTTACATATATGCTCTTCGCTAGCCTCAATGATTCTGCTATTATAAAATCATTTAAAAGGTAATATCTTTCTTCCAATTTTCTTTCTCTTAATGGAGGTAATACTATAGTCATGGGAATTCTTCGCGTAAATGTTTTCAATAGGAACGATTGAGGTTGTTCAGTTGTTGCTACTATAATTTGTACCTCAGCTTTTATTTTTTTCTCAGTATCTCCCAGTTGTCTAAAATATCCCTTATCAATGAAAGTAAATAGCATTTCTTGCCCTTGTGGCGATAATCTATGTATTTCATCTAAAAAAAATATTCCCCCATCTGCTTTCTTTAATAATCCTTCTTTATCACTATCAGCACCAGTAAATGCTCCTTTTTTTACTCCAAATATCTGAGCTACAACTAATTGTGGATTATCTGCATAATCTGCACAGTTAAATCTAACAAAGGGTGCATCAACAGCTATCATATTTGATTCTTTAGCAAAGTAATACATAACTTCAGCAAATAATGATTTTCCCACGCCAGTTTCACCCAATATAATAGTATGTAGTCCCCTAGGTGGATATAATATTGCCGCTTTTGCTTGTTGTATTGGTAGCTTAAGTGACTGCTTGGCACCTACAAGCCTCTCTAAACTATCTTGATTTTTAACTATCTGTTCATATTTATTTTCACTTAAATCGTTATCTTCTATTAGTTTTTCAATACTACTATATATAACAGGTCTTCCATCTTTTTTATTTATTCGCTTCTCCTTATATAGTTTATTTAAATATCTACTTATATTTGTCCGATCCAATCCCATATAAGAACTTAGTTCAGCAGCTGTTATTCCCCTTTTCTTATCCTTTTCAACTTTAATTAGATATTTTAGAACTTCTTCTTCTCTCGTCAGACCTTCCATAAAAGCTTCCCCCTTCCTCCAATCATAATCAATATTCCTTAAAACTTTCTACTAAGTTAATATTAACTTTGCTATATTAATTATTATAAACTTTAGCCACTGTAAAAAAAAGCCTTTATGCACATGAGATAAAATAACAGACCAAAGATGCGATGCATGTTTTACTTCATACAAGGAGGTAAGTTTTGTTCATATCAGAGGCTATTAGTGACGAAGTATGGCGTAAAATAGACAAGCATACTAGTTTGTTATTTTTTGAGTGTGCCTTTAAATATATATAACCTCTATAAGTAAGTATTTTTAGTTTATTACTACTTACTTATAAAGGTTATTAAAATATGGTTATAAATTATTGCATTTATTTTTTCTATTTACATAATTTTTTAAATTCATCTGCTACAAATTGTACTTGTGTTCCAACAACAACTTGTAGACTTGTTTTACCAGGTCTTATTATCCCTGATATTCCTGCAGATTTAATAATCTTTTCATTCACCTTTGCTTGGTCTCTAATTTCTAAACGTAATCTAGTTACACAGTTATCAATAGATACTACGTTTTCTTTTCCGCCAACACCTTCTAAGATAATAGATGCTACTTGTGTGAAATCATTATTTGAAAGTTTCACATTAATCTCTTCATCTTCATCATCTTCTCTACCTGGAGTTTTTAAATTAAATTTAGTAATTACAAAACGGAATACTATATAATAAACAACACCGACTACTAGACCAATTGGAATCAACATAAGTGGATTTTCAGCCATAGGTGCCTTAAAACTTAGGAACCAATCTACAAAACCTGCACTAAAGTTAAATCCTGATCTTACTGGTAACAATGTACATACAATTGCAGAAACACCTGTTAGTCCAGCATGAACTAAATATAAACCTGGAGCTAAGAACATGAATGCAAATTCCATTGGTTCTGTAACACCAGTAAAGAAAGAAGATATTGCAGCTGCTAATAATAAACCATATACTGCTTTTTTCTTTTTGTCTTTAGCTGTATGATACATAGCTAATGCACCTGCTGGTAAACCAAACATCATTACTGGGAAGAATCCTGTCATATACATACCTGTTTGTCCAAGTACTCCTTTGCCTGACCAGAAGTTACCAAGATCATTAATTCCAGCTACATCAAACCAGAATACAGAGTTAAGTGCATGATGAAGACCAAATGGTATTAATAATCTATTTAAGAATGCGTAAATACCAGAACCAATAGCGCCTGTAGATATAATTGATTTACCGAAAGCTACTAATCCTCCATAAATAAGAGGCCATGCAAAGAATAAGATTAAAGATGCAACAATTGATGCTCCTGCTGTTACAATAGCGACACATCTTTTTCCACTAAAAAATCCTAAAGCATCTGGCAATTTAACTCCTTTAAATCTGTTATAACAAGCAGCACCAATTAAACCTGATAAAATACCAATAAATTGCGTTTGAGTCTTAGAAAATGCTGGTGCTACTTCTTTAACATCAATATGGCTAAACATTGCTACAGCGCCTGGAGCTAACAAAGTTGTAATCATAAGCCATGATACAAGTCCTGCAAGTCCTGCTGTACCGTCATTATCATCTGACATTCCAACACCTACACCAATTGCAAATAAAATTCCCATATTATCGATTAATGAACCACCTGCTTTTAATAAGAAAGCTGAAACTACGCTGTTTGCTCCCCATCCAGTAGGATCAATCCAATAACCAACACCCATTAAAATACTTGCAACAGGTAAACAAGCAACTGGAAGCATTAATGATTTGCCTAATCTTTGTAAATACTTCATCATAATATAATTCCCCCTATATTTTTTATTTATTTAAAGGATTTTTACATCCTTGAAATACACTATTACACTATTAAGTTTATTAATAAAATTCCTATTAATTCTAGAAAAATAAAAAAAGCTGAGAAGGATAAATTACTATTATCCTTTTCAGCTAATGCCCAATTTAATCGGTTACACGCGGAATATTAAATTTATATATTCTTTTATGGTTCTATGCTTTTATATTACTATATCTTTTTTGTATAATCAATACTTTTTTCATTGTTGACACGAATTATCTTAGATAATATAATTAGTGCTATAAATGTGTTACTGTTAAATCAGGCATGAGTTTACCTTGTACAGGAAGCTTATGCCTTTTTCTTAGTACTAAGACGTATGAAAAAATAAAAAAATGAGAGGAAGTGAACATTCCTGATTAGTCAGGAATATAAATATGTTTAATTTTTTTAAAAGGAAGTCAAACAAAGAAATAAAATTAGTTGCACCTATAACTGGTAGAACAATAGATTTATCTAAAGTACCTGATAGCGTATTTGCTCAAAAATTAGCTGGTGATGGAGTTGCTATAGATCCAATCGGTGATATAATAGTTGCACCTGCTGATGGAGAATTAACATTAGTATTTAAAACATTACATGCTTTTGCAATAACACTTGCGAGTGGTGCTGAATTATTAATTCATATAGGGATTGATACTGTTTCTCTAAATGGTGAAGGATTTCAACAACTAGTTGAAGCTGGAACTATGGTTAAATCTGGAACTCCAATTATAAAAATAAATAGAGATTTTATTTTAAGCAAAGGTTTTTCTTTAATAACTCCTGTTCTAATTACCAATATGGATATTGTTAAAGAATTGAAAGCCAATATTGATAAAGATGTTATTTCAGGACAGGATGAAGTAATTAGTTTTAGTTTATAAAAAATAATTTTATTATTTAAATGATAAATAAAAAGGGTGAGAATATGAGTATACTTATTGATTCGGCAGTCATATTAAAGTCTTATAATAACAATATAGTTTCTGTGAAAATAAACGGAAATGAAAGAATACTTTTTTGTAAAGGCATTGGATTTGGTAAAAAATTTGGAGACAAGATTGAAAAAGGTACTGAAGTTGAAAAGGTATTTGTTATTGAGGATGAAGATAATTTAAGGAATTTTAAACAGGTAATTGAAAATGTTGATGAAGAATTTTTAATGTTATGTGAAAAGATCATATCCAATATAGCAACTGAATTGAAAGAAAATTTAGATGAGAGAATACATGTTGCATTAGTAGATCATTTAAACTTTACAGTGAAAAGACTTTCAAATAATGAGGAAATAGAGAATCCATTTCTTATGGAAATTAAAGCACTATATCAAAAGGAATATACCTTGGCAGAAAAAGTTGCAGAAACTTTACAAAATGAAAAAAATATAACCATTCCAGTTGGTGAAATTGGATTTATAGCATTGCATATTCATTCTGCTAGAAATTGTGGCAAATTATCTAATACAATAAAGAGTACGCATCTAATAAATTCAGTAGTTAAATATGTTGAAGAACAAATAGACGTACAAATAAACAAAACATCTTTAGATTATGCTAGATTTTTGACACATTTAAGATTTGCAATAAAAAGAATATTAGTTGATATATCTATTAAAAATGATTTTATTAAGGAAATAAAGTCCAGGTATAAGCTATCTTATAAGATAGCTAAGGGTGTATCAAAGATATTAATTGAGCAATTAGAAAAGGATGTTACAGTGGATGAAATAGCATATTTAGCAATGCATATAGAAAGATTCAGAATATCTACAATAGACAAATAGAAAATAATTTAACTTAAATAAAAGGAGACTATTTTTTATGCAAGAATTAGAAACTAGAATTATTGACATTGATGTTGAAAATATAAGAAGTATTTTATTATCAAATGGTGCTGAAAAAGTTAAGATGGAAGATCAAGTTAATGATATATATGATTTTGAAGATGGAAGGCTTCTAGAAAAAAAGGGATATGCTCGAATACGAACGGTAAATGACATTCTTAATAGTAAAGTTGTATATTTCATGACAACAAAGAAAATGTTGTCTCAGAAAATATTTAAAGTCATGGAAGAAAATGAAACAATAATAGAAGATAAACACATGGGTGAAGGAATATTTAAGTCTCTTGGCCTTATTCTAAAAGAATCTAATAAGAAATATAGAGAAAGCTATAAATTATATGATTGTCTCATTGAAATAGACATAAATGATAAGAGTTTTTGTCCATTTCCTTATTTAGAAATAGAAACTACATCTGAAGAGAAATTAGAAAAAGTAGTTAAGTTACTTGGCTACACCTTAGAAGATACAACTGCTCAAACCATTTACGATATTTTGTCTCAAAGAGGAATGCTTAATAATAATCCTAAAGGAGTTTAAGACACATACAAAAAAAATAACAAGTTAGTATGCTAGCATATTTGACTTGTTATTTTCTTTTATATTCCTAATATTATTTATAGTATTAAAAGTAAATCTAATGTAAAATAGAGATAGATATACTTTTAAATCAAATCTGTTTAGTTTATATATTAAATCATATTTTTCGAAATAACTGTTCAGTATGATTATATACTTTTTACGAATAGTTATTTTTTCATATGCATAAAGCTAAACATTTTTGCTTATAAAGGGAGGATGTTATGGATATTTATAATGATGATTTAAAATATTTAAAATTACTTGCTAAGCAATATCCAACTATTGCAGAAGCATCTACTGAGATAATTAATTTAGAAGCAATTTTAAATTTACCTAAAGGAACAGAACATTTCTTAGCTGATCTTCATGGTGAATATGAACCATTTGTTCACGTTTTAAGAAATGGTTCAGGTGCCGTTAAAATAAAGATTGAAGAAGTTTTCGGCAACTCATTAATGGACTCTGAGAAGAGAAGGCTGGCCACATTAGTTTATTATCCCGAACAAAAATTAGAGATAGTTTTAAAGGAAGAAAAGGATATAAATGATTGGTATAAAATAAACTTATACAGGTTAATTGAGTTATGTAGATATACATCTTCTAAATATACAAGATCAAAGGTAAGAAAAGCACTTCCAAAAGATTTCAGCTATATTATAGAAGAATTATTGCATGAAGAAGCTGCTAACAATGATAAACAGGGTTATTATGATGGAATAATAAATACTATTATAGATATTGATAGAGCAAAAGAATTTATAATAGCTATATCAAACCTAATACAGAGATTAGTTGTGGATAAGTTACACATACTAGGAGATATATATGATAGAGGGCCAAGACCTGATATAATAATTGACACCCTTATGGATTATCATTCTGTTGACATACAATGGGGTAATCACGATATATTATGGATGGGAGCTGCTTCTGGCAATACTGCCTGTATAGCAAATGTCTTAAGAATAGCAGCTAGATATTCTAATGTAGATGTAATTGAAGATATATATGGTATAAACTTATTACCACTTGCAACCTTTGCACTTAAATATTATAAGGATGATAGCTGCACTGCTTTTATTCCTAAAAATAATGATGAAACTGGATATGGAACTTCTGAAATTGAACTTATATCTAAAATGCATAAAGCTATAACAATTATTCAATTTAAACTTGAATATGAAATAATAAAGAGAAGACCTGAATTTAAAATGGATCATAGATTACTTTTAAATAAAATAAATTATAAAGATGGATCTATAACGTTAAATGACATTACTTATGAACTTAGTGATAAAAGTTTTCCTACAATAAATTATAAGAATCCATTCGAGCTTACAAGTGAAGAAAAAAAATTGATAGATAAACTCCAAATTTCATTTTTAAATAGTGATAAATTACAAAAACATGTTTTATTTTTATTTAATAAAGGTAGCATATACTTAACTTATAACTCTAATCTTTTATTCCATGGGTGTATTCCCCTAAATAAAGATAAAACCTTTAAAAGCATAACCCTTAATGGACAAAACTACAAAGGTAAAAATCTTTTAGATAAATTTGATACCTTAGCTAGAGAAGGTTACTTCAACAATAGAGGTAGCGAAGAAAAGTTATATGGGATGGATATAATGTGGTATTTATGGACAGGATCTTGTTCTTCTCTTTTTGGAAAAGAAGATATGACTACCTTTGAAAGGTATTTTATTAAAGATAAGACCACACATAAAGAAAATAAAAATCCATATTATGATTTTAGGGATACAGAAGAAATGTGTAATTTAATCTTTGAAGAATTTGGTTTAAATCCATTAGAATCTAGAATAATAAATGGACATGTCCCAGTAAAAAATAAATTGGGTGAAAATCCAATAAAGGCTAATGGTAAACTTATAGTTATAGATGGAGGTTTTGCAAAAGCATATAGAAGTCAAACTGGTTTAGCCGGATATACATTAACTTACAACTCCTATGGATTGCACCTTATATCTCATCAACCTTTTAAATCAATTGAGGACGCATTTAGCAAGGAAACAGATATACTATCTTCAAGAAAAATAGTAGAAAAATTAGATAGAAAAAAAGTTGGAGATACTGATGTAGGCAAAGAATTAAAGAATCAGATTACAGATTTAAAATTATTACTTAGAGCTTATAGAAAAGGGCTAATAAATGAGGTAAGATAAATAAGTTTTACTATTAATATAAAATAGTATATACAAGTAATTTACAAATACCATAGTAAAGAAATAGCCATGAAGTTAATTAATAAATTAATTTCATGGCTATTTCTACTTAATATTTACAGTTATAAACTCACTCTTGTCATTTTATGCTTTATTATATACTCAAATTTTTAAGGTTACTAAATTTTCCAAAACCAGCAATGGCCTATTTTAGATACAATAAAATAGTGAAATTATGAAGTATACTAATCTATTTTTGTTGATTTAATATTATAATACACAGCACCTATAAGTCCAGCATCATTTCCTAACATAGCTGCTTCTACTTTTAAATTTTGTGAAAATTTCTTCATTACTTTATTTAAAACTATTTCTCTTATTGGTTCAATAAATAATTTTTCTTGCTTACTTACTCCTCCACCAATTAAAATTATCTCTGGATTAAATATATGGGTTAAACTTATTAGACCCTTACTTATATTTTCAATCCATTCATTTACAATATTCTTTAATTCTTTATTTTTTTCTACCTCATTGAATATTGCTAGTCCATTTATCTCTTCTTTTTTAAATGAAACATCACCTAATTTTTCATAATTTTCTTTTACTTCTTTTACTAGTGCTGTCATAGATGCATATCTTTCATAGCAGCCTACATTTCCACATGTACACGCTCTTCCATTTGCATCTATAGAAAAGTGTCCTAGTTCTCCTGCTATTCCAATACTGCCTAAAAGAATCTTTGAATCAACAATAATTCCTCCACCAACTCCAGTTCCAATAGTAACCCCTATGACATTTTTATATCCTTTTGCTCCACCTAACCATTGTTCTCCAATTACCATACAATTAGCATCATTTACAACTGTTGTTCTTACATTATATATTAATTCTAATTCCTTTTTTATTTCAGTATTACACCAATTTTTAATGTTTCCACCTATTCCAACAACACTACCCATATTGCTGTCAATTTGTCCTGTTGCAGAAACTCCAATTCCACTTAAATCTTTTGCACATACATTAGAATCTCTTAAAAATGTATCTATTGATTTTTTTACTGTTTCAAATATTGGTGTTTCATAGCCATCGAATGCTACATCATAACTACATTTATCAAGTATTTCGCCCGTTTCTGTGACTATTCCCATTTTTACAGCTGTACCACCAATATCTACACCTAAATATCTCATAATCTACATCTCTGAAATAGCATTAATAAATCTTGTTGCTATTTCTAATGGTCTAGTAATTGCACCACCAACTACTACTGAATATGCACCTAAATCAAAGGCTTTTACTGCTTGTTCTGGTTTGTGAATTCTCCCTTCAGCTATTATAGGAATATCAATATTTTTAGCTAAATCTTCTATTAGTTTGAAATCTGGTTCTTCTAACTTCTCAGTATATGGAGTATATCCGCTAAGAGTTGTTCCAACCATATCAATTCCAGACTTCCATGCATTTATACCCTCTTCTAAGTTTGATATATCTGCCATAAGAATTACTTCTGGATACTTTTCTTTAATAGCTTTAATAAATTCTGCCACTGTGCGTCCATCTACTCTGTCTCTTAAAGTGCAATCAAAGGCAATAATATCTGCTTTTGCTTCTACTAATTGATCTACTTCATCCATTGTAACTGTAATATGTTGCTCATAGCCTTCATAACATTTTTTTATTATTCCTATTACAGGCAAATTAGTTTCTTCTTTTATTCCTATAACATCAAGAACTCCATTTGTACGAATAGCACAAGCCCCTGCTTGTTTCGCTGCTCTCGCCATAAGTGGCATCATAGAACCATCTTCTATATATAAAGGTTCTCCTTCTAATGCTTGACAAGATATAATTAGATTTCCTTTTATTTTGTTTAGTATATCTTCTTTTTTCATAAATACCTCCATGTTTTATTAAATTACAATTTAATAAATTTTAAATTTTCATCTTCAAAAAAATTAATTAATTCATGTCCATACTTTGGAAAAACAACATGCTTTTTTTCACCTTTTGCATTGTTAAAGATGGCATATTGGGTACTTGGTGGGCAAATATTGTCAAGTAATCCTGTTCCAACAAATAGTTGACATTTAAGTTTTGATGCAAAATTAACAGCATCTATATATCCAAGCTTTTCAAATATCCTTTTTTCATTAATATGCATTGGATCAAACCATCTAAAGTAATATCTAATTCCTTCATAAGCCTCTATATCTAGATCCATATCCCATACACGTTTAAAGTCACTTAAAAATGGATATTGAAGTGAACACTTCTTTATATTCCCATTAAATACTGAAGTCACAAGAGCTATTGTTCCACCTTGACCTTTACCAAAAGTAATCATTTTATCTTTATCTGTATTGGGTAGTGCTTCAGCTATTTTTGATAATATATATCCATCTAAATAAACCTTAGTATAATACATTTTATCAACTTCATCGTGGATTCCATTTATTAAATGTCCACACACTGTAGATCCTTTTACACCGCCTAAATCTTCGCTCTTTCCACCTTGACCTCTGCAATCCATGGCAAGAACTGCATAATCAAGTGCAATATATCTAGTTAAGTGATGCCAGCCTCTACTTGATTGCTTATAATCATGAAATTCTAACACTGTAGGAACTTTGCCTTCATGATTTGGACATATGTACTTAGCATATATATTAGCTCCATCTATGCCTTTAAATATTATTTCATAATATTTTGCTTTTTTATTTTTAAATTCTTTTTGTGTAATTATATATTCTAATTTCATGTCATTTGCTTTTCTTATTTGATTATCCCAATACTCATCAAAATCTTTAGGTTTTATTCCAGAGCCTAAATATTGTTCCATTTCATTTATAGGCATATCTAATGCTGGCATATTATTCGTCCTCCTTTAAGAAGAAATCAATTAACATATCATCAAATGCTGAAATTTCTTCATGGGTATAATCAGGAAATATGAAATGTTGTTTTTTTGACTTTATATTATTATAGATTGCAAATTGTGTTGATGGAGGACATACATTATCTACTAATCCTGTTCCAAATAGTACTTCTGCTTCTAATCTATGAACAAAATTATGAACATCGATATATCCTAACTTAGTAAAGACTTCATCTTGATTTTCCTGCATAGGATCAAACCATCTTGAATAATAACGTAGACCTTCATAAGCAATCATATCTAAATCCATATCCCAAACTCTCTCATAATCAGAAAGAAATGGATATAATGCAGCACACCTTTTTATTATTTTGTTTAGTGACGTGCATGCAAGAGCAATGCCACCTCCCTGACTAGCACCATTTGCATAAATCCTATTAATATCAATTCCTTCTAATTCTTGAACTATTCTACATAATATTGATGTATTTTGGAATAAACGAACATAATACATATTCTTAGGCTCATCATCTAGACCAGCTACTATATGTCCAGCTACTGTTGTACCTTTTATACCACCAATATCATCGCCCTTGCCACCTTGTCCCGGGCAATCCATTGCAATAATTGCACATCCCATCCCTGCAAATGATGATTGTTCAAACCAACTTCTACTAGCTCCAGGGTATCCATGAAATTGTAGTATTAAAGGCACCTTTTCCTCTGACTTAGGATGTAAATACTTAGCATATACTTTTCCTCCATCAATACCATCAAACCATAAATCATAATATTCACATGAGTCATATCCTTGTATTTCACTTTTCTCTACTTTATAGTTTAATGGATGATTATTTACTTCTTTAAGTCTTTCATCCCAAAACAAATCAAAATCACTTGGTATTGGATTTGTTCCGGTATATTCTCTTAATTTTTCTAAATCCATATCTACTACTGGCATGTTTTACCTCCTATTCAAAATGAACATCTATGTTATCATTAAGTTCAATAATTATCTTCTTGTTCATATTAGAATTAGATTTCTTATAATCACTACGATAATGGGATCCTCTACTTTCTTTACGTAGATCAATTGCCATTAAAATACATTTAGATAATAATAGATTAGCCTTTAATCTATAAGATTTATTTATATCCTTCATATTAAAATCTGACTTATATACTAAATTGCTTTGTATTTCATCTATTCTTTTAATCGCACTTTGAACCGTTATTTCATTTTTTTCGATCATTGCTGCCCTAAACATGATTTCTTGTAACTCATTAATTAGTTCTTCAGCATTTTCAATCTCATAAGGTTCAAATTCTATTTTTTCTATACTGCTCATAATAATATTTGAAGCATATGTACTAGCAGACTCACCTGCTATTGTTCCAAATACTAATCCATTTGCAGTTGATAGTCCTCCAATCCTATCAGCTCCATGCATTCCTCCAGTTACTTCACCTGCTGCAAATAAACCATTTACTCCAGTTTGGGCCTTTTCATCAATTTTAATGCCCCCATTAGCAGCATGAAAATAAATTCCTAAGTTTATGTCATCATCAACTGTTAAATTTTTTCTTTCCTTTAACCAATCAAAATATACTTTGATAAATTCAGGTTGTTGATGTTTAATTTCTTCTTTATACCTAACTACAACTCCATTTCTATCTTTCATAAATTCATTAAAGATTTTATAGTCAATCTCTCTTGAATTTAATCTAGATGTAAAGGGACCATGTGTTGATCGCTCCTCTAATTTTTCCAGTTTGTTTTCCATTCCGTCAAAGATATTTTTTCCATATTGGTTTAAAATATCTACATATTTAAATGTCTTTTCATTAAATATTGTTTTAGGACATGGATTTATATATCCTGGCATCATCTGCATAAATTCTATATTTACTAATTTACATCCGCTTTTTAATGCTAACGATTGTCCCATTCCAGTAATATCATTTGTATTAAGTCTATACTTAAATAATCCGCCGATTCCTCCACTTGCTATTACAATTGCTTTACATTTAATAAATTCAAATTCCTTATTCTTATTAATTAATATAATTCCAATAACCTTTTCTTCTTCCTTTATAATTTCAATTACCTCGGAAAAAGGATATGTCTTTATATTTTGTGCTTTAAGTTTTTCACTAAATACTTCTTTTGCACTATCAAATAAAATTCCGTTCCAATTCCTTATTTTATGATCAAAGCATGGAATAAACTCTTTTTGATCTTTGTTAGCTGCTTCTTTCATATTTATATTCATTGATTTAACTAGCCGTATTGCTTTTGGTATATTGCTTACAAAAGTTTGAACTAGATTTTCATCAACTACATCACAACCAACTTCTTTAATTGTTTTTGCTAAATCTTTTTCATCTTCTTTGTTTTCTGGGCCTATTAGACCTAATCCCCATGTTCCAGGATAAAAGCTAGATCCAGATAAAATATTTGCACTACTAGATATAATTACTGATGCTCCATTATTTGATGCTTGGATTGCTGACATAACGCCAGCAATACCTGCACCAATAATAAACACATCACATTCACGTGATTTTTTTAGATTGATTTTATAGGGCATCTAAGAAATCAATTCCTTTTAAATCATAAGTTTCTTTTAACTTCTTAAATCCTTCTTTGAATTTAACTTCATCTTCTGATGTTAAATTTTGGAATGGTCTACGGCAATATCCGCCATTTACACCCAACCATTTTAAAACTACTTTCATTCCAGCATAAAATGATGGTAATTGTAATGCATACATTATAACTTCTACAGCTTGTTTTTGTAGTTTTTTTGCTTCATCTAGATCCTTATTTTGAACTGCATTAAAGATATTTATAAATAATTCTGGCATTATGTTATAGAAAGATCCAACTATTCCATCAGCTCCTGAAAGCAACCCTTGGGCAGCCATTTCATCAGCACCAGAATAAACTAAGAAGTCTTCTCCAACTTCATCTTTTATTTGTGTTATTTCATATAAAGATAATGCAGTGTATTTAATTCCCTTAATATTTTCAACTGCAGCTAAACGCTTTATAGCATTCATTCCAAGTAATCCTGCAAGAGGTACATTGTATACTATCATTGGAAGACTGCATGAATTTGCTATATCTGTATAATAATTAACTATTTGATCTTCATTAAACTTCCAGTAGAAAGGAGGTACACTTGAGATACCATCTGCTCCAACACTTTCAGCATGCTTAGCAAGATCGATTGAAATTTTTGTTCCAATAGCTCCTACATGAACTACAACTGGTACTCTACCTGCTGTTTCGTCCATTACTATTTCAACAACTTTTTTTCTTTCTTCTGAAGTCATTGTGAAACCTTCTCCAGTTGACCCAGTTAAATAAAGTCCGTTTACACCTTTACCTATTAAGAATGAAACTAATTGTCTCATACCTACTTCATCAATATTCTCTTCCTTGTCAAATACTGTTAATACAGCTGGAATTACACCTTTAAAGGCTTTAATGTCAAATTTACTCATTGTTATTCTCCTTTTTTATTCATATTTTGTTGTGCTAAATGACATGCAACGAAGTGGTCTTCTCCATTTATAACATATTTCTTTAATTCAGGTTCTTCTTTTTTACATATGTCCATGCACTTTATGCAACGTGGATGAAAATGACATCCTGATGGTGGGTTTACTGGACTAGGTACATCACCCTCCAAAATGATACGTTTTCCTTTTTTATCTAAATCAGCTATTGGAATAGCTGATAATAGAGCTTGTGTATATGGATGTAATGTATTATTAAATATTTGTGATGTTTCTGCAAGTTCTACAATTCTTCCTAGATACATTACAGCTATTCGATCACTTATGTATTCTACAACACTTAAATCATGAGTTATAAATATATATGTTAAATCTCTTTCACTTTTTATCTTCATTAATAGATTTAACACCTGTGCTTGTATAGATACATCTAATGCTGAAACTGATTCATCACATACTATTAACTCTGGATTAATACAAAGGGCTCTAGCTATACCAATTCTTTGTCTTTGTCCGCCTGAAAATTCATGTGGATATCTATCCATATATTCACGACGCATATTTACTGCTTCTAGAATATCTCCAATTAATATACGTCTATCTTCTTTTAGTGTTACTCCAAATTTCTTTAGTGGATCTGATAATGATTGATATATGGTAAAAGATGGATTTAATGAAGATTGTGGATCTTGAAATACTATTTGCATCTTTTTACGAGCTAAATCCATTTCCTCTGCATTTAATTTTCTTAAATCTTTCTTACCACCATATTGTTTAAAATCATAAATCATTTCTCCATGGGTAGGCTTTACTAATTGAAGAATTGATTTTCCAAGAGTAGTCTTCCCACATCCTGATTCTCCTACAAGTCCAAGAGTTTCTCCTCTGTATATAGTTAAATCAATACCATTTACTGCTTTTACATAGTTACTTACTTTATTAAAAAAACCTGATTTAACTGGGAATAAAGTTTTAAGACCTTTTAGTTCCAATAAAACTTCTTTGTTATTTGTTTCCATTCTTCATCACCTCTTTATGATTCCAACAACGTACCATATGTGTTCCACTTGTCATCTCTTCTCCAGGCATTGTATTACACTTTTCACATGCATAATTACATCTTGGAGCAAATTGACATCCTATTGGTCTATCAAATGGATCTGGTGTTGAACCTTTTATTGGATGTAATTCTTGTTCTCTTCCTTTTCCTAAGATAGGAATTGATTTTAATAAAGCTTCTGTGTATGGATGAGCAGATGTTTTTAATACTTCTCTTGCGGTTCCAGATTCAATGATATTTCCCATATACATTACTGCTACTTCATCAGCTAATTCAGCAACAACTCCCATATCATGAGTAATTAAAAGTATTGCTGTATCATAATCTCTCTTTAGTTTATCCATAAGTTCAAATATTTGAGCTTGGATTGTAACATCAAGAGCTGTTGTAGGTTCATCTGCTATTAATACTTTTGGATTACAACTCATAGCTAGTGCTATCATTGCCCTTTGACGCATACCACCTGAAAATTGATGTGGATACTCATTAATTCTTTGTTCTGGAAAAGGGATTCCCATATCTATTAATAATTTTAGTGCTCTATCGTAAGCTTCTTTCTTAGTTACTTTTTCATGAGAAAGAATATTTTCCATTATTTGATATCCTATTGTATATACAGGATTCAATGCTGTCATAGGATCTTGGAATATCATTGCAATATCCTGTCCTCTTAAATGGCGCATTTCTTTACCATTTCTCTCTAACTTATCTATTCTTATATCACCTTTGTCACCATGATATATAATCTCGCCTTGTTCAATACGAGAAAGTTTTGGCAATAACTGCATAATTGACGATGCTGTTACGCTCTTACCACAACCAGATTCTCCTACAACACAAAGGGTTTTACCTTTCTTTACTTGGAAAGACACTCCATTGATTGCTTTATTACATCTTTGATTAGTATAAAAGTACGTTTTTAAGTTTTTTACCGAAATAATAGGTCTATCTTCCATATCTTTACCTCCTAACCTTGTTGTGTTGGATCTGTAGTATCACGAATACCATCACCAAGAAAGTTTATGCCCATAACAAATAATGAAATTGTTATGCCGACAGGCAACCATAACCACCAGTTATTTTGTAATGTAAACATATCTTGTGCAGCATTTAGGATATTACCCCAAGTTGCTATTTCTAATGGAACTCCTAATCCTAAGAAACTTAATGATGCTTCTTGTAAAATAAACATTGCTGTACTTAATGTTATATTAACAACTATTGGCCCAATTGCATTTGGTAACATGTGTTTATAACATATTAGAAATTCATTTAGTCCAAAAGCTTTAAGTGATTGTACATATTCTTCTTCACGAATTGTTAATATTTGCGAACGAGCCATACGGTATACGCTACCCCATCCAGTTAAAATAAATATTACAATTAAGTTTGTTAAACTTTGTCCAAGTATTGTTACAAGTAGTAATACAAGAACTAGTTGTGGAAATGACATAAATACTTCTGAAATATGTAATACTATTTTATCAAACCATCCACCTTTATATCCTCCATAACAACCAAGTAATACACCTATAAGGGCACAACCAAGTGCACTACCTAAACCAATGAATATTGAGATTCTTCCACCATATAAAACTCTTGAGAATACATCTCTTCCAACTTTATCCGTTCCAAAAAAGTGATTTGCTGATGGTGATTGTAATACACTATTCATGTCTGCTTTAAGAGGATCATATGAAGTTAGCAGTGGTGCCAATATTGAAGCTACCAAAATAATTATAAATATCCCTGCTCCAGCAAGAGCTAGTTTATTATTAAGAAATTTTCTTAGTGTACGATTGACATTTTGATTTTTTAATTGTCCTGACTCTTCTAATTCTTTAATTTTATCAAGTTTACGATCAAATTTACTTCTTTTTACATTTAATTCTGCCATAGTACCCTCCTAATCTAACTTAACACGTGGGTCAAGTAAAGCTGTTGCAACATCTACGATTAAACTTGCAAGTAAAACTGCAATTACTGAGAACAATGCAATCATCATAACTAACGAGTAGTTTTGAGCACGAATTGCTGTAGCAAACGCACTACCAACGCCTGGCCATCTAAAGATTGTTTCAATAACAACTGATCCTCCAATCAATGTAGGTAGTCTAAATCCTACTAAAACTATTACAGGTGTTAAAGCTACTCTAAATCCATGAACTAAATTTACACGCCATTCTGGTAAACCCTTACTTCTTGCTGTACGGATATACTCTTTGTTCATTGTATCTAACATACTTGAACGAGAATATCTCATAACTCCAGCTGTTAAAGATATTCCTAAAACAAGTGCTGGCATAATTAAGTATTGAATGCGGTCAAAGAATTCTTTTTTCCCTGGTGCCATACGTCCTCCTACTGGAAGCCAATCTAAATTCAGTGCAAAAATTAATATCATAACCATACCAAAGAAGAATTCTGGAATAGATACCCCAATCATTCCTGCTACAGTTAATACACCTTCTTCAATAGTACCACGACGAATTGCACTGATTAGACCTAACAAACTACCAAGTATTGTTGATATTAATAATGCAGCTATTGATAATTCTAAAGTTGCAGGTATTAATTTCTTTAACTCATCAGCTATAGGAACCCCACTAGTTAAACTATATCCAAAATTACCTGTTAGTAGCTGACCAAGCCATTTAAAATAACGAATTAGAAATGGATCATTCAATCCATAAGATGCACGAATTTCATCCAGCTTTGAAGCATCAACATTTGCTAACATTTCTGGACTAATCATATGCGATACTGCATCTCCTGGTGTTAAATCAAGGGCAAAGTATATAATGAATGTTATTACAAATACCATGGGAATTAAACTGAGTAATCTTTTTACGGTAAACTTTAACATATTTTCCTCCTTTTTTGAGACTTGGTGAACTGAATTTAATCAGTTCACCATTTATTTTTTGTTATGTTTAAAATTTTATTTAAGTGTCCAATTTTGAATATTCCAGTTGTAGTTAAATTGAGGATTACCATATTTTTCAATACCAGTATCTACTTTATTACTTTGGATTACATAAATTGGTTGATAATATAGTGGAATACTAAACAATGTTTCATTTTCATACTTTTGTAATTCGAAGAATGCATTTTTTTGTACTTCAGTATCCATAGAAGAATTTGTTGCATCAATTAATGCATTTAATTTTTCATCTGCTGGAGTATGAGAGTTTGATGGTGAACCTTCTCTATATCTGTCATAGTATTCATGCATTGATAATGCTGCATTAGCTGCATAAGCCATATCCCAATCTACAGCACTTGGGCCGTTCTTTTGATCAGCTGGTGCTTTCCAAAGTATTGAAGCTAAGTCGCCTTCAACTAATTTAAATTTCATATTAACACCAATTTCTTTTAGTTGAGATTGAATTGTAGTCATAAGATCAACTGTTAATTGATCTGTGTAATAGTAAACAACATTTAATGTATAATTTGGATCCCAACCTGCTTGAGCTAATAATTCTTTAGCCTTTGTTGGATTATAATCATAATTTTCTAATCCTTCAACTTTATCAGGTCCATCTGGAGTTAAGCTGTTTGCTGGAATTACTGTTCCATCATATAAGCTTTTAGATATAGTATTCATATCAATACCATATTTAAGGGCTTGTCGTACTCTTACATCAGAAAGTGGAGATTTTGTTCCATCTTTTTTATTAAATTTATTTACATATAATAAACGAGTATATCTAACATCAACTTTATTTAATGTAACGTCTTTAGAGTCTTTAAGTGCTTTAATATCGGAAACAGTCTTAGTGTATCCAAAATCTAACATGTTTGATTTTGCATTGTTAACTAAGTTAGGATCACTGTCCCCAGGGCTTGGAGTTAATTGAATATCATATTTAGGCACTCCATTGTAGTACTTATCAAATGGTACTAAAGTAGCATAATCATTCATGCTTACTTCCCCTATTTTAAATGGACCAGATCCAATAGGTTTTTGGAAGTATTCTGCTTGTTGGAACCTTAATGGATCAACATCTTTAAAATATTTCTCAGGTAATGGTGCAAATTGTGTGAAAGTTAATAATGCATCTGGTGCTACTTTATTAAACGTAATAGTTATTTTGTTACCATCGATAACTATACCATCTATTGATTCAGCCGTTTTATCTATATAAGCGTCACTACCTTTTATAGCTTTGAAAGTATTAATAAATACTTGATTTAATACAGCAGTTTTTAAAGAATATTCTATACTCCATTTAATGTCTTGTGGAGTGATTTTTTCTCCATCATGCCAGTAAATATCATCTCTTAAATTGAATATCAATTCAGTACCATCTTTACTTAAAGAATAATCTTTTGCCAATTGTCCTTCAGAAGGTTTTAAATTCTCATCTGCAACTATTAAGTGATCATACAATACCTTTGAATATGTATAACTTCCTGGATTTAACCAAGGTGTTTCAAAAAATTCAACTGGTCCTCCATTTGAATACATAATATTAGTAGCTTCTGCACTTCCATTTGATCCTTTGTTTGCACCTCCACATCCAATTAATGATAATGACATAATTCCTGTTAAAAGTAAGGCAACCATTTTTTTATTTTTCATTATTTTACCCTCCATATTTTTTAACATTTTATTTGAAGTACCACTCCCTTTTTTTATTTTTTTTGGAGTATCGCTTCATCTGTTTTGATTATAGCATCTCTTTTTACTTTTGTAAACGATATTTTTGCATTTTTTTATTTCTTAATACGTTTACACAATTCTATTGAATATTATATATAAATAGCTTTTTAAATCTTTATATATCCATGTTATCCACCTATCCATGTAAATGCAAAAAAGCAAAGAATAGAATAATTAATTAGATTCTATTGTCTTTGCTTTTACCTTTCTAATAATATAAAAAAAAATATATACCATATTCCAGATATTATTAACATTAATTTTATATTTTAAATTTTTGTACTATATCATTTAGTTTTTGTGAAAGTTCAGCTTGACTTTGTGAAGATTCTGCAATGTCAGAAGTTGCAAATGTTATTTCATTAACACTTCTCAATATTTCTTCAGAGCCAGCTGCAGATTGTTTAGCTACTTCCGAAACGTTTTGTATAGCACTTTCTACTTTCATTACCACTTCATTCATTTGTGTTGAGGATGATGCAAATTCTCCTATTAGATTCTTCATAAATTCAGCGTCCTTTTCATATTGCATACCTGTATTCATAAGAAATTCATAACTTGGCTTTACATTGTCACTCATAAATTCAAGAACATCTTGTCCACTCTTCGAAAGACTTCCGACTGCACTTTGAACTTCTGATACCATTTTTTGAATGATAGCAACTGCTTGTGAAGATTGTTCAGCAAGTTTTCTTACTTCATCAGCAACTACAGCAAATCCTTTTCCTTGTTCTCCTGCTCTTGCTGCTTCTATAGCAGCATTTAAAGCAAGTAAATTAGTTTGTTCTGCTATGCTGCCAATAGAATCTGCCATGACTTTAACTTCTACTACAACTTTAGAGTTTTCGATAGCTTTTAGAATATTTGTACGATTTTTATCGTAAATTAAATTACTTTGTTCTATATTTTTTAATGCCTTATCTTTTATATCAACAGCACGCTTCTCTATTTCTCTTACAGATATTGTTGCATCACTTGCATTTTTTGCAAGAATCTTTGTAGTAATACTTATTTCCTTTGCTGAAACGGTTACATTTTCAGCAGTATCACTTAAGTCTTGTATTCTCTTGGATATTTGATTTGTAGATTCATTTACTACATTCATTTGAGATGAAATTTCTTCAGTGGTTGCAGAAAGCTCTTCACTTGTTGCACTTATATCACTAGAACCATTGATTATTTCAATTATTAGATTTTTTATATTTTTATTTGCAATGTTTAATGATTTTGAAAGATTACCTATTTCATCCTTTGTATCAACTTGTATAGCTTTAGTTAAATCTCCATTTCCAAAAGCTTCAGCAAATAATACTATCATTTTTAATTTTCTTGAAATCATAAGTGATAGTGATAATCCTAATGCAATAGCAATAATAAAACCTAATATTACTATAGAAATTGTAGCGTATGAAGAAATTCTATAATTGGAGTTATTCAATGCATAGGAATTATCAGCTTGACTAATAGAATTGGCTATTAATATACTCATATTTGAAGATACATTTTTTATATTTTGATTAATTACAGCAGTACTAGCTTCTGCTGCATCATAATTATTCATATCAACATATTTTATTGCTGAATTAGATGAATCAATGAATGCCTTTGAATTCTCTTTTAGCTGAAAAAAAATTTTTTCTTCTGATTTAGAAATTAATTTTTTCTCATATGAATCAATAAGATTATTAGTTTGATTAAATAATTCATTTATATCCTTCTTTATAATATCATTTTGCGGATTACTATTTTTTTCATATATAAGTTTTAATAAGTCAATACGCACCTCGTCAAAATTTTGTCTTATAGTAGTTAAATTTTTTACTGTTTCTAAATTATAATCATGCATAGTAACTGCATTATTATTAATAATTTTCATATTATATATTCCAATAAAACCGACAATCCCAATTAATATTGCAACAATAGTGAAAGATAATATTAGTTTTTGTGATATTTTAAAATTCTTAAACGTTTTCATGAAAAACTCCCCATTTCCTATTAATTTTAACAATTGTCTTGCTATTAATATCAAATATTAATACAGAAAGTTAATAAATCCAATAATATACAGAGTTTTAGAAACCTGTTGTCATTGAATGGAACATGTTTCTTTTTATAGTATATTTATTTGATATTATTTATTTAATGCTATAATAAATCAAAAAGGAGATTTTTATGATAATAGGTAAGATTAAAGATTTAAATCGTTATAAAGGATTAAATATTAACTTAGACAAAGCAATAGACTTTATTTTAAATACTGATTTACTTTCTTTAGAGCATGGTCGTAACGAAATTGATGGGGATAATGTTTTCCTCAATAGATTTTCTTACACTTGTTTAAAAGAAGAGGATTGTTTTTTTGAAGGTCATAAAGATTACTTAGATATTCACTTAGTACTTAAAGGCCAAGAGTTATTAGGTTATAGTGATGTATCAAATTTAAATGCTGTGACAGAGTATGATCCAAAGGATGACTTTATTAAATATTCTGGTTCAGTACAAACTTATTGTAAATCACTCGTTGGTGACTTTATTATCACCTTTCCAGAAGATATACATATGCCAAAGATATCAATAAATAATGACTTTGTTGAAAAAGCAGTATGTAAAGTACTAGTTAAATAATTCTAAAAACATAGAAGAAGTATCAATATATCGATACTTCTTTTATGTTAATCAGCAGCCTTTGTTACAACTGCTTTTGCTGTCTTTTGTTTTTGTAATACTGCACTCTTTTTGTTTTGCATTAAATATTCTGAACAAAGTAGATCTATTATATACAGCTGTGATATTTTTCCTGTAAAAGATCCTCCTTCTAGCGGGTTTTCTTTTGCCGCTGTAAGTAATACACAATCTGCAAGCTGGGCAATAGGAGAAAGTATGTAGCTTGTAATTGCAATAACTTTAGTATTTTCTCCCTTCGCTATTTTTAATGCTTCAATAATATCTTTAGTATAACCTGAGATACTAAAAACAATGATTACATCCTTATTATTACCAATTGATGAATACATGGATTGAAAATGTGGATCTATTACAGAATTCCCTATAACCCCTAACCTCATAAATCTAACTTGCGCCTCATTAGCGGTAAATCCTGAGGATCCTACTCCGTAGAAAAATACTCTCTTTGCATCAGTAATCATTTTAATAGCTAAGTTTAGATTATCTTGAACAAGAGTTGCCTTGGTATTTGTAATTGTTTGTACAATTCTTTCAGCATTTGTCTCTATATAATTCTCGTAAGTATTATGTTCTTCCCTATTGTCCATATTTTCATTATCTGTATTAGCTTCTTTTGCTATTTCAAGCTTTAAATCTTGAAATCCGCTAAAGCCTATCTTTCTTACAAATCTTATAATGGTTGCTTCACCAACCTCTATGTTTTGTGATATTTCTAATAATGTTTGATATATTATCTTTCCTTTTTCTTTTAAAATATAATCTGCAACCTTTTTTTCTGTCTTACTTAATGATGGATAACAAGATTTTATAATTGCTATGTACTTCATTTTTTCACCAACCTTTAATTATATATTATCACAATACTTAAATTCCTTGTATAACATTTTTCTCCAAATAGTTTTATTATGTTAAGTATTTCATTGTAAAATCATCTAATATCACTAAGTTTCAATTTGTTCTTTTATTTTTTCAAACATCTTTTCTCCAATTCCAGTTACATTTTTTATATCTTCTTTTGATTTGAATCCTCCATTTTGTTCTCTGTATTCAATTATGCTATTCGCTTTTGAATCACCTATGCCATCTAATGTTTTTAATTGTTCTATTGTTGCAGTATTTATATTTACTATATTATTAGAAATTCCTTGACTGTTATTTGTATTTAATTCTGAATTTGTATTTATACCTTCTCTAGTTATATCATTTTTGTTTGCAATATAAACTAACTCATGATTTTGTAATTTTTTTGCTCTATTTATATTGCTTAAATCTGCATTTTCAGTAAGTCCACCGGCAACCTCTATAAGTTCCTTTACTATAGCATTTTCATTCAATGTATACACATCTGGTTTTTTGATTTCACCTTTAATTTCTACAACTATACTTTTATCATTTCCCGCAATAGTTACTTCCTTATTATTTTTCACATTATTGCTTGATGATACTGTTGATATATCAGTATTTTCTGTATCGTCGACAAAAATACTTTCTGTATCGTTCTTCTTTAATTCTTTAAATCCAGATTTTAGATATAAAATTCCAAATGTAAATAATACAATAGCTAATATAATTAATATTCCTATTTTTTTCTTGTCTTTTAGCAATTCTTGCATCATTATTCCTATCTCCTCTTTATATTTATTGGAACTTTTATAAGGCAAATTCGAAATATATATTTCATTTTTTATTGTTGTTTTCTTTCATATGCCTAGCTAAAATTTCTATTATGTATATCATTTCCACATTTATTATAATTTAGACCATTTGGTGGATTAATATAAATTTTATATGGCGTAATTGTGATTTTTTTGGTAGAATATATTGTAAACGTAATGAAAAATATTTTAAATTTATATGTTGCAAATGCAAAAAAAATAGTATTTCAACATATCTAGTATGGAGATTTTTATGAGACGAATTTTTAAAACATTTAATATAATATTTTTATTCTTATTTTGTTTTACATTTACTAATGTAAAAGCAGAAACAACTCAGCCCGAAATTAATGCTGAAGGATGTATCTTAATTGATGCCTCTACTGGTGAAGTATTATATGGGAAAAATGAAGAGAAGGTTTTAGAGCCTGCTTCAACAACTAAAGTAATGACAGCACTTATAACTTTAGAAAAATGTAAACTTGACGATCAAGTTACAGTTCAAGAGGACTTTACAAAAATAGATGGAACAGCCATCGGGCTATTAAAAGGTGATGTATTAACTGTACGAGATTTACTTCTAGGTCTTATTTTAGAATCTGGGAACGATTGTGCAAATGCTTTAGCCGATCATATATCCGGAAGCACAATTGAGTTTTCTAAACTTATGAATGCCAAGGCAAAAGAACTTGGAGCATTACATACAAACTTTAAAAATCCAAGTGGTTTACCAGATCCAGAACATACAACAACAGCACATGATTTAGCATTGTTTCTAAGGGAAGCTATAAATAATAAAGATTACATGAATATTTCTAATACTCAGTCTTGTACAATAACAATGAAAAATAATACTTCTAAAACAATTATAATAAACAATAAAAATTATATGATTAACAAAAATTCTAGATATTATTATCCATTTGCCATATCTGGCAAAAATGGATATACAACAAAATCAAATCATACTTATGTAGCTGCTGCCGAAAAAGATGGTCATGTACTTATAGCTTCCTTTTTAAATGCACTTAATAAGGATCAAAACTTTAATGACATGCAAACTGTTTTTAATTATGGATTTGATAATTATTCTTTAGTACATCTTTATAAGAAAGATACACAAATTTCAGAGTATAAAGTAACTAATGAACTTACAATACCAATTGTGAGTAAAAAAGATATAGATTATATTGTTCCTAAAGGAAAAGAGAATACAATATCTTCTGATATTAAAATAGAAGATGCAGATTTAAGTAAGCAATCTTTTAATAAAGATGATAATATCTTGAAAGGAACTGTTTATGTTAATGATAAACAATATATAACTGTTGATTTAGCAGCTGGAGTTTCTAGATATTATGAGCCTATAATCTCTGTTAAATCTTTATCTCAAAATTCTAGCCTTCCAATTTATATCGGATCTGGTGTTGCTATATTAGCTGGATTAGCTGGCTTAAGGAGATTTATAAAGATGAAACCCAAAAAGTAACTTTTTTGATATAGTTATTTTTACAATATATTTACTAATACAAATAGGATTGATAATTACTAATAAATATTCTGAAATTTGTGTTAACAATTTTCATGTGTTTATTAAATAATTATCAATCCTATTTCTTTGTTTATTACACTCTTCTTTTTAATATAATGAATCTTTAAAATAATTCAACTTATATTATTCTTTACTATTCTTAATTTTTTCTATTAAATCTAATATATCTTGTGGAAGTTCCGATTTAAGTGAAAGCATTTCTCCAGTTCTTGGAGATTTAAAATCTAGTGCATAAGCATGAAGCGCTTGCCTCTTTATTAATTCTTCTTCCTCTTCTCCATACCCATATAATGTATCTCCATAAATAGGATGTCCTATACTATTTAAGTGAACTCTAATTTGATGTGTTCTTCCCGTTTCAAGCTTGCATTCAACTAAACTTGCATTTTCAAAACTTTCAATAACTTTATAATGAGTTACACTCCTTTGACCTCTTTCATCTATTACTCTTCTTATTCCATTTTCGATTCCCTCGGGCTTATATATTGGTAAATCAATAGTTCCAGACTCTTTTTCTAAATTACCATGAACTATTGCCAAGTACCTTTTTTTAACCTTATTTTCACTCATTTCTTTTGATAACATTCCATGTGAAAATTGATTTTTAGCAATTATAATAAGTCCTGATGTATTCATATCTAGCCTAGAAACTAATCTAACTATACAATTTTGATTACTTTCCATAAAGTAATTTATTACTCCATTAGCAAGAGTTCCACTTTGATAACTTTTAGTTGGATGAACTACCATAAAAGGTTTTTTATTAACTACTAATATATCTTCATCTTCATAAATTATACCTATGTCCATCTTTTCTGGAGCTATGTCTTGACTTTCATCTTTTGCTAAATCAATTTTTATAATTTCTCCAGCATTTAATATTCTATTCATTTTTACGACTTCATCATTAACAAATATTCTTTTATCAATTGAAGCACTTCTTATTAATCTTGTTGATAATCCAAGTTCAGTTTTTAGATATTCTCTTATTTTAGTACCTTCTTCTATATTAATAACCTTTTTTTCTAAAATGCTCATGTAATTAATCTACTCCTCATATAAATAAATGATGAATTATTAAAGGATATTTTACTTATTCATCATTAATAATTTGCTAATTATTTAAGTTTTTGATTGTGCTCCGCGATTTTTTATATGTGCACAATTTATTCCCCAAAGGTTTTAAAATCCTTACCTAGAATTATTATCACATCATAGTCATTATATTCTGTCTTATTTTCTTTTTTATCGCTATTCTTAATATTCAAATCTTGTTTAACAGTTTTTAATTTATCACTATCATTTGCAAGTATTATACTCTTATCACTAAGCTCAGCATTGCCTGTATCAATCTTTGAATATCCAGCATTATTTAATTCTTTTGTTGCTTTAGCTGCTAATCCATTAATCTTAGTTCCATTTAATATTTTGATTCTAATATCATCTTTTGATGTATTTACAGATGCATTCTCAGAAGAAGATGACGAACTAAGTGATGATAATATATCTTTATTGGCACTTTTATCAAATATTAAAAACGACTCTCCGTTTATAGTTTTCGGTATTCCCGCAGCCGTTATCATTATCATATTTTCTCTTTTTGTGTTCATGAATTTTAACCCATAACTCAAAATCTTAGTAGATGACATATTGGTTTCTATATTATCACCTAAAGCTGACATTATATTCGGAACTCTAAATAACATAAAAGGACTTGTACACTTATCAACAACTTTTGATATAAATTTTTGCTGATTTTCTATTCTGTCCAAATCACCATTAGCAAATCCACTTCCGTCATTATTTTTTCTCCACCTGAAAAATTCCTCTGCTTTTTTACCATCTAAAGTTACAGTTTCCCCGGCTTTAAAATTAATATGAAGATTTTGACCTTCATCATCATAAATCATATTTCTTTCAATTTTCATTTTAATTCCGCCTAGAGAATCAATGATTTCTCGAAATGCATTGTAATCAATTTTAACTATATAATTTATTTTTATATTTAGTAAACTTTCAGTTTCTGCTTTTATTTTAGTATATCCGCCAATTGCATAAGCTGCATTTATCTTTGTGTTTCTATCATTAATATTTATCAATGTATCTCTTGGAATTGATACAATATTTAATTTCTTGTTTGTAGGATTATAATTTAGCACCATTATTGTATCTGTTCTTTTTATTGATATATTATCAACTTGATTTGGATCTCCTATATCCATCCCAAGTAGTAAAATATTCACTGGTTCATTTGATGCTACATCCATACTACTTGGCATTGACTTACTTCCCACCTTCATTAAGGCAGAAACTCCAGATACCATTAAGACTATAATAAATGTTATTACAAGAGCTATTGCTCCTAAAACTACTTTTTCAAATTTTGTTGTGGTGTCATCATTTTTTCTGAAAATTTTCAAAAATGTTTTATATTTCTTTTTATTATTGGTCCTTCTTCGCATATGCCACCTCTTTTACTTCGAAATCAGTTAATACATTTCATTAAAACTTATTTATCTTATTCTAATTAGCAACATTTTTAGAATTTCCCCTTGAATTTAGAGTCAAACAAAAAGTAATTTCTAGCTTTTATAGTGTTTTCATCAATCAATAAATTCTTAATTAGTAAAAATTCCATACTATGAGTCAATCCATAATAAACTCCCATATCTAAATCTTCAAATGTAGCTTTTCTTATATTTTCAACACCCTCAAAATTTCTGGATGGTTCTATCATATCAGCAATATAAATAATCTTCGTTAAAATAGACATATTTTCTTTTCCTGTAGTATGCCATCTTATTGAATCTAATATTTCTTCATCCTCAATCCCTAGCTTATCCTTAGCTTCTATAGCTCCAATAATACTATGCCATAAATTCGCATTATCCTTTTCCACAGCTGAAAGAATAATATTATTTTCTTCTATTATTTCTTTCATTCTAACTTTAGATAAATTTTTAGCTATGTCATGTGCAAGACCTGCAATTTCAGCCTTTTCTTCTGATATTCCATTTAACTTAGCTAGTTTTTTAGCTGTATCCGCAACTCCTAAAATGTGAACATAACGTTTTTCAATTAAATTTTCTTTAATATATAAATTTATTTCTTCTATAGATAACAAAATTATTACCTCCTGCTATAATTAATAATGATACAATCCCTTTTCATAAATAATATCTATAACTTTTGGTGGTACAAAAAAATCTATTCTCTTATTTTGATTTACTCTCTCTCTTATATCTGTTGAAGATATTTCAAGTTCTTTTAAATCTAAAATAATTATTTTTCCATTATATTTTTCTTCTATTATTTTCTTCTCCTCAATCAATTCTTTTGTACTAATTCCTCCTCTTGCAAATACCACAAGAGTAGCCAATGAAAATATTTCTTGAACAGCTTTCCATTTTTCTATATTAAATAAACAGTCTGCTCCTGTTATAAAAAACAATTCTTTTTCTTCGTTTTGAACATCACTCTCATCTTTAAAATATTTTAATGTCTCATAAGTAAAGCTGAGTCCACCCTTTTCTATTTCATAACTTGAAACCGAAAATTCATCAAAAGGCTCTGTTGCAATTTTAACCATTTCATATCTTAATTTAGAATCAGTAACTATATTTTCAGTTTTAAGTGGTTGCTTTCCTGCTGGCATAAAAATCACTTCATCTAAATTTAATTGCTCTTTAGCTTCATAAGCTATATATAAATGTGCATTATGAATAGGATCAAATGTACCTCCTATTATACCATACCGTTTCATAAGCTTCCTCCTAAAGTAAAATCATTATTTAAATATTATATCACGAAGCAATATTAAATATTAGGCATATTCAAAATATCTTGAATTTCACACAAAAAAAGAAGTTGCTTTAAAATAATTTCATTTTAAAACAACTTCTTTTTTTAATAATCTTATAGTTTAGAATTTACTTTATTAAGTTTTACACACCTAAATTTTAAAATAGATTATTTATTTAATAGGTAATTCTATCTTAGCTTTATTTTTTGACTTTTTGTATAGTACTATCTTATTTCCAATTGCTTGAACTCCTTCACATTTAACGGCCTTGCATATCATATCTGAAGTTTCCCTAGATTCCAATCCACTATTTTCTAAAACTTTTATTTTAATTAATTCTCTAGCTTCTAATGCTTGTGAAACTTGTATTAAAAAATTTTCTTCAACACCATTTTTACCAATTTGGAATATTGGTGAAAGTTGATTAGCTAAGCCTCTTAAGTAAGCTCTTTGTTTTCCTGTTATCATTTTATTTTCCTCCTAAAATTTCTTTCAACATATATTTGTTGTATTAATTATCCCTGGGGGCTTTTTTCAATTGACAGTTCACAATTAACAATTAAGGATAAAATATCTATGCCATTTATATATCTTTTTTTCAAAACTCCTTTGGAGTTTTTTCCTAAATTGTTCATTATTCATTGTCAATTGTAAATTGTCAATTGATTACATTACATATTCGAATTCAAAGTTATTTAATCTTACCATATCTCCATCTTTGATTCCCATTTCCCTAAGTTCATCGAATATACCTTTATTTTTAAGAACTTTGTGGAAATATCTTAAAGAATCTGCATCATTTACATTAACAGCACTTAATATTCTATCTACAAATGTACCATTAACAACATAAACGTTATATCCTTCTTCAACATTCTTTTCAACTGTAATATCATAAGTAAATCTCTTTTGTTCTGGTATATACATCTCATCTGCTGAAATTTCTAATTCCTTAACCGGAATTTCCTTAAGTATTCTTGCTGCTTCTTTCATTACCTCATCAACACCTTCATTTGTAGCTGCTGACATTATAAATACCTTTTCAAATCCCAATTCTTGAACCTTCTTCTTAAAATCTTCAAATATACTGTCATCATAAAGCATATCGCTCTTATTAGCTACTACAATTTGAGGTCTATCCCATAGCTTAACAGAATATTTCTTTAATTCTTCGTTGATTTTAACAAAGTCATCAAAAGGCTCTCTTCCTTCAACACCAGAAATATCTACTATGTGAATTAAAAGTCTAGTTCTTTCAATATGTTTTAAAAACTGTATTCCAAGACCAACACCTTCTGCTGCACCTTCAATAATTCCCGGAATATCTGCCATAACAAATGGTTCAATTCCAGGTACTGCAACAACTCCTAAGTTAGGCTTTATAGTAGTAAAATGATAATTTGCAATCTTTGGTTTTGCTTTTGTTGTCATAGAAAGTAATGTTGACTTTCCTACATTAGGAAATCCAAGTAATCCAACATCTGCAAGTAACTTTAGTTCTAAAAGTATATTTAACTCATCTCCTGGCATTCCTGGTTCAGCATAGTGAGGTGCTTGTTTAGTAGCGGTAGCAAACTTAACATTACCTTTTCCACCTTTTCCACCTCTTAATAATACTAATTCTTGACCTTTATGAGAAAGATCTGCAATTATTTTATTAGTCTCTGCTTCTCTTATGATTGTTCCCATAGGTACTTTTATAAAAAGATCTTCACCATCTTTTCCATAGCACTTAGCACCGCCGCCTCTTCCGCCTTCTTCTGCAACAAATCTCTTTTTATATTTAAAATCTAATAATGTAGTTATACCAGTTTCAACTTGGAAAATGATACTACCACCTCTTCCTCCATCTCCTCCGTCTGGTCCGCCTAGTGGTACATACTTTTCTCTTCTAAAAGTAATAGCACCATCGCCACCATCACCAGATTTAATGAAGACCTTCGCTGTATCTATAAACATATAATCACCTTTCCTTGTGTATTTTTTATTATCTTACTTCATAATTAAAATTTTCCTAAATTTCAATATAAACTATTCTTCCCTATGAAATCTTACTTTATTATATCATATTCGATTTAATGTTTAATCTCAACTAAAAAACAATTTATTTCATAGGCATTTAAAAAAAGCACTCTTAAACTAAGAGTGCTTAATTTCTAGAATAATTATTCAGCTATTGCTTCAACGTTTATTGGGTAAACACTTGCTTTCTTTTTATCTCTACCAAGTCTTTCGAATCTAACGATTCCATCGATTTTAGCAAATAAAGTATCATCTTTACCTCTTCCAACATTTTCACCTGGGTGGATTTTAGTTCCTCTTTGTCTATAAAGAATGTTTCCTGCAAGAACAAATTCTCCATCAGCAGATTTAGCTCCTAATCTTTGTGCTGCAGAGTCTCTACCATTCTTAGAACTACCAACTCCCTTTTTATGAGCGAATAATTGAAGGTTCATAATTAGCATGTGACTACACCTCCTCTTTTATTAATGTTATATATTCTCTACGTTTCTTTTGCCCTACCAACTGATCAAATCCTAAAATTACACTTTCCAAGCTTTTTTCAAAAGTCTTTAACAGAACTTGAGCTTGGTTTAGTTCTTCTAAATTAAAATCTTGAAGATCTAATTTTAAGTATCCATCCTTGATTTCGTAAGTTGAATTAAGTTTTAAGACTTCATCCAATCCAATGATTACACTTTGAGACAACACTGCAACAGAATTGCATATCAAATCAAATGCCTCTCCTACTAGAGCAGGGTCACTTGAAAATTCTCTATCATCACACAACGCATGACCATTCATTACAAATCCAACAATATTTTCATTATGTTGTTTGATTTTTACTTTAACCATAATTTTATTAAGCTTCGATCTTTTCGATTACTAGCTTAGTGTAAGGTTGTCTGTGTCCATTCTTTCTTCTATAGTCCTTTTTAGACTTATATTTGAAAACTATAACCTTCTTTGCCTTACCTTGTGCTGCAACCTTAGCTACAACTTTAGCTCCTTCAACTACTGGTGTACCAACTTTGATACCTTCGTCAGTTCCTACAGCTAAAACTTCGTTTAATTCAACTGTTGAGTCAACATCAGCGATAAGTTTTTCAACGTATATTACGTCTCCTTCTTGAACTCTGTATTGTTTTCCTCCTGTTGCTAATACTGCGTACATTAAAACACCTCCTCATAACGGTCTCGCCACTTTTGGTACAAAGATTTAACTTTGTTTTATTTAAAACCTTACGTGCGCGGTTTACAAATGTCAGTTTATCATATTTTTTGTAGTTTGTAAAGCACAGTCTTCATTTATCTGAAATAAAGTTTATTTTTTCATCGCAAAATTTAAAATGTATAGTTTGCTTGACGCTAAATGTAAAGTGTACTATACTAAAAATGTAAAGTGTACTGTACTTATTGAAAGGTCGTGAAAATTTGAAAAATAGAATACAGGATTTGCGTAAAGCAAAAAAAATAACTCAAAGCGAACTTGCAGATGCTGTTGATGTCACAAGGCAGACAATTATTTCTCTTGAAAACGGAAGGTATAATGCCTCCTTGATATTGGCATATAAAATAGCACAATTCTTTAATATAACTATTGAGGAAATATTTATTTTTGATCTAGAGGAGGAAAATCTATGAAAAATATTTTCTGTACAACTACCCAAAAAACTAATGAAGAATATAAAAATGTTATAAAAAAACGTATAAAAGTTATGGTTGGATTAATGGTAATTGGTGTTATAACATTCTTTGCTTCTATTTTAATAGAACTTTATTTTAAAACACAAGTTAGTGATAAAATCTTAGGACTATATACTAGTCTTGGTTCAAGCCTTTTCGCAGCTGGTTTAATTTTATGGATTAAGAATAAAAGAATTCTTAATAATGAAGAAAAATTAAGACAAAGCCGTTTAAATAATACTGATGAAAGAAATCAAGAAATTGCACGCAAAGCACTTAATATAGCTGCTTATGTAATGCTTGCTTCCCTATATGTTATTGGACTAATTGGTGGAATATTCTATCCAATATTATTCAAGGTTCTTTCTTTCATAGTTTATATATTTTTATTAACTTATGTAGTAGCATATAAATATTATAATAAAAAAATGTAATAAATTTATCTATAATAAATAGTAAAACTCAAAATTATAAATGGAATTATCCAGATATAATTTTGATTTTTAATTTCTTAAATTAAATTTTTTCTATAGCAGTAACCTTATAATCTTTTAAATTATCCTTTTGTCCTTGAAATATAAGTGGTTCAATTTTATATCCTTCTATTCCATCTACATAATTTAAATATATTTCTTTATCTAAACCATCTATTTCTTTTATGAAATCAAAAATATCTTCTTTAATTCTATCTTTATAAACACTATCAATTTCTATATGAAAACAGTCTATTGAATTTTCTTCTTTTATTCTTATAATTTCATTTTTTATAAGTCCTTCTATATAAGATAATTTTAAAATTATGCCTCTACCTTTGCATAAACTGCATTCTTCTTCCATATACTCGTATATGCTCTTTCCTTGTCTCTTCCTTGCAATTTGAACTAAATCCAATTCAGTAAATGGGAATACTCTTACGTTTCCTTTATCTAATTTTAGGCTTTCTTTAAGAGTAGACATTACAATAGCTCTTTGGCTCTTATCTCTCATATCAATAAAATCTATAACTATAATTCCACTTAAATTTCTAAGTCTTATTTGTTTTCCTATTTCTTTAGCAGCTTCTAAATTAGTTTCTAAAATGGTTTTATCGAAACTTCTTTCTTTTATATTTTTACCACTATTAACATCAACAACATACATTGCTTCTGTTTTATCTATTACTATATAACCGCCACATAGCAAATTAACTTTATTATGTCGAAGTTTTAATAATTCCTTTTCTAATCCATAAAAATCAAAAAGATTTCTATAACCTTCATATTTCTCTAATTTAAAATTTTCTTCTCCTTTAATAAAGTGATCTACCTTTTCAAAGTCTAGTTCATTATCTACATGGACCTTTGTAACTTCTTCGTAACTAGAATTCATTAAAAGCTTAGTTAAACTTAAATCTTCACCATAAACTTTTTTTAATCCTAATGAATACTTCATTTTTTTGTCTATATTTTCAAATTCATCATAAAGTTTATTTATTTCCTTTTCAAGAATTTCTAAGCTTACATTTGCCCCTTCTGTTCTTACTGTTATACACACATCTTTTAAAGGTTCAATATTTTCTAAAATTTCTTTTTTCTTTTCTTTGTCGTCTATTCTTTTAGAAAACTCTATTCCTTCTCTATAACAATTTAAGACAATATATTTCCCAGGAATTGAAACATTAGAAGTCAATTTAGCACCTTTATCATTAATAGGTTCTTTTATAACTTCTACTAATATTTCTTGACCCTTTTTTATTCCCTTTGCCTTAAGTTCATTGCTATAATACATATAGCCTTCTTTATCTAATCCTAAATCAACAAATATAGAATTTATAGCTGGAAGAATATTTTTAATTCTTCCCTTATAAATTTCTCCTATTATAGGCTCATTATTCTTTTCTTCTACAATACTTTCTATTAATTCATTATTAGATTTAACAGCTATTCTTAAAAGTCTTTCTCTTCTCTCAATAAAAATCTCTTTCATATCAACACATCCCTATTCAATTAACAATTATCAATGCTCAATTTTCAATAATTAATAATTGAAAATTGAGCATCGAACATTGACAATTAGCACTTTAAAATTATCAATTCAATTTAGAGTATAAGTATAACTCAAAAGCTATATGCACTTGTATAGTGGCACAAGTTTCTCATTTTTATAAAAATACATTTCTTCTCTTTTTATATTAACAAAAGCATCTGCAATTGCATTTGAAGTTTTTTCTTGAATATAGCTCACTACTAAATCTGCACTTAAATGTTCCCTACTTCCTGTACTAATTAATACATTAAGCACTAAAAATTCATCCTTAATCCAAAAGCTAAATTCCTTAATTAAAGTTTTTAAATTAACTTCTCTCTCACCTTTTTTGCTCTTCTTTATTGTATTCCATGCTTCATTTTCTAAGAGATTAGTCATTTCTTCTTCTAAGTTGGAAACATCAGAATATTTAACTTTTATAGTGTACCTTGCTGCATCAATTAATGCCATAGCTTGAGGTACTTTCTTTTCACCTTGAGTGTAAGGAATTGCAAGTGCACTTATATATTTTATTCCACTTGGAGCAGTTGCATTTAATTTATCCACAATTTCTTGTTCATCCATCTCAGCTGTTAATATCATATCCATATATTCACCACTTGAATATACTCCAACAGATAAAGGTTGTGCTATTGAAGTATTCATATGTGGATTAAATCCTTGTGAAAATTCTACTGGAAGGCCTGATCTTCTAATATTTTTTTGAATAGTTTTAAGTACATCTAAATGAGATATGAATTTAATATTCTCTTCTTTAGTAAATTTAGTTAAGTATCGCACCTTCAAAACACTCCCCATCTTTAAAGTTTACATCAATGCCACATCCTGTACATCCTTTTCTACAGTTTTGAGTCAATTCTGCTTTCTTTGCTTTTTCACTTTCCACTTCTAAATATTTTCTATTTACTCCTATATCAATAAAGTCCCATGGTAATACTTCATCATAACTTCTTTCCCTATATGCATAAAAATCTACATCTAAATTACATTCTTCCATAGCTTCCATCCATAATCTATAATTAAAGTATTGACCCCATCCATCAAATTTCGCGCCCATTTCAAAGGCCTTAATTAAAACATCACATAACCTTCTATCCCCTCTTGCAAATACAGATTCCATTATAGATGTCTTTTGCTCATGGTAATTATAAACTATACATTTTGATTTAATTGAATCCTTAACAGCATCAATCTTCTCATTTACATCTTGAAGTCTTGCCATAGGAGTCCATTGGAATGGTGTAAATGGCTTAGGTATAAGTATTGATGTACTTACTGTAAGTCTTAAGCCCTTATAATCACCTTTTTTCTTAGGAACTGCTTTATATTCATCAACAATTTTTTCTGCAAGTTCTCCAATTCCAGTACAATCTTCAAGTTCTTCATAAGGAAGTCCAACCATAAAATAAAGCTTAAGAGTCTTCCATCCAGCTTCAAAAGCACTTCTAGCTGCATTTAAAATTTTATCTTCTGTAAGTCCCTTATTTATTACATCTCTCATTCTTTGAGATCCTGCTTCTGGTGCAAAAGTTAATCCGGTCTTTCTTACCTTTTGGATATCCTTAAGTAAATCAACTGAAAAAGAGTCAACTCTAATTGACGGAAGCGCTATTCCAACTCGGTTTTCTTCATGTTCTTCTGTTAAATCTGCAATTAGTCCCTTTATATCAGAATAATCACATGTACTTAATGATGAAAGTGAAATTTCTTCATACCCTGTATTTTTAACTAATTCTCTTGCGAGCTTTACAAGATCTTCTTTCTTCTTTTCTCTAACTGGTCTATATAGCATTCCAGCTTGACAGAATCTACATCCATTTGTGCATCCTCTAAATATTTCTAGAACTATTCTGTCATGAACAATTTCTGAATAAGGAACTATAATATTGGTTGGAAAATCAACATTAGTATAGTTATTTATTATTCTCTTTTTAATAGTTTTAGGAACATCATCATACTTTGGTTTAAATTCTTTTATAGTATTATCTTCATTATAAATAACATCATATAGTGAAGGCACATATATACCTTGAATTTTAGATATTTCTCTTAAAAATTCTTTCTTTTTCCCTTTTCCCTTATATTTTTTATAGACATCCAAAACATCATTCATCATTTCTTCGCCTTCACCAATTTCAAAGAAATCAACTATATCATATAATGGTTCTGGATTATATGCACAAGGACCTCCTGCCATAACTATAGGTTCATCTTCTCCTCTTTCTGATGCTCTTATAGTAATACCTGACATGTTTAGCATATTTAAAATGTTTGTAAAACTCATTTCATATTGAAGAGTGAATCCTAAAATATCAAATTCCTTTAAAGAGTCTTTAGTCTCTAGAGTAAATAATGGAATATTATTTTTTCTCAGTTGTACTTCCATATCAGGCCATGGTGCAAATGCTCTTTCGCAATATGTATCTTGTCTTGCATTTAAAGTATGATAAAGAATTCTACTTCCTAAATGAGACATACCTACCTCATAAACATCAGGAAAACAAAATGCAAATCTTATGTCAACTTCACTTGGGTTCTTAACAATTTCATTTAATTCCCCACCAGTATATCTACTTGGTTTTTCAACCTTATATAAGATATCATCTGAAATTTTATTCATTAATATATTTCCTCCTCAAAAGCACATTTTTATGTGCTAATCTTTGTCTAACTATTTTTTAAATTCTAGCAAGTTTTAAATTATTTATTTTATTTCAATTATTTACCACAACTAAATCCCCACATTTTAATTACGCGAAAATCTTCCTGCACATAAATAAAAGAAGTATAAACTTAGCTTGCTATACTTCTTATTTGCTATCACTATTCTAACACAATTAATCTTTATTGTGAATATTCTTATTGCTACGATTAGTAACAATAAGACATGTTTATTCACCTGAAAATATAAAAGTTTATTTTTTATTTTCCTAGCAGTAATTCTTATTTTTAATAAGTTACCACATTCTTTGTATCTTATACTATAAGGTGATTCTTAACCTCAGATTGAGTTTTCTTAATTGGAATACAATTTTCCCAACCTGAAGTTAGAAGAACCTATACCCTCATGGCACCTCATTCATGAGCGTGCAGCCGTCATCTCCAAGTTAAGCAGAGAACCTAAATCTATGATTTAGTGTGAATCGCTTACTCCTCTGACGTTAGGAAGAGGAGTTTCATATAAGTAGGAGTGTTACACATACTATCTGTTGGATAAATCATCTAATGCAATTAATTCTTTTTTAGAAGAAATCTTGCTATATCTCAAATCAAGTGCCCATAAAACAATTGATAATCCTGCATTAATACCAAATACAAAACCAAATACTCCATACTTCTCTAATTTCTTAAAAAAATCTCCTGCAAAAGACTTGAATAATATATCAATTTCTTCTGGATTAAGCAATTCGATTTGTTTATTGGTAATATTCTTTAAGTTGATTTCTTGCAATATTGGAACAATATAATCACTAATAGAATATAATCCTGTTTGAATTGTTTTCTCTGCTATATAATTCTTTGTATCCTCTGTAATAAAATCTAAATTATTATCAACTGCATTTTTCATAATTCTTTCAATTAACATAATATTATTTTTATTAAAATCTTCATTATCAAAAATTGATTTAATAATTTTTTCAATATCTTTACTTAATACATCTGCATGAATAATTTGTTTAATCTGTAATTTTGAAAATGTATTATCATAAAATTTTTCTAAGAATACATTTAAATGTTTTTCAGTCTCTTCACTTGAACTAATTAAATTTAAGATATTTTTTATACTATCTTGAATATTTCTTAAGGTAATTTCTTTAAAAATTTGTGAATTATATGAATTAAATAATGGTTTTACTATTCTTTCATTTAAAAATTCTTCTACCGTTTGTGATAATTTACTATTATTAATATTTATATTATTATAAATATCTTCTTTTACAATTGTGACTTCATTGTAAAACTTTCTATACACTAAATCTAAGCTATTTAAATTGCATAATTCAAGATATTCAATAATTGGAGTTTTTATTAATAAATCTAAAATCAAATTACCAAAATTACGAATATGTTGTTTTGCAGAATCATTATTATTAAATTGCTCAAATAAATTATCAAGCAACATTGAAATATTAATTTCATCAGCTTTAATTTTTAAGGTACTAGTTTTCATAGGATAAATATCATCATTTAATGTAATTTTAGCAATACTAATAATTTTATCAGTTTCATCTTTAATCATTACTGGTAACTTTTCATTTAATATTATTGCTACAACTTTATTTGCTATATCATCTCCACCAAATGCTCCATAAGCCATTTTTTCAAAAAAGTTAAGTTCATTTTTAATGGCTTCTTGTACATTTATAGCTATTTCATATTGATTATCTTGCAAATAATCAATTGATTTCTTTGTAATATAACTAGTTAATAAATATAAATTATTATCAACAATACTTTTAATTCTTCCATTAAACATGCAACCAATAGTATTGTCTTCATTTAATCCACTACGTAAAAATTGTTTTGCAAAATTACTTATATAAATTTTCAAGTCATTGAAAACATATGCTTCAAGCTTTACTTCCATATTGTTTTTTATGTCTATTAATAATTCTTCACTGAAAATTTCTTTACATGATTTTTTTATTTCCAAATCATAATCGTTACTATAATTATTAATAATCTTATTTGCAAAGTCTGTATTCTTAGTGTTATGAATTTTTTCTATAATCAATGTATTTATGGTAGTTTCAACATATCTTTGGGTTTCCACAGATACTCCCTTGGGCAAAATGTCATTAACTCTATTATTTTCAGCAAGTTTTTTTTCTGTAAACTTAACTAAAGCATCTTCAACATTTTTAATTTTACCTACTAAATTAGGAACTATACTTAAAACATGATCTTTTTCAATAAATTCATTAAATTTACTATTTGTTATTACTTTTGAAATTCCTTTTGATAAATGTGAATTATCCTTACAATACTTTAAAATTTTCTCATAAATATACTTTGATAAATCTTGTTTTTTATCTTTAATAAGATTTATTAAAGTTTGATAATTATTATTTGTAACTAACGTCATCAGTACTGACTTCATTTTATTATGTTTTACTTTAAAAACTTTATTAATTTCTTCTTTATTTAATAATTCATCATCTATTAACTTAGCCATTCCAATTGCAAATTCATTTTTATGTGCAGGTATATACCCTAATGCAAATTTCTTTAGAAATGGTATTTTAGCCATAATTTTATTTTCCTTATATGGATGGAAGATCATCCATAAGGCTATTACATTTGTAATATATCCAATGAATGCCATAACTCCACATGACATTACCATATTTGGTAGACTGCTAGCGAATCCAAAATTCCCCACAGATGTTGGGTGTATTAATTCATATAATACTCCTACTATAACTCCAAGAACAGCACCAAAGATAGATAAAGGTTTAAGTTGCCCACCCATAAAATCTTGAACTATATTACAAATCTCATCTTCATCATATTTTTTTAAATTATTACTTGCAAATTTTTTAATATTTCCATTCAATAAATTTGGTAATTTATCCATTAACATTGGATATCCTTCATTTATAAGAATATTAGATAATGTATTTTTATCAAAATATTTAGTAATAAGTTCTTTCAACTCATAGTTCTTATATTTGTCCACAGTTTCTTTGTAAACTACCATAGACTTATCCACAATATAATCTGAAATATCCACTTTAGAATTACCCAATGCATGAGATAAATTTATATTCTTAACTTGCAAAGATAAAAATTCTGCTATCTTTGTTTTATATGTAAGCGCATTCTTAACAAATAATTTATTAGTTAATTTTGCAAAATCATTAGAATAATTAGAAATTTGACTATGTGTAAATAATTGAGATAATTTTTTATTAAAAACTTCATTACTTTTTGAATTTATAAAATCTGTAGTCAACGTAATAAGCTTTTCACTTAGTTTATCTTTGTTTTTTAAGATATTTTGATATATTACTAGTTTAAGCTTTTCATTAAACAATTTTACCAAATCAAATTTTAAAACAGTATGTATCTTTTTTGAGAATTGAGATTTTATTATAACACCTAAAAGTTTTTCCCCTAGCACATCAAATTCTTTAATAATAAGTTCTGATAATTTGTCAGAATTAAATAAATTTTGTTTTTCAATTAACTCTATTATATCTTTTATTTTCTTTGACTTTAAATAATTAATGATAGAATTAGCCATTTTATTATATGACTCCCCATCGAAGCTATCATTAAGATAATTAATTATCTTATTAACAATATTTTTTTCAGATGAAATATCCCCCATAAGTGCGCTTCTAACTTTTGAAATTATAAGCTTTTTAATATTACCATCCACATCTTGAATAGCTTCATCAATAGCTGCTTCAATCATTTCATCAAATGATTCTTTATTGCCTGAAATCCATTCTGAAATATATGGCATAACACTTGGTATAACAGTTTCTATAAAATTAGTAAGTGATTCTTCCATTTCAGGTGGAAGAATTTCATAAACTGTAAAGTCAATATCCTTTCCAATCAAGAAAATTTTATCCATAAGACTTTTTATTAATTCTTTGCCTTTTTCTGAATTAATAAACTCATTAATTTTACTAAATAACTTTAAAGTAAACTCTTCTTCCTCAGAAGTAGTAACAAACTGATTAATTTCATAATCTCCAATTAATCCTTGTAATTTCATAAGAGTTACATCTATATTTATTGCCGAAAAAATCTTATCAAAAAATAATTTACATCCATCTTCATCTTCTAAAATATCTTCTTTAATTATTTCTATAACACGCTTAGTAATATTTTTCATAAACTTTCTTTGCACTTCTTCTGAAAAAATATCCGAAAGAGTTATATTAGAATTTTCATTATAAAAACCAGAAATAAATTTATTTACTGTATCACTGTTTCCAAGCTCTTGAACTAGCAAATAATAGCCTGAATCTACTATTTTTGAAATTTGATTTTTAGTTAGTACATCTTCTAATTTTACATTAATAAAAATATCATCTAATAATTCTGGTAAAGTTGCATTCAAATTGCTCCTTGCAAATTCTTCATTCTTAAGAAAACTATTAGAAAAATCGGAAACTTCACATAATTTAGTGTGACCTAAACTATCTTTTAATCCTGTTTGAAAAAAGGCTTCAGCCATTTGTTCAATATAACTATTTAAATCCTTATTAGAAATTTCAGCTTTCAAAGTTTCAGCATTTATTATATCTCTTTCAACTAGTTCACTAATTTCTTCTATAAACTTTTCTTTCTTCTTTTTAATTACTCCACCTAATTTTAAAGGAGTATATTCCTTAAAAAGCATATTTACGGCATATTTATTAGTAATATATCCAGCTACCCCACCAGATATCCCTTGGAAAACTAATAAAAAAAATGATTTCCACATAAATCTTTATCTCCTCATATTTAATCTTCACCTTTTTTAGGGTAACTTAATAACACTTTTATCATAAGAAATTTTAAAAAATAAATCTCAGTATGATTGTATATTGCAATTATTATTTTACATCCCTAAAATAGTGTTCTTTTACTCATATTATACTTATTTATCAATTATATTTCTACATTTATCATCTATTTATAGCATTACCTATTTCGCAAATCTTATATAAATAAATATTCTATTTAATATAATTTTAAAGTTAAATCCTCATTATCACTATAAGTAATAATCCAAAAGTAAAAGTCTAAATTTCATATCATCTTCATTAATTTCCCTCATAGCATTTTACATCTTATTCTTGCGTTTCCTTTTCATCGTTATATTCTAGGTAGTATACATTGATTCTCTTTCAAACACAATTTCAATTTACTTGATATTTAAAATACTTATAAATTATTTTACTTTCTTTAGGTACATTTTTTAAAATAATAGAAGGGCTAGTTATCTAATTAAAGAATTACTATCCCTTCTGTTGTTTACTTATTTTTTTAATACTTATTCACTTTAAATTTATTTGTGCTCATAGAGAATTTAAAGATAAGTTTAATGTGTGTTATTCTTAATTAAATTGTATACAAGTACTGCTGCTTCAGCATTATTTATATTATGAGTTCCATTAAAATTTCCATTTTTATCGCCCTTAATAATGCCGAACCCATAGCACATTGCTGCATATCCCTTGTATTGTTCTTCTATATTATCTTTAAAAGGAGTGATAAATATTTCCGGATGCACCGCTACTTTATCATAGCCTAAATATCTTATAATAAATTTTGCTGCATCTTGATAAGAAACAAATGAGCTTGGAGCTTTTTCTTCTTTTTTAATTATTCCATTTTGTAAAAGCATGTCATAAAACTCATCATTATCACTACTTCCATAAGATGAATATATATATTTAAAGAAATTAATTTGAGTAATGTTCATATTAGGATTAAATTTGTCTCCTTCAATATAATATCCATTTTCTAAAAGTTTTTTCACTGTTTTTTCACACCAATGTCCACTTATATCTGTGTATTCCGGTAATTTATTATCTTTATATACTTGTCCTGTATAGTCTAGTCTAACGCCACTTATTGGGTCAATAATATAATTATCATTTAAATCTTCAAAATTATATACCAGTTGAACTTTATTTTTGTCTACCATAGCATATTGTAATATAAAGTTCTTATATTCTTTTATTTTATTAAATGCAGTTTGCTTATTCATGACTCCACTAACATCAGGAAATGTTACATTATCATACCAGTTATTATCATATCCAATAATCTTGCCATTAGTGTTGTCAACTTCTACTCGTAAAGAATTGCTATCAAATTCTATTCCATTTACTTGACGTACAAAATTAAAATAAGAAACATCTCCTCCCACTACAACACCAATTTTAACCATTGGCATTGGCTTTTCAACATCTTCATTATTTTCATATTTTGTTTGTGAAAACTTACCTGGTGTAATTTTTTTTAAGAAGCTTTCTGCTATATTTTGTGCTTGAAGCTTGGACACTTTTTTATTTTGATCACCACTATTATTAAAAAAATGTACAGATATCAACTCACCAGATTGTGCATCAACTTGACCATATCCACCTTCAAATCCAATTTGCCATACATATTTTTCATTAAAATCATCTCTATTTAAAGATGCATTACTAACTTTCATTTCTGAAGTAATTATGTCCGATGATTCTCTAATAATACCTTCAGCCTTTTCTTTAGTGATTAATCCTGTAATATTATTAACAGCATCTGCTTCTTCTTTAGTTAATTCTTTTTGACTGTTAGCTGCTATAGATTGATCACCTTTGCCGTCTACATAACTATTATAAAAAATTTTATCTTGGTTATAAACAGTAATTGCTTCTCCTGTTTTTCCATCTATAGCTTTGTATTTGTTATCATTTGTTGCATATCCTGCAAATACATTCATTTTCTTTTGCTTATAATCATAATAAGAATAATATTTTAATTCAACGCCAACTTTATCAATATAATTTTTTTCTGCCACAGAAGGTTCAATTATTCCTTCTAAAGTTTGATATTCAAGCTTATCAGTATCTGTATTTAATTCATTGAAAGACGTTACTTCACCAGTGTATTTATTTACACTAATATTAACAGTATAAAAGTTAACTGGAATATTATTTATAAATCTTTCATAAGTAAAATCGTATGTCCCACTTTGAAAAGCATTTTGATTTTTGTCTACTATCTTCATTTCTCCAACATCTGTTATAATAACTTTTTTTAAAAATTTTTCTGCTGAATTTTGCGCTTCTTTCTTTGTAACTTGTGCTAACCCTGTGTTGTTTTCATCGCCGCTATATTGATTATATTGATACAAATTCCCATTTGTATCAATATAAGCGCCTACAGATCCATTGTTTCCTTCTTTTTCTGCCCAGTTAAGTCTCCAAACTGTAACCTTGTCTCCATTTTTTTCAACTTCACTTGAATAATGTGTAAACTCACTATAACTGTCTGGAATTATTAATATCTTTTTAGCTGCTACAATAGCTTGTTCTAGTCCTTTGCTATCTTCTTCCGCTCCAAATGCCGGAACAGACATAGTTGATACCAATAAACAGAACATTACTATTCCACTCAAGAACCTCTTCTTTTTCATCAATACACACCTTCCTTTATCGTTTTATTTATATATTAAATTATTAACACGGTTTAAATCTCCTTTCAATACTAATACGATTTATGACTCCAAAATTTTGCACTAGTTAATATTTTATATATATTATAAAAATTTAATACTATTAATGTAAATTAAGTTAAATATAAATTCATCTTGGATATGTTATTTCCTTTTATATGAATAAAATAAAAAGTAGAATTAACACTTGTTGGTAAACAAATATTAATTCTACTTTAATTAAACTAACTTCGAATTCAGGTATCTGTATATTAATTTTATTTTCACTATATACTGTAAAATAATAATTATATTAATTATAAAAAAGCAAGTTAAATCCCTATTACTTCTATGTTATTTTTTGTCTATTTCTCGTATTTTCATATATTCCTCCAATGTTATATTACCGTAATATTTCAATGCTTTTAAAAGTTCATCCTCATGAATTATACCAATTAACTCCATATCATCATTAAGAGCATAAAAACTATTAAATTTATTTTTATCAACCAAGGTTAATACATTAACTAAACCTTTTTTATAATACACAGAAATAGATTTATTTTCTATGTATTTATATTTTTTTAACTTTCTTACTTTCCTAATCATATCTCCCATTATTATATACATGGTTTTTTCTCTTTCCAAAATGGTTGTGTATGTGATTAATATGACTGCAAGAAATAAACTTATGTTTACCTTATGTAATAATAACATTGTACTAAATACTAAAAATAGTACTCCGGAAATAATAAAACTAAAAACTTCTGTAATCTTCTTTGACTTTTTATATAGAAACCTTTTTGATAATAATATTTCACATACTCTTGACCCATCTAATGGATATGCAGGTAACAAATTAAAAAAACCTAAGCATAAATTAATACTTATACTACTTTTTATAAATTCCCACCCAAAATAATCATAAAAAAGCCATGTAACCACAGCCATAAAAATATTAAATAATGGTCCAATTAGATATAAAATTAATTTCTTTCTTTCAGTTAATTCATCAATATCACTTAATTCAGCTTTAGCACCTAATATGCTAATATTAAAATTATTAAATTTGCACTTAAATTTATTTGCAACTATTATATGTGCAAATTCATGTAGTATTACCCATAGAAAACTAACAATAACATCGCTTTTAAAATTTCCAAGCCACATTAATATTAATAATTCTACAATCAATGCCATATACCATTTTTTCATTTATAACCCCTATAATATTACTATATGAAGAAACTTTGCAATGTATGAATTAAAATGTAAATTAATAATCTATTAATTTACACTATATATATTGGTTTATAGTTTTGCTTTACCATGTCTAATGTCTAGTTTTGTGAATTACTACTATTCTTTAAGTATTCCATAAAATTCAATGCTTTTATCTTCAAATTATCTATCTTTAAATCTTCTGTAGTAAAGTTACCTATAGTTAAATCTTTTCCTTTTATGTTTCCTATTTGACTAGCATTAAATGCATCTATATACTCATTATAATTAAAATTTTGTTCTAATGTTTGCTTATATTTAACATGCATTTCTTTAACTTGGTTTAATGGAATATATTTTAACCCAAGAAAAAATAATAATAAAATTATAGCTCCTGTTAATTCTCTAATTATTCTTTTAATCAAAGTATTTGTAATTCTCTCATTATATTTTAAATTAATTCCATATTTTGAACCAATAGAATCATCGGCTTTCTTACCTAAACTAAAATGTTTATTATTATCTTTCTTTCCTTTCGCTGTATTGTTTATGTTCTTATAATAATTTTCATAAGCTGTTCTGTAGATACTCATAATATACTCCTTTAAATTCATTATCATTAAATTATATTAAATAACAAGGAAGATTATGAGAATAAAATAGAAACAAAAATAGAATTGATAATTATGCAGAAAACTCTAAAATTTATGTTTTGAAGTTTTTGTAATCTTGCATTTAAATTGTCAATCCTATTTTTACTAAGTTATAAGGCACCTTAAAGAAAATAACAAGTTAGAATATATTTCATTTTTTATTTTCCTTTATGTAAGTAAGTCCTTAATACCTTAAAAATATATCTTTTTCCTTCTCATTCCCACATTTATCACTAACCCTACTGAAATTACTGTTGTGAGTAGCGAACTTCCTCCATAACTTATGAGTGGTAATGTTATTCCCGTAATTGGCATTAATCCTATTGTCATTCCTATATTTTGAAATATAGCGAACAAGAAATATGAAACTATTCCAACACATATAACTGAACCAAATATATCTTTTGAAGTTCGTGCTATTGAAATCATTTTATAAATTAAAAATCCATACAAAGCTAATAATCCAATAGCGCCCAAAAAGCCCCATTGATCTGCTATTGCCGCAAAAATGAAGTCTGTTCTTACTTCTGGCACATTTTGCGCTGAATAACTCGAACTTCCATCATTACTTAAAGATGGCCTACTTCCAAGTATTCCTCCTGAACCTATTCCAATTAAAGATTGAGATAAATGATAAGTGTTAGCATTATCCGCTTCAGGATTTAAAAATCCTGTAAATCTTGCCTTTTGATATGATTCTATAAGTCCTGAATTCCAAACAATTACTATTGCAAGAACTAATGACATTAATCCTCCACCAATAATTTTCATATCTAATCCTATTGCATAGAAAATTCCAAGAACTATAAAGAAACAAACCATACTCATGCCCATATCAGGTTGTGTAACAATAAATAAAACTGGTACTGCAGCATAGAAAACTAATATAAAAAAGTTCTTTACTTCATTTATTTTACCTTCCATATCATCTAGCTTTTTAGCAAGCATTAGTATAATTCCAAGCTTAGCAAACTCTGCTGGTTGAATATGACCTATTCCAAGATTAATCCATCCTCTAGCACCATTGACAACAATTCCAATTCCCGGTATTTTAGTTAATATAAGAAGAATTACTACTCCCCAATAAAATATAGGTACATAGTTAAATATTATTGAATAATCTACTGCAATAATAATATATAGTGCAACCATAGATAATATAAACCAAAAAAATTGTTGTTTGACAAAGGATAATCCATACGTTCCTTTTGTACATAAATATATATTTAATGTACCATATAAAATTAAAAGAATTAAGGAAATTAATAGAGTTTTATCAATTTCTTTAACTAATCTCATATCAAGTTTAAATTGCTTAAACAATACTTCACCTCCTAGTTAAATATATATTGTCTTAAATATTTTACAATATAAATAATTTAGTAATATTAAAATGATTTTATCTGGGGATCAAACCCCACCTGAATCAAGTTTCACTTGATTCCAATTTTATAATTTACGATTCAATCATTTATAATTTAATAATTATCTGATTAATTAAATTTGTTTTTGTATAATCTAATTACCTTTAATTATACATTATTATTTCTTCATTCTCCATAATAATTACATTGATGATATGAAACATAATAATTTTGTAATAATTCATAGCTAGTATCTATATATTTCATATTAAAAATAAAAATATAAGATATACTCATTTTTAGAAAATTAATATTTCTATTTTTCTAAAACGAATATCTCTTATATTTCACTTTATCATTAACTAATTTCTTTTATGTGGTGTAATTTTATATTAAATAATTTTTGCTTTATCTTCCTCTTATTCCCTTGATAGGAATACTAGCTATTAATGCAGAAGTATTTTCTCCTTCTTCATCGTCACTTTTGTTTACCGATATTTCCACATCATCTACTTGTATATCAATATACTTAGAAATTACTGCTAATATTTCTTCTCTTATTTTTTCTATAATCTCAGGAGCAATCTCGCCTCTGTCATGTATAAGAATCAATTTCAATCTATCTTTTGCAACTTCTTTAGGCGTTGGTTTGTTACTTAAATTTTTAAAAAACCCCATTTCTTCTCTCCTCCCTTAATTGCGCTTAAATAGCTTTTTTAAGGAGCCAAAGAATCCTTGATGATCTTCTATCTGTAAATTCATAAGAGGAACTTCTTCTCCTGTAATTCTTCTTGCAATATTTTTAAATGCTTGTCCAGCATATGCATTTTCATCTAATACAATAGGTTCTCCTTTGTTAGTTGAAATAGTTACATTCTTATCATCTGGTACGACCCCTAATAATTCTATTGAAAGAGTTTCTATAATATCACTTACATCAAGCATATCTCCATTTTTAGTCATTTCATAATTTAGCCTGTTTATAATTACTGCATGATCCTCTAATCCCTTTGAATCAAGTTTTCCAATGACTCTGTCTGCATCTCTAACAGATGTGATTTCAGGATTTACAACTATAATTGCTCTTTCTGCACCTATAACTGCATTTTCAAATCCTTGCTCAATACCTGCTGGTGAATCTATTAATACATAATCAAATTCTTCTTTTAATTCATTTACTATTTTAAGCATATCTTGTGCACTTATATCATCCTTATCCTTTGTTTGTGCAGTAGGTAATAAGCATAGATTAGGAAATCTTTTATCTTTTATAAGCCCTTGTTTTAATCTGCATCTTCCTTCTATAACATCTATTATTGTATATACTATTCTATTTTCTAATCCAAGTAATACATCTAAATTTCTAAGCCCTGTATCACCATCTATAACAACTACTTTCTTTCCAATTGATGCTAAAGCAGTTCCTATATTCGCTGTAGTGGTTGTTTTACCAACACCACCTTTACCTGAAGTTATTACAATAGATACTCCCATTTACAAATCCCTCCGACATTCTAATATATATATTTGTTTGGCAAATACGGTTCAACTATTATTGATCCATCCTTAATCCTTGCTAATTCCGGATATCTTGGTTTTTCAATATCATCTGGAGACATTGCTATAACACTTGCAATTTTTAGAATTTCTGGTTGCAATAAAAATGCAGCAATTACGGCTTTCGTATTCCCATTCGCTCCTGCACTTACTTTACCTTTTATGATTCCTAAAACAATTACATTTCCATCTGCATATATTTCTGCTCCACTATTTATATCACCAATTATAACTATGTTACCTTGATAACTTATAGATTGTCCACCTCTAATTGTTTTTCTTATAAATTTAGTTTTCCCTTCATATACACCAGCAAATATTCTAGTCTCCTTTTCATGTACTTGTTCAATTTCTTTTTCTATGTCTTCTAACACGATATCCTTTATTTCTATTTCAGATAATAATTCGCGCCTAATAATTTCAAGTTCTTTCTTATTAATTAATTTTAAATCTATTTTCAAAATTAGCGTTGTTCCTTTGTAAAAATGTTTTCCTTTAGACAGTTTTTTTATTAACATTTTAAGCATATCTTCAAAACAAGCAAACTTATTCATATGAATAGTTGTATTTATTCCATCTTTATTCCCTTTTATTAAAATACCATCATTATTATACATTCATTCCCTCCAATGAATTTTGCGGATTAAAACAATAAATTCATTTTAAATTGTCAACCTATTTAAGATTATATCATTATAATAACTTTTTTTGTATATATCTTTCAATAAATTTCAATAAAATTCTATTAAAAAATATATAATACTCAATTTTTTTCAATTTTGTACAATATATGTAAACTGATTTTTTTCATTTATATTATCACCTCAACATAATCCATTATTTTGATGCTGTCTTCTTTAACTTCACAGTCTACTGCAAGTATATTTACACCTTGTTTTTTTGCTTCTTTTAATGCGTCCGCAAATTCTTTATGTGTTTCTACATTAGGTTCAAAATGTAATACATTTTTCATTTGTACTACAAATATTATATATGCATCATACCCTTCTTTTACACACTCGCAAAGTTCTTTCACATGCTTAACACCTCTTTCCGTAGGTGCATCTGGAAACTTTACAACTCCTTGATTCTCTAACGTTACTCCCTTTACTTCTATAAACGCTTTTCTCTTTTCTGTTTCAATATAAAAATCAAATCTAGAACTCTTATATTTAGATTCTGGCTTTATTAAAGTAATGTCCTTAATAAGATTACCGTCTGATATCCATTCATGAACAATTTTATTTGGTACCTGAGAATCTATATTAATAAGCTTTTCTTGTTTTATAACGCTTATAAGAGAAAACTTAGTTTTTCTTTTAGGATTATTATTCTCTTGAACAAAGACTCTTGTATTTGGAATTAATAATTCTTTGCATCTTCCTGTATTTTTAACATGACAAATTTCAACTTTCCCATCAATTTCAATATGCGCAATAAATCTATTTGGTCTTAATATAAATTTCCCTTTTTTTATATTATCATATTTCATTATTACCTCCACCAAGGCCTACGCCTAATATTATCCTTCATATAATATATATTATAACTTATATTTTTAATTGTTTTGCAAAAAAATATCTTTATAGGCAAAAATCCAATGCCTATAAAGATATTACAAAAACTATTTTTAATTTTCCATATTTGATTCTTGGTTATCTACCTTTATTTTTTTTCATCTATTGTACTTACTTGCATTACACTACTATTTTTATTATATGGATTATTAGTAACATACTTTTGGAAAGACTCCGATTTAGATGCATAATTAGGATCCAATCTTAGTAATTCATCCTTAAAGTATGCTTCATAAACTGATCTAACTGTTGGTGCAATATACCCTCCATGACCTCCATCAAAAACTACTGCAACTACAGCTATTTGCGGATCATTTGCTGGAGCATAACTTACATAAGTTGCATAGGGCGATCTCCCCTTTTCTCTCTGATCTGCTGCAAAGTCAGCTGTCCCAGTTTTACCAGCTGTTTCTATTGGGAATCCTAAGAATGCAGTTGCTGCTGTACCACCTTCTTCAGTATTAACAGCTGTCATCCCTTGCTTAACTACCTCTTGGGTTGCTTTTGAAATAGATATTGTATTTAATATTTCTGGTTTGAATTCTTGTATTACATTACCATCATTATCTGTAACTTTATCAACTAAATGAAGTTTATATCTTGTTCCACCATTGGCAAGAGTTGAAATATATGATGCTAACTGCATTGGAGTATAGTTATTCATACCTTGACCAATTGATGCATAAACAAGTTGAGCTGGTGATCTTATTTCTCCAGGTTTATCGTTAATTGTAAATTGAGCCAAAACCTCTGCTATGATTGAAGCTTGATTATCTAGATTTACCGTTTTCCCTGATGCTTCATAATCTTGTATCCTTTGTTTATATATATCTGAATTATCAATTATATCTTGAATATCTTTCTTAATATCTTTTGCAAAATCATCATGACTACTTTGTGGTTCATCCGTTCCAACTTTATTTAAGCTATTTACAACTTTGTCTTTTATGGATTGTTTTGCATTACTAACCTCTTCCTTATCATCTTCTAAAACACGAATGTCAAATGGAATGAAAGTTTTTCCATTATAATCTCCATTTTCTAAAGCATCAACTAAGTTATATTTAGCATATGCAATAGAGGTATCTTTCCATGATTTAAAGTTATATGTTTGACCATAATTTTCTCCTATTTCTATTCCAGTTGTAGCTTTTTCTTTACTGTTTGTATCAACACCTAATCCAAATTGCCAAGCATATTTTGCAATAGAATTTAAAGCCTCGATCTTACTTTCTCCTTGATTTTGCTTTTGAATATACATTCTATATGCAGTTTCATAGAAATAATAGTTGATTGATTTTTGTATAGCTGTTGTTAAATTTGTTGGTCCATTTGCACCTTCTATATCACTTCCTGGTGCAAAGCTTTTACCAAAAGTTTCTGGATGTTCAGTAAATTTACCTATATCATTTATAACTGTGTCAGCGTTTATTACACCAGACTCCATACCCGCAACTGATGTAAGGGGCTTAAATGTAGATCCTGGTGGCAACAATGACATAGTAGCATAATTATAAAATGCTCTTGGATATAAATCATATTGATCTGTTCTATATTCATCCTTCATTGGAAATAAATCATCTACAGTCTTGTTCAAACCCATGCTTTTTATTAACTCTTGCCCAAATGCATCCAAGTCTGGATTGAAATATTTTGTTCGCTCTTCTGATGTCAATTGTCCCGGAACTGCAAATAAATTAGGATCAAAATCAGGATAACTTACTAGTGATAAGATTCTTCCTGTTTTAACTTCAACTGCAATTATTGCTCCTCTTGTTGCATTTTTATAAGTATATCCTTGATCTGATGTATTTTGTAAAACTTTCATAGTATCTACTAAAGATTGCTCTGCGGCATATTGAATATCATTGTCTATTGTAAGATGAACGTCATTTCCAGGATAAGATTCAAGTTTAAATAATTCTTGAGTAACTCTACCTTGTGAATTTACCTTGACAGTAGTTCCACCCTTAACGCCCTTTAGTTGTTCTTCGAAAGCTGATTCTATACCAGACTTACCAATTAAGTCAGATGAAACATCGTACCCTTTAAGTTCATACTTTTCTTTTTGAGTGTCATTAATTGGAGATACATAACCTAAAACTGAAGATGCTAAATTGTTAAATGGATAATATCTTATTGGTGCTAAGCTAACATCTATTCCAGACAAATCATTAAGTTTTTGATAAACTATAAAAGCTGTATCCTTTTTTATATTTCCTGCAATTGTTGCTGACTTGTCTCCTTTAAAACTCTGCATCTTTATAGAATCTTTTATAACCATAAATTTTCTAATATCATTTAAAGAATAGCCTTCATTTAAAATCATATAAGTTAACTCTTTATCTGACATGTTAGAATATATTTTACTCTTATCTTTATTTTTATAATCAGAATCTATAATTTCAATTAAATTATAATATCTAACTAAAGCATAAAATGAATCTTCTGGTGTCATCTTTAGAAGAGCTTCATCTAATTTTGAATTTTGCGTATCAGATAGTTCTTCAACATCTTTAAACATTATATTTTTTAAAGTATCACTTATACCTCTATCTTTTTTAAATCTTAATTCCTCATAATTTTGCGCTTCTTTACCGCTACTAGTATATTCAAAATATATCTCATTATCACTATCTATTTTTAATGGCAATGTATCTTGAACAGTTTCTTTATTTTCATCTAATATTTTGAACAATTGTTTCATTGTCGTATAAAATTGCTTATCTGAATCATCTGTTTTAGTATATGTAATGGTATATGTTTGTATATTAGTTGCTAAAATATTACCTTTTTGATCATATATCTTTCCTCTTGGAGCCTTCTCTGATACAAACCTTGTCGATGTAACATTTGCTCTTTCCTTGTATTCTTCATAACTAAATACTTGAATATACAATAATCTTAAAATAATAATTCCAAATATAATTCCCATAATAATACCCAAAACAGTATACCTAGAAGTTTTCTTTTTTTTTCTATTTGTTGGTTTATTTAGTATCATTTAAACCTCCACCTTTGTTTTGAATATTCATCATCATAAACATTCATTACTAACTTATATACAAAAAACATTACTACTCCATTATATATTCCCATAATAATACTTTTTGAAAATTGTATATCAATATCTAACAAATAAAATATTATAATTACTCCTATATACTTCATTATTGTAATAAAAAAAATTGAAATTACAGGTATTAATCTCTTATTTTTTACTATTCCTTCTCCAATAATGCTTGCTAAAAGACATAATAATAAATTTAATAAAGAATTCACTCCAAATCCATGAAAAAAGAAAACATCTTGCAACACACCGCTCACAGCACCTATAAATGTAGCCTTTTCTTTGCCATTTATTATTGAATAAGCAATAGCAACTGTAAATAACAGACTAGGATAAGCCCCTTTTATAGAAAAAAATGGGACCAATGAATTGTCTAATATAGCTAAGCCTATTGAAACTAGAATAATAATTAATTTTTCCATTTACGAACCCCTAATTATATTTAATTTCTCTCGTATCCTTCGGAGAGACAATAAATAATTCTTCTAATTTATTAAAATCTACATATGGTTTTACAACTGCACTTTTCATTACTTTTACTTTATCTTCCTCAACTGAAATTACTTCTCCAATTCTAATTTCCTTTGGATAAATCATACCTACTCCAGAAGTCATTATTACATCACCTTCTTTAACTTCAGAATCCATTGGAAGATCGTACACTTTTGCTAAATTTCTATTTTTACTATCTTTAAATCCTTTTAAATATCCAGTGGCATCTCTAGTGCTTTCAACCATAACACTTACAGCTATATTTTCATTAGCCAAAGATTGAATTATGCTCCAGTTATTCCCTACACTTGTCACTTGTCCTACCAATCCTTGAGCTGCTATAACTATCATGCCTTTTTGAATATTCTCATTTTTACCTTTATTAACTATATATCCATCTAAAAAGTTTCCTCCACTATATCCTATAATATCGCATGATATATAGTTATAGTTATTTCTTTCTTCTACAAAATTTAATACTTCTCTTAATCTATCATTTTCTTCTTTCAAATCTGAATAAGTACTTAATTTGTTTTCAAGCTCTTGATTTTTATTAATTAATTCTTTATTTTGTGCTTTTACTTCTGAAAAATTCAAGAAAAAGTCTAAAGTTTCCTTAAGTTTATCAGTTGCATTATACATAAGACTTTGTACAGGATTTAGAGTACTACCGGCACCATTTTCAATAATACTTCTATTCTCTCTCTTAACAGTATAAACTATTAATCCTAAAAAGCTAACTGACAGTACTATAATAGTTACTGCCAGTTTATTCCTAAGAAGCTTCATATACTAACCTCTTTGATCTCTACTAATTTTATCAAAATCTTCTAGTGCCTTTCCTGCTCCAAGTACTACGCAATCAAGAGGTGCCTCTGCAATATGTACAGGCATATTTGTTTCTTTATTTATCAATACATCTAAGCCTCTTAGATAAGCTCCACCGCCAGCAAGCATTATTCCCTTTTCTATAATATCTGCTGCAAGCTCAGGTGGTGTTTTTTCTAATGTAGTTTTAATCGCCTCTATAATAGCATATACTGGTTCTTTTAATGCTTCTCTCACTTGAGTTTCTGAAATTTGAACAGTTTTTGGAAGGCCTGAAATCATATCTCTTCCCTTTATTTCCATAACCATTTCTTCATCTCCAACTTTATAAGCTGAACCTATTTCCATTTTTACTTGTTCAGCAGTTCTTTCTCCGACCATTAAGTTAAATTCTTTTTTAATATAAGATATTATTGATTGGTCTAATTCATCTCCTGCTTTTCTAAGAGATTTACTAGTTACTATCCCACCTAAAGAAATAATAGCTACTTCAGTAGTACCACCGCCAATATCAACTATCATGCTTCCTGTTGGTTCACTTACTGGAAGCCCTGCGCCGATTGCTGCTGCCATTGGCTCTTCCATTAAAATAACATCTCTAGCTCCTGAAAGCTTTGTTGCCTCTTCAATAGCCCTCTTTTCAACTTCAGTAATACCTGATGGATAACAAACTATTATTCTTGGGTTCTTAAATGCATTCTTTGTTGATACCTTCTCTATTAAACTTTTCATCATTGTTTGAGCTATATCAAAATCTGCTATTACACCATCTCGAAGCGGTCTTATAGCTACTATATTTCCTGGAGTTCTACCTATCATAAGTTTAGCTTCTGATCCAACGGCTAATGTTTTTTTAGTCATTGTATTTACAGCAACAACAGATGGCTCTCTTAAAACAATCCCTTTTCCTTTTACAAATACTAATGTATTTGCAGTTCCTAAATCTATCCCCATATCTTTTCCTGATCCAAAAAATCCCATTTATTTTTTCCCCTTCCGATTCTATATTAGTCCTCTTTCTTTAAGGCTAACAAATTTATTATTTCCTATTATAATATGATCTACTAATTGAATTCCTATTATATCTCCGCATTCTTTAATTCTTAATGTAATATTTATATCTTCCTTGCTAGGCGTTGGATCACCTGATGGATGATTATGACATATAATTATAGATGCACTATTTTTATTTATTGCTTGCTTAAATATTTCTCTTGGATGCACTATAGATGTATTTAAACTACCTTTGAAAACATCTTTTGTTCCAATAATCATATTTTTTGTACTTAATAATACCACCTTCAAAACTTCTTGAGTTAGCTCATTCATTTCTCCCATTAGAAGGTCTGCCAAGTCTTTAGGTGAATTAATCTTAACATATTTTTTCGTTGCTTTTAATGTTCTAAATCTCCTAAAAAGCTCAGATAATGCTAAAATTTGAGAAGCCTTTCCTTCTTTTATACCTTTTATAGATGTTATTTCATTAAAACTTGCACTTAAAATCCCATCTAATCCTTCTAATTCTGATAAAAGCCTACTACTAAGTTGAAGTACATTTTCTCCCTGAGTTCCAGTTCTAAGTATAAGTGCTAATAACTCTGAATTGCTTAAGCTATCAGCTCCGTATGTCAATAATTTTTCTTTAGGTCTTTCATTTTGTGGTATATCCTTAATTTTAAGGCTACTATCCATTAATATACTACCTCCACATATATGATACCCCTAAATCCCCTCAAATTATTGTACTTCTTTTAGCATAAATTTTAATTTGTTTAATGGAAGTCCAACAACATTATAATAACATCCTTTTATTTCCTCAACAAATATTCCACCTATGCCTTGAATGCCATAAGCCCCAGCTTTATCTAGAGGCTCACCAGTTTTTATGTATTCTAGTATTTCATGATCGCTTATTTCAGAAAAAGTGACCTCAGTAGCTAAGCTTTCTTGTTTTATTAAATTTCTAGCTGTATTAATAATAACAATGCCTGAATAAACCAAATGTTTTTTACCTTGAAGTGATTTTAAAATCTTAAAAGCATCTTCTTCATCTTTCGGTTTTCCAAGTATCTTATCATCTAACGTAACTATAGTATCTGCCGATATTATTATTGCATCTTCATCTAGTTTATTTTTAACATCAAGTGCCTTCCCTAAAGCTACATTTTTAACATATCTATCTATAGATCCTTCAAATAGAACTTTACTTTCATCAAAATCACTGACTATTATATCAAATTTTTCAATTAATCTATTTAAAAGTTCTTGCCTTCTCTCTGAAGCAGAAGCTAAAACGATTTTCATATATTCACATCCTAAAATAAAGAATTTAATATATATTATTGACAAATAATATATATTATAGACATGTTAATTTTTTAGAGTATAGAAATGGCAGGTATACCCACAAACCATTTCTATACCCTATAGTTTATCATTTAAGATGTTCTTAAACAAGTCTGTTATACTAACTTATAGATTTTTTTATATAAATGTAATTTTATTGTAATAATTATTAATTTTTTAATATAGTCTTAGGCCCACTCGCAAAAATAATACGTCAGTTTACTATTTTATTTCGCGTGATTTAATTAATTTATATAAATCTTGTATATTTATATTATTATTTTCTTTATTTATTTCATCTGGCAAGTTTTTTACATAGCTACTTAAACCCTCTATTGTTTTAGATTTAGCATTACTACCATCATTTACAATTTTATCAGCCCATTCTTTGAACTCTGCTGTTTTTATACTTTTAACTGACGCTTCTTCAAGTTTTTTTGTAATTGTTAAAAACCCATCTATAACTTCTATTACTTTTTTACTTTCTATATTATTGCTTGAAATGATTAAATTAACCTTTGTAACATCGATATTGTTAGCTTTAAATTCTTCTATTTTTTTTAATCCATCTTCTTCTTTATATATTCCAGCCAACACTCTATATTTCCCATCATCCTCTATTATAAAAGGCTGGCAATATTTTGATATTAGAGTTAATAATTCTTTTGCATTTTCTTCTTTAGAATAATACCCACATTGTAATGATATAATGCTCTTAATCTCAGCTTCATTATTTCCTTCAATTGAATATCTTGAATTATCATTATTGTTATCTTGAATCTGCTTTTCATTAAAAATAAAATTACTAATATATAATCCACATACTATTGATATTCCAACAATAATTGTAATACTACATAAAAATTTTATCTTACCTGATTTTTTATATTCATATCTTGTGTATCTCATAGTATACCCCCTTTTCATATACTATATTTATTCCATAAGTTACACATATATGAGTTATGTTAAATAAAAAATACATAATTAGATATAACCTAATTATGTATTTTAAGTATGATTAATTTAGCTACACAAAGACTACTTGGTAAAATAATGACTGTTTCATGTGCTGCTGTAATGTTTAATACTAGCGCATTAATGGATTGTAGTATATTGACAGAGACTTAACTACTAAATATATAGGTATGATTCTGAAACTTTTTTAAAATCGTTTTCATAATGCTAGATATGAGCCTTGAACTATTTGTTGAATGATAATGTTACTATTTTAGAAAATACTATAATATAAATTATTGTTATAGTTATTTCTTAATCAAATATTCTCCTTGCAGTCGCATATCTTGTCGAGTAGTATCCATCTGATAAGGAACTTACCATTACTGGTTTCCCGGTTCTTGGTGCATGAATAAACTCTCCATCTCCAATATAAATACCAACGTGACTTATTGAACCTTCTGTATTAAAGAAGACTAAATCTCCCGCTCTTAAATCACTTTTCTTTACTTTAGTTCCTTCTTCTACTTGAGTATATGTAGTACGAGATATATCTACACCAAATTTATTGTATACATATTGTGTTAATCCTGAACAATCAAAAGCATTTGGTCCAGTTGCTCCATAAACATATGGTTTTCCTAAAAATTTATATGCATAATTAACAACTTGATTTCCTTTGCTAATAGTACCTCTTGAAGCTTTGCTTCCACTATTCGATGTTTCTTCTGTATTGGAAGGTGCTTTAATTACTTTAGTTGTTTTAAGTTGACTAGTTTTAAGTGTAATTCCTTTATTAGCCTTTAGTGTAGTATCAGCATTAGTATTTTGAGTATTAAGAAAACATGTTCCTGAAAAAACAAAAGTTGCAATTATAAATTTGGTAATCATATTTTTTTTATTATTCATATTTATTCCTCTCCATTACATGATTATATATTAATACCGAAAACATTTTCATCTTGGCTTATAGCCCCTTCTTATTTTTACACATGGTCTTAGTATATTCATAATTGGAATATAGGTCAAACTATTAACACTTATATATATTTATTTTAGAATAAACTATCTTCATTTTCCTCAATATTTCTCCAAGTAATAGTAATATACTGTAAATTTATAATTTTCTGACTTTTCCATATATAAAAAAAACAAACTAAATCCCAATTTTATTAGCAATTGCATTGAGATTTAGTTTGTTTTTTATTTCTATAGAATAGATTTATTAATCTCTTATTTCTTTAAGAACTTCTAATAGGTAATCAAAGCATCTGCAGGCAGATGATATACTCATATGTTCATTTGGGGTATGTATATCAAATATATCTGGTCCAAAGCTAATCATATCTAAATCGCCTAGTTTTTCCTTAAGTATTCCACATTCCACTCCAGCATGAATTGCAACAACTTCCGGCTCTTCTCCATACATTTTAGAATATACATTTTTACATAAATCTCTTATTTTCGAATCAGTTTTATATGGCCATTCTGGATATCCTGCATTAGTAATAAATGTTCCACCTAGAATTTCAGTTATAGATTTATTTCTCTCAACTAGTTCTTCTCTTAATGAAAATACAGAACTTCTAACTGCACTATCATATTCTACACTATTTTCATTAGTTGTCACCACACCAAGATTTGTTGAGCTTTCTGTTAATCCTTCTATTTCTGAGCTTACTGTGTTTACTCCGTTTGGATACATATATAATAAATTAATTACTTTGGTTGTGGTATCATCTGAAAATACCTTTTCTATATTACTTTTACATTCTAGTAAACTTATTTTTAATTCTGAATCTTTTTTGCTAAATTCTTTTTTTAGATTCTCACAGACTTTTGTTTTTAACTCAATTAATTTTTCTTCATCTATTGAATTAATTGACACAACAGCTGTAGCTTCTCTTGGAATTGCATTATTTTTTGAACCACCATTTAATGAAACTAAATTTATTTGAATTTCATTTGTGATTTCTTTTAATAATCTTCCCATTAATTTATTCGAATTTCCTTTTCCAAAATGAATATCAGTTCCTGAATGTCCTCCCTTTAATCCTGTAATTACAAGAGTATATTCTTTTGTATTTTCTTTTTTATCTATCCATTCAATATTAAGAGTAGATTTTGTTCTAATTCCTCCTGCACAACTAACTAAAAGCTTTCCTTCTTCTTCAGAATCTATATTTAATACAATTTTCCCATTAATATACTGAGGTTGAATTGCCATGGCACCACTCATTCCAGCTTCTTCGTCAGATGTTATTAATATTTCAAGAGCTGGATGTTCTATAGTATTATCTTCTAATATAGCCATTGCGTAAGCAAGTGCAATACCATCATCCCCTCCAAGAGTAGTATTATCTGCATATATATAATCATCATTAATAATTAATTTTATAGGATCTTCCATAAAGTTATGTATTTTATCTCCATTCTTTTCGCATACCATATCCATATGCCCTTGAATTATAACTACTGGTGCTTTTTCATAACCTTTTGTTGCTGGTTTTTTAATTATTACATTTAGTGCTCCATCTTGAATACATTCTAATCCCAAGTCTCTTCCAAATTTAATTAAATAGTCACTTATTTGCCTTTCATTACCAGAACCTCTTGGTATTTTACTTATCTCATTAAAATGATAAAAAATTCTTTTCTCTGTAATATTCTCTAAATATTTCATTCTTTACTCTTCCTTTCTTGAATTATGTGATAAAATAACATTGTACATATCTTTTTTTAGTTTATCATAAAATACTCCTATTATTATGTATTTTTTATTATTTTATGATTTATTATTTTACACACTATAGTATAATGGATAAAATTTTAATGTGAGGTGTTTAAATGCAAAAAACAAAAATGATTTTTACTATTGGTCCAGCAAGTGATAATGAAGAAATTCTAAGAAAGTTTATTGAAATCGGTATGAGTGCTGCAAGATTAAATTTTTCTCATGGTACACATGAATCACACAAAGAGAAAATCCAATTAATTCAACGCTTAAGCAAAGAAATGGATTCTGCAACAGCTATTGTTCTTGATATAAAAGGACCTAAAATTAGAACTCATAACTTTGTAAATGATGGGGTAACTCTTGTTGACGGTAGTAATTTTGATTTTATCTGTGGAGAAGAAATTCTTGGAGATGAAAAAAGATGTTCAATTTCATATGATGTACTTTATCAAGATATACAAGTCGGCGGGAAAATTCTTGTTGATGATGGTCTTTTAAAGTTCAAAGTTACTGGGGTTGAAGGCAAAACAATACATACCAAAGTTGTAGTTGGTGGAGAAATTAAAAACCATAAAGGTGTTAATGTTCCTAATGTAATTATAAAACTACCATCAATCACTGAAAAAGACATTGAAGATATTAAATTTGGTTGTAAAATGGGTGTTGACTTCATAGCTGCTTCTTTCATAAGAAAAGCTAGTGATATCCTAGATGTAAAAAAAGTTTTAAAAGAAAATCATGGTGAACACATAAAAGTAATAGCTAAAATAGAAAATCAAGAAGGCGTAGATAATATAGATTCTATCATTGAAGTAACCGATGCTGTAATGGTTGCCAGAGGAGATATGGGTGTTGAAATTCCAATTCAAAGAGTACCTATAAATCAAAAAATGATAATCAGAAAATGTAATGAAGCAGGTAAGATTGTTATAACTGCAACTCAAATGCTTGATTCAATGATCAGAAATTCAATTCCAACTAGAGCTGAAGCAAGTGATATTTGTAATGCAATTTTTGATGGTACTGATGCAATAATGTTAAGTGGTGAAAGTGCTTCTGGTCTGTTCCCTATAGAAGCTGCAAAGACAATGTCTAAAATAGCTCAAGAAGCTGAAGAATATTTAGATTATGATCATTTAACGGCAAGACTTAGAGAACCTTCTCTTACTGATTATGCAGCTGCAATAAGTTATTCTGCTTGTAGAACTGCTAACATTTTACATGCAAAAGCAATCGTTGCTGCAACTAAGAGCGGTGCTACAGCAAAATTACTTTCAAGATACAGGTCAAAAGCTCCAATCATAGCTATAACACCTTATGAACAGGTAAGGAAAACTTTGAGCTTAAACTTTGGAATATTCCCTATGACTTGTCAAATGTTTAATACAACAGATGAAATATTAACAGAAGCTAGGAATATTGTATTTAAGTTAAACTTTACACAACCTGGAGATGACATAATAGTTGCTGCTGGAATGCCAACAACACAAACTGGTGGAACTAATATGTTAAAGATAGAAAAAATTTAAATCAATTAACAGTTTACAATTAAAAATTATGGTACAATTTTTTCTGGAAATTGAATAATTAAAATAAGACTCTGAGAATCAAAAAAATTGATTCTCAGAGTCTTATTTATTCCAAAGCCCATAGGCTTTGTTCCTTAATTGCCCACAGGGTACCCTAAAGGGCATTAACTGTTAATTGAACTTAAATCCTTTAAGTAAATCTCCTAAAGATGTTCCTTCACTATCTTCATTATCGGTGTAATTAATATATTCTTTGTTAGTTTCTTCAGCATCTTTTATACTCAAAGCTATTTTCTTATTTTCTCTATTAATATCTAATACTTTTACTTTTACTTTTTGACCAACCTCTAATATATCTGAAGGTTTTACAATACGCTCATCTGTAATTTCCGAAATATGTACCAATCCATCTACACCCTCAAATAGTTCAACGAATGCTCCAAATGTCGTAAGACGTACAACTTTACCATCTACCAAATCTCCTACTTTAATATCTTCACTATGAACTGTCCATGGTTCCTTTGTTACATCTTTTAATATTAAAGATAACCTCTCTTTTTCTCTATCTACAGTTCCTATAAACACTTCAACTTTGTCGCCTTCTTTAACTACATCCTCTGGTCTATTTACTCTTTCCCAGGATAAATCTGAAATATGAATTAAACCTTCTACTCCACCAATATCTACAAAAGCACCAAATTTAACTAGTTTCTTAACAACACCATTTCTTTTTTCGCCTTCTATTAAACTGTCCCATATAACCTTTTTATTTTTGTTGTATTCTTCCTCTTCAATAACTCTTCTTGATCCTACAACTTTTTTATTTCTAAAATCTAATTCTGTAATTCTAATCTCTAGTTCTTTTCCTACTAAAGCACTAAGTTCAACTCTTTCTCTACTTGCAAGTGAACCTGGAATAAAGACTCTTACATTTCCATAATAAGCAATTATTCCACCTTTAGTTTCTTCCTTAACTTTAACAGTAATATTTTTTTGTTCTTTAAAAGATTCCTTTATTTCTTCTTTTTCTTTTATTTCTAATACTCTTACTAACGAAAGTTCAACGTATCCTTCCCCATCGTTAGGAGATATAACATATACGTCAATTTCATCATCCGTACTAACTACTTCCCTAGGATCTTTTCCATCTGCTGATAGTTCCTCTTTAGATATTAGTCCATCAAAAGCATAATTTATATTAACCGAAACTTCTTTATCGTTTACATCTATTACTTTACCCTTTAAAATATCCCCCCTACTCAATCTCTTTACATCATAATCATTTAAAAGTTCACCCATACTATTCATTGTTTCTTCATTAGACATTAATCATCACTCCTTAAATTATAATTTACTCTACTTACAATATTAATCTAAGAAAAACGATTATACAAGTATATGTTAATGTACTACTAACATACTTATGATATAATTAATTGAAAACCTTTATATAATAAATAGCAAAATATATAATTTGTTGTAAATAATTATTCTTAAATCAAGACTCAAATGGCAAATATAGATTAAGCGGTATGAAATACCGTTTAAAACATTAGATATTACTGCTATATGTGAGATATATGACCCTATAGTGATGATATTTAATTCTAATAATCTTTTTTAGTCTTTTTTCGTTGTTTCTCCATATTGTGTATAAGTAATCTTTTTTATATAATAAATACATAGTCTTTAAGGGGTGATCACTATTAATAAGATTAAGAAAAAATATGCTTTAATTCTGCTTTTAACATTTATCTTTGCATTTTCAAGTTTTCCTTTAGATGCATTGTCCTTCACAGGTATAAGTCCGTATGATAGCACAACAGCTTTTGCTAAAAGTAGTAGCAAGTCAAGTTTTAGCAGTAAATCTAGTACAAGTAGTTCAAAATCAAAAAGTGGATTTAGTTCAGGATCTGTTAGCAATTCATCGAGTAAATCTTCTACTAGTACAAGCAAAGATTCAACTAGTTCAAAAAGTGCTGAAGGATTTAAAACAGGTGACTTTTCAAATAGTAGTAGTGGTAGTGGTTCAAAAGCTAGTTCTGATTCAAGTACTTCTTCTAATAGTGATGGTGCTTCGAAGGGATTTAGTAGTGGCTCATATTCTACAACTGATAAAAATAAAACTAATGATTCTTCGAGTTCTTCTAATACAAATGATAATAAAAATAGTACCACTCAGACCTATAACAATAGTTCTGGCAGAAGCTCTTTCTTTCCATTCTTCGGCGGGTTTGGTGGCTTCGGTGGATTTTACAGACCATTTTATTTTGGTTCAGCTTCGAGTTCAATAGTTAATACTTTAGTTTTAGCTGGAGTATTTCTATTAGCCATTGTATTAATAAAAAAATATTTAAATAATAAGAGAAAATAACAAAATTTTTGGAGGTATTTATATGGGAATTTTTACAAGGATGTCAAATATGATTAAAGGAAAGGTAAATACTACATTAGATGAAATGGAAAATCCTGTTGAGTTATTAGATCAAAAAATAAGAGATATGGATGAACAATTCAATAAAGCTAAATTAAGTTCAGCTCAAGTTTTGGGAAATGTTCATGAAATTGAAAAGAAATTAACTCTTTCTAAAAAGGAATCTGAAGATTATGATCAAAAAGTAAAATTAGCTTTAAGTAAAGAAAACGAAGAACTAGCTAAGAGAGCTTTGGCTAAAAAAGTTGAAGTAGATAAAAAAATTGTTTCTTTACAAGCAAGCTATGATAACTCAAAAGTTCAAGCTGATACATTAAAATCAAATCTTCGTGCTTTAGAAGACGAAATAACAAAAACTAGAAGTTATAGAGATGAGGCTGCTGCTAGATTTGCAAATGCTGAAGCATCTCAAAAAGTTAATGAAGTACTTGCTAATGTTAAAACTAAGAGTAATTCAATACAAATTGATAGTATAGAAAGAAAAATTCAAAGAAAGGAATCTCTTGCTCAAGGCTTGGGAGAATTAAGAGATTTAGATAATTTCGATAGTGAATTTGCAAAACTAGATGAAGTTGACTTAGACCTTGAATTAGCAAAATATAAGAATAATTAGGTGCTCAATATGGATAATGATAAAGATATTGATTTTATCAATGAAGAAAGAAGATATTGGGGGGAAATTTATACTGATGTAGCTTATGCTATAAGTGAGATATCTCCCTTTGTTTCTGAACGAGATTTAAATATACGAAAATATTTTATTAAATCATCAATACTTCAAGAATATACTAAGCTTTTAGACTCTGCTGAAGCTGATTGCAAAAAGAAATCTTTATTTTCAATGTTTAAATCTAATCCAAGTATTACCTTACTTCAAGATTTTAAAGCTAAAAACAGAGAAACTTTTACGCAATTAGAAAAATGTTCTCATTGCGAATGTTTAAACTGTGCTTTTGATTGTAATTTTAAAAAATGTTCAAGCTGTAGGAGTGAATCTCTGATTTGCTTTTGTGATAAAGAAAGAGTTAATGTACGAAAATTTAACAATTTCATATTAGATCTTACTAACAATGACAATGGAAGCTCTTCAAAATATAAAGTCTTAGCTGTTGTTGAAGATTGCACATTAAATAATCTATATATTTTACTAGAAAATATAAATAATTCAGGTGATAAATTAGTACTCTATTATTATCCAGGAATTAAGGAAGACTCCTATGGTGAAATAACAGATGCTGCTGAATTTGATTTTGTAATTGAAACTTATCAAAGTGCAGAATAACTAATTAAAAAAATTACGGGTATTGTGAAATACCCGTAATTTTTTATCCTTCATCATACATTGAAAAATGTTGTCTTTCTAAATCTTTTCTCTTTTCCATTTCATTAAAACAATAATTTATTATATCACTTCTTTTTATTATTCCTATAAAGGTTCCGTCATCATCAGTTACTGGCACAAAATTTTGGCTTACTGCTAACGATATTAGGCTTTCTATATTGGAAGTTATAGATACAGATTTATGAATTATTCTCTTAGTTATATCTTTAACTTTAACAGCTTCAGTGTTCTTAAAATTTAAATTATTAGTATTTTTTAATTTCCATAATAAGTCTCCTTCTGTTAATGTTCCTACATATTTTCCTGCTCTATCTATAATTGGTATTGCTGTGTATCCGTTCTGCTCCATTTTTTCCATAACTTGTCTCATTGTTGCATCCTGATTTTCACATACCACTTCATTTTTAGGTGTAAGAAAAAAGGCTATATTCATAAATAAAATCCTTTCGTTAATATATTCGTCCGACTTTTCTTTATAAGTCTATTTTAGCACATTTTAAGTTGAAATTCTTTAAAGAAATTCTTACTATCGTTGAATATTTATTTAAATTCACCTTTATTCATTCCAATTTTCCAATTTATAAATATAATTTAAATACACTTCATCTTTTAGAATACTATTAACTTCATTATATGCTTCTTCTCCCTTGAGGGTTTTTTTTACTAAAACTTCGCACAAAACATTATTTTTACATTTAGTGCATATGCCTACAGCTGCAAACCTCCAATTCAAAAGTTTTATTGGCGTTTCTAATTTAACTTTCTTGCCGCACTTAGGACATTTTAGCATTAATTTTTCTTCATCAATTTTAATACTTTCAAGATTTGAAACATGTATTGCTGGCATATTATATATATCTTTAACTAAATAATTTTTAATAACTCTAGAATTATATACTCTTCTAAATACCTCAACTGTATACTTAGCATCATTTAATGCATCATGTAATTTTGTCTCATCTACCTTAATTTTAAGCTCATCTAAAGCTGCTTTAAGTCCTAATGATTTCTTATGAGCTAACATTTTAGTTACATATTCTTGAATATCTAAATATTCATTAAGCCAGCTTAAATCATTATAATTATAATAATTTGCATTTATAATTAATTCTACAACATCATCTTTTGCCCATGAACAAAGAATATCTCCATCTTCAAACATATCTTTAAGTTTCCCTATAGCTTTATCAAATGGTATTCCCTTTTCATTAAGTATATCCATATCTATTTTTGTGATTTCAGTTACTACAGGATTAATCAGAGGAAATACTGTAGGTTTAATATATTCTCTAATTTCACTTATAGGTTTCATATACTTATCTACTTTTACAGCTCCTATTTCTATAATTTCATTTTCCAAATTGACTGAATCAAATTCCCCATATTCTTGAAAAAAATTCTTATGATAATTAGCTATATTTTTTAAATTATTAAACTCCAAATCAATAATAATGTACCCCATATCTATTCCTTTCTAAAATTAATTTATTTTAAGTAGAGAACTCAAATCTCTGATTTGGTGTGAATCACACTCAGTGAGTGAATACGAGTTGAGTTTCCTTTAAATATCTATTCCTGCAAGTTTCATTAAATGAATTGCATTTTGCGTTTCACTCTTTCCACTTCTTAATATATAATCAAATTTTATTTTATCATTTTCATAGAATTCTCTAAAGTTATAATTTATTATACTTTTGTTTTCTCTTTCTAAGTCACATAATTCTAAGTCATGTGTAGATACAAGTCCTACTCCTCCATATTTAATTAATTGTTTGATTAGTACTATAGCACCTGTATGTCTATCTTTAGAATTGGTTCCTTTAAATATTTCATCTAAAAGAAAAAATATCTTTTCGCCTCTTTTGGATGCTTCTATTAATATTTTTATCCTTAGAATTTCTGCATAGAAGGATGAAATACTTTCTTCTAAATTATCTTTTGTTCTCATGCAAGTATATATATTCATAATACCACATGAGAATTTATCTGCACATACCGGTGCCCCTATATAACTAAGAACTAAATTTACACCTAATGTTCTTAGGAACGTACTTTTACCAGACATATTAGAACCTGTAATTAGGGATACCTTTTTTTCTCCTATTAATGAAAATGTATTTCTAACCGCTTTCGTTCCAAGTAGTGGATGACCTATATTAATTCCTTCTATCTCATTCTCATTTAAAATTACAGGATAAGTCCAATCTTCATTTTCAAAAGAAAGATTACATATACTATTTAATGCATCTATCTCATGCATTACTTTAAGCCATTCTTCAAGTTTGTCACCATTTCTTTCTCTCCAATTTTCTAGACTTCTCATTAAAAACACATCTGAAAAGAAAAGGATATTTAATACTAAATAATATGCATTATATGAACTATTGCCAGCCCAATCTAATATATTCGAAAGTTTTCTCATTTCTTCTTTACAACTTAATTTATCACTTTTTAATTTATTATTTAATTTTTTCAAATATAAGCAATTAAATTTTTCATTTTCTATTAAACATAAAATTCTACTATATCCATCTACACTATGTTTTATAGATTCAAATAATCTAAGTTCTTTTGCCATACTTTTAGATAATATTTTAACAACAATAAAATTCACCATAAAATCTAAAATTAAAAATGATTCTGGTATTATTCCTTTAACTGCTAAATATATTGAAAAAATAGTTGCTAGCATAAAAGTACAAGCAATGGCTACTCTTAAAGGGTTTGAAAATTCTTTATCCTTGCTCCACTTTATGAGAGAAGATAAGTGCATATCTTTTGATTTCTTTAAGCTACCTTCAACAATTATTTTTTGTCTCCATATAACTTTTTCCCCTAACTCCCTTATAGCTTCTTGCCTTTCTTTTATCTCATTATTAGTTAAAACCTTTTCTCTTTTCAATAATTTTGATAATTCTGTTCTTCCCCCTTTAGTAACTGTAGTATTAATGTATTGAAAAATTGAATTATTCCCAAACACATCTAAATCATTTATAAATGAATGCTCATCATCTAAATATTCTGATCCATTATCTTTTAAATTTTTAAACTCTCCAGACAGTCTTTTTAGCCCATTTTTATTAATATTTATTAACAAGTCAATTCTTTTTTTATATTCAAATATATTATTATGATAAAATACTAAACCTAAAAAGACTCCTATAAGAAATATTGTTGCAACTACAATTAACATTATTTTATTTTGTCTATATAAAAAGTAATCAATCAAAGTGCATAGTAATACTACAACTAATCTACTCCATCCAATAATATTTACTTTACTGCTTAAAGCATTACTTTTTTTGCTATTATTTTCCACATTATTTTTATAAAATTCTTCTGATAAACTCATAATCTCTCCTTAATACAATTTTATTTTTATTATAATAATAAAGCTTTAGTTTAAATTATCTGTATAATTAACACTTACTATTTCTATTTTACGTTATTATAAGAGTGTGTCAATTATTTGCCATACATTCTTTTAATTATTAATTTTCTCCCATAGTAGAATAAAAGCAAATTAAGACATCTTATATTTCTTGTAAGATATTTCAATCTGCTTTATTGCGCGTAATTTCAACTGTTCTATTTTATCTGATAGTTAGCACTATTAATTTTTTATTTTTTTATTTTGTTTCTAATAAGTGTTTCTCCTCTATTTGTTTTTCCTGACTGTATTTCAAATTTGTTTAATGATGATATAAAAGAAGATAGCTTTGGATATCCATAATTTCTTGTATCAAAATCTGGGTAACGCATATTTAGTTTATTTCCAACCACACCTAAATTTGCCCAACCTTCCTCATCAGAGCTCTCTATTATAATATTCTTTATAGATTTTATTAACTCTCCTAGATTTGTCAAACCCTCTTCTTTTGGTGTATGTTGCTTTTCTAGAACTTCGTCAATATTATTAATATTGGTAATGCTTCCAGCTAAAACTTCAAGATATTTAAATTTCTCACAAGCTGATATGAAAGGCGTAGGTGTTTTCTTCTCTCCCATACCAACAACATACATTCCTGCTTCTCTTAATCTTGCAGCCAGCCTTGTAAAATCACTATCACTTGAAATAATACAAAAGCCATCTACATTTTTTGAATAAAGTATATCCATTGCATCAATTATTAATGCTGAGTCTGTTGAATTCTTACCTGTTGTATAGCTATATTGTTGAATTGGAGTAATAGAATAATTAAGAAGCACATTCTTCCAAGAAGCAAGTTGTGGCTTAGTCCAGTCTCCATAAATTCTCTTATAAGTTGGTGTTCCATGATTTGAAATTTCATCAAATATATATTTTATATATTTATCTGATACATTATCTGCATCAATTAAAACTGCAATCTTTTTGTCATTCTCCATTTTTCCTACCCCTTGTCTCAATAATTTAGTCTTTTTCTTCTATAATAAATATTGTATCACTCTTCTAATGAATTTTTGTAATTATTATGCTATTTTTTATATTGTTTAACACTTTTTTTTATTTTCAAAAAGTATTGACTTTGAGTTAGCTCAAATATGTAAATTATATATAACAAAGCAATATATTATCAGAGGTTTAACGATGAGTAATTTTATTTTTAATATAGTTTCTTGTTTTTTGATCTTTATTCTAAATTAATTTCAGTGATATAAAAGAAAAAAACTATCTCTCAAATTTGCTTTGAAAGATAGTTTTGTAATCTTTAAATACATTGTGAATTTTTAGCATAATTTATGCTCTATTCAGCTTTACTTGCCTCTTCTGATAAACATCTATATATTTCATCTAAGTTATATTTCATAGCTTGTATATAATTCTTATCTTCTTCTTTAGCTTCTAAAGTTAATATTGGTACAACTTTTGCTTTAACTTCCTTCGCTAAAGTTTCTGAAACTTTAGGACTTGCTAGCGATTCTGAGAAAACAGTCTTTATATTATTTTCCTTACAGAAATTAACTAAATCTTCTAATTGCTTTGGAGTGGGTTCTCCCTCTGCAAATAAGTTTTCTACTGATTTTTGTGTTAATCCAAAATCTCTGCATAAATATCCAAAAGCAGCATGACCTGTTATGAAATTCTTTTTACTTAATGTATCAAATTTAGGTTTGTATTCATTATATAAACTTTCTAATTCTTCTTTAAATTTTTTATAATTTTCTTCATAATAATCTTTATTTTTCTCATCTAGCTTAACAAGAGTATTTTTTATATTTTCAGATTGTATTTCTGCATTTTTTAAGCTTAACCAAATATGAGGATCAATAGTATCTTCTTCTTTTCTAACTTCAACACCAGTACTTGAATCCACAATAGTTACACCCTTGTCTTTAATAGTTTCATTAACTTGATCTACCCAAGTCTCCATACCCAATCCATTATAAATAAAGGCCTTGCTCTTAATTAACTCTTCAAAATCTTTAGTTTTAGGTTCATAATCATGAGGTTCCATATTCTCTGGTACTAAACAAGTAACCGTCACTTTATCTCCTGCAATTTTCTCTGTAAATTCTTTCAATGGATATATCGAAACAATAATACTCAATTTCTCATCAGTTGTATTTTCTATTGTAGTATCGTTCTTAGATCCACAGCCGATCAACATAATACTCATTAATGTGGCTAAAAACCCTGAAATAATTTTCCTTTTCATATTATACCTCCGTTTTGCATTTGATTTGCATTTGCAACTCTGTTTATAATATTACTGATAAAACTTAAATATGTCAAGATAAGGCACTTTAATTTAGCATGATTAAATTATATTCATAGCAATCATTCTCTAAGATTACCCTCTCTATCTTTTGACACGTAAATAAAATTGTTTGCGCAAAGTCTTCTTTAATTAGAAGTTGTAATGCTTTCTTTCTTCTTTCATCATCGTACTGTACAAAAGCATCATCTAGAAATATTGGGACATCTTTATTTTTAAATAACATGTTTATAAAAGAAAGTCTTAAAGCTAAGTATAGTTGATCTTTAGCTCCATTGCTTAATATGTCTCCATCAAATAATACTCCGTTATTTCTTATCTTAAGCTTATAATCTTCTGATATTTTAGCTTCTTCATAACCTTCATCTGTTAACAAATTAAATTTTTTAACAACTTTTTCATTTAAATCTGGACCTACATTTTCCCTAATTTCATTAAATGATTCTTGAAATATATCACTTGCTAGTTCTAACGCTTTAAATTCTTTTTCTAATTTTATAATTCTTTCCTTATTAATTAATATGTCCTCTTCTATTTCTGAAATTTCTCTCTTTCCTAGATATCTCTTTTCTATAAGATGCTCTAGGTCTTTTATTTCTTTTTCAACTTTTAACAATTCATTTGATTGTCTTCTAATTTCAACATCTATTTCTTCTTCTGACTCATACGTGTAATTTATTTCTTGGCTAATTATTTGTCTCATTTCTTCTTTTATTTCATTTATATTCCTATCCTTCAATAAAACCTTATAAGTTTCTTCTACATTCTGAAGTTCATTTTTAATTTCTTTCATCCTGTTCATCTTATCTTTATATTCTTTTAATTTAATATGCAAGTCTATTATTTCTACATTTTCTAATCCGAGCATAGAAACTTTTTTTCTTATTTCATCTTCTTTATCAATTAATTGTTCATTAATATTCTCTATTTCTTGCTTAATTCCATTAATTTCATACTCACTCCTATTTATATTTGCCTTTAATTCTTCATAAAATTCCACTTGTTCTAATACCTTCTCTAATGAATCACATGACATAACACTATATAAAGATGTTATTATTCCCTTGTTTCTATTATATTTTGATTTTAATTCAGTAATATCATATTTATTAAGCTCATCTTCTTTATTTTTTACAACCAAAGATACACTATCTTTGTAACTTTTATACTTATCATATTGAGTGAGCTTATTAATAAATTCTTCATAGGTTGCAGAATTAGTGTCATAAATATAAAAATTCAACTTATCTTCATATTCTGTAATTCTTTCTTTCAGCATTTCAATTGATTGATTGTTCTTATTAATAAAATCACTATTCTTTATTGCTAGAGAATATTTTAAATACAATTTTATCAATACAATAAATACAGGTATACATGTAATAACGACAGGAATTATCTGATTTATCATTGAATAAATAAATATCAAAACACTAATAAATACAGTTAAATAAACAAAATTTATTTTTTTATGGGAATTCTTTGACCTTGCTTCCGGTTTTCTATAACTTTGGCTTTCAATTTTATATTTTAATTCCTTTAATCCCTCCTTATAAAAGTTGAGTAATTCTTCTATTTCATCTCTATATTTTTCTACAAATTCTAAATTACCAATATTATTAGCTTGCTTACTTATATCCATTTTAAATCTAGAAATTGAATTTTGAATATTAATAATATCATTAAGCTTTTCTTCTAGGCTCTTTTGTTCAAGTTTTAAAGTATATATCTTTTCCTTGATATTATTTCCCATTGATGAAAATACACTATAACTTTTCATATTTTTATTTTTTTCTTTTAATTCCTCTTGTAATTGGTAAAATTTATTTGATTTTTCTTGTTTTATATCCAATAAGCTTAAGTATCTAGAAGATTTTTCATTTATTTCATCTAAAAATTCAACTGTTATATAATCATTTCCATTTTTAAGTTCTCCACTTATAGCCTCTTGTTTCCTTTTAAGTTCTTCTCCTTTTATACAGTAATTACTTATTTCTTTATAATCCTTCTGAAGTTTTATTTTCTTGATATATTTTTTATATAAGTCTAACTTCTGAATTTGTTCTTTTATATTCACTTTATATTGTTTCTTTTTTAATAAATTTTCCTCATTATCAACATTTTCTTCTCCTAATTTATAAGCTTCCCATAATTCTGTTTTAAGAGAATTATTATTTTCTTTTAATAGATCTAATTCTCCACCTTTTCTAGTTGCTACCAATTGTTTTTTCCTTTTCTCTAGTTTTTCAATAACTTTCTTCACAGAAGTGTTTTCATCTCCAGTATTATATATGTTAGTTATTTTTTCCATTATTTCTTCTTCTTTATCCTTTGAAACAATAACCCCCAGCTGGCTTATAAATAAAGTTTTCATAAAGGTAGCTAAATTAATATTAAAGAAGTCTTTTCCAGGTTCGTTATTATGCTCAATTTCTATGACTTCACCAGTTATTTCATCTAAAATTTCACAAGTATCGTCCTTTTTAGTTGTTCCAAAGCTACGTTTTATAATATAACCTCTCCCGTTATAATTTACAGTTAATTCACCTGAAATTTTTTCTCCAGTTAAGGGTAAGTATTTTTTTCTATCATTAAACTTCCCTCTAGAACTATCAATTCCATATAACCATATTCTAATAAAATTCTCTACTGAACTTTTACCTTTCTCATTTTTTCCATAAATTAAATTAAACCCCTTCGTGAAATCTAAACTCTTCCCCTTAAGCCCAGCAAAAAATTCAATACTAACTTTTTTAATTATCAACAATCTCACCTCTTTCATAAGATAAAATTGATCCATGTTTGTATTCCTCTTCATTCTTATTCCTATATAATTTAAATCTATAAATTATAAATCTATTTTTAATTAGTTTATCCTTCATAAATCTTTACCTCTTCTCCCGAAATACTTTGAAGCCCTATCTTTAGTGCTAAAATTATACATTCTCTTTCTTCTTCTGTTTCTGCACTTTGTAATCTTTCGTATATTTTTTTAGCAAATATGCTTTTTAATGAATAGCCCTTAATTAATTCATTTATATCTAATTTAATTTCACTTTTATCTATGATCTTTACAAAATGAAATTCATCTTTAAGTGATTCTTGCAAAAATTCTTCATTTAATGTAAATTCTTCACATACTTCTCCTTTTAAAATGATTTTATAAAAATTACTTTTCCTATGATTACTTGGAATTTCATTAATAATCTTGTTTTTTACTTCACTATATCCAAAGCACCCTTGAATATTTATTTCTTTTTCATAATAATTTCTAATTGATGTTCTAACAAACTTACTTTCTACAAATTTATCTTTAAGCTCTATTAGAATTATTCCCTTATCTTCAAGCTCATCAAAGCCCCTCCCTTGTGGACAACCACTATAGCTATAATAAGTGTTCTCTATCTTTTTAACGTCTGAAAACTTATGTCTGTGCCCTAGTGCTATATAATCCATATTACTTCTAGCTATCTCTTCTTCAGTAATGGGATTATACTCATTTCCATCTTTGGTATTTGTAATTTCACCATGAAGAACCATTATATTATTATATTCCTCTACTCTTTTAACTTCTTTTAATAGTGATTTATTAACATGAGAAGTATTAAATCCAGCACCCCAAACTACAGTATTTAAATCTTCCAAAATTATATTTTCCATAGAATTTTTAAAAATGTGAACATTATTAGGCCACTCTACAATATTATAAAAAGATTTTTCGTTAAATGGGTCATGATTTCCTGGACTTATAAAAACATTAACTTTACTTATATTTTCAAAACAATTTTTAATAAAATAAAGTGTAGTTTTATTTACAGATAAATTATCAAATATATCACCTGCAATTAAAAGGATATCAATTTCTTTTTCCAAAGTCATTTTTATTATCTTTTCAAAAACTTGCTTTAATTCTTCTTTGCTTTTTAAAGCTTCTTTTGGTGTCATTCCACTAAATGGAGTATCAAAATGTATATCTGCTGTATGTAAAATTTTAATTTTTTTCATCTAATCACCTATAATCAATTTTTTATCACGAACTTTTGTTCTAATTTTAGCACGAAATTAAGAAAGAGTCCAAAGTAAAACAAAAAAATAAGAGATACATTACATATTTGTAATGTATCTCTCATTTTAGAATATGATTATGTTATTTCTAACATATACACATTTTTAATTTAGAACCATATGATTCTTATTATATTCTATGCTCATATTCCTCTACCATTCTTTTTACCATTTCCCCGCCTACTGAACCACATTGTCTTGAACTTAAGTCACCATTATATTCTTTAAATGGAACTCCTAGTTCTTGAGCCACTTCGTTCTTGAATGTAGCTAAACCTTGTCTTGCTTCTGGAACTAATGAACTACTCTTTGACATATAAATCCCTCCTCGGTTAATTTGGTATTTATCAGTAGAAAAAACTTGATTAATTTCCTCTGCCGATAATAATATTTTAACCCTTAGGTTTTTTTTTATTCTTATTAATATAAGGCTAATTTACAAAATATATCCTTGTATTAATAACATACATTAAAAGAATATACAGCACATACTTAGTTTGTTATTTTATTGCATATACCTTAGTTGATATTTATTATACGACTATACTTTTTAAAGTAGCTTCTATGTCTCTCTTTATATCTACAAAAATATTATTTTTTTCTCTTATAAAATGATTTAATAAATCAACTGCTATTAAGTTCATTTCATTAATATCTTTGTCTGTAATTAAATTTTTATCTTTAATTTTATTTAAATATTTATTCATGTCTTTAAAAAACTTAACTATATAATCTTTGATTAAATCTCTTGAATTCATTTCTGTGCTTAAGCTTAATAATCTTTTTTTAAGATCTAGTATTTTTACTGGAAATAATAGATACATATTTTTTTCAAACAGCTGTCTGAAATCGTATTTCCAGCTTTTAATTACATTAATCTTACAATCTATATTTTCCCCTTTAAAACTTGATTTAAATTCATATACATCAGGGACTTGAATATTGGAATTCAACATTATTAAACATTTTGCATAATTGTGTTTTTTGATTTTATTCAAATTATCTTTTTCATATTCCCTTTTCTTTTTGTTAAGACTTACTATATTATCATAACCATTAGTCAACTCTTTTTTATTTATTATTATTGCTATATTTTCAGCGTCTCTAGTTTGAAACTGCATTTGGTATTGGAATCTTCTGTGTTCATCTTCTACTGAAATTCTAACATTATAACTAGAATTTTTTAGAACTATCACTTCTTCATTATTGATAATATCTTTATTTTTAATATATTCAATTCTAGTATTTCCACTTAACTCATCATTATATATTGAGTTAAAAAATTCTATTAAGAAAATTCTATTATCTAATGAAAAAGTTCTTTTCATCAGTGCATTTAATGTTTTTTCATATTTAGTATAATCTTTTTTTTTACCATCTAACTCCATAAAATCCTCATGATTTTGTAAAAAATCAAATTTCTCTTTAAAAATAACATATGAATTATCAGAGTCTTCTTCTACACTTTTAATTTTATTAAATTCTAATAATTTACTTTTTCCTTTTCTTACTTCACTTAGTAAAACTAATTTATTCATATTGTATTCCACCTCATAATGGATTTTTGCCATAATATGCTTATCTTATACTAATAATGTATTCATTTCAATGGAATTCAATACCATTCAGCCATAAAATGACATAAATTTCACATTAAAATATCCATTTTTCCAAACATATTTTATTAAATTGATAAAATATAACTTTTAAATAACATAATTATAACATTTTTTTAGTATTATTTTTATATATTGTAAAATTTTATTTTTAACTTTATTACATATATATATTTGAAGATATTATTTATAATAAATTAAATTAAATTTATTATGTATTATAGAATATATATTAATATTTTTTATGTTTTTCTAACATAATATAAAACTTTAAACCACTAATTATATAATTCTAATATATCATTATCTTGTTCATTTTTATTAAATTCTTCTTGCTGTTTTATTCGCTTTAAAGCCCAAAGGTAACTCTAGAAAATAATAGATAAGCAACTTCGAAAGTTCTATAATTTCTTATACAAAAAAAGAATATCTCAAAATGATTTTACCAATCACTTTAAGACATTCTCTTTTAACTTACCTCGCAACGTCCTACTCTGCCACACAGTCACCCGTGCAGTACCATCGGCGCTATAGACCTTAACTGTCCTGTTCGGAATGGGAAGGAGTGTTACCTCTATGCCATCGTCACGAGATGCTTGTTTTTCCCAAATCTACGATTTGGTTGAAAAACTGCACACCAACGAACGCATGTGAGTTAGTGTTTCCTTTAAAGAAAACTGACTCAAACTATCGTTTGTGCTATTTTATTGAAAGAATTGTTCTTTCAAAATTGCATATAGATGTTAATGTATATTTTACAACTTGATTATATATTGGTCAAGCCCTCGACCTATTAGTATCAGTCAGCTAAATATGTTACCATACTTACACCTCTGACCTATCAACCTTGTAGTCTTCAAGGGGTCTTACTAGCTTACGCTATGGGAAATCTAATCTTGAGGTTGGCTTCACACTTAGATGCTTTCAGCGTTTATCCATTCCCGACTTAGCTACCCAGCTATGCTTCTGGCGAAACAACTGGTACACCATAGGTCAGTCCATCCCGGTCCTCTCGTACTAAGGACAGCTCCTCTCAAATTTCCTACGCCCGCGACGGATAGGGACCGAACTGTCTCACGACGTTCTGAACCCAGCTCGCGTGCCGCTTTAATGGGCGAACAGCCCAACCCTTGGGACCTACTTCAGCCCCAGGATGCGACGAGCCGACATCGAGGTGCCAAACCTCCCCGTCGATGTGAACTCTTGGGGGAGATCAGCCTGTTATCCCCGAGGTAGCTTTTATCCGTTGAGCGATGGCCCTCCCACGAGGTACCACCGGATCACTAAGCCCGACTTTCGTCCCTGCTCCACTTGTAGGTGTCGCAGTCAGGCTCCCTTCTGCCTTTGCACTCTTCGAACGATTTCCGACCGTTCTGAGGGAACCTTTGGGCGCCTCCGTTACATTTTAGGAGGCGACCGCCCCAGTCAAACTGCCCACCTAACAATGTCCTGTCACCAGTTTCATGGCATCCAGTTAGAACTTCAATACTATCAGGGTGGTATCCCAACAACGACTCCACCAAAGCTGACGCTCTGGTTTCCCAGTCTCCCACCTATCCTGTACAGACAATACCGAAATTCAATGCTAAGCTACAGTAAAGCTCTACGGGGTCTTTCCGTCCAATCGCGGGTAGCGAGCATCTTCACTCGCACTACAACTTCGCCGGATTTGCAGTTGAGACAGTGCACAAGTCATTACGCCATTCGTGCGGGTCAGAACTTACCTGACAAGGAATTTCGCTACCTTAGGACCGTTATAGTTACGGCCGCCGTTTACTGGGGCTTAAGTTCACACCTTCGCGTTACCGCTAAGCATTCCCCTTAACCTTCCAGCACCGGGCAGGCGTCAGCCCCTATACATCAGCTTACGCTTTAGCAGAGACCTGTGTTTTTGTTAAACAGTTGCTTGTGCCTATTCTCTGCGGCCTGCATTGCTGCAGGCACCCCTTCTCCCGAAGTTACGGGGTCAATTTGCCTAGTTCCTTAACTGCAATTCTTCCGTCGGCCTTAGGATTCTCTCCTCATCTACCTGTGTCGGTTTGCGGTACGGGCACTACTTCTCTTTCTAGATGCTTTTCTTGGAAGCATGGAATCAGATACTTCGGTTCCGTAGAACCTTCCCCATCACGCCTCAGAATTGTTAGAACGGATTTGCCTATCCTAACTCCCTAAACGCTTAGACTAGCATCCAATAGCTAGCACATCCTATCCTTCTCCGTCACACCATCGATAATAACGATTGTAGTGGTATTGGAATATCAACCAATTGTCCATCGACTACGCCTTTCGGCCTCGCCTTAGGTCCCGACTAACCCTGAGAAGACAAACTTTACTCAGGAAACCTTAGATATTCGGCCTGTAAGATTCTCACTTACATCTCGCTACTAATGCCAACATTCTCACTCGTAATCAGTCCACCGCTCCTTACGGTACGACTTCAGCCCGATTACGACGCTCCTCTACCGCTCACAATAAATTGTGAACCCGTAGCTTCGGTGGTAAGTTTGAGCCCCGGACATTTTCGGCGCAGGATCTCTTGACTAGTGAGCTATTACGCACTCTTTTAATGAGTGGCTGCTTCTAAGCCAACATCCTAGTTGTCTTAGAAATCCCACATCCTTTTCCACTTAACTTACACTTTGGGACCTTAGCTGACGATCTGGGCTGTTTCCCTTTTGACCATGGAACTTATCTTTCACAGTCTGACTGCCGGACTGATAGTATATGGCATTCGGAGTTTGATAAGGTTCGGTAAGCGCTATGCCCCCTAGCCTATTCAGTGCTCTACCTCCACTACTCACATTTTCCGACGCTAGCCCTAAAGCTATTTCGAGGAGAACCAGCTATATCCGAGTTCGATTGGAATTTCTCCGCTATCCACAGCTCATCCCATGCTTTTTCAACAGCAACGTGGTTCGGTCCTCCACGAGGTTTTACCCTCGCTTCAACCTGGCCATGGATAGGTCACCCGGTTTCGGGTCTACAGCATGCAACTAGTCGCCCTATTAAGACTTGGTTTCCCTTCGGCTCCGTACCTTAAGTACTTAACCTCGCTACATACCGTAACTCGTTGGCTCGTTCTACAAAAAGCACATCATCACACACATATGGTGCTTTGATCGGTTGTAGGCATATGGTTTCAGGTTCTATTTCACTCCCCTCCCGGGGTTCTTTTCACCTTTCCCTCACGGTACTGCTTCACTATCGGTCATCAGGTAGTATTTAGCCTTGGGAGGTGGTCCTCCCTGCTTCCCACAAGGTTTCACGTGTCTCGTGGTACTCTGGTGCAGAACTGATTATCATAATTTTCATCTACGGGACTATTACCCCCTACGGTCTAACTTTCCAGTTATGTTCGATTAACCATGATTTCTCGTTATGTTCTGTCCGCAACCCCAGAAATAAATTTCTGGTTTGGGCTCTTTCCTTTTCGCTCGCCGCTACTAAGAAAATCGATTTTTCTTTCTCTTCCTCCAGGTACTTAGATGTTTCAGTTCCCTGGGTTTACCTTCATAAAGCTATGTATTCACTTTAAGATACATGGGGTTTCCCATGTGAGTTTCCTCATTCGGAAATCTTCGGATCTCTGACTATGTGCGTCTACCCGAAGCTTATCGCAGCTTATCGCGTCCTTCATCGGCTCCTGATGCCAAGGCATTCACCATACGCCCTTTGTAGCTTGACCTTTTATTTACAAATTAATATACATTTTGTGTATATAGCGATATATACCCAAAGATTGTTTACAATTTGTTTATCTATAATCATTTCACAAAGAATATAATTCTTGGCTTTGTTGTATTTTATACATTAATCTATATGCAATTTTCAAAGAACATCTTCAATTTCACTATTTAAAGCAAAATTTTTTTTTGAAAGACTTAGTCTTTCAAAATTGAACAGAATATAAGTAACATTTAAGCAACCTGTCGAGTAAGTATTTTATTTTTGATACATAAATGTATCTGTACTAGTCAGACATCATGCTGAACTAGATTTCTCCATAGAAAGGAGGTGATCCAGCCGCAGGTTCTCCTACGGCTACCTTGTTACGACTTCACCCCAATCGCTGACCCTACCTTAGGTCGCTGCCTCCTTGCGGTTAGCTCACGAACTTTGGGTATTGCCAACTCTCATGGTGTGACGGGCGGTGTGTACAAGGCCCGGGAACGTATTCACCGCGACATTCTGATTCGCGATTACTAGCAACTCCAGCTTCATGTAGGCGAGTTTCAGCCTACAATCCGAACTGAGACTGGTTTTGAAGTTTGGCTCCACCTCGCGGTATCGCATCTCTCTGTACCAGCCATTGTAGCACGTGTGTAGCCCTAGACATAAGGGGCATGATGATTTGACGTCATCCCCACCTTCCTCCCGGTTAACCCGGGCAGTCTCGCTAGAGTGCTCAACTAAATGGTAGCAACTAACAATAAGGGTTGCGCTCGTTGCGGGACTTAACCCAACATCTCACGACACGAGCTGACGACAACCATGCACCACCTGTCTTCCTGTCACCGAAGTGACTTCCTCGATTAAGAGTAATTCAGGAGATGTCAAGTCTAGGTAAGGTTCTTCGCGTTGCTTCGAATTAAACCACATGCTCCGCTGCTTGTGCGGGCCCCCGTCAATTCCTTTGAGTTTTAATCTTGCGACCGTACTCCCCAGGCGGAATACTTAATGCGTTAGCGGCGGCACGGAGGTCATGACAACCCCCACACCTAGTATTCATCGTTTACGGCGTGGACTACCAGGGTATCTAATCCTGTTTGCTCCCCACGCTTTCGAGCCTCAGTGTCAGTTACAGTCCAGAAAGTCGCCTTCGCCACTGGTATTCTTCCTAATCTCTACGCATTTCACCGCTACACTAGGAATTCTACTTTCCTCTCCTGCACTCTAGATATCCAGTTTGGAATGCAGCACTCAGGTTAAGCCCGAGTATTTCACATCCCACTTAAATATCCACCTACGCTCCCTTTACGCCCAGTAAATCCGGACAACGCTTGCCACCTACGTATTACCGCGGCTGCTGGCACGTAGTTAGCCGTGGCTTCCTCCTTGGGTACCGTCATTATCGTCCCCAAAGACAGAGTTTTACAATCCGAAGACCGTCATCACTCACGCGGCGTTGCTGCATCAGGGTTTCCCCCATTGTGCAATATTCCCCACTGCTGCCTCCCGTAGGAGTCTGGGCCGTGTCTCAGTCCCAATGTGGCCGATCACCCTCTCAGGTCGGCTACGCATCGTCGCCTTGGTGAGCCGTTACCTCACCAACTAGCTAATGCGACGCGGGTCCATCTCATAGCGGATTGCTCCTTTAATTGCTGTTTCATGCGAAACTACAATCTTATGCGGTATTAATCTTCCTTTCGGAAGGCTATTCCCCTCTATGAGGCAGGTTACCCACGTGTTACTCACCCGTCCGCCGCTAATCCGCTCCCGAAGGAGCTTCATCGCTCGACTTGCATGTGTTAAGCACGCCGCCAGCGTTCGTCCTGAGCCAGGATCAAACTCTCAATAAAAAGTTTAATCTTAGCTTACTCAAATAAAAATTGCTGGTTTACTTAAATGTACTTATATTATTCTGTTCAATTTTCAAAGACCATTTTCTTTCACAACTTTCGTTGTAACTATTTGTTTTTCTTTGTCGCAATCAAGCAACTCACTTAGTGTATCACTTGGTTTCAATCTTGTCAACAACTTTTTTTAAATCTTTCAAACTCCTATATTTCAAAGGGTTCTTATTAAATTCTTTTAAGTTGTTTGTGTCTCTTTGCGACGTCTTTTATCTTAACACTTTATATTTATCGAAACCATTAAAATAACTATTGTTTTTGCACTTTAAATTCATAATTCTATATTATTCTCTATTTTATTCCCTTTAATGCATATTGATACACTAGAAGCAGTTGTCTTGTAAATACACTCGTTTAATTGATTTTGTATGAGTATTTATACTTTATTTTGACCAAATCATATTTAATGCATTCAAAATTACTAAACTTAACTACTAAATATACTTAAGTTAAAAGCCTTTAATTACTGCTTATAATGAAATTAACCATTTCACTAAATATATCATCTATGATTTTAACTACATTATATTTTTTCATATATTTCTTATTATATATGAAACTCTAATAACAAATTATGTTTTTCTGTTTTCTCTAAGGATTATCCGCACATTATAATTTAATAGAGTATAAAAAAAAGCCGTAGTACAACGTACTACAACCTTTGTGGCAGGGGCACTAGGATTCGAACCTAGAATCAATGGTTTTGGAGACCACTACTCTACCGTTGAGCCATACCCCTAAGACATCTAATATTGTATCATGCATTTATAGTTTATGTCAACAAGTATAGAAATTAAATTTATTAAATCTTAAACTGTAATTAATCACACTAAATAACTTAATTAAGCATTATAAAAGAACATTTATTATACATACATAAAAATAGCAAGACCGTATACTAGTATATTTTTATCATTACTTTATTTCATATTCCTAATAAAACAGCACTTTTTTAAAATTCTCCTTGTTTAAGTACCAATATTATTTTATAATATAGTAAAATAAAATGCTTTGATTGTCAAAATATTTTATTATCGAATTTTCTCGTGAAAGGATATATGTAAAATGAATTTTAATTCACTTAAAATTGGAAATTTAATTGCTCCTATTCCTATTATTCAAGGAGGAATGGGCATTGGTGTTTCATCTTCTAAATTAGCTTCTGCTGTTGCAAATGCTGGTGGCATTGGAATTATTTCCGCTGCTCAACTTGGTTATAATGAAGATGATTTTATAAAAAACCCTGTAGAATCAAATTTGAAAGCTTTAAAAAAACACATTGCTCTAGCAAAAGCTAAAGCACCAAACGGCATAATAGGTATCAATGTCATGGTTGCAACTAATTTTTATGAAGAACATATAAAAGCTGCAATAGAGGCAGGAATTGATTTAATAATTTCTGGTGCAGGACTTCCTACCATGTTGCCTAAAATAGTTAAAGGAACTTCTGTAAAAATCGCACCTATTGTTTCTACTTTAAAAGCTGCCAAAGTAATATTAAAGCTTTGGGATAAACATAATAATGTAGCTCCAGACCTCATTGTAATTGAAGGTCCGAAGGCTGGTGGTCATTTAGGATTTAAATTAGAAGAATTAGAAAATGAAAATTTTGATTTTGATAGAACTGTTATAGATATAATAGATGAAACAAAAAAATATGCTGAAAAATATAATAAAGAAATTCCTGTTGTAGTTGCTGGAGGAATTTTTGACGGATATGATATTGCTAAGTATCTTAAACTTGGTGCTAGCGGTGTTCAAATGGCAACAAGATTCGTAGTAACTGAAGAATGTGATGCTTCACAAGCATTTAAAGACGCATATTTAAATTGTTCAAATGAGGATGTTCAAATAGTTAAAAGTCCTGTAGGAATGCCTGGGCGTGCTATTAAAAATCCTTTTGTTAAAAGAACTCTTGTTGAAAGAGAAAAAATAACTCATTGCTACAATTGTTTAACGCCTTGTAATCCTGCTAATACTCCTTATTGTATAAGTAAAGCTCTAATAAATGCAGTAAACGGCAATGTTGATGAAGGACTTATCTTTTGTGGAGAAAATGCTAGCAGACTTACAAAAATGACTACTGTTAAAGAGCTTATGGACGAATTAGTTCTAGAAATAAAGAAAGCTTAATTTTTTAAAGTGTACTATTGTAAAGACAAACTTTGCAATAGTACACTTTTACTTTTTTATGAAATTGTAATATGTATGATCTTAAAATTAATCAATTATGCATTTTTACAAGCAATTACTTCAACTTCACATAAAACTGCTTTCGGAAGTTCTTTTACAGCCACACAAGAACGTGCTGGATTACTTATGAAATATTTAGCGTAAACTTCATTAAACTTGGCAAAATCACTCATATTAGCAATAAAGCAGGTTGTTTTTATAACACTATTAAAATCGATGTTATTAACTTCTAATATAGCTGCAATATTCTTCATAACTTGAGTTGCTTGCTCTTGTATATTTGTACCTACTATTTCACCAGTTGATGGATTTAAAGGTATTTGTCCTGATGTAAATAATAAATCTCCAAAACCTATAGCTTGAGAATATGGTCCAATAGCTGCTGGAGCTTTATCCGTTTTTGTTACTTTTAACATCTTTTAATTTCCCCAATCAAAATAAATTTTATCTTAAATCCTATGATAGCAATATTAAGTAAATATGTCGATATGTAAATAGTCAGTGTTTCTTTAAAAAATAACAAATCAGTATACAAGTATATTTTGTATCATACTTCCTCTTCTTGCATGAAATATACTTTATTTTGATTTGTTATCTTTTCTTTAATATGCCTAATTTGTATTAAATATATCTTATAGAGAATAATCTATAATTGCATGCCCATTGCAGTTAGGCTTATTTGAATATATATAAACTGTAATAGTTGTTTCATGCCAAAAACTTGTATTTATAATACATGATACTTCTTGATTTGCTCTAATACCATCCCATTTACCACCGCCACCATCTGAAGATCGAATATTTACAGAATAGACTCCATCTCCTGGAACTGTAATCTTTCCACGAAGTTTCACACTTTTCCCAAAACCATGTTGTCTTGTTATATATTTATACGTACCATTATTGTTAAAAACAAAATCAAAACCTGTAGAATGTCTAATTTCATCAACATTTTTTTTTGACATAGCTACCAAGCTTGCTGTATTAAGATCATTTTCATAAGTTTCATTTGAATCTTCAAATATCCTTTCAAATATTCCCTTCATTAAAAATCAGCCCCTATAATTTTTTATAATTAATTTATATGCACTTAATATATATCTAATATTAATATAAGCAGTAGTCAAAATTCAAATCATTCATTTCTACTTTTCATCAAAATTTGATATTTCCACAAATAATATAATTAGAATCATATATATTATATGAGAGTACTTTCTTATTTAATACTATATAAATATTTAAACGTCTTTTCTAAAATAATTCCCACCCGAATACCATAAATAAATTATGAATACCCTGGTGATCAGCTCTAAAAATATGTCATATAAGAATTTTTTTGCATAAAAAAAATCGTAATACAACGTATTACGATTTTTTGGCAGGGGCACTAGGATTCGAACCTAGAATCAATGGTTTTGGAGACCACTACTCTACCGTTGAGCCATACCCCTAAGACAATAATGATTATATAACACATTTATAAATAAATCAATAAGTTTTTTATTCTATCAATGTAAACTTAAATATAATATTATTATGTAGATACCAAAAGTTAAAATTATTATACTCTTCATATCTATATTTAAGTTATGTTATATTGCTTAAATCCGTAACTTCTTTTGTTTTTGCCCATTTCGATAATTCATTTATATTATATAAAATTAAATCATCAAAAGACATATCTCCATAATATTTCCATAGTTTTATTGTATTATATCCTGATAAATTAATTTTTGTTCCTTGTTCTCCATCCACTATAATAATAACTTTTTTAGGATTTAAATTATTAATCTTTATAAATTCAGCTACTTCATGATTATCAAGCTCAATTGTATTTAAATTTAGAGATTTAGTTAAATAGTCAAAATCATTGTTTAATGTTATAAATTTATACTCATCAAGTAGTTTTATTTTATCTACATATTTTTTTATATTTTCATCAAATTGTTTAATAGATTCATTATAATTTTCTTCGTAATAATCCCTATTTTGTGGATCTTTATCTTGTATAGCTGCCTTTACATTATATAATGATATCTTATATTCTTCTATACCTTCGAAATAATAAGGATTTTCTTTAGAATTCCCATCATAAGTATAATTAAAAAGTCTGACTCCTCTAGCTAAGTTTATTATGCCAAGATTCCCCTTCTTTAATTCATCAATAAATGAATTGCTCCAAGGTTCAAATGAAGTACCTGAATATATAAATAAATCCATATTTGATATGTTTCTTAAAACATCTTCACTATATTTAAATTCACTAATTTCTTTTTCATTAGTAAACATATATTCTACATTATTCTTTTCCTTTATAATTTTCTTAACCATATAATACTGTGGTTTATTAACTGTCATTATATTTAAATACTCATCTCTGTTTTCAGTCCTATTCTTTTCAGTATTAGCTAATAAAGGGCTTGAAAATAAACTCATACCAAAAGACAATGCAATAGTTATTATCACCATCGCAAAGGTAATTTTCTTCAAAAATAAGTCACCTCCAAAATTCAACTACTTATCTTTATATTTTAATTATTATATATTACTTTTCTTATTAATCTGTTAATTTAGTTTAGTATACATTTGATTTTATTATACCAACTAATTCAAAATAAATATATACAAATTTATTTTATTATTTTTGTATATACCTTATTAATAATTTGCTTTTATAGATTTTTGATATAAAATAAAAGAATGAGAATTTATATGCTTATTTTTATTATATATTGCTAAAATACAAAATCAAATTATTTATTAAATTTTCTAAATGTAAAATCTAAATTCTCATTTAAAGGAGGCATTTCATGCAATTTGAAGTTTATAGTGTTCATGACACTACTCAATTAGGAATTAAATTAGGTGAATTATTGAAACCCGGCGATATAATTTGTTTAACTGGAGATTTAGGCACTGGTAAAACCCATATTACAAAAGGAATTGCAAAGGGTTTATGCATAAATGATAATATTACTAGTCCAACCTTTACAATTGTTAATGAATATGAAGGTGGCAGATTAAAGCTTAATCATTTTGATGTTTATAGAGTAAGTGATCCTGATGAAATTTATGCAATTGGATTTGATGATTATATATTTTCAGATGCAGTATCTATTATAGAGTGGGCAAATTATATAGAAGAAATTCTACCAAAGGATTTACTTCATATAAAAATAGAAAAAGACTTTGCTATCGGCGAAGATTATAGAAAAATAACTTTAACTCCGTATGGAGAAAGATATGATTATATAAAGGAGTTGAAATTATGATTATACTTGCTGTAGACTCATCTTCAAAGGTTGCAACTGTTGCCTTAATTAAGGATGAGAAATTACTTGGAGAAATTACTTTAAATGATAAGAAAGAACACTCTGTAATATTAATGACTATAATTCAAGATTTATTGATTGATAATAGTTTAAGTATAGATGATATTGATGGTTATGTTGTTTCTAAAGGACCTGGTTCTTTCACAGGACTTAGAATAGGTATGGCAACAATCAAAGGTCTAAGCTTCGGAAGTAGTAAACCCTATGTTAGTGTATCTAGTTTAGATGCCCTGGCACTCAGTGCATCTAATTTTGATGGACTTATCTGTCCTATAATGGATGCTTTAAGAAATAGTGTGTATACTTCACTATACAAGGGACATTCAACTTTTTTTGATTGTAATAATGAATCAGAAAGTTCTGATTTGAAACATGAATTACCAATTACATTAGAAAAACTTTTAGACTATTCTGCATTAGATATTGATGAACTTCTAGAAATAATCAAAGCTAAAAAAGAAAAAGTTATCTTTATTGGTGATGGGGTAGAAAAATATAAAGATTATTTAATTAAAAATTGTCCAAATTGTTATTTCCCACCTAATCATCTTAATTTAGTTCGTGCTTCTTCTTTAGGTGAGTTAGGTAGTATATTGTTAAAAAATGGTGACTTTGACGATCCAAACTCCACTCCATTTTACTTGAAAAAGCCACAAGCTGAAAGAGAATATGAGCAAAGGATGAAATAAAGATGAATATAATTATCGATTTTATGAAAGAGGAAGATATTGATGAGATTTTAGATATTAGCGCATTAAGTTTTTCTATTTGTTGGAGCAAGAATTCTTATCTACAAGAATTAACAAATCCTGTTGCTAAATATCTAGTTGCAAAAATTAATAATAAGGTTGTCGGTTTTGTAGGAACATGGATTGTACTAGATGAGTCTCACATAACTAATATAGCTGTACATCCAAATCATAGAGAACAAGGCATTGCATCTAAACTCCTTGAAGAATTACTTAATTACTGTAAAAATCAAGGATGTATTTCTTATACTCTTGAAGTTAGAAGCAGCAATATTGCTGCTCAATCACTTTATGAGAAACATGGATTTAAACAAAATGGAATTAGAAAAAGATACTATGAAGATAATAACGAAGATGCCATGCTAATGTGTCTAAGAGAACAATAATCATAGATACGTAACGTAAAAATTCTACTTATGCTTATAATACAGATAAATAGTGGGCATGCATTTGTGACCGTTACTTAAGATTTTGATGTAACGTTCACAAATGCATGCCCTATTCTACTTTTGGATATATATATTCAATGTATAAGAGTACCTTCAAATCTGAGTATCAATATTTATGGATAAATGACTATATATGTAAACTGCTTTATATTAGCTCAATTTCATTATTTATTAATATATCCATAATTTGTTCATTAGGTTTTTCATCTGTCATTATTGCATCAATATCATCAATTGCTGCAAATTTATAATTACCATCTACATTGAACTTTTTATTTTCCATAACTAAAAATGTTTTCTTGCTCGATTGTATTATTGTAGCTTTAGTAATTCCATCCTCAATCTCAAAAGTAGTTATACTTTTATCAAAGGCATCAACTCCACAACTACCTATAAATGATTTATCGAATCTATATTTTTTGATAAACTCGTTAGCTGTAGCTCCAATAAATCCATTTAATGATTTATTTAAAACTCCGGCAACTACTACTGCTGTAATATTATTATTTGATTTTGATAAAACATTTGCTATTTCTAACATATTGGTTACCACAGTTATTCTTTTTTGACTTGTTAAAAGAGCTTTTGCTATTAAAATATTGATTGTTGATATATCTAAAAATATAGTTTCTCTATCTTGTATTAATTCTAATGCCTTTTTTGAAATAATAGTTTTTGTTGAAATATCTATTTTTTCTCTTTCTGAGATATCATATAATTGAGATGATTGTCTAACTTGAATTGCCCCACCATAAGTTCTTTCCAAGCTTCCTTTATGTTCTAACTGCTTCAAGTCTTTTCTAATGCAATCTTCTGTCACATTAAATTTTCGACTTAAATCTTTAACCTTAACTTTTCCTTCTATATTAAGTATATTTAATATCTCATCTAATCTTTCCTTTGTAAACATAATGCCATTCTCCTATCTGTTCATTCACTAAAAGCAAATTTACATAAGGCACATTCAAAAAATAATAAATTATATATACACATATCTTTGACTCTTTATTTTCTTCCATATGCCTAAATTAATATACTAATTATATTCTATATAATACATAATTGAAAAGCAAGAGATTATATCTTGAAATAATACAAAAAAATATAAAACAATATTTAACAATATTTTATTTGTTATAATATATATAAAAGGACTATCAAAATCTAAAAACATTTTGATAGCCCTTTATGATTAATTTTATTCTAAAAATACTTTTTTCTATTATTCTTTTTCAAAATCTGACTTTGGAACTCCGCATAATGGGCAAACCCATTCTTCAGGTACATCCTCAAATTTTGTTCCAGGTTCAACACCGTTGTCAGGATCTCCTACCTCTTCATCATAAATATACCCACATATTGTACAAACGTATTTTTCCATAATATAAATCCTCCCTTAAATTAATAATAATATTAATCAAATATACATATTTTATGAATAATTGTATACTTATTATTACCTATATTAAATTATTCATTTCAATACGTATATAAATTAAAGCTCTTCCACAATACTTTTTCCAAAATCTCTACATCTATTCAATGCTTCTTCATCAGGATTCCATAATTCCCTTATTCCCGAATTAATTGTCTTAATTCCAGCTTTCTCTAATTCTTCTGTAAGTAATTTTACGGCTTCTCCACTCCATCCATAACTACCAAAAGCTGCTCCCTTTTTGTTTTTAAATTTAAAGCCTTTAATCATTTCTATTATTGAAGCTGTTGAAGATAAAATTCCATTATTTATAGTTGATGATCCAATAAGAACTATTTTTGATTTAAATGTTTCTACAATTATATCATTCTTATCACTTTTTGCTGAATTAATAACCTTTACTGTCACATCTTTATTATTAGTTGTTATTCCTTCTGCGATACATTCTGCCATTCTTCTTGTTGCATTCCACATGCTATCATAAATTATCGTGATTTGATTTTCTTGATATTCATTTGCCCATTCCAAGTATTTATTTACTATTTGAATTGGATTATCTCTCCATATTATTCCATGACTTGGACAAATCATATCAATTTGTAAGTTAAGACTCAATATTTCTTCAATTTTCTTTAGAACTTGTTTGCTAAACGGAGTTAAAATATTGGCATAATATTTTAATGCTTCTTGATATAATTCTGCTTGGTCTACTTTATCATTATACATAAATTCCGAAGCATAATGTTGACCAAAACCATCATTACTAAATAATATATTTTCTTCCGATAAATATGTAAACATAGTATCTGGCCAATGAAGCATTGCAGCTTCTATGAAAGTAAGTTTATGCTTACCTAACTCTAATGTATCTCCAGTTTTCACTTCTACAAAGTTCCAATCTTGATGATAATATCCTTTTAATATTCTAACACCAGCTTTAGTACAATAAATTGGAGTATTAGGTATTTCCCTCATAAGTTCTACTAATGCACCACTATGATCAACTTCTGAATGGTTCATAACTATGTAATCAATTTTTTGTATATCTACTTCTTTTTTTAAATTAGTAATAAATTCACTAGTAAATGGTCCCCAAACAGTATCAATAAGTACTGTCTTTTCATCTTTAATTAAGTATGAATTATATGAAGAACCCTTATGTGTAGAATATTCATCTCCATGAAATTTCTTTAATTCCCAGTCAATTTTCCCAACCCAAGTTATAGTATCATTTATTTTAAAACTCATGTTAAAACCCCTTTTCTCCTAAAGTATATATTAATATAATATCAAATTAGGCATTCTTATTCAATATTTATTATTAATTAACTATTGCTTTTCTTAACAATTCTAATTTCAATCTGCAATATGTTATCTTTTAAAATTATTATACATGATTAATCCAGAATTTATGCTATAAAATTTATAAATCACATAAATAAAATTCCTTTATAATTAATATAATTTATATAAGCATTAAAAATAACACTTATTATTCAATTCTATTAAGTAATTTGAATAATAAATTATATGTTTGAATATTTTAATTTTTCCCAAATAAAGAGAAGGCTATGCCAAAATAATCTTTAATTATTTTGAAACAGCCTTCTTTTTTGTTTTATATTTACTATATTGTTTTTCTTTTACTTTCTGGACTACCAAAGTTTGGCTCTGCCTTAAAAATTGAAACTGATACTTTTTTATATACTATATATGTTAATACTGATACAATTAAAGCCTTTATTCCATTAAAAGGTAGTAAGCCTAAAGTTATATATTTGATTGATTCTGCTGGTGACATTTGCATTCCATAAGCTGGTAATAGGAAATAAACATTCGCTACTATTCCTACTATCTCCATGCAAACTGCACCTAAAACCATTCCTAATATTGCACTTTTTTTACTCTTATTTCTGCTATATATAAATGATGCTGGTAATATTAATGCAACTCCAATTAAAAAGTTTGCGGTTTCTCCAACTAATCCTGTTTGTGTTCCTTTTACTAATACTATAAGTACATTTTTTATTAGTTCGATAAGCACTCCTGCTAAAGGTCCAAACCCAAATGCACCTAGTAATGCTGGAACATCACTTAAGTCAATCTTAAGCCATGGAAAAAGTGGTATCACTGGAAAATCAATATACATAAGTATAAGTGCTAATGCTGATAACAAAGAAATTTTAACCATTTTATTTGTGTTTTTATTCATTTTATTTGCCTCCCAAAAGTTATCTTCTTGGGGTAGCTTATTAGGTAATTCATCTTTACTACATTATTATTTTATTGTTTATTGTTATAACAAATTAATTAAAAAGCCCTGATGTAAAAAACATCAGGGCATATGCTACAATAAATAAGAATAAAGAAAATCTTAATTCCTAATAGTTACCTTCTTTCATCCAGACTATACTGTCGGCTTCGGAGTTACACCGAATCAGCTGTGTTAAAGCTCGCGGGCTATACCGCCGGTAGGGATTCACGCCCTGCCCTGAAGATATATTAAATTTATTCTATTATATAACTTTATCATATAATTTGCAATGCATTTTATATAAATCATACACTAAATTTGATTGATTTGTGATAAATTTATGACAGTATAAATACAATTTTTAATTCTTTCATCCATAGTAAACATCTCGCATGAATTTTATTGTACTATAAGCTTATCTGTCTTTAATATATGCTCTATTAACCAATCATTTAAAAAGTTTAAAATTTTTACTAAGCTTTCATCCTGTTTTTCATCAATATCTCTATAATTTACTTCTTCAAGAGCTTTTATAAATTTCTCATGCTCTATCTTTTGAGTAAAAAGTCTTTTATACTCTATGCTTTCCATATATTCTTCTTCTGATTTAAAATGAAAAATAGTATAATCCTTTAATTCTTCTAATATGTGTACTATTTTATCATATTTATCAAGTGAAAAATCATCTTTCAATAACAGATATGCTTTATCAGCTAATTCAAAGAGTTTCTTGTGTTGCTCATCAATAAGCTCTACTCCAATTTTATATTCTTCTTTCATTTCATACATAAATAATACCCTCTTCCTAACTATAATTTTAATTTTGCTCAACCTATTTTTTATTAATATATCATCTTTTTCCTATAAAGTCACTATGAAATACTCTTATCTGAACATAGAGGTGAAGAGCATATAGATGTAAAAACTGAGTATGGATATAATGTAATTAAACTTAAGAATGCATCTATTAGAATTATCGATGGGGATTGCAGAGATGCAATTTGCATAAAATCTGGCTTTATATCAAAACCAGGTCAACTTTTATTCCACATAAATTTATGGAAGTCTCTCAACCTTCATGTACGGTGTTGCGGGAGCAATCCTTAGTTATCTTGTTATGATATGTGTTAACGAACTTGGAAAAGATAAGGTAAGCATAATAGGTGTAAGTGCCACTGGGACTTTATTTTATAATGTAGGCCAATTAATTGTGGCTTCAGTTATAGTCCAAAACATAGCTATAATGCTTTATTTGCCTATACTCGCCATAGCAGGTGTTGGCACAGGAATTTTTATTGGCATAACCGCAAATTTTATAGTTAAACATATGTCTAAACTATCTTACTTTAGAGATATTAATATAAATGAAGATGTTACAAAAAGATTTAAAAAAATTATTTTGTAACATCCTCTAAGTTTATATGATGTTTTATGTATTTATAAATCTCTAATTTGCAAATTCAAAATCTTTGTTTAAGTTTGTAATTCTCTCTTTAAATCCCTCTGATGTATAAACCTTATAATCTGATGTTGTAATCTCACAGGATACTCCTGGCAAACTATCTATTAATTCCAACCCTTTTCCTTGGCCTAATGTAAAAACTGTTGTAGTTAGAAGATCAGATAACATGCCTTTTTCAGGAATATCACAATCTATTACTATTGTATCACTCATAACACCATTATCTACTGGATATCCAGTTTTGGGATCTATAATATGATGGTATCTTCTATTGTCTTTTATAAAACATCTCTCGTAATCACCAGATGTAGATAATGAATCATTAGATAACTTTATTATTCCCATATAAACGTTCTGATCTTCACTTCTAGGATGTTTAATACCAACAGACCACTCATTGTTATCTTTATTTTTACCAAGAGCATAAATAGAACTTGCTCCTAAATTAATAAGCCCATTTTCAATATTATACTTTTTATAAATTTTTAATACCTCGTCAGCAGCAAAACCTTTAGCAATGCCACCTAAATCAATAGCCATTCCCTCTTTTTGAAGCATAACGCTACTATCATTTTCATTAATGCTGATTTTCTCATATCCCACAAATGCTAATTTAGCTTTAATTTCTTCATCTGAAGGTAATCTTTCATTATCTGTACCGATGCCCCATAAATTTATTATTGGACCTATTGTAATATCCCATGCTCCATCACTTAATTTTGAATATTTTATAGAAGTTTCTATCATTTTTAAAGTTTCAGGATGAACTTCTACATAATTCCTTCCTGAAGAACTATTGATTTTATAAACATCACTAGTACTTATGCTAGCACTTGCCATTTCATTAATTTCATCTAATCTTTTAAAACTCTCTTCAACTGCTTCTTTTGATTTTTCACCATTAGCACTTAATGTTACTGCTGTATCCATTACTATATTACTTTTTTCGTAATATTTATTTTTTTGACTTGCACATGAACTGCAAATTAAAATAGTTAAAATATAAGTTGTTAATACACATATAATCTTCTTCAACTGTTATTAGCCTCCAATCACTTCTCAATGCACAGTGAACAATACACACTTCATAATTTATTGTACATGTATTTGTTTCTTAATTGTGAATTTTAAAATAAAATAACAGACCAAAATATACACATGTTGATCTGTTATCTTTTGAATATGATTTAATATAAAAGATTCTTCCCTAATAAATGAAGTAATTCTTAGATTTATTTTTTACTTATCTATATTTAGATATATTTAACTAGTAGCCTTTAAATCACGTGCATTTTTATCTTCTTTTAATGCATTAGCAATTCTTATAGCTCCAGTTGGACATTTTGCTACGCATGTTATTTTGCTACACTTTTCAGCACATATAGCTTTATTTACTACTGCAAAATTGTCCTTAATCTCAATAGCACCATAACTACAATTCTTTGCACAAATGCCACAGCCTAAACAAGCAGTACTACAAACCTTTCGTGCAATAGCTCCCTTTTCCCTAGAATTACAGTCCACTTTTACAGTAGCATTTTTTGGTATTATTTGTATAACATTTTTAGGACATGCTGTTTCACATGCTCCACAACCAGTACACTTTTCTAGATTAACAACTGGCAATCCATCTTCACCCATAGTCATAGCACCAAAAGGACACTTACTTACACAAGTTCCAAATCCAATACATCCATTTTTACATCCTTTAGGACCACCTTGAATTAAACTTGCGGCAGTACAATCTTTTACGCCCTTATAGTTATAACTTAAAGTTGCTTTACCAATTGATCCCTTACATCTAACATGAGCTACTTTTGCTTCTAGCTGTTCAGATGTTTTTCCTGTAAGTTCTGCCACTAATTTTGCAACAGCCTCTTTACCAGGTATACATAAGTTTGGTGGAACTTCTGGATTTAAGACTACAGATTCAGCATAATTAGAACAACCTGCAAAACCACATGCACCACACTGTCCTTTAGGAAGAACTTCTTCCACCTCATGAATAAGCGGATTTACTTCCATTGAAAACTTTTTATTTGCGATAGCAAGAATAAATCCAAAAACTATCCCAACTGCTCCCATTACAACAATAACCATTATAGCAGTATTCATAATTTTTATTCATCTCCTTAATAAACTTAGTCGTTTTTTCAATGTACAATTGACAATTGTGGATGATATTAATTCAAAATATCTTTAAGTCTTTATAGCGTTTCATGCTTTTTTTATCTGCGAATATTTTCAAAGACCTTTTAATTTTATTACTTAATTGTTAATTGTCCTTTGTTAATTATTAGTTGATCATATCATCCCTGAAAATCCAAGGAATGCCAATGATAACATACCTGCTAAAATAAATGCTATTCCTGTTCCTTCTAAAGCCTTTGGCACATCTGCATGTACCAATTTTTCTCTTAAACTTGCCATAAGCACAAGTGCAAGTGCAAATCCCATACCCGATCCTATTGCATAGACTATACTCATACTAAATGAATAATTAGACTCTACACTTAAAAGTGGAACAGATAGTACTATACAGTTTGTTGCTATTAAAACAAGATAAATTCCCCACATATTATATAAAGCAGGTGCATGTTTCTTTATTATTAATTCCAACAATTGTACAAAACTTGCTATAAGTATTACAAAAACGATTGTTGTTAAAAATGTTAAACCATATGGTAAAAGTACAAAATTATATACCACCCATGCTAACATTGAGCTAAGTGTTATAACAGATGTAACTGCCATACCCATTCCTAGAGATGCATTTAGACTTTTAGATACTCCAAAGAATATACATAATCCTAAAAACTTTGTTAAAACAAAGTTATTTACAACTACTGAACCTATAAAAAGTGTTAAATATTCTTGCATTGTGATTCACTCCCTTTTACTTGCTTGCTCTCTTTACGCTTAGTATAAATTTTAATTGCTCCCATCATATAACCAATTAAGATAAATGCACCCGGTGGCAAAATCATAATTAAAGCTGGATTATACCCAGATCCGAATACTGAAATCCCTAAAATTGTTCCATTACCAATAATTTCTCTTATAGCAGATATTACAAGCATAGCTATTGTAAATCCAAACCCCATACCCAGCCCATCAAAGAAAGATGGAATAACCTTGTTCTTTGAGGCAAATACTTCAGCTCTTGCCAGTATTATTGCGAAGACTACTACTAATGATAAATATACTCCAAGTGCTTTATATAAAGATGGAGCAAAAGCTTGTAATACAAGTTGTACAACTGTTACTATAGTTGCAATTGATGTTATATAAACTGGCACTCTGACTTTATCATTTACCCATTTACGTGTTATTGAAACTACTACATTATTAGCTGTAATAACAAATAACACTGTTAATCCCATGGTTAATCCGTTAATAACTGAAGTCGTAACAGCTAGTGCTGGACAAAGACTCAAAGCTAATACAAATATTGGATTTTCATCAAATAAACCTTTAGAGAAAATTTTCCATAATTCTTTCATATTATTTACCTCCTGTAAACTGTACTACTTCTTCCACTGCATTTTTAACAGCAAGTGTTACAGCTTTAGATGAAATAGTTGCCCCTGTCATAGCCTGAATATTTTCTTTTTTAGAAAGATCTTTTACTACAGTTAAATCCTCGGCTTGCTTTCCTGCAAATTGACTTCTAAAGGGTTCTTTTGCAGCATTATCTCCAAGACCAGGAGTCTCGTTAGCTGATAATATAGTATAATCAATTATCTTTCCATCCGAAGTAACAGCTACAAGCATTTTAATTGCTCCACCATAGCCCTTACTTTCACCAGGCACTACATAAGCAATTACTTTTCCATCTTTTTCAGCAGTAAACCATTCTTTTTTATCTGATATTTCTTTAAAATTATCTGCATCATTTACTAACGCCTTCATTGACTCTTGTTTCATCATTTCATTTTTTTCTACTGCAATAGGCGCTGTAATAAAATATACTATTCCTATTATTACTCCTGAAATTATGCACGCTCCTATTAAGTTTATAGCTATCTTAAAAATAGACTGTTCTTTCTTAATATCTACATCTGACATTTTACTACCCCCTTGCCCCAAAGTTCTTTGGTTTTACGAAACGATCTATTAATGGTGTTACAGCATTCATTAGCAAAATTGAATAACAAACGCCTTCTGGATAACCACCTTTTAATCTAATTAAAACAGTTATTGCACCAGCTCCTACTGCAAAAATTATTTGACCTTTTGTCGTAATAGGAATAGTTACCATATCTGTTGCCATGAAGAATGCTCCTAGTATTAAACCACCAGCCATCATATGAAATAATGGATCACCAGTAAATAAACCTACTGGTCCAAAAATCCAAGTAAGTATTCCTACGGTTCCAATCATACAAACAGGAACATGCCAGTTAATATATCCTTTATATATAAGATATATTCCGCCAATAAGAAGTAATACGGTAGATGTTTCACCCAGACTTCCATTTCTTGTACCAATAAACATAGCTTTATACATAGCTGTGTTACTTCCAAAAACTTCAATTAAGCTTGTATAACCTTGATGTTTTAATATATTTAATGGAGTTGCACTACTCACAGCATCTACTGATCCTGTGAGTTTTGTCCAAGTAGTCATAGCAACTGGCCAAGATACCATTAAAGCTGCTCTTCCAATATGAGCAGGATTGAAAATATTAAATCCGAGTCCACCCATTGATTGTTTAGCTATTACTATAGCTATAAATGAACCAATTGCTACCATATAAGGTGGTAAAGTTGGTGGAAGAGACATTGACAGTAAAAGACCAGTTATAAATGCACTTCCATCAAATGCTATAATCTTCATTTTACGAAACTTTTGTACTAAATACTCACATGCAACTGCTGAAACTATTCCTACTATCATATTTATTAAAGCTGGAAAGCCAAAATAAAATATTGAAAAAATAGCTGCAGGTGCCAAAGCTAAATTTACATTCCACATTATCTTTGAAATTGATTCATTACACCTAATATGTGGTGATGCTGAAACAGTAAATTTTTGATCCTGTACTTGAATTTCCTTTGGTTGAATGTTTTGTATTTTATTTTCTTGAATTCCTTTAGTTTCTGAGCTCATTTTATCCCTTCTCTCCCTATTTCTTTGCTGATTGTGCTAGGTTTTGTGCTTTTGAATATTTTATATATTGCACAATATTACGTTTTGCAGGACATGTATAAACACAACTTCCACATTCTATACAATTAAACAAACCATATTCTTCTTTAGCTTCTTTAAATCTATTACGTTCGCCTAATATACTTAGCATACTTGGTACTAACCCCATAGGACATGCTTTAACACATCTACCACATCTAATACAGGGAGACTCTTCTCCAGAATTTACAACATCACTACTTAAAGCCAATATACCAGAGGTTCCTTTAATTACAGGTACATCTAATGTAAATTGAGCCATACCCATCATAGGTCCTCCAGAAATTATTTTTTCAGGAGTTTTACTAAATCCTCCGCAATAATCTATTACATACTCATAGCTAGTCCCTATTCTTAACAATAAATTTTTAGGATCCTTAATTGCATCTCCAGAAACAGTAGTAACTCTTTCTATTAGTGGAATCCCACTAACTACAGCATCACAAATCGAAACCGTAGTACCAACATTTTGTACTACAACACCAACATCCATAGGTAATCCACCAGATGGAACTTCACGATTGGTAAGTACTTTTATCAACATTTTCTCTGCACCTTGAGGATACTTTGTAGGTAAAGATACTACTTCAACAGATGTGCCTTTAAAAGCATCTTTCATAACTCTTACAGCCTCTGGTTTATTATCCTCTATTCCTACGAAACATTTACTAACACCAAGGACTTTCATAACTATTTTAACACCCGTAACTATACGCTTGGCATATTCAATCATCATTCTATAATCTGCTGTCAAATACGGCTCACATTCAGCTGCATTTACAATAAAAACATCAACATCTTTATTTGGAGAAAGCTTAATATGTGTAGGGAAAGCAGCACCTCCCATTCCAACTGCTCCTGCTTCTTTAATAATATCAAGGATTTCTGCTGTCTCTAGTTGATCCCATTCACGATGTAACGGAATACCTTGAACCCACTCATCCAATCCATCATTTTTAATAACGATTGATAAACAGTTAACTCTAGATGCATGTGGCATTTCTGCAATCTTAATAACTTCTCCAGAAATAGATGCATGCACTGGACTATGCATAAACGCATCACTTTTAGCTATAACTTGTCCTTTCTTAACTTTATCACCAACCTTAACTAGCGGTGTACAAGGAGCTCCTATATGCTGACTCATAGGAATAACTACTTGAGAAGGTAAAGGTGGAATTTCAATAGTTTTGTCCATAGTATATACTTTACTATCTTTAGGATGAATCCCTCCGAGAAAACGCTTTAACATTAACAATCACCTCTTAATTATGTTTTTAACAAAAAAAATATGTCATAGAAAATATTTACTGTAAGATACTAATAATTGCTGGTTTTGACTTTTCACTTATAGTTGCAGCTCTATCAAATAACTTTACAAATATCATAGATAATAAAAAAGCAGTTATTCCACCTATAATTTGAGAAACGTTTATATTAGACCCCATGTATTTTCCTATGAGTCCTCCCAACAGTACCCCAATAAATGCAACAATTAGCGGCAAAACAAAAACAATAAAGGCTCCTTTTAAAATGTTAACTTCTTTCATTTCAAAGGTCACCTTATCTCCTACTTTGGCCCCTATTTTATTATTTGCACTTATAATCACACTATCGTTGCCTGGACAAGCACCGCAATTACTACAGTCACTATGTCTTCCAACTTTAATTTTGGCAATATTATCACTTATCTCAATTACCAAACCTCTTTCTGTTTTCATATTTATCAGACTCCCTAAAACTATTATTAAATTATTACGTTTATTTCAATTAAATCTGCTCTTATAACTATTTTTAATTTTCTATACTTAGCATTTTATCCATTTGAAATATACAACATAAAAACCACCTTTCAAATTAATTAAAATATATAATTTCATTTTATTTATATGATTTACATGGTAATCCTTATATTATCTTCAATATAAGTAACTATAATATATTAGTGTAATAATTTAACATTTCAGTTTTATTATAAGCTTTGATTTTAACTTTTTAAAGGATAACTATTTTTTTAACAATCTTTATTTCTGAAAATTGGACATATAAACGTTATTTTGCAGTATCAGTATCGTACATATATAATTCACTGTAACTTCATATTCTACAGCAACCTTTGTTCCTCCCTAATTCATGAGGAATTTCACAAACAAATTATTTTTTATTTATCCTATTTTAAAGGATTTTGGATATTCTTCTAATTTTTTATTTTGAGAATATAATGCAAGCAATAACCTCCCATATAGTGAATTAAATAACATACCCTCTGCTTAGACTTTTTGAACTAATAGCTCACATTCTCGTATCTAATTCCCTGTTATATACAAATTATCTGATCCATCAATTGATTCAGTATAGCCTTTTTTGCATAAAAATAGTGATTAGCTCTATTATTATAAAACTAATCACTACTGTATAAAATTCTAATAAATTATAAACTTTTTACTTTTGTCATAACTTCAGCACAATATTCTTTTACGCCTTGTGCACCATTGCTCTTATACATTTTGTTTAAATCACTACCTATACCACTGCAATCTGCTCCAGATTGTATCCATTCACTTATATTATCCTTGTTTACTCCACCAGTAGGCATTATATTAATATCTGGAAAGATCGATTTTGCTGCTCCTATTAATCCTTTTCCGACAACATTTCCAGGGAATATTTTTATAAATCTTAATCCCATTTTATAAACTTTGTTTACTTCTGACATTGTCATAAGTCCTGGAATTATTAATGCTTTTCTTTGAATTGCATATGCTATTACTTCTTCATCAACACAAGGAGAAACAATAAAATCAGCATTATTCTCAATACATTCATCTACAGCATCTTTAGTTAAAACAGTTCCTGCTCCAACACATGCATCTTTGTATTCTTCTTTTAATTCTTTTATTAACTTTGGTGCATTTGGTACACTCATAGTTACTTCTATAATCTTCATTCCACCATCAATGGCTGCTATACTAATTTCTTTTGCTTCTTCATAAGTTTTAGTTCTAATAACAGCTACAGCTTTTTCTTCTTTTAATGTTTCATAAATTTTTTCAAACATTATTTACACCTCATCCTTTATTTATATATTAATTTAAAATTATTATATTTCCATGTTTTATTTTGTTTTTTTCATAATATGATCTTAACGTTCTATTTTTTTTGATTGTCCTAAATGTACTAAAACATCATCATAATAAGGTAATCCTTCATTATCACCTTCAACACCAACTACTAAAGATCCAACTGCATTTGCAAATCTAACACAATTTTCTAATGTTTCCCCTTTAAGCAGTGCTGTTAAAAATCCTGCTGCAAACCCATCTCCTGCACCTACTGTATCAACTAGAGCTTTTGGTTTAATGGCATCTACCTCATAAATATTTTCGTTATCCGATCCTATTGCTCCTTTAGCGCCCTTTTTAACAATAACCTTTTCTATTCCATAGCTATGAAAAGTTTTTATTGCATCTTCTAAACTTGTTTCACCTAATAATATTTCTACCTCTTCATCTCCTATTAAAAGAATATCTATATAAGGTAAAAGTTTTTCTATGTAACTTTTAGCTTCTTCTTTACTCCACATTTTTAATCTAATATTAGGATCAAAAGAAACTATTAAATTATGTTTCTTTGCCAATTTTACTGCTTCAAATATAACTTCTCTATTATTCATATTAATCGAAGGAAAAACTCCTGTGATATGAAGTACTTTTGAATTTTTAAAATACTCTTCATTTAATTCTTTATGATTCATTGTACTTGTTGGAGATTTTTCTCTATAATAAAAAGATCTACTAGCGCCATCAGATAAAACTTCTCTAAAGTATACAGATGTTGGGTATTCATCTACAAGTTTAACTTCTGAAATATCAACACCTTCTCCTCTTACTGTTTTTAATATATATTTTCCAAAGTCATCATTTCCAAGTCTGCTTATCCAGCCTGAATTTAATCCTAATCTTGCACAACCTATTGCAACATTTAATTCTGCTCCACCTATTTTTCTTTCAAAAGTGTTACAAAATATTATTGGTCCTTTTTCTTTAGGACACATTGCAATCATTGCATCGCCTATAGTAATTACATCCATTAACAATACACCACTTTCAACTTATATTTTTATTTTTAGCCTTATCAAGTATGCAGAGATAGAATTAAATTTATACTTGATAAGGCTATGATTAATTTTTGGTTAATATTATATATAATTAAGGAATATTATATATGTCTGTTTCCAGGCTTAATTCCGTTCCGCATTGTGGAACGTTGTTTCACTACCTAATGTTATTTTAATATTTACGCTCCCAATTGTCAATAATGCTACAATAAAAACTTATAAATTTTTTATTTGTTAAAATCTATATTAAATATTACAATGTAGTATAAAGTAAATAATTATTTATGGAGGATTTAATATGTCTGAGGATTCAAATAATCTTAATTTAGTTCAGTCTGTAGAACGTGCATTAGACATACTTGATTGTTTAGCAGAATACCCAAAAGGTTGTGGAATTGGAGAATTATCAAAAATTTTAGGATTAAGTAAAAGCACAATACATAGAATTATCACAACTTTAAAATATAAAAAATATGTTACCCAAAACAAAGATAATGATAAATATCAACTTGATATAAAAGTACTTAATCTATCCACTTCTATGACAAACAGTATGGATTTAATAAGTATTGCTAGACCTTACATACATGACTTTGCAAATAAAGTTGATGAAGTTATACATCTTTGTATTCCTGACGAATCATATTCAAATATAATATACGTAGATAAAGTATCGGCTGAAAATCCTAATAGAAACATAACAATGTCTTCAAGCATAGGTAAAAAAGCACCAATTTACTGTACTGCCTCTGGTAAGTTATTATTATCTCAGTATCCTGATGATAAAATAAGAGAATTGTTAAAAAACACTGAATTTGTTAAATATGCCGAAAATACTATAACTGATATTAATGTACTTATAGATGAAATTCATGATATAAGAAAGAATTTATATTCACTCGATAACATTGAATGTGATACTGGCGTTATATGCATAGCTGTTCCTATTTTTGATAGAACTAATAAAATTATTGCGGCTACTAGCCTTTCCTCGGTAACTTTTTTTAATAATATAGAGAGTTTATTAGAGTACAAAAATGAGTTCATGAATGTTGCCAATAATATTAGTAAAGTTATGGGATATATTCAATCTAGTCTTTTGTAATATTATATATTTTTTATATTCTTGAATTTAAATTGTGGCTAATTGTTTAATACCCTCTCTCTTTTCTTTACTTTTTATATTGCAAATTTAATTTCCCCTAATGACGAGATATTATTAAAAGTACTATATTTTTCAACTCTTCATATAACTAAAAAATAGACATGAATATTCAAAGGACTGGTTCTTTATGTCTATTTTCTATTATTCTAACGTATTGTGATAGTTTTTTTAATATATCCATACTAATTGAATGTATGTTTTTACTTACTACAATTAGACACTGAATATTCTAATATGGCTTACCATATGATTAGACCACAAAAAGCTGACAAATATCATCCAATTAGAATTTAATGATATAATAGCATTATAAAATTAAACGTATGAGGAGAATTACTATGTTTTGCAAAAATGACCTTCAACAAACTTCATTATTTGAACCAATCAACCAAATGCCAAAATACCTTCAAGATATTTTAAATAAAAGTTGGGCTAAGGCATTTAAGGATCATATTTTTCCGCGAATAAATGAGGAGCGTTTTTCGGTTTTATATAGCAATAAAGCCTCAAGGACTAATTCACCTATTAATGTTATTCTTGGCTTACTAATTATAAAAGAAATATTTCAGCAGACTGATGAAGAGCTTATCGGCTCTATTCATTTCGATGTAAGATATCAATATGCTTTAAATACAACTAATTATGAAACACAACCAGTATCTATAAATACTCTAACAAATTTTAGAAACAGACTTGTTGAATATGAAGCGTCAACTAATGAAGACTTAATAAAAGCTGAAGTTGAAGCTTTATCCGAAAGCATTGCTAAGTATTTATCTGTTGATAATAAAAAAGTTAGAGTGGATTCGTTAATGGTTAGTTCATCATGCAAAAAATTAAGTAGAATTGAGCTAGTATATTCTATAAATAGCAGACTTATTAAAGCTCTAAATATAATAAATCCACCTATTATAAGTGATGAACTAAAACCGTACCTTGAAAAGGGGCATAAAAATGACACTATATATAGAACTCAAGATTTAAAGGCTGATTCAAAACTTTCAATTTTAATCGAACATTCTAAAATTCTATACAATATCGCTCTGAAAGCTGGAGATATAGTTACTTCAACAGAAGAGTTTCAACTTTTAAATAGAGTTATTCAGGACCAAACTACAGAAGATGCTGCAAAAAATTTAGTTATTAAAGATTCAAAAGATATAACTTCAACTAGTTTACAAAATCCAACTGACAAAGATGCAACCTACAGAAAAAAATATGGTGGTAACGTTGGTTATGTTGTTAATATACAAGAATCATTTAATGATAAAAACAGTGTTATAACAGGCTATGACCTTAAGCAAAATATTCACAGCGATTCAAAATTTGCTGATGATGTTATTGCTAATTTAGCTTCACAAAATAAAAATTCAAACTGTAAACTACTAGTTGATGGTGCTTACTATGAACAAGAAAAAGCCAAAAATGCTTTAAAACAAGGAATTGAAATGATTCCAAGTCAACTAGTTGGCAGAAAAGTATCTACTGATAAACTGAGTTATTCAAAATTCATTGTAGATGACGAAAAAAATGTAATAAGTTGTTGTCCTAACGGAGTCGAACCTGTAGAGTCTTATTATAGTTCAAAATCTTATACAGCCAAATTTGACTCCAGTACATGTGAAAAATGTCCTTTAAATTCACAATGTCCAAAGAAAATATCAAAGAAATTTAATACCATAAGAGTTAGCGAAAAAGCTTATAATACAGCTACTCAAAGAGAAAAAATGCACGAGAGTGAGTATATAAAGCTTGCAAATAAAAGGGCTGGTATAGAAGGTATTCCTTCTGTTTTGAGGAGAAGATATAAAATTGATACCATGCCTATCCGGGGATTATTGCGCTCAAAATTATGGGTTGGATTTAAAATCGCAGCCTATAACTTCAAGAAACTGTTAAAACAGTTTCTTGAAAGTGGCATAGAGTGTTTTCTCAATATAATTGCATGTATAGTTGCTGTAATAATTAACTGTTTTAAATTATATTTTTTAGAATTTGAAGCAAAGCTGTCAAACTAATCACGATACTTTATAGTTTTTGTGGTTTAATCACCATATATATTTTAAATAATATTTATTCTAAACCATATTACCATATATATTCTGAAGAATATGCGCCAATAATGCAGGTTTAGTTAGAGCATGTTATAATAAAATTAAACTAGCTCAATGTGTTACTCTAATATATTTCTAATACAAGATTCTATCTCTATAGATTTACAATTATTAAAGAAATATTCTTTAAATTTTTCTCCACTTATAGCTCCCTTTAATAAATCTTGATCTATTTCTTTTAAGATTGTTACCATATCTTTATGTGTTACTTTTTTAACTTCATCTAATATTTTTTTATTTCTTTGTTCTGGTACAACTCTATCTTTTGGATATCCTTGTCCACTTTCACCTTGGAATAATTTTTCAAATATATATTCCAAATTTAATTCTGCTCCCCATCCAAATCCTTTTGCAAAAGGTATTGCTATTGCATTTCCATCATTAATTTGTGCAAACATAAATGCATCTGAAGGATCTACTACATGGCCACATAATACTCCGGGGAATGCATTGCATGCTAGCATTGCTCCTTCTCCTGTTCCACATCCAGTTATTACGTAATCTGCTGCTCCTGAATTTAAAAGGATAGCTGCTAAAATACCATTTTGAACATATGTTAATACTGCTGGGTCTTCTGCACTATACATTCCATAATTAAATACTTCATGTCCCATTGGTTCTACTATCTTTTTTAATGATGCGTATATCATTTCATTTTTTGCCGCTTGGCTATTTTCATTTATTAAAGCTATTTTCATTTTTGTTTGCCTCCTAATTATTCGGTTTGATTTTACTACTATTTTGTTATTTTAATTATTATTGTGGTTGTTTTCCAATATAAGCTAAGATTCCGCCATCTACATATAAAATATGACCATTTACAAAATCTGATGCATCAGAAGCTAAGAATATAGCTGGTCCAGCTAAATCTTCTGGTGTTCCCCAACGTGCAGCTGGAGTCTTTGCTATTATAAATTCGTTAAATGGATGTCCTGGTGTTCTAATCGGTGCAGTTTGTGGTGTTTCTATGTATCCAGGTCCAAGTCCGTTACATTGGATATTATATTCACCATATTCAGATGCAATATTTCTTGTTAACATCTTAAGCCCACCTTTAGCAGCGGCATAAGCTGAAACAGTTTCTCTTCCAAGTTCACTCATCATAGAACATATGTTGATTATTTTTCCATGTCCCTTTTTAATCATTCCAGGTATTACAGCTTTAGCTACTATAAATGGTGCCGTTAAATCTACATCTATAACTTGTCTAAACTCCTCTGCTTTCATTTCAAGCATTGGGATACGCTTAATTATTCCTGCATTATTTACTAGAATATCAATTACTCCAACTTCTTTTTCTATTTTTTCAACTAATTCAATTACCTTTGGTTCATCTGTAACATCACACACATATCCATATGCCTTTATTCCAGCTTCTTCATAAGCTTTTAATCCCTTATCAACTAACTCTTGCTTAATATCATTAAACACTATTGTCGCTCCTGCTTCTGCATAAGACTTTGCAATCGCAAATCCAATACCATATGCTGCTCCTGTTACTAATGCTATCTTACCTTCTAATGAAAAATTTTTAATCATATCCATAATATTTGCCTCCTTATATTTAGGTCTCTTAGTTTATTCCTTAGTTTATTAATTTAATTATACTATTATGTTTTCACTATTTCTTGTTATATTTTCATTAAAATATTGCAAATACTGAAGCGATTAGTATAATTAAAATTAATAGACTAATATTTAACGAGGTGACTGTATGAAGGAATTTACATCATGTAAAGAATCCATAAATAATTGTATAAAAAATAAATACTTTTCAGTTGCTCATTTACATACTGAAGAAGAAACCATGTCTATTCATATACATGATTGTTATGAAATTTATTATTCTATTTCTGGTGGTAAACAGTTTTTAATAGATAATAAATTATATGATATTAATGCTGGGAATTTATTTGTTATAAATCCGTTTGAGAGTCACTATGTTTCTCAAATAAATAAAATGATTCATGAGCGAATAGTAATTTCTATTCACCCTGACTTTTTAAAATCTATCTCTACTAATAAAACAGATTTAAGCTATTGTTTTACACATCGTGATGAAAATTTTAGTCATAAGATTGAACTTGATAAAGAACAGCAAAATAGATTTATATATTTCATAAATAAAATTACGAGCACTGAAGGTTTTGGTTCTGATATGATCGAGTATTCAAGTTTTATAGAATTGATGACCTATTTAACTAAAGCATTTGTAGATAATGAAGATTCATTGTTATCCTGTTATAAATATCACAATCAAATTCAAGAAATAATTGTCTATATCAACGACAATGTTATAGAAAACATTACTATTAAAAATTTAGCAGAACACTTTTTTTTAAGCGAATCATATATTTGTAGAATTTTTAAATTGGCTACTGGCACCACTATAAATAAATATATTACTGCAAGAAGAATATCCATAGCAAAATCTATGCTTTCAAATGGTTTAAGTATTAATGATGTCTATATTCAATGTGGATTTAATGATTATAGCAACTTTTTGAAGTCATTTAAAAAAGCTGTGGGAGTATCTCCTAAAAAGTATTCTACATTTAGCATGAATTAGATTTTTATATGCTTTTATTGTAAAGACTTTTTAATAATGCTATTTCTTTTGCATAACCGTCAAGTTCATTTGGAGTTTCAAGGAAAAATGGCAAATTACGTAGTTTAGGATGATTTATAATGTTTGTAATTGCTTCTAAACCAATAGAACCTTCTCCAATTTTTTGGTGTCTATCTTTGTGACTTTCAAATACATTCATACTATCATTTAAATGTATTGCGCATAATTTATCTAATCCGATTATTTTATCAAATTGTTCTAACACACCATCTAAATTATTCACAATGTCGTACCCTGCATCATATACATGACAAGTATCAAGGCATACTCCCATCTTATCAGATAATTTTACACGACTTAAAATTTCTTGTAATTCCTCAAATGTACGGCCAATTTCAGTGCCTTTACCTGCCATTGTTTCAAGTAATACAGTTGTTGTTTGCTCTGGTTTTAGCACCTCATTTAACATATCAGAAATATATTTAATCCCAACCTCAACCCCTTGTTTAACATGGCTGCCTGGATGAAAATTATAAAGACTGTTCGGTGTATATTCCATTCTAATTAAATCATCTTCCATTAATTCTTTTGCAAAATTTCTTGTATTTTCATCCGCTGAGCAAGCATTCAATGTATAAGGGGCATGTGCTAATATTGTAGTAAAATTATTTTCTTTTGCCAATTCCAAGAATTCTGCTACGTCTTTTTCATCAATAGCTTTCGCTTTACTTCCTCTTGGATTTCGAGTAAAAAATTGAAATGTATTTCCTTCTAATTTAAGAGCTTCTTTTCCCATATTTTTAAATCCTTTTGAAGTTGATAAGTGACATCCTATTTTTAACATTGTATTTCCTCCTCATATCTTTTGTAATACACAACTCTGAATAATATTTTATCAAATTTTTTAATATACTACTTCATGCTCTCTAATTGAAGAAGTTTTTCCTTTAAATCAAGCCCACCTGCGTAACCAACTAGCTTACCATTAGCTCCAATTACTCTATGGCAAGGAACTATAATAGCAATTGGATTTTTATTGTTTGCCATTCCAACAGCTCTTGCTGCCTTTTCATTTCCAATTATCTTTGCAATCTCGCCATAACTTCTTGTTTCACCATAAGGAATTTCTTTTAGAGCATTCCATACTTTCTTTTGAAATTCTGTCCCCTTAGGGTCTAATGGTAAATCAAATGAACTACGATTTCCATCTAAATACTCATTAAGCTCATTTATAGCTTTTTTTAATAATGCTGTTTCATTTTCTTCTATTATTTCTTCTTCCATATCTTTATTTATAAAATCTAATTTTGTAATAGCTGTACCATTCTCTTCTATACCAATTCTTCCGATCTTAGTGTTGTAATAAAATATATTTTTCATGTTATCCTCCTTTTAATTAAAATGTGTTTATTAACTCGTATAAAGCACTTGAAATAACATAGGAAGAACTCTATGCATATATATCTTTTGAATGTGCCTACTTCCTAATACGATTATAGAATAAATCTAGATTTTATCAAGTTCTTCCTTTGCTATTATCTTAAACACTCTTATGTATTTACATAAGATACTTTTTTTAATATATATTATATACTTTTATCAGTTATTTTCTTTCATATCCATAAAGTATTTAAGGATGAGTACCAGTTATACTCATCCTTTTATTTCCCATTTATATACAATTCCTATTGTTTGCTCCTAATTCTAGCATTTTATCAATTATTGTTGTTGTATTAGGATTATTAGCATATCCAAATACCTTGTTATTCTATTGATATGTTTTTTGCCTTTGTTGCTGCACCTAGCAATGCTAGTTAATGCTATTCTTCTTTCTTAACTCTATAAACTAAAAATATTCCATAACATACAAGTATTAATGCTATCAAGATCTTAATATCAAATATATTTTCACCCAAAAATATTGATGATAATAATGTTCCAAAGACAGGTATTAAAAAGTTAAACACTGATATTATTCCTACTTTGTTATATTTTAATAATTGAGTCCATATAACAAATGCCACTGATGATAATAATGCCATATAAATTAAAAGCAATGTAGATCCTATTGTGAATCCTTTTAAATTACCTCCTAAAAACCATCCTAGAATTGTTAATATAATTCCGCCTATAAATAGTTGAAATCCTGTAACTAATGATGGTTCCTGAGTTTGTGTTATTTTCTTGCCATATATTGCAGAAGCTGCAAATATGATTGCTGCAATCATTACAAAACCGTCACCATTAAAAGTAAAAGCATTTCCCTCTAATGATTGTCCATTTAAATTAACAATTACTACTCCTAAAAATCCTATGATACATCCTATTATCTTGTTAAAATTAAGCTTGTCATTTTTATAAATAAAATGAGCCAATATAATACTTACAAACGTCCCTGTTCCATTAATTATAGATCCTCTGACCCCTGTAGTATATGACATTCCTATATAAAAAAATATATATTGAAGGGCAGTTTGTGTTAAACCTAATAGTGTTATTTGTCCAAATTGCTTTCTAGAAAAATTAAATACATTTTTCTTTGTAATTAATTCTAATAAAAGTACTAAAATACCTGCAAGCGCAAATCTGTATCCTGCAAAAACTAATTTGGATCCCATATCATTTATATTAAATAGTGAATATCCTATTTTTATTGATGGATAGGCGCTCCCCCATAAAATGCAACATAAGGTTGCTAAAATTATGATGTTTTTTCTATTAGTATAAAATTTAGTTTTATCCATGTTGTAGTTCTCTCTCCTGTCTATTATAAGAGCTTAATTTAATGTTGCAGTTTTTCTAATTTGATCTAATACATTCATTACACGAATTGACTCATTTAAAGATAAATGCTCACTTTCGAGTTTTAATTTTTTCAAACAATTATGTACTTCATTAATTTCCGCATACATATCATCAAATTCTAATTCTTTTTCTATTTTATAAGATTCCCCATTATTTAAATTGACAAAAACCTTATCTGGCCTATTATATATTGGAATTTCCATATAACCCTTTGTTCCTTTAATAATAGCAGTTCTTTCCTTATTTCTATCAATGGCGCCTTCAATTGTTCCTATTACTCCATTTTCAAAGGTTAATATTGCTTTAAAATATGAATCTACTCCTGTTTCATTTATTTCCATATGTGATTTCACTTGCTTAACTTGTGAGTCAATCATATCCATAACAAATGATAATGGATAAACTCCAACATCTAGTAAAGCTCCGCCTTGTGTTTTATCCAATAAATAAGATCCCTGCTTAATATTTGTTACATGATTACAAAAATTAGCTTCAATAGATATAATTTCTCCAATCTCCTTATTTCTTATTATATCTTTGATGGTATGAATTAGTGGAATAAATCTCGTTTTCATCGCTTCCATAAAGAAAGTATTGTTTAATAAAACCTCATCTTTTATTTCTTTCATTTCGTCTGCATTTAAACCTACAGGTTTTTCACATAAAACAGCCTTCTTGTGCCTTATTGCTTCAGTTGACCAATACTTATGTAACCCATGAGGCAATGCAATATAAACAGCATCTATTTCCTCATCGTTTAATAATTCATGATAATCTTCATAAACTTTATCGCAATTATATTGTTCATAAAAAGAATCCCGTTTATCTTTTGTTTTAGAAGCAATTGCATATAATTTTCCTTCATTTGTATAAGATAAACTTTTTGCAAAACGCATAGCTATATTTCCAAGTCCGATAATTCCCCATTTAATCATTCATTTTCTCTCCTTCTTATAAAAACAATTCGACTGCTTGTTTCTTTGAATATACTTTATGTTTATTATATTATTTAATATAACTTTTTTATACTGATATTATGAAGTTTTATTTAGAATTGAATTTTATCAGCAAAGTAATAATAAACTATGATTTTTTATATTTAAAAGCCTTAAGAATAATTGTATATTTATTCTTAAGGCTTTTCTATACATTTAAATATACAGTTCTTTCAATAACAATTATTATGAATTGTTATTTGTGCATTGCAAACTGTGAATTGATTAAAATTATACTTCTGCTGATTCATTAATATCCTTCATAGTTAAAGAAATTCTTTTTCTCTTTTCATCAACTTCTATTATGGCTACTTTTACGATGTCTCCAACTTTAACAATATCTAAAGGATGCTTTACAAATCTATTTGCCATTTGACTTTTGTGTACTAATCCATCTTGATGAACTCCAATATCTACAAAAGCACCGAAGTCTGATACGTTTCTAACTGTTCCAGTTAAAACCATTCCTGGCATTAAGTCTTTAAGTTCAACTATTCCTGTCTTAAGTATTGGCTTTGGCATTTCTTCTCTAGGATCTCTGCCTGGTTTTTTTAGTTCTTTGATTATATCTTTTAAAGTAAGTTCTCCAACTTCTAGAGTTTCACTTAAATTCTTTAATCCTTGTGATTCTGCTCTTTCATCAATGTCTCCTAGTTTGTTATCTTTAAGATCTTGCTTCTTATATCCTAACAGTTCAATTAACTTTTTAGCTACGCTATAAGATTCAGGATGCACTGATGTATTATCTAAAGGATCTTTACTATCATCTACTCTTAAGAACCCTGCACATTGTTCATATGCCTTTTGTCCTAATCTCTTTACTTTAAGTAATTCTTTTCTTGAAGTAAAGTGACCAACCTCTTCTCTATAATCAACAATATTCTTAGCAATTGCTGCATTTATTCCCGAAATATGTGTTAAAAGTGATGGTGTTGCTATATTTAAATCAACTCCAACAGTATTAACTGAATCTTCTACGACTCCTGCTAAAGATTCTTCTAGCTTTTTAGGAGCTACATCATGTTGGTATTGTCCAACCCCAATTGCCTTTGGATCTATTTTAACTAATTCAGCAAGTGGATCTTGTAATCTTCTACCTATTGAAATAGCACCTCTTACTGTAACATCTAAATCTGGATATTCTTTAGTTGCAAGTTCAGATGCTGAATAAACTGATGCTCCTGCTTCTGATACAATCACATAAGCTAATTCTCTTCCAGTTTCATTTTTTATTTCAGTAATCATTTCAGCAATTACTTCTTCTGATTCTCTAGATGCAGTTCCATTTCCAAGGGAAATAACATCAACATTATGTTTAGCAATAAGTGCTTTTAAAGTTTTCTTTGTTCCTTCAATATCTCTTTTAGGTACTGTTGGATATACCGCTGTATTTTCTAAGAACTTTCCTGTTGCATCTAATATTGCAATCTTACAACCTGTTCTAAATCCAGGGTCATACCCCATTACTACTTTTCCCTTGATTGGAGCTTGCAAAAGTAATGCTTTTAGATTTTCTTTAAAGATGTTAATAGCACCTTCTTCACCAATATCAGTTAATTCACTTCTAATTTCTCTTTCAATTGATGGATAAATTAATCTCTTTAATGAATCCTTTATTGCAAGTTTTAGTTTCTCATCTAAAATTGAATTTTTCTTTAATACTTGATTTTCTAAGTATTGTATAATCTTATCTTCATTTACAGTAATTTTAACGCTTAATACTTTTTCTTTTTCCCCTCTATTAATAGCTAGTATTCTATGAGGTGGTATTTTGTTTACTGCTTCTGAATATTCATAATACATTTCGTATGGTGTTGATTCTTTAGATTCTCCTTTGCTTTCTATGTTTCCTTCTCTCATAACAAAGTCTCTTATATATTTTCTATATTTTGCTTCATCTGATATACTTTCTGCAACTATGTCTAAAGCTCCAGAAATAGCTTCTTCACTACTTGTTACACCTTTTTCTTCACTTATATATTTAGTTGCTTCTTCATTTAAATCACCGTTAAATTTACCTTCTAAAATCAATTCTGCAAGAGGTTTTAATCCTTTTTCAACAGCCATTGTTGCTTTTGTTCTTTTTTTAGCTTTATAAGGTCTATATATATCTTCAACTTCAGTTAAAGTTGTTGCTTTTTCTAAAGCCTTTCCAATTTCCTCTGTAAACTTCTCTTGTTCTTGTATTATTCTTGTAACAGCTGCTTTTCTTTCTTCTAAATTCCTTAAATAAGTCAATCTTTCAGATAATTTTCTTAAAACTTCATCTGAAAGTCCACCTGTAACTTCTTTTCTATATCTTGAAATAAAGGGAACTGTATTTCCATCATCTAAGAGTTCAATAACACTTTGAACTTGACCTAATCTTATTTCTAACTCTTTTGCGATTCTTTCTTCAATTGAATTCATAATTTCCTCCTGCTTTATATTAGTTATGTTCTTACTAATCTAACAATATTTTACCACATAAATTATTATTGCCATTACTATTTTTAGTAATGGCAATAATATAATTATCTCATATTCCTATTAATATTATAAACTTATTTAAATTTAAGGCAAGAATTTTCTATATTCATGAATAACTCCAACCCTTTATCTGAATTATAAGTACATTTTATTGTAAATAAGTAGACTGTAAGCAATTTTTATATTGCCCTAATAAAAATATGACTGTATAATTATTATGTAAATATTTACCAAAGGATGGTGGCTTATGATTAAAAACATTAGTAAAATATGTTCTTTTTTATTATTATTTTTGCTTTCTCTTCTTACCTTGAATCAATTTCAAATAATGAATTATTCGGATGATTTAAAAAAAATTTTTTATTTTTTGGCGCTGATTTTAATAATGTTTTCTTCTGTTACAACACTATTAACAAATAAATCTGGCTTCTTTAAATTTATTAGTGTAATAATAATATTTGCACTAGTGGCTGGTGGAGTTATTTCAATTCTTAAGCCAGGATTAAATATATCTTTATATGTTTGTGTAGTTCTTACAGTAGTATATTCCTTAGTTGATATGTTTTATAGGGTCGCTTAGCTATTTAAAGCACCTTTTTAACATAAAATTTATCCACAAATATAAAGGACCTCCCTCTGTTTATAAGCAAAGAGAGGCCTTCATACATTGGTTATCTATATTATTACTGCTTTAAATATGCATTTATAAACATATCTATTTCTCCATCCATCACTGCTGTGACATTTGATGTTTCAACATTTGTCCTATGATCCTTAACCATACTATATGGATGAAATACATATGATCTTATCTGACTTCCCCAGCCCATGTCTTTTAACTCTCCAGTTAAGTCCTCAATCTTTTCTTTATGAGCTCTTTCCTTTAATTCAACTAATTTAGATTTAAGCATTTCCATAGCTGTATCTCTATTAGAAAATTGACTTCTTTCATTTTGGCATTGTACAACTACCCCCGTAGGAAGATGAGTAATTCTCACTGCCGAATCGGTTGTATTAACATGTTGTCCTCCAGCACCTCCAGATCTATAGGTATCTATTCTAAGATCATCAGGTTTTATATCTATATCTTGCTCTTTTGTAAGTTCTGGAAGCACTTCCATAGATGCAAAAGAAGTTTGTCTTTTGCCATTAGAATTATATGGTGAAATTCTAACTAATCTATGAATTCCTTTTTCTGCCTTTAGGTATCCATATGCATAATCTCCAGTAACCTTTAAGGTAACACTTTTAATTCCTGCTTCATCTCCTGGAATTAAATCTAAAGTTTCAACCTTATAGCCTTGTTTTTCACACCATCTTGTATACATTCTTAAAAGCATTTCAGTCCAATCATTAGCATCAGTACCACCAACACCAACATGTAAAGTTAAAATAACGTTATTTTTATCATATTCTCCGCATAGAAGTACCTTCATGTTATAATCATCAATTTGAGCTTCTATTGCTCTCATTGTTTGTATTATTTCATTGGCTGATTCTTGATCATCTTCTTCCATCATCTCTTTCAGCACTTCAACATCTTCAATTTGAGATTTTAACTTATCAAAACCTTGAATTTTATCTTTTATGGATTTACTCTTTTTAGTAACTTCTTCTGCTCTTTTAGTATCATCCCAGAATCCCGTCTCTTGCATTTGACATTCCAATTCATGAAGTTCTCGCTCTAAGCCTCCCCTGTCAAAGTGAAGCCCCCATTTCTTCTATAGATTTTTTTATAATCGGAAGCTTTACTAATTCTTTTTCAAGCTCAATAATCATCTATTTTCACCCCTTTTTATCAGTTAACAGTTAACAAGTAACAGTTAACAATTTATGATGAAATCCTTTCTGGATTTCTTTAACTTTAATTTAATTAAATAAAAATTCCGTAGAAATTTAACCATAATTGCTACTTACATTAATAACAACAATTCTCAAAACATCTACGGAATTTATTATAACATATTTATTGTTTTAAAAACTCTGTAGAGTTTTCACCTTAACTGTTCACTGTTAACTGAACTAAGCTTCTCTTCCACAACAATTCTTGAATTTCTTTCCACTACCACATGGGCATAAATCATTTCTTCCATGCTTATCAAGATTTCTAACAGGTCCTACACTTGGACCTCCTGGTCCTGGGTTTGCTCCTAATCCTGGATTTGCTCCTGGTCCTGCTGATGGACTTGAAGTATCAACATGAATTGCAGCAGTTTCTTGTGCAACTCTTACTCTTTCTGGTGCTCTTTCTATTTTAACATGGAATAATAGTTTAACTGTTTCTTCTTTGATTGCTTCAATCATTTCACTAAACATTTCGCTACCTTCCATTTGGTATGCTTGAACTGGATCAATTTGTTTAAATGATTGAAGTCCAATACCTTGCTTTAAATGATCCATATTATCTATATGATTCATCCATTTAGTATCAACAGCTTTTAAAAGAACAACTCTTTCAATTTCTCTTAATCTTTCTGAAGTAAATTCTTCTTCCTTTTGCTCATAGAATTTACATGCAGTTTCATAAAGACTTTGAGTTATTTCTTCATTTGAAAGATTTTCAAGACTAGGCAAATTAACTGAATTTGGTGGTATACATATTTCTTGTAACTGCATCATTAAATGTAGGAATTCTTCTCTATAGTCTTCAGATTCACCTGTAATATGAGTATTAACGCCTTTAGCTATAACTTCTTTTACCATTGATAATACTTCTTCTTTTACATCTTCACCCTCAAGAACTTCTGATCTTTGCTTATAGATAACTCCTCTTTGTATGTTCATTACATCATCATAACCTAACAATTGTTTTCTTATGTCAAAGTTATTACCTTCAACCTTCTTTTGAGCATTTTCTATAGCTTTTGAAACCATTTTACTTTCAATTGCTTCCTCTTCTTGAAGTCCTAACTTCTCAACAATTCCTTGAATCTTTTCTGACCCAAATATTCTCATTAAATCATCTTCTAGTGAAATAAAGAATGTTGATTCACCTGGATCCCCTTGTCTACCAGAACGTCCTCTTAATTGGTTATCTATTCTTCTTGATTCATGTCTTTCAGTACCTATTATCTTAAGACCACCAACTTCAACTACACCTTCACCAAGCTTAATATCCGTACCACGGCCAGCCATATTAGTAGCTATAGTAACCATACCGAACTCTCCAGCATGACTTATAATTTCAGCTTCTTGTTCATGGAACTTTGCATTTAATACTTGATGTGACACTCCACTTTTCTTAAGCAGACTTGAAACAAGTTCTGACTTTTCAACACTTACTGTACCAACTAATACTGGCTGACCTTTTTCATGTACCCTCTTTATTTCTGATACTACAGCCTTAAATTTACCCATTTCAGTACTAAAAACTAAATCCGGATTATCTATTCTAGCTACTGGTCTGTGTGTAGGAATAACAATAACATCCAATCCATAGATTTCTCTAAATTCATTTTCTTCAGTTAATGCTGTACCAGTCATACCTGCCAATTTTTTAAACATTCTGAAGTAATTTTGGAATGTAATAGTTGCTAAAGTCTTGGATTCTCTTGCGATCTTAACGCCTTCTTTTGCTTCTATCGCTTGATGAAGGCCATCTGAGTATCTTCTACCTTCCATAAGTCTTCCTGTAAATTCATCAACAATTATTACTTCTCCATCTTTAACCATATAATCTTTATCTTTTCTCATGGCAAAGTTTGCTTTTAATGCTTGCGTTACGTAATGTTGTAATTCTATATTTTCAGCATCAGCATAATTTTCTATTTTGAATGTTACTTCTGCTTTTCTAACACCCTCATCAGTTAACATTACTGCATTAGCTTTTTCATCTCTTGTAAAATCTTTTTCTACGACTAACTTCTTTGCAAAATAATCTGCAACCTTATAAAATTCAGTAGATTTTTCTCCTTGACCAGAAATTATAAGTGGAGTTCTAGCTTCATCAATTAAAATTGAGTCAACTTCATCTACTATAGCAAAATTTAATCCTCTTTGAACTCTTTCTTGTTTATAAACAACCATGTTATCTCTTAAATAATCAAATCCAAACTCATTATTAGTTCCATAAGTAATATCTGCAGCATAAGCTTCTCTTCTTTGATCGTTATTTAAATCATGAATTATTACTCCTGTAGTCAATCCTAAAAATCCATATAATTGACCCATTTCTTCTGATTGTGTTTTAGCAAGATAGTCATTTACAGTTACAACATGAACCCCATCTTCACTTAATCCATTTAAGTAAGCTGGTAACGTTGCAACAAGAGTCTTACCTTCACCTGTTTTCATTTCTGAAATTCTACCTTGGTGAAGTACCATTCCTCCCATAAGTTGTTCGTCAAAATGTCTCTTGTCGAATACTCTTACTGATGCTTCTCTTACAACAGCAAATGCTTCTGGTAAAATATCTTCTAATGTTTCACCATTACTTAATCTTTCTCTAAATTCAGATGTTTTTGCTTTTAACTCTTCATCTGAAAGTTTTTGTAACCCTTCCTCTAAATCATTTATTTTTTGTATAGTAGGCTTAAGCCTTTTTACTTCTCTTTCACTATATGTTCCAAATACGGCATTTAATAGTCCCATAATGTCATCCTTTCGAAATTCTATATTTCATATTAATTTCTAACACATCGTTTATTGATTCATAATTTATTTTATAAATCACGTATTTTTCAATTATATCATTTTAACTATCTATTTTTCAATAAAACTTACGATTTTTGTATTAAATCCTATATAAAACATTTAAATTTAACTGTTTTTTAATATTTTAATCATAAATTATTAATAATACTTGCCAATTTTGAGATAAAACATACTCTTAACTTACTTTCACTTTAAAATAATACATTTTTCACTTGAGCATATGAAAAAATAACTGTCAGAATATACAAGTTAAACATGCATATTAGACAGTTATTTTTTTTAAATATGTCTTATATAAATTCTGGTTCTAATAAACCATAATCTCCATCTTTTCTTTTATAAATTACATTTACTTTATTGCTATCTGCATCTTGATATACGAAGAAATTATGTCCTAATAAATCCATTTGAAGAATTGCTTCTTCAGAATTCATTGGTTTAACTCCAAATTTCTTTACTCTAACTAATTGACCTTGTTCTTCTTCTGATGGTTTAAGGTCTATAGTATTTATTTCACCGAATCTTAATGATGCTCCATGTCTTCTTGATAATCTAGTTTTTTGCTTTCTAATTTGTCTTTCTAACTTATCTTCTACTAAATCTAATGACTTATACATATCTGATGTTGCTTCTTCTCCTCTTAATATGACTCCATTAAATGGAATAGTAACTTCAATTATGTGTCTATTTTTCTGAACACTCAATGTAGCTCTTGCTTCTATATTTGCTTCAAAATACTTTTCCAATTTACTTATCTTTTTTTGCACTATTTCCTTTAGTGCATCTGTTAATTCCATATTTTTTGCTATAACTGTTACTTTCATAAATTCCAGCCCCTCTCTACATGAAAAAGTTTTATTAAATTTAATATGTTTAAGTTAATATTATTCTATCACTTCTTCACAAATTTAACAAGATAATTATCAGTAAATTCTGATAATTTATCTCAAAAAAAATCTAATCCATAAAATTATAGATTAGAGAAACTTTATACTATTTAGTAGTTCATATAATTAAAGAGTAAAGCTAGTTGACCTGGTTTTTGCCCCCACACTCGCCTGCTGGAGCTTTTGCTAATAGAAATTAATCCCTCACTACTAACCCTCTCAGTACTATACACTGGCAGGACTTACTTCTATACCGCACCATGCTCCCTAGACATTTTATCTAAATTACGTGGATCGTTTCGCCTGCGACTGGCATCGACTTTCAACCACAAACCTAGCTTTACATTAATATTATATATGACTTTTGGCTAAGGTCAATAGTTTTATCTCTTTTACTTCAAATTTTTTTAATAATTTATATGCTTCTTGAAGAGTTGCACCTGTAGTTACCACATCATCTATCAATATAATATTGTAATTTTTTACTTCTATTCCTTTTTTTATTTCGAATGCATCTTTTATATTTTCATATCTCTCATCTCTTTTTAACTTTTTTTGTTCTTTGGTTTCTTTTTGTTTAATCAATACATCTAAAACTTCAATTGATAAATCTCTAGCTATCTTTTTCGCAATATATTCACACTGATTAAAGCCTCTATTTTTTTTAGATTTTTTTGATAAAGGTATATATGTTATTATGTATTCTTTATACTTTAAATTTTTAGTTATATACTCTTCCAAAAATTCTGCTAGTATATCTCCTGCTGTAAAATTATTTTTGTATTTAAGTTTTAGTATTAAATCTTTCAATACTCCGCCATAATATCCATAACTTATTACTTCATCTTGATGTACTTCATTTAAAATTTTAATACTATCTTTGCAAGTATTACATATCCCGAAACAATCATCTTCTTTGCATATAATACAATAATTTTCTCTTGGATATACTACTTCAAGTAACCCTTCCCATAATTTCCTTATAATTTTCGTAATCTTTTTTCCCATACTCTTTTATTGAAATTTCTTGCCATATTTTTTGCCTTATCCATATCTTCTGATATATCATTTGATACTAAAAGTACTTCTGGTAATTTTGAATTTATATTTCTCATTTGACCACATACATATAAAATCTTTTTGTAATTATATCTTTCATTATCAGAAAACATTATTACACTATCGTCAATATAACAATATTCAAGTAACTCCTCTATTTTATTAGTTATTATAAATATTGCCTTATCTTTATATTTTGATACTCTCTCACATCTTTTTATTTCATCACTTTTAGAAACTTTTATTATTTTAACTTCTGAAAGCTTTAATTTATTGGCAAAATAATCATAAACTATATCTAATTTTTCTTTATTTGGTACATAAATAGCTACTTTATGATTATTTTCTTTGAACCATTTTAGATAATCATAAAGAGTGTATGGAATATCTACATTTAAATCTATCCTAGTTGTTAATATCCTAGGCTCTACAAAAGGTTTCTTATAGTTATATGCTGCAAGTTCAAACTTTTCACCAACTAATGCCATTTTCTCTATGCTATATAACAAAACTCTTTCTCCTAAATTTGCACAAATCTCTAATCCATCTCTTACATTGAGACTACTTAAATTTGAAAAATATGTTATATCATCAAAAATTACCATATCATATTGTCCATCAAGTTTTGTTAAATTGTCATGATGTATAAATACTAAATTAGTGGTTGAAACTCCCTTTTCAATATATGAGTGCGTTATGTTTGAATTAAGATCTCTTATTATATTAATTAATTCTCTATTCTCTGCATTTTTTCCCCAAACATATAGTACTTTTCCATTATTTTGAGCAATATAACTTATTATATTCGAAAAAACACAAGGTGTATTAAACGGAACTGTGATTATTGTCAAAAATTTAATATTTTTTTTATACCAATAATCTATTTTATCATATGCATACTTTAAGTCCTCTTGAGTTACTTTGCATACATCTCCCATACCTCCATCTCCTTTCTTTATTATGAAACTCGACTCCTTTTAGTCGCTGAGTAAGTGATTCACACAAAATCATAGATTTTGGTTCTCTACTTATGAAACTCGACTCCTTTTAGTCGCTGAGTAAGTGATTCACGCAAAATCGTAGATTCGGATCTCACTTATCTACTTATCTTCAAACTCATCTTTAGTTATTATATCTCTAATTCTATGCTTTAAAGCTGAATATCGTTCTATACTATTTGTATTATTAATCATATACATTAATGCTTTTTGAAATCCAACAACAACTACCAACTGTTTTGCCCTTGTGATTCCTGTATAAAGTAAATTACGATTCATTAGAAAAGGTGATCCCATAAATACGGGAATAATTACAACTTTAAATTCACTTCCTTGACTTTTGTGGATTGTAGTTGCATATGCAAGATCTAATTCATCTAGAAAATTAAAATCATAAACAATTTTTCTTTCATCATCAAATATAATTGTTAAAGCTTTTTTTTCTTCATCGATACTCTCAATAAAACCTAAATCGCCATTAAAGACTCCAGAACCTTCACTTTCTCCAAACCCATTTACTCTAACCCACTTTAAAGTATAATTATTCTTTGTTTGCATCACTTTGTCTCCTTCTCTAAATAATATATCTCGAGAAGTTTTTTCTTTTTTATCTTTTGATGGTGAATTAAATATTTCTTGAAGTCTAATGTTCAAATTATTAACCCCAAGTATTCCTTTTCTCATAGGAGTTAACACTTGCATATCCTTAAGTATATCCCATGATTTATTAAACTTAGGAAGTCTTCTATTCATTAAATCTATTATTGTGTTTAAAATTTTATCTTGATCATTTTCATTAATAAAGAAGAAGTCCTTGTCTTTTTGATTTAATAATGGCATTTCACCTTCATTAATCCTATGCGCATTTATAACAATTAAACTTTCTGCGCCTTGTCTAAATATTTCTTTTAATCTTACTACTTTTATATATTCGCTCTCTATAAGGTCTTTTAATACGTTTCCTGGCCCAACAGACGGCAATTGATCAACATCCCCAACAATTATAAGTCTCGTGCCTAAATTAATTGCTTTAAGTAGGTTCTGCATTAACATTATATCAATCATAGATGCTTCATCAATTATTATCACATCGCAATCTAATGGTGATGATTCTCCTTTTTCAAATACTGATTCATCCTCTTCTGAAACGCCCATTTCTAGAAGTCTATGTATTGTTTTTGCCTCTCTTCCAGTAGATTCAGTCATTCTTTTAGCTGCTCTCCCAGTTGGAGCTCCTAGTATTACTTTCATGCCATTATTTTCGTAGATATGAATTATAGCCTTTATAATTGTAGTCTTACCCGTTCCCGGACCACCTGTTATTATTTCTATACCATTATTAAATGCCCCAATAATTGCCTCTCTTTGAGATGGCGCAAACTGTATTTTTTGATCCTTTTCAAAAACATCAATTTCAAAATCAACATCTGAATTTATTGTTTGTATTTGCTGTAATCCCAAAGTAATTATTTTACTAGTTACTCCAAGTTCACAATAATAATATTGAAGTAAAAATCCAATTTCAACATCATTTATTTTTTCAATAATTATTTTCTGTTGTGCTGCCATATCATATATATTTTTTTCAATTAATTCCTTAGATATTAATAAGTTTTTTTCACATTCTTCTATTATATTATTTTTAGGCATAAATGTATTTCCTGCAGCACAAAACTGGTTCATTACATACTTAATTGCACTTTGAATTCTAAATTCAGAATTATTTTCAATTCCAATACTCATGGCAATTCTATCTGCTGTTTTAAATCCAATACCTGAAATTTCATCACATAATATATAAGGATTATCTGATACTATTTGTCTTGCATTTGGTCCAAATTTCTTATAAATCTTAACACATTGATTATTAGTCATTCCATGTTTATGAAAATATAAAATTATATCTTTTAATCCTTGTTGTTCTATATAAGACTCATATATAATTTGAAACTTTTTTTCTCCTATACCCTCTATCTCCGTAAGCCTCTCAATGCTATTTTCCATTATATCTAAAGTTTCAGCGCCAAATTTTTCTATTATCTTCTTAGCAGTAACAGGTCCAATTCCATGTATTATTCCTGCACTCAAATATTTTTCTATTCCATCTAATGAATTTGGAAGAAGCTCTTCATACTCTTGAATATTAAATTGATTGCCGAACTGCTTATGTACTGTCCAGTACCCTGTTAATTTTACATTTTGACCTTCCTTCATAAAAGGAACTGTCCCTACAGCACTAACTAACTCTTTTCCATTCCTAATTTTACAAACTACATAACCAGTATCTTCACTTTTAAAAACAATGTTCTCAACAAAACCATTTAGAACTTCCATAGAATCTCTCCAAATCTTTTCTATAATATTTATTTTAAATTTCTAACAATAAAACTTAACTTTTTTAATTTTACTTTTATTTTTTAATTATATCATAATACTCTTTATAATAATCTTAAATTGACTATTGGCTATTGGCTATTATTTTCATATAATTAGTTACTTTATCTTAGGTAATTATAATTATATAAATTCTTAATACTAAAATAAGCTGTCCCAAAATAAATTCGAGACAGCTCATATATCATATTATAAATATTTTTTTATTTCTTGTACTTTGTTTAATTGCTCCCATGGTAAATTAAGATCATTTCTTCCAAAATGTCCATAAGCAGCTGTTTGTTTGTATATTGGTCTTCTTAAGTCAAGATCTCTAATTATAGCTCCTGGTCTCAAATCAAATACCTTTTCTACTATTTGAACAATCTTGTCTTCATCTACTTTTCCTGTTCCAAAAGTTTCTACTTCAATTGAAACTGGCTTTGCAACCCCTATTGCGTATGCTAGTTGAATTTCTAACTTATCTGCAACACCCGCAGCAACTAAATTCTTAGCTACCCATCTTGCAGCATATGCAGCTGATCTATCTACCTTTGTTGGATCTTTTCCTGAGAAGGCTCCACCGCCATGTCTACCATATCCACCATATGTATCAACTATTATCTTTCTTCCTGTTAATCCTGAATCTCCTTGAGGCCCTCCAACAACGAATCTTCCTGTTGGATTTATAAAATATTTAGTTTCACTATCTAATAATTCCGCAGGTACAACAGCTTGAATTACATATTCCTTTAGATCTTCTTGAATTTGTTCTAAAGTAACTTTTTCATCGTGTTGTGTAGATATTACAATAGTATCAATTCTCTTTGGCTTATTATCTTCATATTCAACAGTAACTTGAGTTTTACCATCTGGTCTTAAATAGCTTAATATATTGTTCTTTCTCACTTCTGTAAGCCTTCTAGATAACTTGTGAGCCATAAATATTGGAAGTGGCATAAATTCGTCTGTTTCATTGGTTGCAAAACCAAACATCATACCTTGATCTCCAGCTCCAACTGCTTCAACATCATCTTTTTCACCTTTTCTAGATTCAAAAGCTTCATTTACACCCATAGCAATATCTGCTGATTGCTCATCTATTGCTGTAATAACTGAACAAGTATCACAGTCAAATCCAAACTTCGCTCTATCATATCCAATTTCTCTTACAGTTTCTCTAACTACTTTAGGAATATCAACATAACAATTTGTTGTTATTTCTCCCATTACCATAACCATACCTGTAGTTGTACATGTTTCACAGGCAACTCTAGCAAGTGGATCTGTTGATAAAATAGCATCTAAAATACCATCTGAAATTTGATCACACATCTTATCTGGATGACCTTCTGTAACTGATTCTGAAGTAAATAATCGTTTCATACTTTTTTCTCCCCTCGACTTAACTCTTTATCAATTTTTGATAAATTTATTGTCTCTTATTAAAAGATATATCCTTAATTAAATTCTCTATTATTATAAACTTATACATGTGTTAATAATTTTTTGTAATCTTCACTGTTTGTTCACAGCTTAAATCTGTATAAACTTATAAATAGAAATAAAAAAACCCTTCAATAAGAAGAGCGCGATTTTAATAATCCTTTTCTTATCTCGTAGAAATATATCTACAGGAATTGGCACCTTATATAATACAGGTTGCCGGGTTTCATAGGGCCCTTTCCCTCCACCTCTCTTGATAAGAGTTACATAATTTAATTTTCAAAAATATTTTATCATATGATTTATAATTAGTCAATGTTACAATAAAAATTTTACATTCTTTTTATTCTTTAAATAAATAAAAAAGAATAAACTAAGTTTATTCTTTTTTTTGGTGGAGGAAGATGGATTCGAACCATCGAAACTAACGTAACAGATTTACAGTCTGCCCCCTTTGGCCACTCGGGAACTCCTCCATATTCATTTTTAATTATAATACAAGTTTTTAATTATTTATTTTCTTGCATTATTTTACTGGAGCTGGCAATAGGAATCGAACCTACAACCTGCTGATTACAAGTCAGCTGCTCTACCGTTGAGCCATGCCAGCATATAGATTGTATAATTATCTTTTATAATGGTGGGCACAACAGGGCTCGAACCTGTGACCCCCTGCTTGTAAGGCAGGTGCTCTCCCAGCTGAGCTATGCGCCCATTATAAAATTGGTGGAGGAAGATGGATTCGAACCATCGAAACTAACGTAACAGATTTACAGTCTGCCCCCTTTGGCCACTCGGGAACTCCTCCATATTCATTTTTAATTATAATATAAGTTTTTAATTGTTTATTTTCTTATATTATTTTACTGGAGCTGGCAATAGGAATCGAACCTACAACCTGCTGATTACAAGTCAGCTGCTCTACCGTTGAGCCATGCCAGCATATAGATTGTATAATTAATTTTTATAATGGTGGGCACAACAGGGCTCGAACCTGTGACCCCCTGCTTGTAAGGCAGGTGCTCTCCCAGCTGAGCTATGCGCCCATTATAAAGTGAAACTTTTCAGGTGAAGTTGTACTTTAGCTGAATTTAGTTGAACTTACCTAGGGTCGTGCAGTTCTTAGCTACCATCTACGATAGGAGGTTAGAAATGCTAGACATCAGATAAAATTGGTGGAGGAAGATGGATTCGAACCATCGAAACTAACGTAACAGATTTACAGTCTGCCCCCTTTGGCCACTCGGGAACTCCTCCAAAATTAATTATTTAACTATGTTGATTAATTACCAATCAACAATGATTAGTATATCTGCAAAAAGCTTTTTTTTCAACTCTTACAGCACTCAATCTAATGAATTTAAATCTCTATTACTCTATATTTCTTCATAATACTCTTGTTTAATATAGTAACCTTAATTATTTTTTATTCTTTGATCAATCCTCTCTAATTCTAAAAAAGAAGCGCTTATTTCATGTATTTGTTTATAATCTTCTGTTGTAAGCCTTTTCCTTAAAAGTTTAAAGATATTTACTGTACCTTCTTCATCATTAGAATCTTCATAATAATCTTTTATTTTTCCTAAATCAAATGCAGATAACTTTCCAATTATTTTTTCAAAATCATTTTTATCAGCAGGTGATAATTTTTCTAATGCTTTTTCCTTATCTAACTTATATACCGATTTTGAATAAGATATAGCTGCTTTACTACTCTCTTCTTTATTAACAACTCTATTTTCCGGTTCCCAATAAAATATTAAGTAAATATTTATTATTACTGTAAACACTAAAATTAAATATATTGTAATCTTCTTCATAAATGTCTCCTTTATTAGTATTAATTTCCACAAATTATTTTTTTATACTATATTTCTTATATTCTTCATATATATATTTTATAAAGGAGGTATCTATCCTTGATTAAACCAGATATTAATCTTAATACTATGTTTTCTTATAATCTAACGCTAGAAATCAAAAATTACATTACTAAAGACACTGTAATAGTTTGTATTGGTACTGACAAATGCATTGGGGATTGTCTAGGTCCTTTAGTTGGATCTATATTGACAGAAAATTTTTTTCCACTACCTGTTTATGGAACTTTATCACATCCAATTCATGCTTTAAATATTGATGAACGTTTAGATGAAATATATTCTAACCATCCTAACGCATCTATAATTGGTGTTGATGCTTGTTTGGGTGATGCTGAAGATATTGGAGATATTCGTATACGAGACTATGCAATACGCCCTGGTAAAGGAGTAGGAAAAGAGCTTCCAGAAGTCGGAGTTGCATCAGTTATAGGTATCGTCGATTCAAGTGATAACTCTGAATTCTTTTTTTCACATAGTATAAGACTTTCTTTTATTATGAATATGGCTAAAATTATAGCTAGAGTATTTATTGAATCTTATAATTTAAATCGTGGACAATTTCCTATGGTTTAATCTTTAATACACATTTCCCACAAATATATGTCACATATTCAGTATATTATTTTATTTGATATACCTACTTCTAAAAAATAAATAACAGTCAAAATTAATAATTTTGACTGTTATTTATTTCATTATTCTATGAAAACTATTTGTTGTGAATTCATCTTACTATCTAACTTATCTATATAACTAAGTACTTTACCGGTCCCTTTAGCAACGCATTCAACAGAATCCTCCGCAACAATTGTTACCACTCCTGTTTTAAATTCTATCAGCTTATCTAAGCCATGTATTAGCGCTCCTCCACCGGTCATTACTATTCCTCTTTCTATTATATCTGAAGCTAGTTCAGGTGGTGTTTTTTCCAATACTCTCTTTACTGTTTGAACGATAATTTCTATAGGTTCTCTTATTGCATTTCTTATTTCTTCTGTGGTAATTTCCACTTCATCTGGTAACCCTGTTACAAGATTTCTCCCCTTCATCATACATGTTAGGTTTCTTGAATTTTTAAATGCTGAACCAATATTTATCTTTAAATCTTCAGCTGTTTTCTCACCAATCATTAACTTATATTCATTTCGTACATATTTTATTATAGAATCATCAAATTTATCTCCAGCCACTTTTATTGATTCTCTCACTACTACTCCACCTAATGAAATAACTGCAATATCACAAGTACCACCGCCAATATCTACTACCATGCATCCATTTGGTTTAGTGATATCTAGCCCTGCTCCAATAGCTGCTGCTAAGGGTTCTTCAATTAAATGAACTGTCTTAGCTCCTGAGTTCATAGTTGCGTCAATAACGGCTCTCTTTTCAACTTCTGTAGCTTGAGATGGTACACAAACAATCACTTTAGGGGCTCTAATACTACGTGTCCCACATGCTTTCTTTATCAATTCTTTTAGCATCTTTTGTGTTATATCATAATCCGAAATAACTCCATCTCTCAATGGCCTTACTGCAATTATATTTCCTGGAGTTCTTCCTATCATTTTTCTTGCTTCTTCCCCTATAGCCAACAATTTATTATTACTTTTATTTATAGCTACAACAGAAGGTTCTTTTAATATCACTCCTTTACCTTTCATATAAACTAGTACAGTTGCTGTTCCTAGATCAATTGCAAGGTCTGTTCCTGTTTTCCAAAAACACATTTCTTATTCACTCCTATAATACATATTAATACCTGTATTTACATAATTCTACTAATATTATATTATAGTCTTAATCTTATTAAGATTCAATAATTTTATATTTCATTTGTGTAGCTTTTCCACCTCTAATATGTCGTTCTGCCTTATTTAATTCTAAAATCGAATGAGTTTCTTCTGCAATTTCAGGGTTTATTTTTAGAAGTCTCTCCGTCATATCTTTATGAATTGTGCTTTTACTAACACCAAAAACCTTAGCTGTTTTTCTTATTGTAGACTTTGAATCTATAATATACCTTGCAACATCTAATACCCTTTCTTCAATATAATCTTTCAAAATACCACTTCCTTGACTTTATCTTTTATTAATTTTTACATCATAAATTTAGTTGTTTTTCATTAATCATCCATTCAAATTAAATAAATGATTAATTTTTATTTTTCATAAGATATATGAAAGAAAATAACAAGCCAAATATATAAAGTATATTTTGTATCAACTGAGTGAAAGTATGTTTCCCTCATGGTTGAATATTAGGCAAACATACTGATGCAGTATGATACAAAATAAACTAACATGCTGATTGACTTGTTATCTTTTTTGAATATGCCTAATGTTTTATTTAGACTTTAATGTAAAATACTTTTCAGGATTAACTTGTTCTCCTTTAGCATCAATTACTTGTAAATTTAGAAATTCTCCAAATACTTCTTTGCTAAATACCTTTGCAGTTTCTCCAACTTTTGCAATAACTTGATTTACTTTAACCTTATCGCCTTTTTTTACTAGTACGTTTTCATCAAGATTTCCATATCTTGTTTTTAATCCATTAGCGTGTTTAATTTCTACAACTACGCCTTCTTCAACACCTGAATTTTCTACAACTTCTACTACGCCTTCTGCTGCTGCCTTAACTTCAGTTCCTATTTTGGTTTCTAAATTTACACCTCTAATAGTTCTAAAAATACCCTCTTCCATCTTTACGGGTGTAGGGTAAGTATAATTTCTACTTTCAACACCATCTATAGGATTTGAAAATTTCACTATATTAGTTGTAGATACTGTAGTAGATTGTTCTGTCTTTGCTTTATCAATATTATTTTTACTAGTGTCTGGAACATTTTCTACCCTCTCAGCATTGGGAATCTCATTAATTGTTTTTTCTTCATTGTTAGAATTCAATGCTAAGTCTTTATTTATATCTTCTGCCTTATTAACTTCGTTTTTATTGCTAATCATTTTATAAGAAACAGTTCCAACAGTAACTATTATGCAAAGACAAAGGAATAAAGCGATATAAAATCCCTCCTTCCTAACTAAATTTCCGAATTTTTCTTTTAACTTTTTGTCCAATATGAACACCTCCTATTGTTATAATTCCCCTTTTATGAAAATTAATACATAAATATAATTTTTTTATTGCATATTTTTTTTAATCTAAATTAATAATTTTTATTTAAATATTATTAATTTAAAGTATCTCCTCTTTTAAATTTTCTAAACAAAGAAATAGAAGCAATATCTATTTTTAGTTATCTAAAAACAGGTATTGCCTCTATTTACTTCCCCTATTGATTGATTATTTACAATTGATATTAAAATTACTCATTTTCTTTATGTTAAAAGTTCATGGTTGCATTCTCACCTTTTTTAAGGTGAAATGATTGTGGTTGTGCTGACGCACCTTTTCTAAGGTGATATGATCGTGGTTGCGCTTCGCGCTTTTTTCTAAGGTGATATGATCGTGGTTGTGCTGACGCACTTTTTTTAAGGTGAAATGTTCTTGGTTGCGCTTCGCGCTTTTATTAATGTGTATATTTTATTTCTTGAATTTCAACCCCACTATAGTAATGCTTAAGAATTTCTTCATATGTTGACCCATTTTTAGCCATTACATTTGCTCCCCATTGGCTCATTCCAACACCATGACCATATCCCTTACAATTTATCTTTATTATGTCTTTCTCAAAATCTAATTTAAAATTTGTTGAATTTAAATTGAATAATGTTCTAAATTCTGTTCCTCTTATACTCTCATTTCCTACTTTAATTTCTTTTACACTTCCAGATTCAGTATAACCTTCAATTTTAATTAATGATTCTATATTACTTTTCTTTATATTGGCATTTTTATATTTCGCATTAATCTTATCTACAAATTCATTTATAGGAATTTCTACAGTTGTTTTATATTTAGGTGCAATTTCCTCACCTTTACTTTCTTCTGATTTTAAGTATGGTACATCCATTGAGAATACATCCTTTGCATCTTCAGTTCTACCTGAGCTAGTCGCAAAAAATTGTGGATATTCTAATAATGAATCTTCGTAAGTAAGAACTTGACCTTTTGTATCTAAAACCGCCTTTTGTATTTTATTCCAATTACTTCCTGCTTGACTACTACTCCATTTAGCTATTCTCTCATCCTTACTCATATATACTTGACAATCAGTAGTATCACAAATTTCAGCACCTTTATTTTTTGCATCCTTATCCGGATTATTCCTTTTATTCATATAAAATGTCCTTGCAGCTATTGCTTGAGCTTTTAAAGCTTCTTCATTAAAGTTTGCTGGAACTTCACTTGCTACCACTCCCATAATATATTCTTCTAAATCTAGTTCCTCTACACTATCTTCTTCTTTATGATAAAGCTTAACTCTACCATTAACTGGAAATACAATTTCTGAACTCTTAACTATATTTTCATTATTCAGCTTAAATATATCAACACTTTCTTTACTTACTGTTAAAAAAATCAATGGTAATGTTATTAATATAGTAAAAATAATTAAAGTCATAATAATAATTATTTTTATACTACTATTAATTTTTATATTTGTAGTTTTTATATTAATTATTTTCATTTTCGCCTCCTAAAACATGCACTATAAAGTATATGTTTTAGTTTTATTATTATGATAATTATGTTAACTCAAAAACCACATATTAAAGTTTTATTATGCTTAGAAATAGAATTTCAATGCATAACACACCGCCAACAAATAAGATCAGCTCATCACACTGGCAAATGTAATGAGCTGTATTTCCTATTGTTTTGGCTTTAAACTTTTTTGTAATCTTATTTCCTAATTATACATTAACTTAAAATATATGCCTAAATAAATTTGGTAAATTTAATCTAAGCTGATTAGTTTAGATTAATATCATTTTATATTCTACCTATTTACTCTATAAATTTCTGCTCCTAGATTTCTAAATTTATCTTCAATATTAACATAGCCTCTATCAATATGATAAATGTCACTTATTTCAGTTTCACCTTCTGCTACCAATCCGCTTAGTATCATTGCTGCTCCAGCTCTTAAGTCTGTTGCCTTAACTTCGCATCCTGTAAGCTTTGATACACCTTCAATTATAGCAGTTCTACCATCAATTTTTATATTAGCACCCATTCTATTTAGTTCAGCAACATGCATAAATCTATTTTCAAAAACTGTTTCTGTAATAACACTAACTCCCTCTATTACAGATAATAAGCTCATCATTTGAGCTTGCATATCAGTTGGAAATCCTGGATATGGGAGTGTCTTTATATCTAATGGTTTTTTAGACTTTCTTCCATCTACAATTACAGAATCATTCTTATAATCACTGAAAATAATTCCACATTCTTTTAATTTTTCTATTATAGGTCTTAAATGTTCTTCATTTACTCCATTAATCTTTATTTTACTATTTGTAATTGCTGCTGCTATCATAAATGTTCCAGCCTCTATCCTATCGTATATAGGAGTATAGTTTATTCCTTTTAAGTTCTTTACTCCATCTATTGTTATTTTCCCAAGTCCTGCTCCATGTATCTTAGCACCCATCTTATTTAAAAATCGTGCTAAATCCCAAATTTCTGGTTCTTCAGCTGCATTTTCTATTATTGTTGTACCCTCAGCAAAAACTGATGCCATCATAATATTTTCTGTTGCACCAACTGAAGGAAAGTCTAAGTATATTCTACTTCCAATCATCTTTTTTGCTTTTACTTCTACAAAACCATGACCCATTATAACGTCGGCTCCAAGTAACTTAAATCCTTTAAGATGTAAATCTATTGGCCTACTACCTATGTTACATCCACCTGGCAATGATAATTTACAATAACCAAATCGAGCAAGCATAGGTCCCATAATTAAAAATGATGCTCTCATTTTTCGCATAAGTTCTGCGTTCGCATCCATTTCTACTATATTTTTTGTATCTATAGTCAATTTATTATTTAATTTTGAAATATCAACATCACAGTTTAATTCACTTAATAACTTACATATAACCTCAACATCTTCCAATCTAGGTGCATTATCTATAACTATAGGTTCTGGACACAATATAGTTGCTGCGATTATAGGTAAAATTGAATTTTTTGCACAGCTTATATCAACTTCACCTTTAAGTTCTTTTACACCCTTAACTATTATTTTCTCCATATTATCCTCCATATTGAATTGTTAGGCATCTGAAAAATAACCATCCAAATATGTAATACTTATTTTATATCAGACAGGTAAATGAATTTTACTTCTAACAAACTATTAGCAAAATTTACTCAAGAGTATAATATAAAATAATCTATTACTGTTAGATTTTTTTTGAAGATGCTTTAGTATGTTGCAAATATTATTGGCGTACCAATTATTATATGCGAACCAGTATTATACCTAGTAAGTGCAAAATTAATTCTTTCTCCATTACTTAAATATCCTGTTCCTGTATAACCATTGTTTATTTTTAATAAATTTGTTTTTTGTATATTGTTTTCATTTATTAATTTATCTATAGAATAATTATTATCTAGCTCTTTTTCTTTGCCTTCATAATAAAAAAAGTATTTTGTATTTTCTGATTCTTGATTTTCTAATTTTCGTAGTATATTCTTTATATCTACTGTTGTGTATTTCGCATTTTTATTTATTAATGTGATTTCGACATAAGTATATTTATCTTCATACCACATTTTTATATTAGTATAAAAATTATTATTAAATATTTCAAATTGACTTTTATTGATTTCTCTGTGGCTTCCTTTTATATTATTATTCAAATTTTCTTTTATCCTAGCGCTTTCTTTTTCAATATTATTTTTTGTTTTATATTGAAGCTTTGCACCATTTTCTTGAAATTCACTTATATTTGTTATATTTGTTTCTAAAACACTAAATGAATTTTTAGTGTTGCTTCTTTCATTAGAAATAGCACCCATATTTAAAAAAGATAATAATACAAAAATTAATATACTGATTTTTATATTCATAGTAATACCCCCTACTTTATCTTTTTTAATTATGACCATCTCTTTCAGTTCTTATTCTCTTTATATCGAAGTATATATATATAATATAAATTTATTAAAATTTTGTGATAGATTGTCAACATATAGAATAAAAATAGTGAAAAAATTAAAGTGTACCTCTTTATATAGATTTTCTATATAAAGAGGTACACTTTAAATTATTTTATTTATTAGATTTTTTTAATATTAATCTTTGTTTAGCTCTAAGGAATGCTGATTCTGCTCTATCTTTATTAAACTTGCCAGCTTCCTCGAGTCTTTTCTTTGCCCTTGTCATTGCTTCTTCTGCTCTTTTTTCATCAATATCTGATTCAAATTCAGCTGCATCACTACATATTGTCATTTCATTTTCAGTAATATGCACTATTGATGTTGAAATAAATAATTCATCTTCAATTCCTTTAGAATCTTTATATTTCGCAATACAAGGTATAGTACTTGATATCATATTTTCATGGTTTGCTAATACTTCGAAGTCTCCATCTACACTTTTTAAAAATACTTTTTCAACTTCGCCATTATAAACCTCATGATCTGGTGTAATAATTTTTAGTAAAAAGGTACTAGCCATTATTGCTCATCCCCTTATCCTAAGCTTTTTGCTTTTTCTATAACATCATCTATAGATCCTGCAAATAAGAATGCTGATTCTGGTAAATTATCATATTTACCTTCAAGAATTTCTTTAAATCCTCTTATTGTTTCTTTTACTGTAACGTATTTTCCTTTCATTCCAGTAAATTGTTCAGCAACTGTAAATGATTGAGATAAGAATCTTTGTATTCTTCTTGCTCTAGCTACAACAGCCTTATCATCATCACCTAGTTCATCAACACCTAAGATTGCTATAATATCTTGTAATTCCTTATATTTTTGAAGAACGTGCTTAACATCTGATGCCACTTTATAATGTTCTTCTCCAACTATTCTTGGATCTAATATTCTTGATGTAGATTCTAATGGATCTACTGCAGGATATATACCAAGTTCAGCTATGCTTCTAGATAAAACTGTTGTCGCATCTAGATGTGAGAATGTTGTTGCTGGTGCTGGATCTGTTAAGTCATCAGCTGGAACATATACAGCTTGAACTGATGTAATAGATCCATTAACTGTTGATGTAATTCTTTCTTGAAGCGCTCCCATTTCAGTAGCTAATGTTGGTTGGTATCCAACTGCTGAAGGTGTTCTTCCAAGCAATGCTGAAACTTCAGAACCTGCTTGAGTATATCTAAATATGTTATCTATAAATAATAACACATCTTGACCTTTATCTCTAAAGTATTCTGCCATAGTTAACCCAGTTAATGCAACTCTCATTCTGGCACCTGGTGGTTCATTCATTTGTCCAAATACCAATGCAGTTTTACTGATAACTCCTGATTCCATCATTTCATGATATAAATCATTACCTTCTCTTGATCTTTCACCAACTCCAGTAAATACTGATAATCCACCATGTTCTTTAGCTATATTATTTATTAATTCTTGGATTAAAACTGTTTTACCAACTCCAGCTCCTCCAAATAGACCTATCTTACCACCTTTTTGATATGGTGCAAGTAAGTCTACAACCTTAATTCCTGTTTCAAACATCTCTGGCTCAACAGTTTGATCTTTAAAACTAGGAGCTGGTCTGTGAATTGGATATTTTTCCTTTACATCAACTGCTCCACAATTATCAATAGCCTCACCTAAAACATTGAATAATCTTCCTAATACTTCTTGACCTACTGGAACAGAAATAGGATTTCCTGTATCAACAGCATCCATTCCTCTTTTTAATCCTTCTGTAGCTGACATAGCGATTGTTCTAACGATATCGTCTCCAACATGTTGCTCAACTTCAGCTACTAACTCATGTTCTCCCATCTTAATACTAATTGCATTATATAGATTTGGAAGAGAATCTGAATCAAACTTTATATCTATTACTGGTCCAATTACTTGAACTACCTTTCCTATCTTTCCAGGCATAAGATACCTCCTTACTATTTTTGAGCTGCTGCTCCTCCAACAATTTCACTTATTTCTTGTGTAATAGCACCTTGTCTGATTCTATTAAATTTAAGTTTTAAATCAGACAATAAATCATTTGCATTTTTTGTAGCTCCATCCATAGCTGTCATTCTTGAACTTTGCTCGCTACATTTAGAACTTAATAAAATACCTCTGATTTTTCCCTTTAGATAAATATTAAGAGCATCTTCTAATACCAATTCTAAACTTGGCTCAATAAGATTTTTCTTTACTTTACCTTCAAATTTCTCGATAGGTAAAATCTTATCTACTTTTGTTATTTGTTTAACTGGTGAAATAAAATCAGAATACACAATATTTACTTCTGAAACTTCTCCATCGATATACATTTGAAGTGCTTTATCAAATATGACTTTTGCTTCTCTTACTGTTGGTAAATCTGAAATATCAACATATTCTCCTACCGTATCCAGTTGAGCTCTTCTAACATAACCAATTCCTCTATTTCCAACTACAATAATTTTTGTACTACTTTTTTTATTTCCAATTAAAGTTTGTAAGTAAGATACTACATTACCATTAAACCCACCACATAATCCTGAATCTGATGTCATTACTACATATAATTTATTTTCACTCTTATTCCCATCAAAATAAATATTAGCACCATCTTCAGAAGCAGTTGTTGCAAGATTTCTTACTATTGGTTCAGTTGATTCAATAAATTTATTGTTTACCAATAATTCTTTTCTAGATTTTCTAAGCTTTGAAGTGGCAACAAGCCCCATGGCATTTGTAATTTTCTTTGTATTTTCTACTGACTTAATTCTTTTTTTAATTTCAAGAAGTCCAGCTGCACCCATGATTTCCACCTCCTAAAGAAGGGCATAGCTCAAATTTAAGCTATGCTTCTTGTAAAAATACCTTTTTGAATTCAACTATTGCTTCCTCTAACTTAGATTTTAGTTCATCAGTTAAAGTTTTTCCTGTAATAATTGATTTTTCAATTTCTCTATAGTGAGTATCCAAATATTCTAAAAATTCTTTTTCGAATCTTTTTATATCGCTAACCTTAATGTCTGATAAGAAATCATTAACTGCAGCATATAATATTGCAATTTGTTTTCCAACTTCCAACGGGCTATATTGATCTTGCTTTAATATTTCAACTAATCTTTTACCTTTTTGAAGTCTTCTGCTAGAATCGTTATCTAAATCAGATCCAAATTGAGAAAAAGCTTCTAGTTCTCTGTATTGTGCAAGTTCTAGTCTTAATGTACCACTAACTTGTTTCATTGCTTTAATTTGTGCATTACCACCAACTCTTGATACTGATATACCTGCATTTACAGCTGGTCTTTGTCCTGAAAAGAATAAATCAGCTTCTAGGAATATTTGTCCATCTGTAATTGATATAACATTTGTTGGTATATAAGCTGTAACATCTCCAGCTTGTGTTTCTATAATAGGAAGAGCTGTTAATGATCCACTACCTAATTCTTTAGATAATTTAGCTGCTCTTTCAAGCAATCTTGAATGAATATAGAAAACATCTCCTGGATAAGCTTCTCTACCTGGTGGTCTCTTAAGCAATAATGACATTGCTCTGTAAGCTACTGCGTGTTTAGAAAGATCATCGTATACAATTAATACGTCCTTTCCTTTATGCATAAAATATTCGCCTATACTACATCCTGCATATGGAGCAAGATATTGTAATGGTGCAGATTCTGATGCTGTAGCACTTACTACGATACTATAATCCATAGCTCCCATTTCAGTGAAAATATTCACTATATTAGCAACTGTAGATTGTTTTTGACCTATAGCTACATATATACATATAACATCTTTACCTTTTTGGTTTAGGATAGTATCTATACCTATTGCTGTTTTACCAGTTTGTCTATCTCCTATTATAAGTTCTCTTTGACCTCTACCAATTGGAATCATTGAGTCAATTGCCTTAATTCCTGTTTGTAATGGTTCATTAACAGAACTTCTATCTATTATACTAGGAGCATGAACTTCAATTGGTCTAGTTTCAGTTGTAACTATTGGTCCTTTTCCGTCTATAGGAAGTCCTAATGCATTAACAACTCTACCTAGCATTTGATCTCCAACTGGAACTTCAACTACTTTACCTGTTCCTTTAACGATATCGCCTTCTTTTATTCCTTTATCGTCTCCTAAAATAACGCATCCAACGTTATCTTGTTCAAGGTTTAAAACCATTCCGTATACTTCATTAGGGAATTCCAACAATTCCCCTTCCATACAATTATCTAATCCATAAACTCTTGAAACACCATCACCAATTGTGATTATTGTACCAGAATCTACTGTTTGAATTTGCTTTTCATATTTTTCTATTTCTCTTTTAATAATAGAAGTTATTTCTTCTGGTTTAATATTCATGGATTCACCTCTATTCCTTCTTAAGCATTAAAGCTTTCATTTCTTCTATCTTTGATTTAATAGTATCATCAATAATATCATTTCCAACACTTACATAAACTCCACCTAAAATACTTTTATCTATTTCTGTATCGAATATAATCGTCTTATCATACTTCTCTTCAAAGATAACTTTCATCTTTTCTAGTTCTTCTGGTAAAAGTGGTATAGCAGTTTTAACTATACCCCTTATTATATTTCTTCTTTCTAAATCAATATTTTCCATTTGATTTAGTTTTTCTCTTAAATAAAGTATCCTGTTCTTCTCAATTAATATAATCATGAAAGAAAGTAATTGTTCATCAATTTTATCCTTAAATAAATCAGTAAAAAGTTGTTTCTTTTTTGTTGTATTAATTTGTGGATGCTTAATTACTTCATGAAAATCTTGATTATTATCAATTAAATCGCATATTTCTCTTAAGTCTCTTAAATATTCATCAACTTTGCCTTTTTTTTCAGCAACTTCATAAATAGCTAAGGCATATCGCCTGTCTAAATATTCATACATATTATATACCTACCTTAGCAATAAAATCGCCTATAAGTTTTCTATGTGTATCTTCATCAATTTTTTGTTCTAATGCTTTAATTGCAAGTTCTAATGCTAAATCTGCTGCTTGCCTTTTGATTTCATATTCAGCTTTTTCTTTTTCTCTTTCAATTTCTAGCATAGTTCTTTCTTTTAATGAAATTGCTTCATTCTTGGCATTATCAATGATTTCTTCGTAAACTTTATCGCCTTTTTGCTTTTGTCTTTCAGTAATTTTCTTACCTTCTTCTTTAGCAGATTGTAATATGCTTTCATTTTTAAGCAAATACATTCTAGCTTTTTCAGAATCTTCATCTGCCTTGGCTAACTTATCATCTACATATTTTTGTCTTTCTGCAATTATTCCTTTTAGCTTATCCCAAAAGAAATGTTTCATAATCAGAATTAAAACAGCAAAGTTAATCCAAGTCATTATCGTTGTTGAATACTCAATTTCCATATTCTACCTATATCCTCCCTTCGGAGTCAATAATATTAACTCATCGAATTCATTATTTGCCCATTACCATAAATGCAATTACTAATCCATAGATTGCTGTTGCTTCTGAAAGTCCTGCTCCTAATATTAATAAAGTCATGATCTTTCCAGATGCTTCTGGTTGTCTACCAACAGCTTCTGTTGCCTTACCTGTTGCTATACCTATACCTACTCCTGCTCCTATTCCTGACAATACAGCTATTCCAGCTGCTAGAACTCCTAAACTCATTGTGATTCCTCCTATAAAATAATAATAAATGATTTTGTGTAAATTTTTAATGTTCGGCTGTTACTTTAATGTTAATCATGGTTAACATTGCAAATACGATCATTTGAATTGTTCCATCAAACAAGTCAAAATATCCATGCACAAAAACTGGCAAACCGAATTGAGCAAGCATTCCTACATGTCCTAATGCTTCATATACCAATTCTAATACAACTGTAGCTGCAACCATATTACCCATAAGTCGAAGTGTCAATGATAATGGCACTATAAATCTCTCCATTATATTGATTGGTAACATTACTGCAAACGGATGTGTCAATCCCTTTCCATAACCCATAATGCCATTTTTCTTAATAGCATTTAGATTTATAACTAAGAAAGAAACAATTGCCAATGATACTGTTACACTTATATCTCGTGTTGGTGGTTTAATGCCTATTAATCCAAGAAAATTCAACACTAGTAAATAAATCATTAGTGTTCCTATGTAAGGTAAAAATGATTCATACTCTTCTCCCATAGTATCAACTACTAGGTTTCTTATGGATTGATAAATTTTTTCTAAAGCTGCTTGTTTTTTACTAGGTTTTAACTTTAGATTTCTTGTTAATAGAAAAGCACCTATTCCTAAAATTAAAATAACAATCCATTGTGTTATTACGCTTGCTGTAATATTTAATGTAAAGTTACCAAATTCAAGGGAAAATATAGGTATAATCGTCTCCAACCTAAACACTTCCTTTCCTATTTTTTGTGCCAAAAACTATAAGCATTATTATGTAGTGTGTAATAAATCCTATAACATAAAATATCATAAAATTCATATTTTTTACGAAAGGCAATATAGTAATTATTATAAATCCCAATCTAAAAAAATAACTAGCAATAATAAATAATTGTTTTTTTCCGTTTCCTAGATGTTTTGAAATAACATATCCACTAACAAAAAAATTTATTGCTGATACACTTATACCTAATAAATAGTTTCCTGCATTTGCGAAAGTAGAAATTATTATTATAATTAAAGATATACATAATCCACATACCAAATCATATTGTACCATTTGTAGAAGTAGTTTATTCATCTCTTTATTCATATATAACCACCTTACCTTCATTTGAATTATTATATCTTTATCTTTATCTTTAATAAAATACTATTTAAAGGTAAAATTAGCTATTTTTCTGTTTAAAATCAATATATCTTTCATATGCTATCAAATACTCAACTAATATTAGGAATTTCTCCATTTTTCTTCATTTATGAATATTTCATTTTGTTATCATTCAATTTTCTGAATATTCTAAATTATGAATAAAGTTTATTTTATCCATGTTAACATTTTCATTCCATTATTTGCTATTAAACTTTAATAATACTATAATTTTAGGATAAATACTACTGTTTTTTGATTTTTTCAGTAATACGTTTACTCATATCTTTTTTGTATTAGTGAATATAAAAATTAATTGTTATTCAATATTTATTTTTTTATAACCCTATCAATATTATATATTGTTATTATTCATATCATTAACTTCTTATTTAGACCGTGTTATATCATAATTAAAACTATTTTTCTTCAAACTTGCATTATATATTCCTCTTTTTTTAATCTTATATTTAGTGTATATGAATTTCTAATTAAGAAAAAGGTTACTATGATTATCCATCATAGTAACCTTTCTTTCAAAGAAATTCAAACTTCTATTAAACTCTTTCAACTATAATAGCTGTTCCCATTCCTCCACCGATACAAAGTGTTGCTAATCCCTTTTTAGCATCTCTCTTTTCCATTTCATGAAGAAGAGTAACTAAGATTCTTGCTCCTGATGCTCCAACTGGATGACCTAAAGCAATTGCTCCACCATTTACATTTACTTTTGACATATCAAATTTCAAATCTTTAGCAACTGCTAAACTTTGAGCTGCAAAAGCTTCATTAGCTTCGATTAAATCTAAATCATCAACTGTTATGTTAGCTTTTTCTAAAGCTTTTTTAGTTGCATGGAATGGTCCATAACCCATTATTGTTGGATCTAATCCCTTTGATCCATAAGAAAGAATCTTAGCTAATGGTTTAATTCCTAATTCTGCTGCTTTTTCTGCACTCATAACAACAAATGCTGCTGCTCCATCATTAATTCCTGAAGCATTACCTGCAGTTACTGTACCATCTTTAACGAAAGCTGGTTTTAATTTTGCTAAAGTTTCTGCAGTTGTTCCGAATCTTGGAAATTCATCTGTATCAAATACCTTTGGATCTCCTTTTCTTTGTGGAATAACAACTGGAACTATTTCATCTTTAAATCTTCCTGATTTAACAGCTGCTTCTGCTTTTTGTTGTGATGCTGCTGAAAATTCATCTTGTTCTTCTCTTGTTATTCCCCATTGTTCTGCTATGTTTTCAGCAGTTTTACCCATATGATAGTTATTAAATGCATCCCATAATGCATCATTTATCATTGTATCAACCATTTTACCGTCGCCCATTCTTTGACCAAATCTAGCTGTTTTTAAAGCATATGGTGCAGCAGACATGTTTTCCATACCACCTGCAACAATAACATCAGCATCTCCTGCTTTAATCATTTGAGCTGCTAAACTAACTGCTCTAAGTCCAGATCCACAAACTTTGTTTATTGTCATAGCTGAAACTTCTTGTGGTAATCCTGATTTAATTGTTGCTTGTCTTGCTGTATTTTGTCCAAGACCTGCTTGAATTACATTTCCCATAATAACTTCTTCAACTAGTTCTGGTTTAACACCAGCTTTACTTACTGCTTCTTTAATTACTAAAGCTCCTAAATCTACTGCTGGTACATCTTTCAATGCCCCACCAAAACTACCTACTGCTGTTCTTACTGCACTTACAATAACTACGTCTCTCATTTTTTTACCTCCTAAAATCTTATATATTACTTTATTATTTATTTTTTCTTTTTATTTTTCTTTTGTTAAATTATTAACATATACTAATTATAACCATTATGCTTCTTTTTATCAAGAGATTTCGTTAAATTCTAAACAAACTTTTTAATTTTTTTCTCTTCTTTCAATTTCTAAAATTTAATAATTCTCTAAAAATGTGATTATATATAGCTTTACACTATATATTTAAAACTTTTAATATCACTATCTAAAAATTAAAAAACTTATATTATTAGTAATTGTTTACATATAAGATTATAAAATGCTATATTTTCTTTCTTATTGCAAAATATGATAAAATTAAAATGACTATACACTTGCTTCTTAAATATATAGTCATTTTAATAAGTTATTATTCTATTTAAATTATCTTTTAAATTCCTCTACTTCCCTTGAACTCAAATTAAAATACTTTAATATAGCTTCTACTATCCTTTTAGATGCTATGCCATCACCATATGGGTTAATAGATTTACTCATTTTAGAATAAGATTCTGGATTTCTTAGCAATTCATTTGCTTCGTTTACGATTTGATCTATATCAGTTCCTACTAACTTAACAGTTCCAGCTTCAACCGCTTCTGGTCTTTCTGTAACATCTCTTAACACTAGTACTGGCTTTCCTAAATGAGGAGCTTCTTCTTGTAATCCACCTGAATCTGTCATTACCATAAATGATTTATTCATCAAATTATGAGTTTCTTTAGTATCTAATGGAGATAATAAATGGATTCTATCTTTTCCTCCAAGTCTTTCAAATACTACATCTTTGACAACAGGATTCAAATGAACTAAGTATACTAATTCTACATCACTATTTTCTTCAACTATCTTATTTAATGCTATACAAATATTTTGAATTCCTTCTCCCCAGTTTTCTCTTCTGTGAGCAGTAATCATTATTACTTTCTTATTGAAGTCTATATTATTCAACTCATCATTTTCAAAAATATAATCTTCTTCAACAGTATGTTTCATAGCATCAATTACAGTATTTCCTGTAATATATATATCACTTTCTTTTATACCTTCTCTCAACAAGTTTTCCTTTGATCCTTTAGTTGGTGAAAAGTGCAAATCTGTCAAACTACCTGTTAATTTTCTATTCATTTCTTCAGGAAAAGGAAAATACTTATTGAAGGTTCTAAGGCCCGCTTCTACATGGCCAACCTTGATTTGTTGATAAAACGCAGCTAATGAGCCTGCAAATGTAGTTGTTGTATCTCCATGTACCAATATCATATCTGGTTTTTCTTCTTTAAATACTTCTTCCAAACCCTCTAAAACTTTATTGGTAATACCCGTTAAGGTTTGCTTTGTTTCCATTATGTTCAAATCAAAATCTGGTTTAATATTAAATAGCTCTAAAACTTGATCTAGCATTTCTCTATGTTGAGCTGTTACACAAACTTTAGATTCAATTTCTTCTCTTTTTTCTAATTCCTTTATTAAAGGTGCCATTTTTATAGCTTCTGGTCTAGTTCCAAAAATAGTAATAATCTTCTTTTTACTCAATTTACATCCTCCTAATTTAAGCTATTATAGATTAGTATCCTGCATCCTTCATAATTTTCAGTGAATCATCATCTTCTATCCATGAATCTACAATTATTTCCCTATATTCTTCTTTAGAGTCCCTTATAACTACATATGCAATACCTGCATTAATGATTAATCGCTTACACATTGAACAGGAATTAGCATCCCTAACATATTGCTTCGTTTTTGCATCTTTTCCAACCAAGTATAATGTAGCCCCAATCATATCTTTTCTCGAAGCACTTATTATTGCATTAGCTTCACTATGCACGCTTCTACAAAGTTCATAATGTGTTCCTCTTGGGACTTGAAGTTTTTCTCTTATACAGCTATTCAAGTCTATACAATTTTTCCTACCTCTAGGTGCTCCTGTATACCCGGTAGAAATTATTTCATCATTTTTAACTATTATCGAACCATAGTTTCTCCTTAAACAAGTTCCTCGCTCTAGAACTGTTTCTGCAATATCTAAATAATAGTTTTGTTTATCACGTCTATCCATTTTTATATTCCCCCAAATTAAATTATTTTAAGTTAGGTACATCAAATAAAATTACATTCGAATATGTAACCTGTCTTTTGTTTCAAAGAAAAATGGAGTATTTTCTGTATATCTGGGTATTGACACATTTCACCAATTAGTATGATGTATAACAGATACGTTCATATATTGGTTATTTTTTAATGTGCCTCACCCAGATAAATATACCTATATTTCTAACTTTAAGCATTCCATTACTTTAACATGCTTTATTTAGTTCCAAACAATCTATCTCCAGCATCACCAAGACCTGGTACTATGTATCCATGTTCATTTAATTTTTCATCTATTGAAGCTAGATAAATATCAACATCATCATGAACTTTTCGTACAGCTTCTATTCCTTCTGGTGCTCCTACTAAACACATTAATTTTAAATTTTTAGCACCTCTAGTTTTCAACATAGTTAAAGCATCTATTGCTGATCCGCCTGTTGCAAGCATTGGATCAACAACTATTATATCTCTTTCTGCAATGTCTTGTGGTAATTTGCAGAAGTATTCTACTGGTTGAAGTGTTTTTTCATCTCTATATAATCCAATATGTCCAACCTTAGCTGCTGGAATTAAATTAAGTACTCCATCAACCATTCCAAGCCCTGCTCTTAAAATAGGAACAACTGCCATTTTCTTACCTGCAAGCATCATACATTTAGCTACAGCTACAGGAGTCTTAACTTCAACTTCTTCCATATTTAAATCTCTTGTAACTTCATATGCCATTAACATAGAAATTTCTTCTACTAATTCTCTAAAATCTTTTGAACCTGTTTTTTCATTTCTCAAAAATGCCAACTTATGTAATATTAATGGATGTTTTATTTCTATAACTTTACTCATTATTTATTCCTCCAAATTTCACTTTTTATATTTATGAATCTATATATTTAATTTTAACTTATGTTTCACGCTTATTTTTTATTTCAATTAGCAATGAACAATTATCTATAAAATTTAATAACTTTCAATCAGTTATTTATGGTTGTGCTTCGCACTTTTTCTAATGTGAATTGTTCTTGGTTGTGCTAGCGCACCTTTTCTAATGTGAAATGTTCTTGATTGTGCTTCGCACTTTTTCTAATGTGTATACTTTTCTTCAATTTCTGAAATTTTATTTATTCTATTTTGATGTCTATCCCCTTCAAATTTTGAAGTTATAAAAGTTTTTACTATATCTAAAGCAAGGCCTGTTCCAACAACTCTTTGCCCCATTGTTAGTATATTGGCATTATTATGTTCTCTAGTTGCATGTGCACTAAAAGTATCTGAACATAATGCAGCTCTAATTCCTGGAACTTTATTAGCTGCAATACCAATTCCTATTCCAGTACCACAAATTAATATTCCGAATTCATAGTCTTTTGCTACTACAGCTTCTGCCACTGGTAAAGCAACATCAGGATAATCGCAAGAACTAGTTGAATATGTACCAAAGTCCTTCACTTCATGGTTTTCATTTTCTAAAAATTTAATAATTTCATTTTTTAATTCAAATCCACCATGATCACATCCAATTGCAATTTTCATAATTAAATCCTCCTCCGAATTATAATTTAGTCTTAACAATCATTTTATAAGTGTTAAGTTCTTAATTGCACTTCACACTTTTTATAAGTGCGTGCTTTTTTATAAGTGCGTGTTTTTATATATATATGTCTATTCTGAAGAATATATATGGTAATATTGTTCAGAATAAATATTGTTTATAATAAACATTCTAATATTCTATAGAATATTTATTTCAATATTATCTCGTTAAAAATCAAACCTCTATAATATCAAACCCAGCAGCCTTATTTAATCTATTCATAATAGCTACCCCAACACCTTCTTCTTTATACCCTTCTGCTAAAATTAAATCAGCTCCTAAATCATCGCATTTTCTTAAAGCCTCAAACAAACTTTTAGCAACTGTTGTTAAATCTAATGCACTTCCTAAAACTATGCTTATACCTTCTATATATTCTTTAGCATTTTCTTCAACAGTAAGGATGCATACCTTTTTACCTTTTTCTATATTATAGTGTACTATTTCTCTTATTTTTTCAACAGTTTTTTTTCTTTCTCCAGAAATTATTGTAACCTTGGCATTAGGTGCATAATGTTTATACTTCATACCTGGAGCTTTTGGTTTAAGATTTTCCTTTGGTTTTTGCATTATAGCATTATCTATTTCAATTCTTGAATCTACCTCCCTAAGCATATCTAATGTAATGCCACCTGGTCGTAAAACTATTGGTGGAGTTACAGTACAGTCAACGATTGTCGATTCTACTCCTATATCACTTTTCTCTCCGCCTAAAATACAATCCACTTTTCCATCTAAATCTTCTATGCACCGTTGAAAATCTGTCGGACTCGGCCTTCCACTTATATTGGCAGATGGTGCTGCAATAGTTGTATTTGATAATTCAATCAATTTTCTTGCTATTTCATTATCAGGCATTCTAATTCCAACAGAATCCAGATTAGCACTTGTTACATTTGGTATTATATCCTTTTTTCTTAGAATTATTGTAAGTGGCCCCGGCCAAAATTTGCTTATAAGTTTATTGGCTATTTCAGGAATTTCTTTTGCATATGCCTCTATGTTTTTTGATGAAACATGAATAATTAACGGATTATCTTGTGGTCTCCCTTTTGCTTTGAATATTTTCTCGACTGCCTTTTCATTAAGAGCATCAGCCCCCAATCCATAAACAGTTTCTGTTGGGAACACTACAGTTCCTCCATTTTTAATAATTTCTGCTGCTTCTTTTATTTTATCTTCATCTTCTTTAATATTTTTAATTATACTAACCTTAGTTTTCAAATATTTTCCTCCTTTCTTAAGTAGATAAGTGAGATAAGTGAGAATCCAAATCTTGTATTTGGTTTCTCGAACTTTCCCTGTGGGTATCTATGATTTGATGATGGTTGCTTACTCTGTGAGTACTTAGTGAACGAATGTGAGTCGAGTTTCCTAACCTATTCAACTAGTTCACTTTCTTCAAATGCTTACTAAACTATAAGTTGTCCTCTTGCTATCTTTATATTCTGTATGCTTTCATCAGTATATATAGCTTTAACACAATTTTTATATATTAAGTCTAATAATAAATATTTTTTCAAGCCCCCTCTTTTGATTATTTGAAAATAATAATCTCTTTTAGGATTTTGTTGTTTAATGTCATTATATTCCTTGGCAATTTGTGGATACCTCTTTAAAAAGTTTTTATCTATTGGTCTTAATACTTTGTTTTTAAAAATCATACTTGTTACTAAAACTATTTCTAAATCATACTCAGATTTATTAGTATGTACTAACACAACTTTATCACACATAATCAAATGTTCCTTAACGAAAATACCTGTTTTGAATATTAATTTATTGTTCCAACACCTATATTCCACCTTATAAGAATTTATTTTAATTACAATAGCTAATACTATTAACAAATGAATAAAAATCATATAACTCATATAAAATATTGTTGTCAATCCAGTTGCTATTACTACTATGGGAAGCGTAATCAAGATCATAACCATCATAATTAAGAATATTTTGAAATGTGATTTTTCTCTTTTTATAGCCATATATATATCCATATTCAATCCCCCAATTACTTTTAAGAAATATGAAAGAAAATATCGATCTAAAGATATAATGTATATTTTAAAATATCAATTCAATATATTTAATAGTTTATCTATTGTGAGAACATGATATTATAATACCTCATAAAATAGACTAGTATATTGACTTGTTATTTTGAATATGCCTAAAGCCTTACATAATTAATGCAAGGCTTTCTTGAGTATTTTATTACATTTGTGTATTTCCCATAAGTTTCATTTTCTCAGCTTGATCTGATGTTATAAGTGAATTTATCATCTCATCAAGATCTCCACTTAAAAATGATTCTAGCTTATATAAAGTTAATCCTATTCTATGGTCAGTAACTCTTCCTTGTGGATAATTGTATGTTCTAATTCTTTCACTTCTGTCTCCAGTTCCAACTTGACTCTTTCTATCTTCAGCTATTCCTGCTGATCTTTCTTTTTCTGCTGCTTCATAAAGCCTTGATTTTAAAACTTTCATAGCTTTTTCTTTATTTTTTAATTGTGATTTTTCATCTTGACATGAAACTACAAGTCCTGTAGGTAAATGAGTAATTCTAACAGCTGAATCTGTAGTATTAACGCATTGTCCTCCATTTCCTGAAGCTCTAAATACATCTATTCTAACATCCTTATCTGCAATTTCTATTTCAACGTCATCAACTTCTGGTAACACTGCTACTGTAACTGTTGATGTATGAATTCTTCCACTTGATTCAGTATCCGGAACTCTTTGAACTCTATGAACTCCACTTTCATATTTTAATTTAGAATAAGCTCCATTACCTTTAATCATAAATACAACTTCTTTAAATCCACCAAGATCTGTTTCATTCAAACTCATGATCTCTACAACCCACCTTTGAGTTTCTGCATATCTTGTAAACATTCTAAACAAACTATATGCAAATAATGCTGCTTCTTCACCACCTGCACCTCCTCTGATTTCAACAAATACATTCTTATCATCATTAGGATCTTTAGGTAGTAATAAAATTTGTATTTCATTTTCTAGTTCAGCTTCTCTATTTGTGAGATCAGTTATTTCTTCATTTAACATTTCTCTCATTTCTCTGTCATTTTCACCATTTAACATTTCCTTATTAGCTTTTAAATCTTCAGTTACTTTTTTATACTCCCTATAGCTATTTACTATAATTTCCAAATCAGAATGCTCTTTACAAAGCTTTCTCCATTCATTTTGATTTTGCATAATTGATGGATCGCCAATTTTAACTGATAATTCATCATATTTATTCTCTATAAATTCTAATCTATCTAATAACATTTAATCACTCCGTACTTCATTTTTCATATTTCTACATTATATCACATTTTGCGTAATATTCAAAAATAACAAGTCAGATTAAACATCTAACTGCTAACATTATTCTAAGTAGCTACAAAAATCCTGCCTTAAATCCAATTACAACTCTATCAAGGCTAGCAAAATCCTTAATTACTTTTACATTTGTAAAATTACTTTCTTTCATCAATAATCTTACTTCTTCTGCTTGATTATATCCTATTTCAAATGCTAATATTCCATTATTCTTTAATGTCGCTTGACTTTGCTTAATTATTTTCTTATAAAAATCTAATCCGTCTATTCCTCCATTTAGAGCTGTATGAGGTTCATACTTTTTAACATCATCCATAAGATTTTCTATTTCTTCTTCTTCTATATATGGAGGATTTGAAACTATTATGTCATAACTATTTTTATTTTCTATAGCCTTTTCTAATAAATCACTTTTTATAAATGAAACTCTATTTTCCAAATTATTTTCTTTTATATTTATTATTGAAACTTTTTCTGGAATAGGATAATTATCTATCAAATCAACTTTTATATTCTTCCTTAAATGAGCTAATGCTATCCCAATAGCACCTGAGCCACAACACAAATCACATATATGTTTTTCTTCATCTTCCAGTATATTTTTAAGCACTTCTTCAACTAATATTTCTGTATCACCTCTAGGAATTAAGACACCTTCCTCAACATAGAAATCAATCCCCATAAACTCGCACTTATTTAAAATATACTTAACTGGCATTTTATTTCTTCTCTTTTCAATTAAGTCAAAATACTTTTTAGTACATTCCATGCTAACTTCTTCTTCTCTATGTGTAATTAAATATACTCTATTCTTTTCAATTACACTTCCTAATAATAGTTCTGCATCTAATCTTGCTGTATCAATTCCATTTTCTTTTAATGTAGCTGTACCTGTATTTATTAATTCTTCAATCTTCTTATTAGAATCTTCGATTCCTTCTGCTGCCTTTAAAGATGCAATAGCAACTTCAATTTGTGACTCATCCGGTTCTTTGGTCGTTAACAATTGTAATTTGAGCCCTGGATATGCTATTATTTTAGCTAACATCCCATCATTTTTCCCAAGCCATTTTATAAGTTCATAGCTAATCCCTGTAACTACTGGTATTAGTATTATTCTAAGTGCTAATCTTTCCAAAATTCCACCCCAACCAGTAAAAGAAAATATTGCAATACTAACAAACATTACTAGGAATAAAAAGTTTGTTCCACATCTCGGATGTAATCTTGATTGCTTCTTCACGTTTTCTACAGTTAATTCTTCCATGGATTCATAACAAAATATTGTTTTATGTTCAGCACCATGATATTGAAAAACCCTATATATATCTTTCATTTTGCTTATTAGAAACATATATAATATAAGAATTGTTATCCTTATAGCTGCCTCAATTAAATTTAACATAACACTAGAAACCCCAGTATTCTTAAAAATTGATGCTATGCTTGTTGGCAATGCAACAAAAAGTCCAATCGAAAAAATAAATGAAAAAAACATAGTTATACCCATTAATATATCATTAACTTTGTCTCCAAATTTATTATCTAACCATACTTCAAATTTTGAAGGTTCCTCTATTTCTTCATCTAGAAATGCAGCTGAATAATTTAATGATTCCATTCCAATTTTCATTGAATCTATCAAAACAAAAAAGCCTCTAAGAAAAGGTATATTTAATATTGGATATTTTTTTGTTATAGATTTATTATCTTTGAAATCTATTTCTATATTCCCTTTGGGAGTTCTAACAGCTGTTGCAAGACTTTTACTTCCTCGCATCATAACGCCTTCTATAACAGCTTGACCTCCAACATCACATCTTTTCATTAATAAAATCACTTACTCTCTTATATTATTTTCTGTATATTTGTAATAACAATCTCCACATAATGATTCATATTTTACATCATCTTGCTCGTCAATTGCAATTTGTTCTCCTTCAAATACAAACTTATCATTTATTTTTCTTCCATTAAATATAGCTTTTTTACCACATGAACATATTGTTTTCATTTCTTCTATACTATGAGCTAATAACAATAACCTTGTGCTACCTTCAAAGCCATCTCTTTTAAAATCAGTTCTAAGTCCATAACATATAATAGGTATATTAATTTTAACTGCAATTTCAAATAATTGATCTATTTGAGTACTTTTCATAAATTGAACTTCATCCACCAATATACAATCTATTCTTTTATTTGCTTTTGCATAGTTATCAATTATTTCAAAAATATTATCATCTTCTAAAATCAACAAATCTGCTTGCCTTTTTACCCCCAGCCTAGATACAAGCGTATCTCCACCTTTATTGTCAACCTTAGGTTTTAAAATAATCACTTTCATTCCACGCTCTTCATAATTATAAGCAACTTGCATTAAATGAGTTGACTTACCAGAATTCATAGCGCCGTATCTAAAATATAATTTACTCATTCCTAAATCCGCTCCTTTTAGGTATCATATTCGATTATATCATTTAATACTCAGCATAAAAAGATATTTTTATATTATTGATTCTATTTTAGACACATTATACTTTAGTCTTTAAATTCTACAATTTATTATTGACGCTAAAAATCGACTATGCTATAATTTAATGGTTGTTATTGAATAATTAACATAAGTTTATATAATTGAAAGAGGTGAAAAATAATGAGAGAAGGCATACATCCTGAATACCACACAGACGCAGTGGTTAAGTGTGCATGTGGAAACACTTTCACTACTGGTTCTGTTAAAGAAGAACTAAAAGTTGAAATATGCTCTAAATGCCACCCATTCTTCACTGGTAAACAAAAAATCCTTGACATCGGCGGAAGAGTTGATAAGTTTAAAAAGAGATTCAACCTTGATGAAAAGTAAGAAATTTGGGGAAAGACATTGTCTTTCCCTTTTTCTTTGAATTTGTGAATATATAGATGTGTAAATGAAAATTTTTCTTTATTTATTAAAGTAGTCAAAATTCCAATGATTTTTTAATTCAGAATAATATAACTAAACCTTTATTCTTGGTAATTATTTAGTTAATTTAGCTATATATGTTGAAAAAATAATTATTTCTTGTCAATTTCAAAAATAATATAATAATTCTAGTTATAATTGAGTATTGAACATTGATAATTGCAATATATATATTAATAATTTATTAATGGTTAAATTAACTAAATATTAATAGTTTATCATATTTAAATGATATGCTAAATATTAATAGTTTATCATATTTAAATGATATGCTAAATATGATAAACTATTTAGTATAATACAGTGGAAATGAGTGACTTTCATGAAAAAAGTTTTAATTTTAACAACATCTACAGGACAGGGACACAATCAAGCTGCTTCTTCGGTAGCTGAATCTTTTGAAAATGATGGTTATAAAATCATAAAAATTGATTTTCTAGCTAAAAATAGTAAAATTCTTAATGATGTAATTGTAATTGGATATGAACTTTTAGCTTCGAAATTTCCAAAGTTTTACGGATTGTTTTATAAGCTAACCGATATAAAATTAACTAATAATTTATTGAAGCTTCCTTTTTTTCTTGCAAAGAAAAAAATTTCAAAGCTAATAGATGAAATTAAACCTGATGTAATTGTTGCCACCCACGCTCTTAGCATTAGTGTAATTTCTGATTTAAAAAAACACGGATTAAAAATACCTTTTATTTTAATAGTTACAGATTTTAAAGCTCATTATATATATGTAGATTCTTATGTTGATGCTTATATTACCGGAAGTGATTACACTAAACAATCATTAATAGATAGAAATATTAACCCTGACAATATATATCCTGCAGGTATTCCTATAAACAGCAAATTTTATACAGAAGTTACATCTCTTGATGGTTTAAAGGATGATGAGTATTTTAATTTGTTACTTATGAGTGGAAGTCTTGGATTAAATACTATATTTATAGTTCTAAAAGAGTTATTAAAGAATCCAAATAAACTGCGAATTACAATAGTTTGTGGTAAAAATGATCATTTAAAAAATAAGCTAACAAAATATTGTAATAATAATCAATTTAAAAATAAGAAACTTCATATATTAGGTTTCACTAAAGATATATCTTATTTAATGGATTATTGTGATGTAATAATATCAAAGCCTGGTGGTTTAACTGTTACAGAATCCATAGTTAAAAACATTCCATTGATTATTCCCTTTGCTATCCCTGGTCAAGAAAATGAAAATATAGATTTTCTTACTACTAAAGGATACTCTATACACGTTAAAGATTTAAATAAAATTAATGAAACAGTAAATTATTTAATAAAAAATCCAGATGAATTATCTAAAATGAAACTTAACCTTAAATTATTATCTTCAACCTACTCGTTAACAAAGATTGTTGATATAGCAAATAATTTAATCTCACCAAAATGAAAAGATGACCAACAAACTCTTAATGGTCATCTTTTCATTATATAAAGCATATTTTAATAAAAATAACAAATCAGTATACTATACATTACATCTTAGATTCGTTATTTTCTTTTATATTTCTTATACTATTTTTTCAAGTAAGTATTTATAAATTCTTTGTTATCAATATTTTTAGACAACATATTAATAAGGTTCTCTGTAACATTGTCTCCATTTCCATCTCTATACATTGTTTTTCTGATGGCAAATGATACTTCTAATTCTTCTTTAGATACAATTAAGTCTTCTTTTCTAGTTCCTGATTTATATATATCTATAGCTGGGAAGATTCTTCTTTCTTGTAATCTTCTATCTAAATGAACTTCCATGTTCCCTGTTCCCTTAAATTCCTCAAATATCATATCATCCATTCTTGAACCTGTGTCTACAAGTGCAGTTGCAAGTATTGTCAAGCTTCCACCTTCTTCAATATTTCTTGCTGCTCCAAAGAACTTTTTAGGCATTATAAGTGCACCTGGATCAAGTCCACCAGATAATGTTCTACCGGTTGGATTTATTGTTAAGTTATAAGCTCTTGATAACCTAGTTATACTATCCATAAGAATGAAAACATCTTTCCCTTGTTCGACCATTCTCTTAGCTCTTTCTAGAACCATTTGAGCTACCTTAGCATGGTTTTGTGGTTCTTCATCAAAGGTGGAATAAACTACATCTCCATTTATAGATCTCTTCATATCAGTAACTTCTTCTGGTCTTTCGTCTATAAGTAATACTATTAATTTAATATCAGGATAATTTATAGATATATTTTGAGCTACCTTTTTTAACAAAGTGGTTTTTCCTGCTTTAGGCGGTGCTACTATTAGCCCTCTTTGTCCTTTACCTATTGGACAAATTATATCCATCAATCTAGATGATAAATCATTTCTATTAGACGTTTCTAATCTAAGTCTTTCCTTAGGATATATAGGTGTTAAAGTTTCAAATGATTTTCTACCTGCTGCCTTTTCTGGATGTTCTCCATTAACTTTTTGAACAAATAAAAGTGCCTTAAATTTCTCAGTTTCTTTTGCTCGTCTTACCTTACCTTCGACCTCATCCCCTGTTCTTAAATTAAACCTTCTAATTTGAGATGGAGAAACATAAATATCTTCACTGCTAGTCAAGTAATTTTTACATCTTAAAAAACCAAAACTATTATTTTCTAAAATTTCTAAAATCCCTTTTTCAACATCAGATTCATCTATCATTTCTTTTAATTGTTCTTTTTTTTCTATGTTTTCAGCATCAGTAGTTGCTGTATTTCCGTCTATATTATTAGTTGGTCTTGAAAATTCATTACTATCTCTTTTTACTGTTGTATTTGGTATTAATTCTTTTCTTTCAGGTTTTACTGTTGTATTCGGTATCAATTCTTTTCTTTCAGGTTTTACTGTTGTATTTGGTATCAATTCTTTTCTTTCAGCTTTTACAATTGTATTTGGTATCAGTTCTTTTCTTTCAGGTTTTACTGTTGTATTAGGTATCAATTCTTTTCTTTCAGGTTTTTCTACAATTTTAGGAGCTATATTTTCTTTTAATATCACACCATCTTTTTTCACAAAATTAACAGGAGTCTTCAATATTTCTTCTATTAATTCACTCTTTTTATATTTAGATATATTTTTAACACCTAAATTTTTAGCAATGTCTTTTAAACTCGTTAAAGTCATGCTTTCATATTCTTGTTTTATCAAGTTTGCACCTCCAATTTATAGATTATATATCTATAAATATCAATTCTTTTATTATTTTTTCTATATATATCGGAAATTTTAATAGCAAGATAATTAGATGTGAGATTATATTTCAGAATGCTTAAGTAATGCTATTTATAAGCTTATTACCTTTTACTTAATTTAACATATACCTAAGTATTGATATTAGATATATTTTTAAAATAACAAGTATGATTCTAGTCTAATTTGATCATATACCTAGAAGTCATAATTTGTTCTTTATAATTACATATAATTTTGAACTGGTAAATCATTAAGATAAACTTACCAGTTCATGTGAATTGCTATATTCAAGCCTATTATATATTAAATTTCATCATAAGACAAATTTATTTTAATTTATTTTGATTTATTTTCGTCTAATGCAGCTTTAATAAAGCCCACAAATAATTTATGTGGCTTATTTGGCCTTGATTTCAATTCTGGATGGAATTGAACTGCTACATACCATGGATGATTTTCAACTTCAACGATTTCGACTAATTTTTCGTCAGGACTAGTTCCCACAATTTTCATTCCTGCTTCAGTTATTTGTTTTCTAAAATCATTATTGAACTCATATCTATGTCTATGTCTTTCATAAATAACTTCATCTTTATATACTTCATAAGAATTACTGTTTTCGTCTAATTTACAAGGGTATAATCCTAGTCTCATTGTACCGCCAAGATTTTCTATATCCTTTTGATCTAACATAAGATCTATTACAGGATATTTTGTATTTGGATTTATTTCCGAACTATTTGCATCTTCATATCCTAATACATTTCTTGCATATTCAATAACAGAACATTGCATTCCTAAGCAAATTCCTAAGAAAGGTTTCTTATTTTCTCTTGCCCATTTTATCGCTGTAATTTTACCTTCTATTCCTCTGTCTCCAAATCCACCTGGTACTAAAATACCATCTACATCTTTAAGTAATTCATTAACATTACCATTTTCAAGATTTTCAGCATTAATCCATTTAATTTCAACATTAGAATCATTAGCATATCCACCATGACTTAATGCTTCAACTACTGATATGTATGCATCATGTAATTCAACATATTTACCAACTAATGCGATTTTAACATTATTCTTAAGGTTCTTTATTTTCTTTACCATTTCAATCCATTCTGAATTATCAATATCTCTACAGCCTAAATTCAGTTTTTCACATACTAAGTTATCTAAGCCTTCATCATGCAACATTAACGGTACTTCATATAAATCTTCTGCATCAAGATTTTGAATTACTGATTTTCCATCCATATTACAAAATAATCCTATTTTAGCCTTTAGATCTTCTGATATTTCTTTTTCTGCTCTACAAACTATTATATCTGGTTGAATACCAAGACTTCTTAATTCTTTTACTGAATGTTGAGTAGGTTTTGTCTTAAGCTCTCCTGCTTTGCCTAAAAATGGCACTAAAGTTACATGAATAAAGCATACATTTTCGCTTCCTATATCACTTTTTATTTGTCTTATAGCTTCTAAAAATGGTTGTGATTCAATATCTCCCACTGTTCCACCAATTTCAGTTATTACTACATCAACATCTCTTTCTTTAGCTACCTTATATACTTTATCTTTAATAGCATTCGTTATATGTGGAATTACTTGAACTGTACCACCAAGATATTCCCCTCTTCTTTCTTTAGCTATAACTGATCCATATATTTTACCAGTAGTTACATTTGAATTTTGAGTTAAATTTTCATCTATAAATCTTTCATAATGACCTAAATCTAAGTCTGTTTCTGCTCCATCATCAGTTACAAAAACTTCTCCATGCTGATAAGGACTCATAGTACCCGGATCAACGTTTATATAAGGATCAAACTTTTGAATAGAAACTTTTACCCCTCTATTCTTTAATAATCTTCCAAGTGATGCAGCTGTTATTCCTTTACCTAATGATGATACAACTCCACCTGTAACAAAAACGTATTTAGCGCTCATTTTTATCCTCCTATGCATTTTTTAATATTAGTATTGACTTAATTATCAAATCATGATATGATATATATCACCTCATAAAATATATTATGGGTTATTTGTGTTTCTAAATAACATAAATATTATAATATCACATCTTTACCTTAATATCTATCTTTTTTTACAAATTAGTCATTTCACTTTTTTCTATATTATTTTCTAATTCAAAATACTTTTGTCTGAAAAATCTATTTACTAATAATTTTTCTTCTGCTAATCTCAAGCTACTGCTTATACTTTTAGATGTCTTTACATTAAATATTTCTTTAATTTTATCAACTTCTAAGCAATGATTATTTTTCAAAATTAGTAGTAATATATATTTATTATCTCTATTTTTTAATAATTCAATAAATCCATCTTCATCAATCCCATAATACTTACATATATTTTCTAATATTTTTACATATTTTAATTTAGTTTGCATATCTATTCCTCCTATTTAAATTATGTCCACCACCTCAAAATTTAATCACTCTGCTTTTATTATGTATTGAAATATAGATTTCTAAATAAAGTATTTTGTAATACCTGCCCAAACTCTTACACTTTTGATATATTCGAAAACTAGAAATAAGAGGCTTGTTTTTCTAAAGTATTGTTGAAGTAATTTAGATGTAGATATTTCTTTAGTAGAAATTCACATCTAAATCCTCAGCAATCACAACAAATACACGCCTCTTATTTGAGTGGGATATATGCTCAAGTCTAGTTTTAATTTACTTTTATATCAATAGTTAGTTTGGTTTTTAATGTAGTTTGTTCTCCTATTTCTAATAAGTAAGTAGCATTTATAGTTCCGCCATCTTCATTTATATTAATATCAAGCTTTTTAGTATCTATCTTAACATCCAATACGCCATATGGTGTTTTATATAAGGATATTGTGCTCTTATTATTTTCAAATTCCATCTTAGTTTCAGTAGTTCCTTCTCTTATTAAATCAAAAGAATTTTTTCTTATTATTATAGTAGTTTTTGTTCCTTCCATTCCTGAAATTTCCGTTTCGTTGTATTCTGCTTTAAACCCGTCTTTTGTTTTATAAAAATCACCTGGCGTTACTACGCCTATCATATCTTCTTCCTCATTTAAGACAGTACTATCAACAGTGATAATCGCCTTTTTATCCATAATTACCTCCAAGTTTTATATTCATTTTAATAATTTAGCATCATAATATATTAATTTTTTATCAAATTTTATATTGTACATATATTAATATACAAATTAATATATAGTAAATACTTTATATATTATTTATTGAAATAACATCTAATCTTTAATTAATAATATATTTATCCAATTCTTCTTGAGTCATAGCATTAACATCTCTAGTTGAATTAAACTCAGTTGAGAATTTTCCAAATTTAACACGAACTAATTCTTCATCTTTTCCTTTACTGTATCTAGTCGCTAGTCTACAGGCAAATATCAAGTCATCTTCTGTAGGATTATTACCCTCTGGTATTATGACCATTGCACCATTAAACTTAGAAGTAAAAAACATCATATCTTTATTATTTAATAATTGTTTTATTTGTTCTCCTTCTTCTCCAGTCCTTGATACTATTATTTTAGTCTTATTCTCACTTGCAAAATGTCGTCCATACTTTAACAAGTGTATATCCTTTTCTGTAACATCTTTTTTGGTTTCTAAAATTTCTTTTAATCTAATAGAATAATTAGGTTCTGTTAATTTACATCCGCCTGCTGGAGATGGATAATCCTTTATACCCCACTTCTCAGCCAATGCCATTTGAGGTTTTCTATTTCTTCCTGAAAAATCCAACAATTTTTCTCTATCTACTAGTCCATCAAGTTCCATTTGAGTTTCTTTTAAATTTTTTGCGCATAATGGTCTCAAAATTTTATCACTAAATCCAGATTGTTTTTTTACTACATCTAATGCAGATCTATTTTGTGACATAGGTCTTTGATTTAAAACTTCACCTGTAATAATAAAATCCGCATTAAATTTTTCAAGTAATTCGCCCGAATATCTCATCATCATAGAATGACAATCTATACATGGATTCATATTTTTACCCCAACCATGCTTTGGATCTCTAACCATCTCAAAATGTTCCTTAGAGAAATCTATTACTTCTAATTCTATTCCTATTTGCTTTGTCATTCTTTTTGCATTTTCTTCATTAAAAAAATATGATCTAAAACAAATTCCTATTACCTCTATACCCTGTTCTTTAATTAGTTTAGCTGCTAAAATACTATCTAATCCGCCTGAAATCATGGCTAATGCTTTTGTCATCTTGTTCCTCCTAGTTAAATATACTCTTTAATATTTCCACTATTTTAAATTTTATTTGTATATTATTTTTGTTATTTTGTTTATCATTCTTATCATTTTGTATATCTAATTTCTCTAATTTATTTTCATCAGAATTTAATTTCATTTCTAAATTTGAGTTGTTTTTTGTTGAATTTATTTTTTCTTCTGTTTTATCATACTCTACTTCTGCCTTAGATTCATCCACAAAACATAATGGTGGAAACATTACACACCACCAATTCTTACCTTGTCCATCTCCTATGATTATTCTAAATGCTTCATAATTACCTTGTGGTAAAGTTATATTCCCATAAGACTTATCCGGAAAGTTTTCCCTAGATAGTTCAACTTGTATTCCATATTTATAATTATTATCCTTAATTACTTCTTCTGCAAGTTTTTTAACTTCTTGCATCCTATCTTTTATGATTTGCCTGGATTCATCTAACGATTGTGAATCATTTAAATAAGGATATAAATAATCTATAACTTTATTTTTAACCTTTAACTTTAAATTCTGGTCCTCTTCATTATCGCTATTTGCAATAACGTGAAATCTTATTAATGAATCTTTCACATCATCATAATTAAGATTTCTAATTTTATCTTCATTCTCAGTATTTTTTCCTAATTCACTTAAATTACTTCCAATACTTTTACTAACATGCTCTTGGATGCTTGTACATCCTTGGAATATATTTATGCTAACACATATCAACACTATAGAAAATATTTTTTTCACTTTCAAACATTTTTTCATAAACAAACCCCCTTGTAGTTGAATTATTACCACTTGGAGGTTTTTTATGCATTTACTTCAAATTAAATTGTTCTTGTTATAAATACATCTTTATATTTTATCTTCATATTATCATAGCATATTTGAGCTTTTAGCATATCGTCAAAAAAAGCAAAAACAGTAGGCCCACTGCCACTCATCATTGTGCCAATAGCACCATTTGCTTTGACTTCTTCTTTAATATTTGTAATAACCCTATGTTTTTTCAAAGTTACATTTTCCAATAAATTCTTCATATTATTTGCTACAAAGTGAATATCATCATTTTCCATTCTTTTTATTAATTCATCTATTCTTGGATGAAAAATCACTTTTGATAAATCAAAATTTTTATAAACCTCTTTAGTTGATACTCCAAAAGGTGGTTTTATTAAAACTAAAATCTTATCTTTAAATTGTTTCAATTGGGTAATTTGTTCTCCAATGCCTTCACATAATGCTGTACCGCCACTTATACAATATGGTACATCTGCTCCTAACTTTAATCCCAAAGCTTTTAATTCATCATCATCTGCATTTACGTTGAATATTTTGTTCATAAGTTTCAGAACACCAGCAGCATCAGTACTTCCACCAGCTAATCCAGCTGAAACTGGTATGTTTTTAATTAATTTAATATCAACTCCATCATCAATAGAATAAGTTTCCTTAAATAACTTTGCTGCTTTATATGCTAAATTCCTTTCATCTGTAGGAACATAATGTTTATTACAATTTAACTTTATGCCAAAATTGATTTTCTCAATTTCAATTGTGTCATATAAATCTATAGTTTGCATTATCATTCTTAACAAATGATATCCATCATATCTTTTTCCTACAACATCTAAGGCAATATTTATTTTTGCATAAGCCTTAATCTTCATTTTCGTATATCCTTTCCTTGCATTTTAACAATATTTTATCATAGGTAAAAAATCTTGTCTAATTTAAGTTAAGTTTCTACAAAAAATATATTTGCTATTCTCAATGTTGGAATTAATATTAAATTCAATATGAACTAATTTTATTTTCTTCATAAATTCTTAATTTTACTTCTATACAGTTTTATAATTTGCATTCATAGTATCAGTTTTATTTATTTGCTCTTCTTTTATGAAATCTAAAAGTAAATCTAATTTTTCATAAAATACTACAATTATATCATCTTTATTACTTATATCTATAGCATATTTTAATGCCTCTACTTCATCTAAGCATATCTTTAAGTTTGCATTTTTGTTAATCTTTAATATAGCTTTTTCTAACAATCCTGCAATTTCTCCAATTTTTCTGCCACGTCTGTCTTTATCTTCTTTTATCACTATTTTATCTAAATTATTTGCACATATTTCTCCAATTTCATATCCCACATCATTTTTTCTATCTCCAGGTATACCAATTACACCAATTAAGCCATTTTTCCCTTTTATCTTTTTTAGTGAAGATATTACTGCCTTATACCCTTCAATATTATGAGCATAATCCAAAATAATTTTTCTGTCACAATAATTGTATATATTAAATCTTCCATTATTATATTCGTTATTTAACTTAAAATCCAAAAAGCCTTTTGTAATCATGCAATAATCAACTTTTAAACCTATTAACCCTCCGCATGCCGCCATTGCATTTTCAATATTGTATTCTAATTTTCCGTCGTAAGATATAGGTAATTTTTTAGTTGAAATAATTTCATATTTTTTATTTTTATTAATTACACAAATCATATTATTCTCAATAAATATTGCTATTTTACCATTAGCAATATTTTCTTGTATCAGTTGATTTTCTTTAGATTTTGAAAAATAAATCTTTTCAGCTTCAAATCTATTAATTACCGTTTTACTATATTCATCGTCAGCATTTATAACTACAAACCCATCTTTTTTTACAGCTTCTCCAACTAATGCCTTTGTGAAGCTTAACTCTTCAATAGAATTAATTCCATCTAACCCTAAATGATCATTAGTTATATTTGTTATAATTGCTACATCTGCAAAATCATATGCTAGACCTTTTTTTATTAGTCCACCTCTAGCAGTTTCTAATACAGCCACATCTACATCTTTATTCATTAGTATTGTCTTTGCACTATTAAACCCTGAGTCATCGCCTTTATGTATACACTTATCATTTAAATATATACCATCAGTACATGTCATACCTACGGTATTTCCCATCTTTTTTAGTACATGACTTATTAATCTTGTGGTAGTGGTTTTCCCATTAGTTCCAGTAATAGATACTACAGGTATATTTTCAGGCTTTTCATCATAGAGCATTTCAAGTATTGCTTTTCCCACATTACGCTTTTTACCCTTTGAAGGATAATGATGCATCCTTATTCCAGGTGCAGCATTTATCTCCATTATAATTCCATTACTTTCTTTAATAGGATTTTTTATATCTTTTGTACAAATATCAATTCCACATATATCTAATCCCAAAGTTTTAGCTGCATCTATACAACAATCTATATTTTCTTCGCAGATTTCGTCTGTACAATCTATTGCAATACCACCAGTTGAAATATTTGCATTTTCTCTTAATGATATTTGTTCGTCCTTTTGTGGTATATAATCTAAATTCAATTTCCGTTTTGAAAGGCTTTCAGTTAGTTCTGAGTCAATTTTTATTTTTGTTAATGCCTTTTCATGATCATCTCCTCTTAATGGATCTTCATTAAGAATATCAATTAGTTTTTTCAAGCTATCTGTTCCATTACCAATAACAAAGGGCGCAAGCCTTAAAGATACTGCTACTACTTTATAATTTACTACGCAAACTCGATAATCTTGCCCTTGAAAATATTTTTCAATAATAATGTCATTTTGATTTTTTCGTAAATTAATATATGATTCAACTAATTGTTTTTGATTTTTTATATTTAGTATTACCCCTTTACCCTTGCTTCCATATTGAGGTTTTAGTACCACTGGATATCCTATTCTTTCTGCTTCCTGTAATAAACCAATTATGTTAAATACCTTATTTCCTTCTGCTACAGGTATATTTTGATTTTGAAGTAATTGTTTTGTTAAAAGCTTATCGCAAGAAATGTCTACACCTACGCATTTAGTTTTATTTCCTATAGAAGCTTCTATAACTCTACTCATTTTCCCATACCCTATTTGGTATATATCACTATCTCCAAGTTGCATAACTGGAAGACTATATTCTTTTGCTGCATCACAAATTGCTTTTGTAGTACAACCCATTTTTTCATTTTGTAATATACCTTTTATTATATCTATTCTTCCTTTAAAATTTATAGGAAGTTGTTTAATTAAAGAATCTATTAAATCAACAGCTACATTAGCTACCTCACTCACAGTATTTTTATATTCATATTGTGCAATAATATAGTATCTATCACCTGAAACTTCTCTTGCCTTTCCATAAGAAACATCTATTCCTAAATTATTTTGTATTGCTATCATTATATGTTCACAAATATGTGCTAAATAAGTTCCTTCTTGAAGTCTTTTTACAAAACCTCCTTCTTCGTCAATCCCACATCTATGTTTTTTTAATTCAGGTATCATATTAACAAGATTGAAATTAAAATTAGGTATTTCTTTACTAGGTATCTCGCAATATCCTTCTAAATCAACATCAATTTTTATGCACTTTTTATGAGAATAAATATTTTGACCTTCATATATTCTCTTTTGTATTATCTTCATGATTAAATCTTTCCTCCTCAAAAGGTGACTTTTTTATAAGATTAAATTTATTTCCATCAGTTAATATATGCAATTTCACATTATGCATACTTAAAATATCCTCTGAACGTAATTCTGAAACATTGGTGTATGTTATTGCGCTTCCATCAATAAAATAAACTGCGCCTTCTCCTATTACTTCTATTACTCCAGATTTATTAACTACTATTCCAGTATTTTCATCTATTCCTATTCCTAAAATTTCTGGATTTTGTGCAATTCCTGTTAATAATCTTCCAATCCTTCCTCTTTGAGCAAAATGTTGATCAATTATAACATCTTTAATTAGACCTAATCCTGGAGACATTTTTAATGTACATTTTCTTGGTGATTCATCATCTTTTCCTTGAACTATCATCGTATCACTCATTACGGATGCTCCCGCAGAAGTTCCTACAATAAAGGCACCTTTATCACATGCTTCTTTTAAAGCATTATAAATTGAAGTTCCACCAATCAAACTTGTTATTCTTAATTGATCTCCACCAGTAAAAAATATTAGTGATGCTTCTTTTATCAGTTCAACATTTGATTCTTCAAATGCATCAGTTCGCTCGCTAATATCTAATACTTTTATATTTTTCACTTTAAGTGATCCAAAAACTTCTTTATACTTAGTCGCTGCTTCTTTAGGATATTCAGTCGCAATGGTTGCAATTAATAATATATCTTTATCTTTGTCAATTGAATTACATACTCTCTTTAAAATTTCTTTTTTGCCTTCCTTGTCTTCAGCTCCTCCTATTATTATTAAATTACCACTTAAAATATCTTTCAAATATTATCACCTCATATCATGTATTAAATATTCTTTCCACCATATTAAATAATTATTCAAAAAAAAAATCGCATAAAAAAAGAGATCCTCAAAACAATTTAAAATCATTTCGAGGTATCTCATTAAATGCAAACTTTATATACGTTCCTAAAAAATTGCTCTTCCTGGAATTATTAATTTTTGTCCGTCTTCAATATGTTCTGAATCTTCAACCTTATTTATTTTAGTTAAATCGTAAACTGTTGTATTATACTTTTTAGCTAAATCCCATAAAGTGTCCCCAGTTCCTACAACATAAATAGTTATACTTGCCTTTTTTTCTGGCATATCTCCCTCTTCTTCAACTATATCCGAAATGAACTCTTTATTCATTTCATACAAAACCTTTCCGGATAATATTATAGTTGTTTTAATTGCTATACTATTTCCTTCTATTGATGCATCTATACTTTCCAAATTTGCTTTAACTATAGATTTCATATTTTCATCAGCACCAAAAATATCAATCATAGCTGAGAATGGTATTTCAGCTTTAACATTTGCTAAGTATTTTTCATCATCAGTTGTTTTATATAACACATCTGCTTTAATAATCCCCTCTATAGTGACTCTGTCTTTCATAACTTGCTTATCAGTTAATATTATGGCTGCATTAGCAGATATAATATGTTCAGGTTTAAAATCCTTCTCTTTTAGTTGAATATTATACTTAACAATTGATTCAGAATTGTTTGCTCCATGAAGAATACCAACTTCATGTTCATCTTTTCTGAGCCCAATTAAGCATTTATTAGAATATGCATCTTTAATCATATCTATATTTTCTTTTGAGAATACTTTAACATTTGCTTTAACTATAAATTCATCATTTATAATTCTTACTTCACCTAAATCATCTTCTTCTAACATTAAATCATTATTTGATATTTCATAACAAACTGTTGGAATCATATCTGATGTAACACCTTTAACTTCTTCCTCTTTCGATAAATAAATATCTTCTTCTAAAGGAATTATGTCTTTAGAGTCATCTCCCTTATATAAAACATTTAATTTACAGTAACAACCAAGATAAATTTTATCATCCGCTATTTTTACTTCTTTTTTATGCAATTGCAATGAACATTTTAAAATTTTATTTATTTGCGGTTTGTCCATTCCAACTCTAATAATACATTTCCCCATCAGTTCAACATCTTCATTAGCACTGATTTTATTTATTGTTTCTGTCTTCTTTAAGACTTCTACCTCGTCACTACCTTCAATGTCTTTTACAAATTCAAAATCATTACTCTTGTAAAGTTCCCAATCTATGGTAATTATTCCTTGAATTGATATTTTCCTTTCATTCATTATATTAGCTTCAATATGTTCAACATTACATTGTGCCTCACAAATAACTTTATCTTCTCCTTGATTTAAATCAATATTATTTGTAAAGTTTTGATTGTAGTTAACTGAATTTGCAACAAGTCCATCTTCTCTAGCCAAATATATTACTGTATATTCAACTTTTCCTTCTAATACTATTTTATCACCAATTATCTCTTTGTTAATTATCAGCGGTCTAGCTTCAACAGTTAATATTTCTTGTACATCAGGATGAGTATCTGGGATTAGATATTCTTCTTTTAATACTGTATTAGAATTGCTATCTCTAAGTAATTGTTCAAATTGTACATTTTCTTTTATAATATCTATATGTGCCATATTTCATACCTCCATAAAATTCCTACTAATCATATATATACTTATATATGGAATTTTATGATAGATATATTTCTATTCTAATATTAATTTTCAGCAAAAATCCTATTAAATTCGCCTTATAATATCATTATTTTAACTTTTTTCACTTTTTCTTATTGACATACACTATTTTTTGTCGTATTATAGTAATTGGTTATTGACCATATAACCTCTCATAAATTCTCAATACCCTTTTATACCATAGTTGAAAGATGGAAACCCACCATCTTTCTTTTTTTTATTTATAACAATGTAGATAATTAAATTTTCTTGTCCCATTTCATTCTACAATTCTGAATGCTAAGTTATTAGTAAAAATCTTGAGATTTTCTAAAAATCATCGTAAACCTAAATTCATTTGAAATTTTCAATATTCATTTAAATATTAAATTATAATGATAATATATTATTATTTAATAACTAAAAAAACTTCGATTAAATCGAAGTTTATATTATAGTTGGAAATACCAATTGTACAGTCTTTGTCAATACATCTGAATAGCTATATGTCACAGTCCTTTGGGTGTCATTTTTTAATCTGATAACAAAAATACTTGGGTATACACTTTCAATGATGCCATCATTAACTAAAATCTTTTTCCTTCCACCATTAGCTTTTAAAGTGACCTTTTGACCTACGTGTCTCTCTATGTCATTTTTAATGGAAGCAATAGTTTTAACCTTTTCCATATAAACACCCTCTTTCTCACTCAATTATATCTCAAATTGTTAAATCTGTCAAGCAAAACATTTATTTTATCATTTATGTCCCTATCTTGTCAATGTAAACATTTTTCCAAATGTATATTTTTTCAAGGTATTTCATCTTATTATCTGTATTTTTCTAATTATTATTCCAATTAACATTAATTTTATTTTGTTAAACTTCATAAGCTTGAATATTATCCTATTATTTATTAATAATTTCTTAGTTCTTAGAGCACTACCCCTAGTATTTCTTACAATCTTAACAAGCTATATCATAGGAGCTTCTATAAATGCTCCAATTACAATGCTACATTTGCTAGTCCTATCATCACAGTCACCTCAATTAGTGATCCTATTACGGCTGTGAGCGCTTCTTGAGATTCACTTGAAACTCTCTTAGCTTCCTTTTATGGTGTGTTTTCTGGACGTGATACGAAGTATAAGTGTTATTCTATCTTTATCAGCTAAGATGTTCACTATATTTTTATAAACTTTTTTTGCTTTCAATTTCTAAAAATGACCTGGGCATCATACACCCTGAGTGCTTTTACTAATAAAATTACTCCAAGCAGAACTTTATAATCTCAACATACAAAAAAGTAGTCCAAATGGACTACTTCAAATAACTTCATTTTTATTTTTCATTAAGTAATTCTATAATTTTATCTTCTATTTTTTCAGGTTCAAAAGTTGGTGCAAATCTAGCTACTACTTTTCCTTCCTTCGATACAAGGAATTTTGTAAAATTCCATTTAATATCATCTCCACTTGTATTGAATCCCTTATCTGATAGTAAGTTATATAATCCCTTTGCTGATTCATCTTCAATTGCAGAAGGAGCTTCTTTTTTCAATAAAGCATATAGAGGATCACTATTTTCTCCGTTTACATCAATTTTCCCAAAAGTCTTAAAAGTTGTTCCATATGTTAACTTACAAAAATTCACGATTTCTTCATTACTTCCAGGTGCTTGTTCAAAGAATTGATTAGATGGAAAATCTAATATTTCAAATCCACTATCTTTATATTTATCATATATTTTTTGGAGCCCTTCATATTGAGGAGTAAACCCACACCCTGTAGCTGTATTAACAACTAAAAGTACTTTCCCCTTATATTCCTCCATTGATACTGTATTTCCCTTTGCATCTTTTACCATATAATCATATATCATTCTTATTCTCTCCTCTTAATTTTATATCTGTTTCGTATTTTGGTTTCTCCAAACTTAATTTTGCTCAATTAAATTTGTTAAAATAATTATATCCTGTGTTTTTATTTTTGTCAAAGATTAATTTTATATTCTTGAATTAAATGAAAAAGTATTATTAAGAAAATTACCAACGGTTACCCATCAATATTTTTCTCAATAATAGTTTTATCTAAAGTATCCATTATGTTTAAATATTTCGTAACATAATTAACTTAATTGGCTTTTATTTAATCTACTTCCCTCATAACCCGTATTTTTCACATGCTTTGAACCATATATATGGTAATATTCTTCAGAATATTTATGTTTTAGAATATTACCATATAAAAATATTTGCCTTCTCAGGCTTCTCATATTAAATATAAGAAGACTTAGGGTATCCTTCTCTATACTTTCCCCTAGTCTGTAATCCTCCAACACCCTTTATTCCTGTTATTGTATTTTCTATTACATCAGTAATTGAAACTACCTTGTCTATTCTAGTGTAAGCAATCTTTTCACATACAAAAACCGGATCTAAACAATGGATTAAAACTCTATTAGGCGATGATGCAAAGTTAGCACCTACATCTAATATCATTTCATAACAGCTTTGACATGCACCTGCAAATATTACTAATTCATCATAGCTTGAATTATAATTTCTTAAATTTTTAACTGATTCTAAATAATATCTTGAATTCCTGTAATTATCTAAGTTCAAATAATCCTTTGGATCTTTAACTACACTATCGTGTCCTGTTAACACTACTATATCTGGTTTTATTTCTTTGACTAAATCCACTATAACATTAGGTTGGTCTCTTTCTGGTATTGCTCTACCAACTGCATCCAATGATAATTGCTTATACACCTTCAAACAAGTTTCCATGTATTCACTATCTCCATCTACATGAAGTATTTTCCCAGGCCTACCAAATACCAATTCATTTTTTGCTTTTATCTTTGGAGCCTTTTCAACTTTATCTCTAAGATCACCTCGTAGTACCATAACTTTTTTTATAGCTTCATTAACTCTTGTATTTAAAATTCTATCTTGAGAACCACTATCTTCTTCAGCCATATCAAGGTCTTCTGCGTATGCATCTGCTATTATCCTTATATTAATTCCCTTTAAAATAATATTTTCTTTTCCATCCTTTTCTTTAATATCAATTATTTTAAAAGTAATATCTTTCTCATAAGACTTCCTTACAACTATATCTCCAATTCGCATTGATTTCACCTATCCACATTATTCTACACCTTATAATATGGTAAAAATTATAAAAGGTTTCTTCTTAATTCTTTATATACAGCAAAGAGCTGCCTAAAAATAATCTTTTAATTATTTTCAAGCAGCTCTTCTTGCTTCTAAATTATACTCATTAAATCTTATATTCATTCTTAAATCTGTCTAAGAAATCTAAATACTTGTCTTGTTCATTTATTATAGATTCTAATTTACTTGCAAATGTATTTTGTGCCCAATTTACTTCATTGTAATAATATCTATTAGCGAGTCTCCAATATCTTTGCGGAAATTGAAGATAAGCATACAGTACTTTATATTCCTCAGGTTTTAATTCAGAGACTGAATTATATGACTCTATAATAGCAATAGCAAATTCTAAATTCCATTCAACTCTCTTTAAAACTTTTATCATGAAATTGCTTATATCAAAGGTTCTAACTTCTCTTTTACAATAATCAAAATCAATAACATGTATGTCCATATTATCACCTAAAATTATATTGTGATAAGTAAAATCATGATGACAAAAGCTCTTTTCATTTTCTGCAAACATGCATAACTCGTAATAATCTGATTCTTTTAAAGTTGATAAAGCCTTATTCCCAATTTCTTTATAAAATTCCATGGATTTTAAATATAGCAAATCAAAATCACTTTTTATACTTTTTTTCCTTACCATATCTCTCATTTTATCTAATGATTTAATTCTCTTCTCAATTAAATGAGGCCATCTTCCTAGGTCACTTTTAAGCTTAGAATTTTCTGGCGGATCATATCCTTTAGATGCTTCATGAAGATTAGCTAAAGTCTTCGCTGCTATCTTTACTTCATCTATATTATGAAAGTCACATTCCCGTCCTTCTAACCATTCTGACAAAGTGTATAGATCTTCATTAACTAATGCATAAGGTTCTCCATTTATGTTTAAATAGTATTTGTCTAAATTATTGAAACCATTTTTTCTTAAGTGCTCTTTAGCACCATATACAAACAATAATTTTTGAGGCCCATAATTTATTTTCTTTAAACACCTTTCACCCTTATCTGTTTTAAGATAGTAAACACCTTTATTAGCTTTAATTTTTTCTATCTTAAGGTTAAATTGTCTTTCAATTTCAAATTCTCTCATCATAGTTCTCACCTCCTGTATATTTATATGAGGAGATTACTTCTTTTATTAACATTTTTTATATTCTTTTAATATAATACATTAATATAACTACTATGAAAGGGTTTAATAATGAAAATAGGAATAGATGGTAGAGCTGCAAAGTGGTATCAAGGTACTGGAATAGGCACATATACTAATCAATTAATTCTTAGTCTTAATAAGGCTGATTATAATAATGACTATTTAATTTTCATGCCACAATGCAACTCTATAAATAATTTGAAAGGGAACTTTAAAACAGAACTTGTTGAATCAGCATCTTCTAATAGTTTTTGGGATGATGTAAATGTTCCTAATATATTAAATAATACTGATATAGAACTTTACCACGTGCCACAAAATGGAGTTGGACTGTCAGAAAATATCAAATGTAAAAAAGTTATTACACTACATGATATAATTCCTTTAAGAATGCCTGAAACTGTTAGTGATAGATACCTTAAAATATTTAATGATGAATTGCCTAAAATTATAAATAATTGTGATGGAATAATTACTGTCTCTAACTTTTCTAAAAATGACATTGCTAAAGAATTTAATTTTCCTTCTGAAAATATTTACGTAACCCCACTTGCTGCTGAAGATATTTATAAACCTATGAGTAAATGCAAATCCAAAGATTTAATCACAAAAAAATATGGCATCCGAGAAGATTTCATACTTTATGTTGGTGGATTTAGTCCAAGAAAAAACATTTTAGGTTTAATTGAAGCATATTCAAATCTTCCAACGAAGTTAAGAGAGACTTTCAAATTAGTTATCACAGGAAGAAAAGGTCCTTCTTATTATAAATATAAAAGCAGAGCTGAGGAACTACAGGTCTCTAATAACGTTATTTTTACAGATTTTGTTCCAATTGAAGATATGCCATTATTTTATAATGCTACAGAAGTCCTAGTCTATCCTTCTTTTTACGAAGGCTTTGGATTACCACCTATAGAAGCTATGGCTTGTGGAACTCCTGTAATAGCTTCTAATGTTACGTCGTTACCTGAAGTGTGTTATGGATCTGCGCTTTTCATAGACCCTAATGATATAGATTCACTATCTTACGATATAGAAAGAGTATTAAGCAACAGCTTGCTAAGACTAACAATGGTTAAAAAGAGTCTAACCCGTAGTAAAGATTTTTCTTGGAACAAAACAGCTCTTAATACAATATCTGCTTATGAATCTATTTTAAAATCTTAAAGCATATGAAGTGGTTAAATGAATATCAAAAACAGGTAGTCCAAATGGACTACCTGTAACTTTATATGATAAATTTGTTCTCATATACTTTTAAAAATTCATATCTAAATTCTTCATTATTTAATTTTGCCTTAAACCTATTTAAATAAACTTCATAATCCCATTGTTTTCTCTTATAATAGTAATCCCTAGAAATAGTGTGAAAGTCTTTTGGGAATTTTATAAGAATATATAATAATTCTTTTTCTTCTTGCTTTAAAATTGAAATATTTTCATATCCATCAATGCAACCTAACATTTTATCTATATCAAAAGCTACGTTTTTTATAGATTTTAAAATAAAATCCCCGATATCCATTATTCTTAAATCTAAAGTCATAAAGTCAAAATCTATTATACTTATCTCATTATTTTTAATTAAGAAATTATGGTAAGCTAAATCATTATGGCAAAGATAAATTGTATCTCCTGCTTGTCTTAAATCATCATACTTACTTTTTTCAAGCTCCTTTTGCACCTCTTGAATCTCAAATAAATATTTATCCACATTTTCAATGAATAATTCATCAAACTCATTTTTATATTTATAACTATTAACTAGATTTTTCATCCAAATTAATTCATCATATGCTTTTTGAAACTTATCTTTTAGAGATATATCTAAAAAATCCTTATTATATTTGTTTTTTAAATATGCCCTCAAACCATTAGATGCTTTGTGCATTAAAGCTATACTTTCTGCACAAAGATTAATTTCCACTGGATTTGAAAATGATACTTCTCTTCCATCTAAAATATCCATAACAATATAAATATCATCTTTCCACTTCTTATAATTCAAATTATCCTCAAATTTGTTATATGTTATTATATTATTATAACTTTTTTTCACATAATCCAAAGAATCACTTATTAAATTTATTCTATCTGCGTCATAATTTACTCTTTTCAAAATTTTATTTCCTTCATCTGTACATATTACAAATACTTTTCTAAGTGGAACAATATCATTCACTTTTATTCCAAGCTCATTAAAAAATTTCAAACTCAAATCATAATGACACAAATAATTTTTTTCTGAATACCTAGTTTTATTCATGTTTTTCCTCCTAATAAAAAATTACTAAGCTTTAGTTCCATTGAAAACTAACTTTTGAAAGATACCTATATGATAAAACCTTTGCTTTCATATTTTAAGCTTCTTTTTAATTCTAATAATATTTCATCATTATCCTTCTTCATCTTGTTATATTTGTATTTTATATTAAGCATATCTAACTCATTATCTATTTGATTAGTATTTTCTTTTTTGCTATCTCTATATCTCTCCCATATTTTCAAAAAATCTCTTGGATAACTGCACAATCCTCTTAAATAATCAAAACTATTAAATGATAAATGAGACCCATGTACAAATAATTTTATTAACTCCTCTTTATCTATATCAAATTGCTTTCTTTGCAATTTCTTAATATAATTATATAAATCTTCTTCTACTAAATTATATGTCATTCCTTTGATTGTACCTATTTCAATTTTCCCTTCATTTTTTCTCAAGTTATTTCTATCAACTTTGCCAATACAAATCTCTTCTCTATTCATACTACGCTTTATAACACCAAAATAATCATGTCCATAAATATAGTCTAATGCTTCTTTAGCTTGGTTTAGCATAGTTTTACCATTTGATAATATTAATTTATCCACCTCATTTGGACAATGTTCATTAGCTACATAGTCATAATGTTTTTGCAATTTCTTTATTTGAACTTTATAATCTTCAACTTCCTTACCTATTGTACTTTTAATTCTACTCATTCCATTAAAATTACAACCAATTAGAATTTTATGAAGCTCCACTATTAAATTAATTTGAGAAATAATATCTTTCTTATCCGTATTTCTATCATAACTAAAATACTGTCCAATAATAGTTATTTCCCTTATATTTAAATATTCATTAACACACGATTTATCCATATTAATTTCCTCCATTAAAATAACTATCAATAAACTCTTCTCTGAACTCACAATCATCTACATATTTTTCTAACTTATTAAGAAAAAAATCTTCTCCCCAGGTTTGCTGTTCCCAATATACTTGTAGTCCTGTTTGCCAAAAAGCTTGAGGAAATCTTATAAATTCTCTTATTATAGGGATTTCATCTTGTTTAATTTCCATATTTGTCCTATAAGCATCTAATATTAAATCCGATTTTTTCGGTTCCCATTTGCCATCTTTCATATTTCTTATTAATAAAGAACATACATCATGAAGATGAGAATCTAATATGCAATAATCAAAATCTATAATATTAATGTTTTTATTATTATCTATTAAAATATTATGGTGGGCATAATCATGATGACAAAAACCTCTTTTAAAAACTTCTCTTTCCATAATCTTTACATAATTATTTTTTTGAAGACCTAATATACTTTTCTCAGCTCTTTTTACTTCCTGTTCAATATTTTCTAAATACAATAAGTCGAAGTTAGATTTATTTGCTTTTTGATTTATTCTATTTTTAAAATCAAGTATTTCATTTTTTCTTGTTTCAAATACATCAATCCAAGAAAACCAACCAATCCTGGGTTTCATTATTTTTTCTAAAGTGAAACCTTTACTACATTGATGTAACTTTGCAAGTTCACTTGATACCATAGCCAATTCTATAGGATTATTGTAATTACTTGTCCTTGATGGAATCCATTTAGTTAAATAAACATATTTTCCGTCTATACTCCCATATTCTTTTTTTTCTTTATTAATAATAAACTTAGGAATATTACTGAATCCATTTCTTTGTAGATGTTTCATTGCACACAAAATAAAATAAAAATGAGAGAATTGATATCTAATTACTTTTAAACAATATCCCCCATGTTTAGTAATAATTTTATAACTATTTTTCACCTTTTCTATATTATCTATTTTTAATTGATAATATTCCTCAACATAGCTTTTAATTTTGAGTATCTCTTTATTATTCTCCATGAAATTTCCTACCAGCTATTATTTATTTTTATTATATGTGATTAAATAATTTATTGTGATTTAGATTCACAAAAATTAAAATCAATTAATACTTTATACTAAAGGCATATATACTGACTTATTATTTTCTGAAATATGCCCAATATGTATTATAGAGGTGTTCATATGAAAATTGCCATTGATGCTCGTAGTGCTACTTTACATCAAGGGACTGGCATTGGTACTTATACAAATAATCTTATGTCAGAAATTCTTTCCATAGATTCAAAAGATGAATTCACTTTATTTTGCTCTGGAAAATTTAATGAAGAATTTAATAAAAAAAATACTAATATAGTATACTCTTCTGGTAGACATGGTGGTTTTTATGAAAATTATTATATTCCTAATACATTAAATGAATTGCATACTGATTTATATCATATTCCCCAAAATGGAATAGGGTTCGATTTTGATACAGAAATACCAACTATAGTTACAATACACGATTTAATTCCATATATTATGCCCGAAACCGTTGGCAAAGGTTACTTAGAAAGATTTTTACGTGATATGCCCAATATAATTTCTAATTCTTATGGTATTTTGACAGTATCTGAATACTCAAAAAAAGATATTTTAAAATTTTTCAGTTTTTATCCTGAAGATAAGATATTTGTAACACCTCTTGCTGCAAATAATAATTTTAAGCCTTTAGATAAAAATAATTGCAAATTATATGTAGAACATACCTTTGGTGTAAAAGATCCATATATATTATATATTGGTGGATTCAGTTTAAGAAAGAATGTTTTAGGTCTAATTAAGGCGTTTAGTAAAGTTTATAAAGACTTAAACAAGCCTTATAAATTGCTTCTTGGTGGAGGATTAAGAGATGAAGGTGAAAAACTTCTTACCTTTGTAAAAGAAAATAATCTACAAGACAAAGTTATTTTTTGTGGATATTTAGAAGATAAAATTTTACCGGTTCTTTATAGTGGCTGTGATGCTTTTGTTTACCCATCATTTTATGAAGGGTTTGGACTACCTCCATTAGAAGCCATGAGCTGCAAGGCACCTGTAATAACCTCTAACTTAACCTCAATCCCAGAAGTGACAGGAGATGATGCAATTTTAATAAATCCGTATAATATAAACGAATTAGAAAAATCTCTAGTAACTCTTTTAAATGATGAAACGTTAAAAGCCAACCTTAGTGAAAGAGGCTACTTAAGAAGCCTTGAATTCACTTGGACAAAAACTGCTCAAAATACATTGAAAGCTTATAAGAAATTAGTAGACCCATCCTTAGTATAAAAATTAAACAAGAACTCAAAGTACTACTGTACTCTAAGTTCTTGCTTAACTTTTATATATTTATCATAGTCATTAATTTCTGGAGTCTTTTCTTCTATATTACTCAATACTACAAGGGGGCTCTTGCCAACGAAGTTTTTTACACCTTCTTCAATTTCTTTGCTGCTATATGTATACAAATAGCTTGAAAAGAATTTTCCTTGCTTCACATATTTAACAGTTTCTTTGTTATTAGTTATTAAATAAGTCATAAATTTTTCAATTAGCTTTTCATTATCAGTATTTTGATTTAATATTAATAAATTATCTCCTTCTGATGCAAAAAACTTATTTGCTCCTGGTTTAATACTAGGTACATTCCCTATGCTCCATTCACACTTTTCTTCAATTTTCATTATCTCTTTCATAGCATTAAAAGAAGATATTCTTCCTAAAAATTCTCCTTCATTTTGTAAATTTAAAATGTTATTATCCTTTAAATTTTTAATCATAGTTTCAACTTCTGATTTTATTTGCTCTACACTTTTATCATCATTAAAGCTCTCCATGGTTAATAAGTCTAATAAATCTTCATAGTCTTGTCCCGTTGCATTTATTATACTTACTTTTCCATTGCTTTTTATATAAATATCCTTACCAATTTTTATAACATCATCCCAAGTATTCATACTGTCTCGTTTATATCCATATTCCCTCAGCATATCTTCTCTCACATAAAAAGCTAAAGGTCTGGATGTTAGTGGTATACCTATTGAGTTGTCACCATACTTAACTTGAGTAACTCTATATTTAGAAAAATTATTAGCATAATTATTTAAAAGCTTATTATCCTTATTATAATATTCATAATTATCTAATTTTAATTCTTCAAAATTGAACCTATCAATTTGTGCAACATTAGGAAATTTTATTTTATTATTATCCTTCACTGCATTTTTAATCTGATCATAACTATCTAACTTCTTTATACTAATAAAAGTCTTATCATTTAATTTCATGAAATTATTTGCACACTCAACTAAGTAGTCATAAGAACTTTCATTTACTAGAAGTTCTATACTACCCTTAACTTGTTGCTCTTTATTAGGTTGATATAGATTAATACTTATTATGCCTATTACTAAAAGAATAGAAAACACAAAAGCATATTTAATTTTACTTTTCATATATTCTACCTACAATTAATAGAATCTATTTTTTCATATACTTCTATTAATTCCACTGCTAAATCTTTAAACGTCATTGTTGTCATTAAGTGATCCTGAGCATGTACTAAAAGCAATGAAAATTCTATATTATCATTTGCAGCTTCGCCTTGAATCAAGCTGGTTTGTGAATTATGTGCATATCCTAATGCCTCATCAGATTTTACTATTAATTCTTTTGCATCATTAAATTTTCCGGCTTTAGCTAAAGTAATTGCCTCTATAGAATAACTTCGTGCTTCCCCGCTATGCATTATTATATTTAATATTATTTCTTCCATATTTATCCCCTTTTCACATTAGTCATCTAAATAACAATTTAACTACGCCTTACCTTATTCATTATATTCTACTACTTTTTTTTAATCTTTAAAAGAATAACCTAATAGTTTCTTTTTTCCATATAAGTTTTATTAGAATACTCTAATTTTATTATACTAGAATACAATCTAATTTTAGGCATACTGATTTGTTATCTTTTTGAATATCCTTAAGATTTAGTTCTGCAATTTAAATTACGTATTGATAATTTACATTCACAGATTCTAAAAAAAACAGGACTGATAATTGCATAATATACATTTATCAATCCCATATATATTTAGGAATATTGGAATATTATTTTCAGATACCTTAATTAGTTTTTTCTTCTAATATAACTGATACACTAATATTTTTCTTATCCCTTACTACTTCTATATTCATAGTATCACCAGCATTTTTACCTTCTTTTATTGTTTTAAGCTCTGCAAATGTCTTAGCTGATTTTCCATCACATTTAACAATAATATCTCCAATCTTAAGTCCGGCTTTTTCAGCTGGTGAGAATTCATCAACAGAAGATACATATATTCCTTCTGCTAAATCATATTTCTTAGCAGTATCACTGTTAATTTCTCTTATTTGAATTCCTAAATTTAAGATAGGCTTTGATAAAGCATCTATTTTATTTTTCACTTCATTTATTGGAATTGCGAAACCTATCCCTTCAATACTAGTTGTTCCTACTGATTCAGTACCAATCTTCATAGAATTTATTCCTATAACTTGCCCCTTAGCATTTACTAATGGACCACCACTATTTCCTGGATTAATAGCTGCATCTGTTTGAATTAGATTCACACTTGTTCCGCTTTGCCCTTCTATTGTTCTATTGCTACCACTTATAACTCCTTTTGTAAGTGTTTGTGCAAAATTCTTTGAAAGAGGTGTTCCAATTGCTATAACTTCTGCACCTGGATATATTTCATCAGAATCACCAAGTTCTGAAATTGCTGGAACTTTAGTTCCTTCTTTTAATTTAATCATTGCAATATCTTTTTCTGCATCATAATTAACTACAGTTGCACTAACTTCAGTATTATCACTTAATGTAACTGTGATTTCCTTAGCACTTGAAATTACATGATAATTAGTTAATATATATCCTTCTTCATTTATGATGAAACCTGAACCCATCCCCTCAACTTCTCCAGTTGTAAATCCATTATTGGCTGTACTTTTAGTTGAAACAATAACAACAGCTGGTGCCACCTTATTAAATGCATCAGCTGCTGACATTGCATCTGATGTACTTGCTGTAAATGATTGTGGAACATAGCTTGTTATTTGTTTTGTAGTAACAATATTATTAGACTTGATTAATGAGTAAGTAATTACACTCCCAAATACTCCACCTGTCATTGTAATAAGCAAAATCCCTGCAATCTTTCCTAATATACGTATGCCTCTTCCCTTTCTTTTCTTTGGTGCTGAATTATTATTTTGAAAACAATTTTTCCAAGCAACTTGTTGTCCTTCATCTACTGGTAAAGATTCTACATCGATAAATTTCCCATTATTCTCATTATTATTCATAAGATTTTCCTCCTTATATATCAATCATTATAGTTGCTTGCGGAATTCCGCAAGCATTGATTTACCTAACTTTTTTCAAGTTAGGTATTTATATTTTCCTCCAGTATGTCAAAATATTAATAACAACAAAAATAAAAAACAAATGGAGGTAAAATAACATGTTTTCACTTAATAAAATTAAGCAATTAAATTTGTTTGATCAAGTTTCCGAATTAAACTATCTTTCAACTAAACAACCAGTAGGTTTTTTAAACTTACTTTCTGATAATTTCGACCTGGAAAGTTTTATTCCAGAATCCTTCTCAAATCACTATTACTCTACATTAGGCCGGGATAGAGATTATAAATTATCTTCAATATTATCTGCACTAATACTAATGCAAATATTTCATATTCCTACTAATGTTTTATTACATCTTTTTCTTATATTTTCTACTGAAATAAGAGAATTCTGCGGATTCTATGATTCTGTTCCTGCTGAATCATACTTTAGTAGATTTAAAACCGATTTTGAAAAAGATATAGCAGATTTATTTAATTCTTTAGTTCCTAATGTAATTGATATTTGTAACGAATTTAATCTTTCATTGCCGGATAATTCACCCTATAAAGACCGTAATTCTATGCTTATATATGATACTTCTGGCTTAAAGCCAAAAGTTAAAGAAAACAATCCTAAGACCCTTGTTTCTGAAATTAATAAGCAAAAATCGTACGCGAAAGCCATTAAGAAGAAAGATTACAATGCATACGCTGCGGCATATAAAAACATGCCTAAATTTTCAGAAGCTAATCCTAGTATAAAATTAGATTTTGTTAATGGTCATTTTGGATATTTTTATAAATTTGGTATTTTAACTAACGGATTAGGAATTCCACTTGGAATAAACTTCTTTGATGAAAACTTTTATTCTTCTGTAAAACAAGAATTTGAAACTCCTGAAGAACAAAAATATGCTTATGATAATGCTTCATTAAAATCAGTTGTTAAGCCATTTATAAATAATCTAAAATCAAAAACTAATTTTCAATTTAAAACTTTTTTAGGTGATTCAGAATTTGATAGTTATGAAAATTTCGGACTTTTAAAACAACTTAATTTTCAAAAAGTATTTATTCCCTTAAACTCTCGTAATCAAAAAAATACTAAAATTAATGATTTAGAATTTAATACATCGGGAATTCCATTATGTCCGCTAACCAAAGAACAATTTAAATCAGAAGGTAGTTGTGGTGGTAAAAACCGAAGCGTACGCTATAAATTCACCTGTCCTAAATCTTATAGGGATAAGAAAGGCAAATGCTATCTTACATGTGAAACTCCATGTACTGATAATAAAAGTGGTCGAATGACTTACGTCTATCCGGATAAAGATTTCAGACTTTATCCAGGTATACAAAGGAATTCCGATGAATGGGCTAAAACTTACAAAATACGTACTATTATTGAAAGAGAAATATCTTGTTTTAAGTTTAATCCTTGCATACAGTCACCCAATACAGTAAATACAACCACTATGCGCTCTGACCTTTATTTAACAGCTATATCAAAACTAATAAACGTTATATTGTCTCATTCTCTAAATAACCCCGAATATATTAGGAGCATTAGAAAACTTATTGCAATTGCAGCTTAATAACATATCCACAAATCAAAATATATTTTTATGATTTTTTAAACCTTTTATTAAAGGTTTTATTGTTATGCTCTTTTTTATGTGGATATGATCTTAATTTTAAAAAATTATCCACAGATTTTATTTTTCTATTTTGCAATCAACTATATCAATCATTAATTTATACCCTCAAGTGGCACAATTCCCGATAGCTAGTATCCGTAACGTTCTCGTATATATTTTAAACTCATCTTCATAAAGTCAGAGGAGTAAGCATTTATATATATCAAAATACTTTATGCTACATCCACTAGTAATAACTCTATAATCTTAGTATAAAGTTATTGTGTGTCAAACAAATGACAATAATATATAGTTAATCCTACTTTCTTATGACTTTTTAGCTATTTTTTTTGCATCTTTAATAACGTTATTTACTCCATTAACAATTGTATTTGAATCTAATAATGAAAATGGTGAACCTTCTATTTCTTCTTTATATATTGTCGTAACTCTTGCATCACCTATTTTTTTTATAGGATCTTCTTCATTATCAGTTATTAAATATAATGGTTTATTATGTAATAACCCGTCAATTTGACTATTTGATACATCTTTATATAAGTTTTTTAATTCATTTGAGACTGCTTCCTTATATTTCTTATTATTTTTAAAACTATTAAATTCAGCTAATTCACTTTCAGTTAAATGCTCTTTAAAAATATCATTTTCCATAGTTAACCCCATCTTACTCAATAATGAAGTTAAACTAATATTAGTACCTATTTTCTCAAATTGACTTCTATAATATTCAAATTTAATGCTTTCCTTAAATTCATTAGTTTTAATCTTTTCTTCTGATATTGGATTAACTAACACAACTCCTGCAACTGAATCTGAATATAAACTAACGAAGTTAGTCGTAACTAAACTACCATATTCTTCTCCAACTAAAATGTAGGGTTCTGGTGCTCCTGATTTTTTAAGCAAAACTTTCAAATCTTTTGCTTGCTCTTCTGGTGTTCTATTTTCTCCTCCATCATTAAATCCATACCCTCTTCTATTGTATATAAATGTTGATATCTTTTTATCTTCTAATTCTCTGCAAACCGTATCCCATTCATACATATTCGCTCCAATTGCTCCATCAAACACCACAGTATAATCTCCGTTTGACTTAAGCTTATATTCCATTTTACTTCCATCTATTCTAATATATTTAAATCTTGATTTTAATCTTGCATTATCAAAAATATTAGTTATCATTTGTATTGCAAACCCAAAAATTAATAGTCCTACAACGAAAATAATAAAACTTTCTAAAAATTTCCGCTTACTAACTTTATCTTTCTCAACTTTATGTATCCCATTAGAATGTGATAATAACCTCATATTAGAATCTACCTTTCAATTAATTTTAAGTTTGGTTTTGCATTTATATCTAAATCTGATCTTATTCCTTCTTGATAATTGAAATAAGCTGCACTCCCTATCATTGCTGCATTATCAGTGCATAATATAGGTGATGGAAATAAAATTTCAATTCCCCTTTTTGCACCTTCATTTAAAAGTGTTTCTCTTAAACACGAATTAGATGCAACCCCACCTGCTACTGCAACCTTTTTAATTCCTCGTCTTTCACAAGTTAGAAATAAATTAGTTTTTAATGCATCAATAACCGCTTTTTGAAATGATGCTGCAATATCAGCCTTATTTATCTCTATATCTTTCATTTTAGCTTTATTTAAATAATTTAATACTGCAGATTTAACTCCACTAAATGAAAAATCTAATGTATCATCTTGAAATTTAGCTCTTGGAAATTCTATTGCATTTTCATTTCCTTCTTTAGCTAGTTTATCAATTTTAGGTCCACCTGGATATCCAAGTCCGAGTGACCTTGCTACCTTATCATAAGCTTCTCCTACTGCATCATCCCTTGTTTGAGCAATAACTTCAAAATCTCTATATCCTTTTACATGTACTATAAATGTATGACCACCAGAAACTACCAATGATACAAATGGAGGCTTTAAATCTTTGTGTTCAATAAAATTTGCACTAATATGCCCTTGGATATGGTTAACCCCAATCAATGGTTTTTTTGAACCTAATGAAAGGCCCTTTGCATATTGAAGCCCAACTAAAAGTGCTCCAACAAGTCCAGGTCCATAAGTAACACCTATTGCATCAATATCATCTAATGAAACTTCAGCCTCTGCAAGAGCCGCTTTTACTACACTATCTACTACTTTAATATGCATTCTTGATGCAACCTCAGGAACTACACCACCAAACTTTTTATGCGTATCTATTTGTGATGCAATTACATTTGATAAAACTTCTCTACCATCTACCACAACTGCAGCTGCTGTTTCATCACAACTTGATTCTATTGCTAAGATTATTTTTTTACTCATTCCTATTAATACCTCTTTTTTTATTTTTTTAAATATACTTTAGGTTAATTTATAATTACAAATAAATTAAAATACTTTCTAAGTATAATATTTTCTTCTATGACAAGTTCTATTTTAGCTTATAATATCGATAAATTCCTCTATTATCTATATTGTTTAATATATTCTTAAGATTTAATAATATATTAAACACTTAAAATACATTGTTTATCAATGTGAATTACTCAAATATTATACTTTATATATACAATATAATCAAAGTACAATTTATATACACTAGTATACTAACTTGTTGTTGTTTTAATATGCCTTATGAATATATAAAAGGTAAATTGACTTTCTTACAAAAGCAATCAACATGTAATTGTTGTATAAGAAGTACATATGATGTATATTTTAAGTAATAATCAAATTTTCAGGCATATGAAATAAAATAACCTGTAAAGATGCTATTTCATTTTGTGTTAGACAAAATATATATGTTGCAAAAATAATTATTCATTTTCAATTTCAAAAATTATGTAAAATTCTAGTTATAGTTTAGCATTGAGTATTGAGTATTGATAATTGCAACATATGTAGACTATCATACTAACTTGTTATCTTTTTAATATGCCTCACTCAAGGAGAATTAAAATGTCTAATTATGCTAAGATAGTAATTAATGGATCACCAATCACTAAATCAAATTTTAAATTACATAATATAAATGGACGTGCTATTTTACCACATAGTTCTGGAAAATATCATGATAGATACGCATTATATGAACAAGAAATTGCATTGATTGCAAGAAGTCAAAATCCAGATATTATTTTTTCTGAAAGCTTAATAGCTTTATTAAAAGTTTATTATAAAAGTGAAAAACGTCATCCCGATACTATTAATATTACTAAAAGTATATTTGACGGTATAGAAAAAAGTGGCATTATAATAAATGATGCTCAAATAACTAGAATTTTTACTGAAGAGTATTACGATAAAGAAAATCCTAGATTTGAATTAGAACTGTTTTCTGAAAGTGAATATGATTTTAATTATACTATTACAAAAAAAATTATTCCTACACAATCAAAATTATATTCTCCAATAAAAAATAATTTATTAACTAATAGATCTAATAAGGTTTCTTTATGTGCTAATTCTAAGAATAAAACAACCTCCACCAATAACCACAGTCCTTTAAAACAATCTGATAAAGTTTCTAAAACTACTACATCCAAAGAAACTAAGTTCTGTAGTATATGTAATAAACTTATTACTTCAGATGATTATTTAAAAGCTGATAATGGAAAAACTTTAATATGTAAAAAATGTTTTAATAAATTATTTTAAGCAATGGAGGAACTTCTTATGAATAATAACTTTGATATTATTTTCTTTGGAGACAGTCTAACTTTTGGATATGGAGTACCCAAACAAAATTCTTGGGTATATAAACTCACACAAAACTTTTCTGCTTCATCATTGAATAAAGCATGTAATGGAGACACTACCACTTCCATGCTTTTTCGCTACTCTAATGATGTTTTAATCTATCGTCCATCTAAAATTTTCATAATGGGTGGTACCAATGATCTTCTTCTCGGAAGATCAGTATCTTCAATAATTGATAATTTAGAATTAATGATTAAAGAAAGTTGTAATATTAATTCAGAAATAATTATAGGTATCCCCCCTAAAATTATTGGTAAAATGGCCAATTCGCTTTTTTCACCTTCTCACCTATATGATTATGCCGAAAGTGAACTCGTAACATTAAAAGATGAGATTATCAAATTATGTATTAACAATGGAATACAATTTATTAACTTCTATGAATTAACCTTATATGAAAATGATATTTATTTAGATGGAATTCATTTAACATCTTTAGGCCATGAACTTTTGTATGAAGAAGCCCTCCGCTTTTTTTAATCTAATTCACAATCAATAATTAAATTACTTGGTAATTTGTATTATAAGTTCTTGGTTATGCTTAACATTCTTTTTCGCGGTGTATGTATTTAGCTGCTTTTATTCCACATTCAATTCCATCTGTTTCTTTCATATGTAGCGCTTTCTCTCCGTATATAATATTTCCACATGCAAAAAAACCACCTACTGATGTTTCAAACTCTACTACTTCAGGACCTAATATTTCACTATTAATATTAATTTCTAATTTCTTAACAATAGAATTTTCAGGTACAAAACCAACTGATAATAATAAAGAATCACATTCTTTTTCTTCTATTACTTTATTATTAATATTAATAATTTTAACTTTTTGAATTCTGGTTTCACCTTCAATTTCCATTACTCTAGAATTTTCAATTATAGGTATATCGAAACCATCAATAATATTATCTATTTCAGTGTCCGTAATATCCTCAAAGGCTTTCTCGAGTACTACACCTTCTACATTTCCACCTTCTATTATTAATCTTCTAGCAACTATAAATCCCCATTTATCTTTTGCTATAATTATAGTCTTTCTTCCTGGCAGATATCCATCTAAATTAATTATTCTATGAGCTTCTCCAACGGTAAATATTCCTGTAAGTTCATTTGTTGGAATTACAATATTCCCTAAATATTGTTCTTTGGCACCCATAGCAAATATAATTGCCTTAGCCGTCACATCCTTAACACCATCTTTAGAATTTACATATGTAACTACCATTTCTCTAGTAATATCTAATACAGTAGTATTTAGAATAATTTGTATACATGATTTATCCAATTGTCTTTCTATAAAATCAATATATTCTGGCCCTGTTACAGGTTCGCCTAAAAACTTTTCTCCAAATCCGTTATGAATACATTGATTAATTATTCCGCCTAAATTAGATTCCCTTTCAATAATAAGTATTTTTTTTATTCCTTCTTTGGCAGCTCCTATTGCTGCTGTCATTCCAGATATTCCGGCTCCAATAATAATTAAATCATAATTTGACATTCTTCTACCCTCCATACATTAACGAACCTAATTTATCTTTTATTAAGTCTATATCTTTATTAATTTTGGGGATTTTTTCATAGCAATAACCATATCATACATATTAGCTATTTCTCCAAAAGTAATATCTTCTTTTAAATTATAATAATCTAAAGATGTGTCATTTATTAAAATTATTACACCCTTTTTATATAACATTCTTATATCTTCTAATGATTTAGATTCGTTCTTAAATAACTTAACACTTGAATTTAAGAATAAAATCTCTCTAGGAAGCCTTTCGCATTCATTTAATGCTTCAAAATATTCACTCATTAGAATTTCTCCTAAATCTTTATCTTCACATCCGATTTTGTCACATGTTATCAAAACCGAAAATATATTTTCCTCTTCTTCAACTCCTAAACAGCCTCTTTTTTCTACCTTTATGTTAAACCTATTTTCTTCATCTTCTTGGTCTACTTGATACCCTTTATGGGTTACATATCTTATAACATTAGATCGTCCAAGTTCACTATTTACTGTTATAATTGCTTCTCCTTCACCAATTGAATTAAAATATTTTTTTATTTCTCTTATACTTCTTAAATAAGAGAGTCCTCTACAATCTATTTCTTTCATGCTTATAACCCCTTTTCAATGTTTTATATATATGAAATAAAATAACAAGTCAAAACTGCTCTGTACATTTTGCATAGATAATGAAGTAAGGTGCCTCATAGTTAGCTATTCGGTGAACATACTAACTTGTTATTTTTTTAATACGCTTTAATAAATTATTAACTTACTATACTTTGATTATATCAAATTTTCTTGTATTAATAGTATACCATGTTAGATTATATATTGTTTTTATATATAAAAATATTTCACTTGATTTTTTTACCAATATTGAAATTAATTTTTATTTGTTTAATTAATAAATTTATGTATACTATAATGTAGTGATTATATTGAATAGAGGTGAAGCAATGAGTTCTTTTAACTCAAAACTTAATAAATTTTTGCAAAATAACTTAACAAAAGATACACTAATAAGATTAATTTTCTTCTTAATCCCTTTAGCTTCTATAGTGTTGAAGGGAATTATATTTCAAGGTTTTGTTACAAGTCAAAACCCTTATGTTTTTAATTTTTCTGCAGGTTATAAATCTGCTAACCCCTGCTTAAATTATTATATAGCTTTTGCTTTAATATTTTTGAGCTTTTCCCTTTTATTTAAAGGTAGAGGTAGAATAATATCTACTTTTGCAATTGATGGTATTTTAACACTAATAATGCTAATTGATGCATGGTACTTTAGAGGATTCTTAACGGTTCCATCTGTATTAGCGTTAACTCAAACCGCTAATTTAGATAATATGAGTGGTAGTATATTATCAATGACTAGCAAATTAGATGTTATATTTTTATTTGATTTTATAATACTAGCTGCATATGCATACATAACTAGAAAATCTTATACAAAAAAACATAAACGTGCTATTAAGACTTTCTTATGTACTTTCATTTTATCAATATTATTTATAATTTATGTTCCTTTCAGTATAACTGTTTTTAATAATAAAGACGTTCATAATGCTTATTTTTTTGATAATTATGACAAATCAAATACAGCTAGATATTTTTCGCCTATTGGATATCACATAATTGATTGTTATACAGTATACCGTGATTCTAAAGCTTATAAATTAACTGATCAGGATAAAGCTGATATCAATAACTTATTTGAGATTAAAAGGGAAAACTTACCTAACAATGAATATTTTGCTAGATCAAAAGGTAAAAATCTAATTTACATCCAAGTTGAATCCCTAGAAAGTTTTGTTATTGGACAGAAAATCAATGATAAAGAAATTACTCCCAACTTAAATAAATTAGTACAATCTTCATTATACTTTCCAAATACTTTTGAGCAAGTTAATGAAGGGACAAGCTCAGATTCTGATTTAATAGTCAATACTTCTATGCTTCCATTAAGAAGTGGTAGTACATTCTTTAGATATCCAAATAATACTTACAATTCATTACCAACTATCTTGGAAAATCAAGGTTATAGTACTATTGCAATCCATCCTGATAAAGGTTCATTTTGGAACTATAAAAATGGTTTAATTGGAATTGGATTTGATAAATTTAATGATTACTATTCATTTAATGTAGATGAAGAAATAGGACTTGGTATAAGTGATAAAAGTTATTTTGAACAAGTTATTCCTATGTTAAAAGAACAGGCTCAGCCATTTTATTCTGAAACTATAACTTTAACCAGTCATGGTCCTTTTGATATTCCTCAAGAATACAGAGAACTTGGACTCGATCCTGAATTAGATGAAAGTAAACTTGGAGGATATTTTGAAAGCGTCCACTATACAGATAAACAAATAGGATATTTTCTTGATATGTTAGATAAAGAAGGATTACTTGAAAATAGTGTTATAGCTATAATGGGTGATCATACTGGAATTCATAAATATTATGATTCTAGTATTAACCAATTATCCAATAAACAAGATTGGTATTTAAACACTGGAAATCCTACTGTTCCATTTATAGTTTATGATCCATCTTTAAAAGAAGGAAAAACATTTGACAAATTATATAATGGAGAAATTGATGTAATGCCAACACTACTTTATGTACTTGGAGTTCCTAATGAGCAATACGAAAATACTGCTTTGGGTAGAAATCTATTAAATACAAATAAATCATTTGCTGTAATAACTAATGGAACTCTTAAAGGTGGAGAAAATCTTACTGATAAAGAAAAAGAAGTTTATAAGAAATCATTAGATATTTCAGATAAAATGATACGTGCAAATTATACTCATAAATAGGGCATAACACACCGAAATAAATGGTACTATGTTGTTCCGGTTACTGAGAATTTTGCTTATCTTACTAAATAAAATTTCTTTGTTAGCTAAATTTTCTTAATTAGGCTATATTACTTTAAATTGTCTATATGAATACACTAAAAACAGGGATTCCAATTTTAAAATTAAATTGGAATCCCTGTTTTTATACAAATTAAGAATGTTCTGTAATATAATTATATTTATTCATCAACTTTTGTAAACACGTCTTCATACATTAGACCTCTAATTATAAATGTTTCTTCTTAGTCATTAATCATTCATTCAACTATTTTCCTGCTACAGAAAGTTCTTTTACAATTACAGATGGGCATCCTATACTACTCATTGGGAATTTTAAGTCACTTCCTACTTCTTCAATATCTTTCAATAATGTAAAGAAGTTCCCTGCTACCGTAATTTGCTCTACTGGAAAACTCTTCTTTCCATTTTCAATCATAAAACCTTTCGCTGCTAAGGAAAAATCTCCTGTTATTGCACTTGCTCCTGAATGAAGCCCGGCAAATTCTGTTATTATTACCCCTTCTTTCACTTCATTACAAAGTTCTTCAAAAGATTTTTCTCCTGGCTTAATATAAAAGTTTGTTGCACTTACTCCTACAGTTGATGCATATGAACCTTTAAATCCATTTCCTGTAGACTTAACTTGAGCTTTATACGCAGTTTTTAAGTTATATAAAAGTGTATTTAATTTTCCATTAGTTATAATCTCTTTTTTATAAGTTGCAACCCCCTCATCATCAAAAGAAGTTGTTCCAAGTCCATCTTCTAAATGAGGATCATCAATTAAAGTTATTATATCTGATGCTATGATTTCACCTTCTTTTCCCTTAAGTAAAGATAATCCCTTTTGTGCTTGCTCTGCATCAAAGATTCCTGAGAATGTACCAAGCAATGATACCATTGCCTCATTGTTTATAATTATCTTATACGTTCCTGATGGAATACTCTTTCCCCCAACTTTAGAAAGTGCTTCTTCAAGACCTTGCTTAGCTAACTCACTTGGTTTAATATCTCCTACACTATTAGCTATAACATATCCCATGCCATCGTATTTTTCATTATTTTCTTCTACTATAGGCACTACATATGCCGTTAAGCTATTTCTTTCATTCTTTAAATTAAGTCCTTTTGAGTTTATTATTCCATAAGTAGCTTTTCCATACCCAATCCCACAGCCTTGAAAGTTTACAACCTTATCACATTGCTTCTTACATTCTTTTTCCATTTCTAAGGCAAGGGAAATAAGTTCATCAGGTTTTACATTATCCAATTGTTTTTTATAACAATCTAGCTCCTTATACTCTTTATCCCCTTCATAAATAAATTGCACATCCTCATTTTCTATGGCAAGTGCTGCTCCTTTTGCGTTTTTTATAAGGGTATCTATTGCATCTTCATCTAATATTTCAGTATAAGAATATCCCATTTTACCATTTATCTTTCCTCTAAATGAAAGTCCAAAAGCATTAGTTAATTTATACTTCTCAACTTCACCTTCATAAATATTTAAACTTAAATTTTCAGCATCAGAATAATATATTTCAAATTCTTCAAACCCTGAATTTTTAGCGTTTTTAAATAATATTTCTTTAAATAAATTGAAATCCATATCTTATCTACCTCCTACTGTCATTTTCTTTACTCTAATCATAGGTTGACCTACGTTAGTTGGAATACTTCCTGAAGATGATCCACACATGCCTTGGGCTACTTCAAAATTATCTCCAACCATATCTATATCCATTAGAACTTCACTGCCCTTACCAATAAGACTTGCCCCTCTAACTGGCTCTTGAATTTCTCCATTTTTAACTAAATATCCTTCTTGAACAGAAAAATTAAATTCACCAGTTACAGGATTAACAGAACCGCCCCCTAGTTTCTTAGCATATAAGCCATCTTCCATAGATTTAATAATATCACCTGGCTTATCATCTCCAGCAGCTATATAAGTATTAGTCATCCTTGAAGTCGGTTGGAACTTGTAACTTTGCCTTCTTGAGCTACCAGTAGCCTCCATATTCATACGTCTTCCATTTAATTTATCAATCATATGTCCTTTTAAAATACCATTTTCAATTAATACGTTTCTTCGAGTCTTATTACCTTCATCATCTATATTTAATGATCCCCAAGCATTTGCCATTGTTCCATCATCTATTGCAGTAACCTTAGTTGATGCTATTTGCTCTCCAAGCTTATTTGCAAATACTGAATTTCCTTTGGCAACAGCACTCGCCTCTAATGCATGACCACAAGCTTCATGGAATATAACTCCCCCAAATCCATTATCTATAGCTACAGTCATATTACCTGCTGGACAGTTCTTTGCATGAAGCATAGTATGTGCTACCCTTGCTGCTTCTCTTCCATGATATGCAGGATCAACATTATCAAACATTTCAATTCCCATATGTCTTCCTGGTCCTTCAAAACCAGTTTGATTTTCCGAACCCTTTGATGCAATTGCACTTACTCCCAGCCTTGTTCTTATTCTTGTATCTTGAATATATAACCCTTCAGTATTTGCAATTAGAACATTTTGTTCTTTGTCTGCATAGCTTGCAATGACTTGTGAAATATCCTCACTAAAACTCTTCGCCCCACTATAGGCACTCTTTAAAATAGATATTTTTTTATCATATGCTACATCTTTAGGATAATAAATTATTGGATGTATTGTAGCTATTTTCCTTTCATTTAATATAATTGAATTATTATTTTCTTTTACATCGCCTAATGCTAAAGCTGCTCTATATGCAGTATCTAAGAGACTATCTAAACTATTATTATTTGTATATGCATATACACTATTTAATCCCTTAAAAATTCTAATTCCTATACCATAGCTTCTTCCACCTATAGCATCATCAACCTTGCCATCTACTAATGATATAGAGTTATTTATCGAATCTTCTTCAAATATTTCAGCAAAGTCTCCTCCAGTTACTAAACACTTTGCCAATATCTCACACGCAATACTTTTTGCTAACATTTTAGTCCTCCTTATTTTTAATGATAAAATTTACATATCTTTATTTTTATACATACGTCTAGTTTTCACTTTAAATATCTATATATATACATATTATTATAATTCTATTATTTATAATAATAATCCTAATATATATTAATAGTTTACCATTAATAATTTCTATTTCAATTATACTATATCTGAATGTCGTTCAAATATTTTTTTAATTATATATGTTGTAATTAAAGTCCTACATTTAGATAATTTTTACGTAATTATCTTCACAGAGCTTCAGTTGTAAATTTATTAACGCAACATATATAAATCTTAAATAAAAAATAAACTATGCTATTTTCAAGTAAAGTTGCTAGTATAGTATAAATCTCGTTATACTAGTATACTAATACTCAACTGAAAACTAACATAGTTTTTTATTTTCTTCAATTATATATACACAATTTATGAATTATACTTATCTCTGTCATATACCCAGACTAAAAACAATTTATTTCATAGTTCTAAATTCATATCCTTGTTCCTTTAAGTACTTTATTATTTCAGGTAAGGATTTTGCTGTTTCTTCTTTACCATAAGTATCATGCATTAATATTACTGCTTTTTGTCTACCAGTTATAGTTTTTATAAGTTGCTCTTTCAGCTGTTCTGCCTTCTTAGGAGCTCCTTCGGCATCTCTAGATAACGCATTCCAATCTACTTGGTGATAATCTTGTTCCTTCATAACAGCATCCATTGTGTCCATTCCGCTCCAGGTCATATGTCCACCAGGAAATCTAATAGCTCTAGTTGAAAAACCTTCACCTAAAACATTTTTTAAAGATTGATTAGTTTTATCAACATCAGCCATAAAGTTATCCACATTTACAGTTTTATTTGGATATAAATAATTATAATTGTGTGAATAAGTATGATTTCCTATAGCATTTCCTTCTTCAACTTCTCTTTTTATTAAATCTTTAGTAATTTTACTTTCATCCACTGCCTTTCCAACAACAAAAAAAGTTGCATGTACATTTTCAGCCTTAAGAATATCTAATATAAGTGGAGTTACAGTTTCTGATGGTCCATCATCAAAAGTTAAATAAACAACCTTTTTACCATCTGCTCCATCAGGCATTTGTCCTTTCATTTGTTGATCTAAATATTTTTCTACAAAAGCTATATCATCAGCTGCAGGATCATTTTCTAATAAAGATAAAGCACTATTTGATTGATTTTTATTATCTTTACTACTTGACTCTGAGCTTACTTCTTTATTAACTTCAAGCGCTTGTACTGCTTGTTTATCCTTTGATAACTTTACAGCCATTAGAGAACTCCCTCCAACTACAAATGCAACAATAATAATAAATAAAATCGTAGTTCTAGTAATTTTAATATTCTTTATTTTATTTTTATTGTCTCTATAATTATGCTTCATTTCTTATACCCCTCATGTTTCAATGAATTTTATTATCTTTCCTTTTAAATATAATTATATTAAGAATATTTTTCACATCTATATATAGTATAAGTTTCTAAGTAATTTTCTACAACAAAAAAAAGCCGATTTCTCGACTAAAAATATTCATCTTTAGAAATATAGTTACTATATTATATGAAATTTTCAAATTAAATTTGTTATATATTAATTATTAAATTTCTTTATAAAATGTAAATGGCTCCGCGAAGAGGACTCGAACCTCCAACCTATCGGTTAACAGCCGAGTGCTCCACCATTGAGCTATCGCGGAATGTAACCATTGAAAGAATATTATTCTTTCAAAATTGCATATAGATATTAATGTATATTTTACAACTTGATTATATATTGGTCAAGCCCTCGACCTATTAGTATCAGTCAGCTAAATATGTTACCATACTTACACCTCTGACCTATCAACCTTGTAGTCTTCAAGGGGTCTTACTAGCTTACGCTATGGGAAATCTAATCTTGAGGTTGGCTTCACACTTAGATGCTTTCAGCGTTTATCCATTCCCGACTTAGCTACCCAGCTATGCTTCTGGCGAAACAACTGGTACACCATAGGTCAGTCCATCCCGGTCCTCTCGTACTAAGGACAGCTCCTCTCAAATTTCCTACGCCCGCGACGGATAGGGACCGAACTGTCTCACGACGTTCTGAACCCAGCTCGCGTGCCGCTTTAATGGGCGAACAGCCCAACCCTTGGGACCTACTTCAGCCCCAGGATGCGACGAGCCGACATCGAGGTGCCAAACCTCCCCGTCGATGTGAACTCTTGGGGGAGATCAGCCTGTTATCCCCGAGGTAGCTTTTATCCGTTGAGCGATGGCCCTCCCACGAGGTACCACCGGATCACTAAGCCCGACTTTCGTCCCTGCTCCACTTGTAGGTGTCGCAGTCAGGCTCCCTTCTGCCTTTGCACTCTTCGAACGATTTCCGACCGTTCTGAGGGAACCTTTGGGCGCCTCCGTTACATTTTAGGAGGCGACCGCCCCAGTCAAACTGCCCACCTAACAATGTCCTGTCACCAGTTTCATGGCATCCAGTTAGAACTTCAATACTATCAGGGTGGTATCCCAACAACGACTCCACCAAAGCTGACGCTCTGGTTTCCCAGTCTCCCACCTATCCTGTACAGACAATACCGAAATTCAATGCTAAGCTACAGTAAAGCTCTACGGGGTCTTTCCGTCCAATCGCGGGTAGCGAGCATCTTCACTCGCACTACAACTTCGCCGGATTTGCAGTTGAGACAGTGCACAAGTCATTACGCCATTCGTGCGGGTCAGAACTTACCTGACAAGGAATTTCGCTACCTTAGGACCGTTATAGTTACGGCCGCCGTTTACTGGGGCTTAAGTTCACACCTTCGCGTTACCGCTAAGCATTCCCCTTAACCTTCCAGCACCGGGCAGGCGTCAGCCCCTATACATCAGCTTACGCTTTAGCAGAGACCTGTGTTTTTGTTAAACAGTTGCTTGTGCCTATTCTCTGCGGCCTGCATTGCTGCAGGCACCCCTTCTCCCGAAGTTACGGGGTCAATTTGCCTAGTTCCTTAACTGCAATTCTTCCGTCGGCCTTAGGATTCTCTCCTCATCTACCTGTGTCGGTTTGCGGTACGGGCACTACTTCTCTTTCTAGATGCTTTTCTTGGAAGCATGGAATCAGATACTTCGGTTCCGTAGAACCTTCCCCATCACGCCTCAGAATTGTTAGAACGGATTTGCCTATCCTAACTCCCTAAACGCTTAGACTAGCATCCAATAGCTAGCACATCCTATCCTTCTCCGTCACACCATCGATAATAACGATTGTAGTGGTATTGGAATATCAACCAATTGTCCATCGACTACGCCTTTCGGCCTCGCCTTAGGTCCCGACTAACCCTGAGAAGACAAACTTTACTCAGGAAACCTTAGATATTCGGCCTGTAAGATTCTCACTTACATCTCGCTACTAATGCCAACATTCTCACTCGTAATCAGTCCACCGCTCCTTACGGTACGACTTCAGCCCGATTACGACGCTCCTCTACCGCTCACAATAAATTGTGAACCCGTAGCTTCGGTGGTAAGTTTGAGCCCCGGACATTTTCGGCGCAGAATCTCTTGACTAGTGAGCTATTACGCACTCTTTTAATGAGTGGCTGCTTCTAAGCCAACATCCTAGTTGTCTTAGAAATCCCACATCCTTTTCCACTTAACTTACACTTTGGGACCTTAGCTGACGATCTGGGCTGTTTCCCTTTTGACCATGGAACTTATCTTTCACAGTCTGACTGCCGGACTGATAGTATATGGCATTCGGAGTTTGATAAGGTTCGGTAAGCGCTATGCCCCCTAGCCTATTCAGTGCTCTACCTCCACTACTCACATTTTCCGACGCTAGCCCTAAAGCTATTTCGAGGAGAACCAGCTATATCCGAGTTCGATTGGAATTTCTCCGCTATCCACAGCTCATCCCATGCTTTTTCAACAGCAACGTGGTTCGGTCCTCCACGAGGTTTTACCCTCGCTTCAACCTGGCCATGGATAGGTCACCCGGTTTCGGGTCTACAGCATGCAACTAGTCGCCCTATTAAGACTTGGTTTCCCTTCGGCTCCGTACCTTAAGTACTTAACCTCGCTACATACCGTAACTCGTTGGCTCGTTCTACAAAAAGCACATCATCACACACATATGGTGCTTTGATCG